>NZ_VOSS01000022.1 GCF_007997035.1 Ralstonia sp. TCR112 | reverse complement strand
TGTAGTCGCCGATGTCCGGCACCTTCACTTCGATCGTGCCGCCACCAGCGGCAGCCGGAGCAGGGGTCGGGGCTTGCGCGGCCGGTGCGGGTGCCGGTGCAGCAGCGGCCGGAGTCGGTGCGGGCGCAGCTTGGGGTGCCGGGGCCGGTGCAGCGGCAGCGCCCTGCTCTTCGAGCAGCAGCACCAGCGAGCCTTCCGACACGGTGTCACCCACCTTGATCTTCACTTCCTTGACGACGCCGCTCTTGGGCGAAGGCACGTCCATGGTCGCCTTGTCCGACTCCAGCGTGACCAGCGAATCTTCGGCGTTGACGGTATCGCCCGCCTTGACCAGCACTTCGATCACCGGGACGTCTTTGTAGTCGCCGATGTCCGGCACCTTGATTTCTACGACTTGACTCATTCTTCTGTCTCCAGAGGGTCTGGCGGCGAGAGCATCCGGCCGTGGACACGCGTTGCCCCGCAGGCTACCGCATCGTGCAGGCAAATGCACGTTGCGGGAAGTCTGTCGGGGCGGTGCCCGGCCGGGACGCAACCCGCGCGCCCGGCGGCTCCGTTATACGGTCATCGGGTTGGGCTTGTTCGGATCGAGGTTGTACTTCTTCAGTGCCTCGGCCACCTTTTCGCGCGGCAGCACGCCTTCGTCGGCGAGCGCCTTGAGCGACGCGACCGTCACCCAGTAGCGATCCACCTCGAAGAAGTGACGCAGCTTCTCACGGGTATCCGAGCGGCCGAAACCGTCGGTGCCCAGCACCACGTAGCGACGCGGCACGAAGGCGCGGATCTGCTCGGCGAACGTACGAACGTAGTCGGTCGATGCGATGACCGGGCCGCGTGCGTTCTTGAGCAGCTTCTCGACGTGCGACTCGCGTTGCGGCTCGGTCGGGTTGAGCAGGTTCCAGCGTGCGGTAGCGTTGCCTTCACGGGCCAGCTCGGTAAAGCTCGGGCAGCCCCACAGGTCGGATTCCACGCCCCAGTCCTTCTTCAACAGATCGGCGGCGGCGATCACTTCACGGAAGATCGTGCCCGAACCCAGCAGTTGCACGCGCGGTGCGTTGCTGTTTTCGACGCCCTTCTTGAACTGGTACATCCCCTTGATGATGTCGGCCTCGACACCCGCCGGCATTTCCGGGTGCTCGTAGTTCTCGTTCATCACCGTCAGGTAGTAGTAGACGTCTTCCTGCTCGACATACATGCGACGCAGGCCGTCTTGCATGATCACCGCCAGTTCGTACTGGAAGGTCGGGTCATACGAGATGCAGTTCGGGATGGCAGCGTGGTACACGTGCGAGTGACCATCTTCGTGCTGCAGGCCTTCGCCGTTCAGCGTGGTCCGGCCTGCGGTGCCGCCTAGCAGGAAGCCGCGCGAACGCATGTCGCCGGCGGCCCAGCAGAGGTCGCCGATACGCTGGATGCCGAACATCGAGTAGTAGATGTAGAACGGGATCATCGCCACGCCATGCGTCGAATACGACGTGGCGGCCGCGATCCAGTCGCACATGGCGCCGGCTTCGTTGATGCCTTCCTGCAGCACCTGACCCGTCTGCGATTCCTTGTAGAACATCAGCTGGTCGTGATCCTGCGGCACGTACTTCTGGCCTTCCTGGTTCCAGATGCCGACCTGGCGGAACAGACCTTCCATGCCGAACGTGCGCGACTCATCCGGCACGATGGGTACAACGTGCTTACCGATGTTCTTGTCCTTCAGCAGGATGTTCAGAATGCGCACGAAGGCCATCGTCGTGGACACCTCGCGGCCTTCACCGGTGGCCTTGAGCAACGCGTCGAACGCAGACAGCGCCGGAACTTGCAGCGGGTCGGCCTTCTGGCGACGGGCCGGCAGGTAGCCGCCGAGGTCCATGCGCGCCTTGCGCATGTATTCGAGTTCCTTCGAGCCCTCTTCAAACTTGACGTACGGAACGTGCTCGAGCTGGTCGTCGGCGACCGGAATATTGAAGCGATCGCGCAGCTTGCGGATGGCATCCACCGGCATCTTCTTCTGCTGGTGGGCGATGTTCATCGCTTCACCGGCTTCGCCCATGCCGTAGCCCTTGATGGTCTTGGCGAGGATGACGGTCGGCTGGCCCTTGTGGTCCGTTGCCGCCTTGAACGCTGCGTAGATCTTGTGCGGATCATGGCCGCCGCGGTTCAGCGCCCAGATGTCGTCGTCGGACCAGTCGGCCACCATGGCCTTGAGTTCGGGCGTGTTGAAGAAGTGCTCGCGCACATAGGCGCCGCTCTTGGACTTGAAGGTCTGGTACTCGCCGTCGACGCATTCCATCATGCGGCTCATCAGCAGGCCCTTGGTGTCGCGGGCAAGCAGCTGATCCCAACGGCTGCCCCAGATGACCTTGATGACGTTCCAGCCGGCGCCGCGGAATTCCGATTCCAGCTCTTGAATGATCTTGCCGTTGCCGCGCACCGGACCATCCAGGCGCTGCAGGTTGCAGTTGATCACGAAGACGAGGTTGTCCAGCTTTTCGCGGCCGGCCATGCCGATCGCGCCCAGCGATTCCGGCTCATCGGTTTCACCATCGCCCAGGAACGCCCAGACCTTGCGGTTTTCCCAGTTCTGGATCAGGCCGCGGCTGGCCAGGTACTTGGTGAAGCGCGCCTGGTAGATCGCCATGATCGGGCCCAGGCCCATCGACACTGTCGGGAATTGCCAGAAATCCGGCATCAGCCACGGGTGCGGGTACGACGAGATGCCCTTGCCGTCGACTTCCTGACGGAAGCTGTCGAGTTGCTCTTCGCTCAGACGGCCCAGCAGGAATGCGCGCGAGTAAACGCCCGGTGCCGAGTGGCCCTGCACGAACACCATATCGCCGCCGTGCTTGTCCGACGGGGCATGCCAGAAATGGTTGTAGCCGACGTCATACAGCGTGGCCGCCGAAGCGAACGACGAGATGTGGCCGCCGACGTTGGTGTCCTTGTTCGCACGCAGCACCATCGCCATGGCATTCCAGCGCGTGTACGAGCGAATGCGGTGCTCGATTTCCTGGTCGCCCGGAATGCGCTCCTGATTCTCGACCGGGATCGTATTGATATAGGGGGTTTCTGCATGCAGCGGAGACGTCACGCCGTTGATGCGCGCGTACTCGATCTGCTTATCGAGGAGGAACGCCGCGCGTTGCGGGCCTTCCGCGCCGATGACGCCTTGCAGCGCCTCCAGCCACTCCTTGGTTTCCTGGGGATCAACGTCGCTGGCGCTCGTGGCACCCAGGACTTGTTCTGGTACGGCCGACATGGCGGTCTCCTTGGTAGCAGTAACGGTAGTTGCGTCTCTTGTGAGGCGCCCACTGGCACGCGCGTTCGCACGCACGCAAGAGGCCACCCCGACTTTTGCGCTGATTCTATGGGCACCCGCAAACGCAGCACAAGCGGAATTTTCAAATTGCGATATGGTTTTTTATAATGCGGAATATTGCCGCAACGCAAAACAAATCACTTTTGACATTGCAGCGCAGCATTTTTTAAGCGAACAAGACACCTCACCAAGCGGTTTCCCCAAGCGACCTGCAAGTTGATTGCCGTTACACTAAGTTTTGCGCAGTTGCACAGATGCCCACTCCTCTACCTCCGCAGAATTCCGGCGTTCGTCCGCCCATCATGCTTGCCCCCTCCCACGCTTCGCAGGACCCGGCCGCCAAGTCCGAGCCGCCAACGCCTGCTGCGCCTGCGCCGATTTCCGTGAACGCATCCGAACTGCCGTCGGACGAAGTCGTCCGGCCGAACATGCCCCGCCGCCTGTGGCTGACGCGCCTGGCCCGGCTATGGACGACCAACTGGTTCATGTTCATCCCGCTGGTAGCGATCGTCCTGTTCGCCGGCGCGATGATTTTCATCCTGTACCAGTTGCACGCCACCGAGGTGCAGCAGCAGCGCGACGCTCTTTACCGCGATGCTGCCTGGGCCGAGCAGAAGGTGCGCCTGTCCCTGCAGAGCAACCAGGACCAGGTTGCCGCCCTGGCGCGCGATATCGGAGCCGCACAGCTCGACCCGAGCGCCTATCGCGATGCCGCCCGCCAGCTCCTGCGTGAGAACCCGGAGCTGGTCTTCATCAACTGGCTGGATGCCACGCGGCGCCCGCGCTGGGCGTTCCCGTCCACCTCCGAATTCACTGCGCGCGTGCGCGAAACGCGCGACCATCCGCTCGAACCTGAAATTCAATCCGCCTACGACGCGGCCCGGGAGACGCAGCGCGCCGTCTATTCACGGCCCATCCAGAACGAACGCGGCGAGAGCTTCATGCTCATGGAAGTCCCGATCGTGCGGGACAACGAATTCCTGGGCACGGTGGGCGCCATGTATTCGGTCACCGGCATCCTCACGCAACTGCTGCCGGGCGAGCTGACAGACCGCTACCGCTTCTCGCTGGTCGACAAGAACAACGTGGTTCGCGCGAGCACGTCGTTGCGGCCGGTGCCCAAGGCCGCCGCGTCGTATGAAGTGCTACTGGATCCGCCTGGCCATTCGTTGTCGCTGCGGGCCGAGGCGTATCCCGCACCGTCCAACCTGCCCAACAACATGCTGATGTGGCTGGTGGCCGGCCTGTCGTGCTTCGTGATCTGGAGCTTGTGGAGCGTGTGGCGCCACACCAGCCGCCGTTCGGAAGCCCAACGCGCGCTCCTGGCAGAGACCTCGTTCCGGCGCGCCATGGAAAACTCCATGGTGATCGGCATGCGTTCGCTCGACCTCAACGGTCGCATCACCTACGTGAACCCGGCGTTCTGCCGCATGATCGGCTGGACGGAGGCCGAACTGGTCGGCCGCATGCCGCCGTTCCCGTATTGGCCGCCCAACGAGATCGGCGAGATGCAGAAGCACATCGAGCTGACCCTGCGCGGCAAGGCCCCCGCCAACGGCATGGAGCTGCGCATGATGCGCCGCGACGGCACGAGTTTCTATGCGCGGATGTACGTCTCGCCGCTGATCGACGCACGCGGCCGGCATACGGGGTGGATGAGTTCCATCACCGACATCACCGAGCCCAAGCGCGCCCGCGAAGACCTGGCCGCCGCGCACGACCGCTTCACTACGGTGCTGGAAAGCCTGGACGCAGCGGTGTCGGTGCTCTCGACCGACAAGGCCGAGTTGCTGTTCGCCAACCGCTATTACCGTCAGCTTTTCGGCTGGGAAGCGTTCGGCCATCTGCAGCTCTCCGGCAACGACGTCAATACCGAAGACGTGTCCAGCGATGCGCTCGACCTGGTCGACGCCTACGCCGGCCTGCCGGCCTCCGAACTGACGCCGCACGCGGCGGACGCACGGGAAATCTACGTGCCGTCGATGCAGAAATGGTTTGAAGTGCGGCGCCGCTACATCCAGTGGGTGGACGGCCACCTCGCGCAGATGCAGATCGCCACCGATATCACCGTGCGCAAGGCCGCTGAAGAGATGACGCGCCAGCACGAAGAACGCCTGCAGTTCACCAGCCGCCTGACGACGATGGGCGAGATGGCCTCGTCGCTGGCCCATGAGCTGAACCAGCCGCTGGCCGCCATCAACAACTACTGCATGGGTGCGGTCGGCCGCCTGAAGTCGGGGCGGAGCACGCCGGAGGAACTGATTCCGGTGCTGGAAAAGACCTCCGCCCAGGCCGTGCGTGCCGGCACGATCATCCAGCGCATTCGCGGTTTCGTGAAACGCAGCCAGCCGCAGCGGCGCGAATCCGACCTGCGCGACATCGTCGCCGACGCCGTCGGCCTGGCCGAGCTGGAGGCCACGCGGCGCGGCATCACCATCCTGACGCGCCTGCCGGGCGACCTGCCGCATCTGTATGTTGATCCGGTGCTGATCGAGCAGGTGCTCGTCAATCTGCTCAAGAACGCCGCCGAAGCCATGGCCGCCCACCCGCGCCTGCGCGCCGCCAGCGTCCTGCGCCTACACGCCAACCTGATCAACGATCCGGAAAATTCCGTGCTGATCGAGGTGATCGACCAGGGCCCGGGCGTGGACGACAGCACCAAGGAGCGGCTGTTCGAGCCGTTCTTCAGTACAAAATCCGATGGCATGGGCATGGGGCTGAATATCTGCCGCTCCATCATAGAATCCCACCTCGGCAGGCTCTGGGTAGAAAACAACGCCGATGGCATCGGCTGTACGTTTAAAATCATCCTGCCGCTGAATCCGCTGTAGATCGTTTTTAAAACATAGAACGTAGACCGAGGACTCCTCCATGAGCACAACGCCCGCCGCAGTTGCGCCGCGCAACGAAACCGTGTTCGTCGTCGATGACGATGAAGCCATGCGTGACTCGTTGACGTGGCTGCTCGAAGGCAACGGCTACACCGTTCGCACGTACCGCAGCGCCGAAGAATTCCTGGTCGACGACAAACGCGGCGAAGGCGTCGGCTGCCTGATCCTCGACGTGCGCATGCAAGGCATGAGCGGCCCCGAGCTGCAAGACCGCCTGCTGGCCGAAAACAGCCGCATGCCGATCGTTTTCGTCACGGGCCACGGCGACGTGCCGATGGCGGTCTCGACCATGAAGAAAGGCGCGGTCGACTTCATCGAAAAGCCCTTCGACGAATCCGAACTGCGCGAACTGGTTGAGCGCATGCTCAGCAAGGCCCGCAGCGAAGACTCGGTCGCCCGCGAGCAAAAGGCCGCCAAGGACCTGCTGGGCCGCCTGACCACGCGCGAGCAGCAAGTCCTGGAGCGCATCGTGGCCGGCCGCCTGAACAAGCAGATCGCCGACGATCTGGGCATTTCCATCAAGACGGTGGAAGCGCACCGCGCCAACATCATGGAAAAGCTCAACGTGAACACCGTGGCGGACCTGCTGCGCCTGGCCCTGTCGCGCAACGCCTGATTCGGCTGCAGGAAAACCCAAGCGATCATCCGGGCGGCCGGAAGGGAGGCGGCGATTTATAATCGCGGTTTGCCCTCTCCCTCCTCCGCCCAGCCATGACCGCCCAACTCATTGACGGCAACGCGCTTGCCAAACAACTCCGCGCCGAGGCCGCACAACGCGCCGCCGCCCTGACCGCGCGCGGCCACCAGCCCGGCCTCGCCGTCATCCTCGTCGGCGAAGACCCGGCCAGCCAGGTCTACGTGCGCAACAAGATCAAGGCATGCGAAGACAACGGCTTCCTGTCCAGCTTCGACCGCTACCCCGCTGACCTGTCCGAAGCCGACCTGCTCGGCCGCATCGACGCACTGAA
This sequence comes from Ralstonia sp. TCR112, assembly GCF_007997035.1. GTDB lineage: Bacteria > Pseudomonadota > Gammaproteobacteria > Burkholderiales > Burkholderiaceae > Ralstonia > Ralstonia edaphi. The sequence continues at coordinate 102,574 of NZ_VOSS01000022.1, read as the reverse complement.
CCGCGACCCGCGCATCCACGGCATCCTGGTCCAACTGCCGCTGCCCAAGCACATCGACAGCCACAAGGTGCTCGAAGCCATCGCGCCCGAGAAGGACGTCGACGGTTTCCACGTGGCCAATGCCGGCGCCTTGATGACCGGCGCCCCGCTGTTCCGCCCGTGCACGCCGTATGGCTGCATGAAGATGCTGGAATCGATCAACTACCCCGTGCGCGGCGCCAATGCGGTGGTGGTCGGCGCTTCGAACATCGTCGGCAAGCCCATGGCGATGCTGCTGCTGCAAGCCGGCGCCACCATCACCATCTGCAACAGCAAGACGCGCGATCTGGCCGCGCACACGCGAGAGGCCGACATCATCGTTGCCGCCGTGGGCCGCCGCAACATCATCACCGCCGACATGGTCAAGCCGGGCGCAGTCGTCATCGACGTGGGCATGAACCGCGACGATGCCGGCAAGCTGTGCGGCGACGTCGACTTTGCCGGCGTCAAGGAAGTTGCCGGCTATATCACGCCGGTGCCGGGTGGCGTCGGCCCGATGACGATCACCATGCTGCTCATCAACACCCTGGAAGCCGCCGAGCGCGCTGCTGAAGGAGCCGCCCTGGCGGCGTAAGCTTCACCCTGATCCAGTTGGAAACGGAAAAAGCGTCCCCACCTGTTGGATCGGACGCTTTTTTTGTCCCCCGAATTTCTCTACCGAGCCCGCCATGACCGACATTTCGCCCAAGGTTGCCACCCCGGCCAACAATCCGCTGCTCGATTTTTCTGGTCTGCCGCGCTTTGCGGACATCCGCCCCGAACACATCACGCCGGCCGTCGACGTGCTGCTCGAGCGCGCCGCATCGGCGGTGGCGCAGGTCAAGGACCCGGCCACGCCCGTCAGCTGGAACACCGTCGTCACCGCACTCGAAGACGCCACCGAACCGCTGGGCCGCGCCTGGGGCATCGTCAGCCACCTGAGCGCCGTCGCCGACACGCCGGAGCTGCGCGAAGCGCATGCCGCCAATCTGCCGCGCGTGACCGAATTCTGGTCGGGCCTGGGTCAGGATCTGGAACTGTTCGAAAAGTACAAGGCGATTGCCAACAGCGCCGAATACGCCACGCTGTCGCCCGCGCGAAAGAAGCTTCTTGAGAACGAACTGCGCGGGTTCCGCCTGGGCGGCGCAGAGCTGCCCGAAGACCAGAAGCCGCGCTTTGCGGCGATTCAGGAACAGCAGGCACAGTTGACCAAGGCCTTCAGCGACCACGTTTTGGACGCGACCAACGCCTACGCGCTCGTCATCGACGACGAAGCGCGCCTGGCCGGCCTGCCCGAAGACGCCAAGCAGGCCGCCCAGGAAGCTGCGCGCCGCGATAATCCCGAGGCGACCGGCTGGAAGTTCTCGCTGCACTTCCCCTCGTATTTCCCGGTGCTGCAGTACGCGGACGACCGCGCGCTACGCCGCACGCTGTACGAAGCCAACGTCACGCGTGCGTCCGAACTGGGCACGCAATACGGCGGCGGCAAGGCCGAGTGGGACAACACTGCCAACATGGCCGAACAGCTCGCGCTGCGCGCCGAAGAAGCGCACATGCTGGGCTATCGCAATTTCGGCGAGGTGTCGCTCGTGCCGAAAATGGCCGATTCGCCTGAAGACGTGCTGCGCTTCCTGGAGGAACTGGCCGACCGCGCCCGTCCGTTCGCCGAGAAGGATTGGGAAGAACTGCAGGCGTTCGCCAAGACCACCCTCGGCATCGACAAGCTCGAACCATGGGACATGGCCTACGCGTCGGAAAAGCTGCGCGAAGCGCGCTACGCGTTTTCCGAGCAGGAGGTGAAGCAGTACTTCCCGGAACCTGCCGTGCTGGACGGCCTGTTCAACGTCGTGCAGACGCTGTTCTCGGTGAAGATTCAGCCGGAGGCGGCCGAGGTATGGCACCCGGACGTCCGATTCTTCCGCGTCGAATCGGCACAGGGCGAGTTGCTGGCGCAGTTCTACATCGACCTGTATGCGCGCGAAGGCAAGCGCGGCGGTGCATGGATGGACGACGCACGCGGTCGCAAGCTGCTGGGCGATGCCGGCGTGCAGACCCCGGTGGCTTACCTCACCTGCAACTTCTCCGGCCCGGTCGGCAACAAGCCGGCGCTGTTCACGCACGACGAGGTCATCACCCTCTTCCACGAATTCGGCCACGGCCTGCACCACATGCTCACGCAGGTGGATGAACTAGGCGTATCGGGCATCAACGGCGTGGAATGGGACGCGGTGGAGCTGCCGTCGCAGTTCATGGAAAACTTCTGCTGGGAATGGGAAGTGCTCTCGCGCATGACGCGCCATGTAAATTCCGGCGAACCGCTGCCGCGCAAGCTGTACGACAGCATGCTGGCCGCGAAGAACTTCCAGAACGGCATGGCGACGCTGCGCCAGATCGTGTTCTCGACGTTCGACATGCACCTGCACACCGACTTCGACCCGAAGGGCGCGACATCGGTGCTGGAGCTGTCGCGCCAGATCAACAATCGCTTCCACGTGGTGCCGCAGGCCGAGCTGTCGCGTTGGCCGAACACGTTCAGCCACATCTTTGCCGGTGGCTATGCGGCGGGCTACTACAGCTACAAGTGGGCCGAAGTGCTGTCGGCAGATGCCTATGCCGCGTTTGAGGAAGCCAGCAAGCTGGGCGGCTCGGTGCTCGATGCGGAAACTGGCGCGCGCTATCGCCGTGAGGTGCTGGCAGTCGGTGGCAGCCGCCCGGCCATTGAATCGTTCACGGCCTTCCGCGGCCGCGCGCCGAGCATCGATGCGCTGCTGCGCCATGGCGGCATGGTGGCGGAAACCGCCTGACGGTCTGCTTGGCCAGGCGTGACAGCGCCGCTTCGTGCCCCCGTGCCGAAGCGGCGTTTTCATTCGAGCCCGCAGCGCTTGATGGCACAATATCGCACCCCTGAACGGCGCCAAATTGTGCGCCGTCGCCATTTGCAAGGACCGAGCCCCCATGCGTGTCGCAACCTGGAACGTTAACTCTTTGAAGGTGCGCCTACCGCACGTGCTGCAATGGCTGGCCGAGCGCGAAGCCGACGCCACGCCCATCGACCTGCTCTGCCTGCAGGAACTCAAGCTGCCCGATGACCGCTATCCGCTCGCCGAGCTCGACGCCGCGGGCTACGCCTCGTTGTTCACCGGTCAGAAGACATACAACGGTGTTGCCATCCTCGCGCGCAAGGCGTCGGTGCCTGAAGGCCGCGATGTGGTGAAGAACATCCCGGGCTTTGACGACGAGCAGCAGCGCATCGTGGCTGCCACGTACGACGTGGACGGTGGCCCGGTGCGCGTGATTTCTGCCTACATTCCGAACGGGCAGGCGCTCGATTCCGACAAGTTCGTCTACAAGCTGCGCTGGCTGGAGGCGCTGCAGGCCTGGCTGACAAGCGAGTTGGCAGCAAACCCGCGCCTCATGCTGCTGGGCGATTTCAACATCGCCCCTGAAGACCGCGATGTGCACGATCCGAAAAAGTGGGAAGGCCAGAACCTCGTGTCGCCGGAAGAGCGGGCAGCGTTTCGAGCGATGCAAAACGCCGGGCTTGTCGATGCCTTCCGCATGTTCGAGCAGGAAGACAAGCTGTTCTCGTGGTGGGACTACCGCATGTTCGGCTTCAAGCGCAACGCCGGGCTGCGGATCGACCACATCATGCTGTCGCCTGAGCTCGCCAAGCTGTGCGAGTCGTGCCATATCGACCGCGTGCCACGCACGTGGGACCAGCCTTCCGACCACACCCCCGTCGTCGCCGCCTTGCGCCGCGCATAAGGAGCGCCTCGCATGGCTTCCGCCTTCAAGCACCGCAATCTGCCGCATTTGCTGCTGCGCGCGCGTGAGACGTTCATGGCACGCTTTCGGCCGATCCTGCGCGAGCACGGCATCACCGAGCAGCAATGGCGCGTGCTGCGTACGCTCAACGATACCGGCGACATGGAGCCCAACCAGCTCGCCGATGCATGCCTGATCCTGAGCCCGAGCCTCACGCGCATGCTGGCGGCGATGGAACAATCCGAGATGATCGTGCGCACGAAGTCGTCGGTGGATCAGCGTCGGCAAGTGATTTCGCTCACGCCCAAGAGCCGCCAGTTCCTGGCGGACGTCGAACCGCAGGTCGATGCCGAATACGCGCGCATCGAGGCGCAGCTGGGTCGTGCGCGGCTGGACGCGCTCTACGCCGCCATCGACGAATCGATCCACGTCATGGAAACGCACACGCCGATGGGGCGCTTCACCGGCGACGAGTAATACCCGTCAATACACGCTGCCGGCAGGCTTCGGCTGAGCTCCGCCCTCTTCCTTAAACGCCTGCGCCAGCTGTTCGGCGCTGCGCGCCAGCAGCGTGACATCCGTCCCTACGGCAACGAAGGTCGCACCGAGCGACAGGTAGTGCTTCGCCTGCGCCTGATCCGCCGACAGAATCCCCGCCGCCTTGCCGGATGCGACGATACGTTGAATGGCGCCATCGATCGCGTTGCGCACTTCCGGATGCCCCGGCGCGCCGAGGTGCCCCATTGAGGCTGCCAGGTCGCCAGGACCAATGAATACGCCGTCTACGCCTTGCACGGCGAGAATCGCATCGAGATGTTCAAGCGATTCCGCGGTTTCGACTTGGACAAGCGTGCACATCTGCGCATCGGCCTGGTGGAGGTAATCGTCCACGCGGTTCCAACGCGATGCGCGAGCCAGCGCACTGCCGACGCCGCGAATACCGTTTGGCGGATAGCGCATCGCCTCCACGGCGGCTCGTGCCTCGTCGGCGTTCTGGACCATCGGCACCAGCAGTGTCTGCGCGCCGATATCCAGCAGGCGCTTGATCTCGACCGGATCGTTCCAAGCAGGCCGCACGATGGGATGCGACGCATAGGGCGCAACGGCCTGCAATTGCGCGAGCGTCGATTGCAGTTGATTCGGCGCGTGCTCGTTGTCGATCAGCAGCCAGTCGAAGCCGGCGCCGGCAACAATCTCGGCCGGGTACGGATGCGTCATTGCAAGCCACAGGCCAATCTGCGGCCGGCGCTCGGCCAGCGCGCGCTTGAAGCTGTTCACCGGAAGTTGCATGGCGAGGCCATCCTTTGAGCGTGAGACGGGTAGACGGGTAGACGGGTAGACGGTTAAACGAAATGGCACGCGATGCTGCCAAGCGGACCGTAGTCGCAATGGAATGTATCACCGGGCCGGGCAGGCACCGGCCGCGTGAACGATCCGCCAAGGATCACCTGCCCGGGCTCCAGCGCAACGCCGTGCGGCGCCAGCTTGTTGGCCAGCCAGACGACACCGTTGGCCGGGTGGTTCAGCACGCCGGCGGCCACGCCCGTCTCTTCGATGACGGCGTTGCGGGAAAAGATGGCGCTCACCCAGCGCAGGTCCACATCACGCATGCGGATGGGACGGCCGCCCATCACGACGCCGGCGTTCGCGGCGTTGTCCGCAATCGTGTCGAACACCTTGCGTGGACGCCCGCTGTCCGGGTCGATCGATTGAGACCGCGCATCGATGATCTCCAGCGCGGGGATCACGTGATCCACCGCGTCGTACACATCGAACAGCGTCACCTCCGGCCCCTCCAAGCGCTTGCCCAGTACGAAGGCGAGTTCCACTTCCACACGCGGCACGATGAAGCGGCTGGCAGGAATCTCGCTCCCGTCGGCGAAGAACATGTCGTCGAGCAGTGCCCCGTAGTCTGGTTCGTCAATCTGCGAAGACTGCTGCATCGCGCGCGACGTCAAGCCGATCTTGTGGCCCTTCAGGCGCCGCCCCCCCGCCAGCTTCATCGCAACCCATTCGCGCTGGATAGCGTAGGCGTCTTCGATCGTGATGTCGGGGTGGTCAAGCGAAACCTGGCGGATTTGCCTGCGGTCGATCTCGGCCTGATGCAGGCGGCGTGCGATGGTCTGGATGGTCGTGGTGTCGAGCATGCGTCAAGCCTTGCGAAAACGCGCGTGGATGTTGTTGTGCTTGTAGCTGCCGCCCTCGTCAAACTCGGTCAGCTCCATCGACAGCGCCAGATAACGGCGCGCGAAGGTCTCGGCGAAATGTGCCTTGATTGCCTCAAACAGCGCGTCGCAGGCGGCTTTCTTGGTCTCAGGCGTACGGCCCGCTGCGATCTTGAGCGTGACATGGACGAAGGCGTCGTCTTCTTTGCCGTCGGCCACGCGGTAGTCGGTCAGCTTGATGGCGCGCGAACGGATCCCGCCGGTCGGAAACACGCCGTTCTGCGCCATCAGCGTCTCGTTCATCGCGCGCAGCAATTCCGGAATGCGGGCGTCGTCTCCCAGATTGTCGGTGTATTCGACGATGACATGCGGCATGTCGCTCTCCTCAAGCTTCAACATGTTCACGTTCGGGCAACGGAAAGACCGCGTTGATCTGGCCCGTGCCGGAGCTGGCGAAATATTCGGTGATGACCTCGACGCCCTTGTCATAGGCATCCCAACCAAGCAGGCCAAGCAGCATGGCCGTGTCGTGCATGCCGCCCTCGCCTTCGCACAGCGATGCGTAGTCGGGCAGCATTGCGCAGAAGGTCTTCCAGTCGCCCTGCTTCCACAGCTCGACCACGCGCAGGTCGACCTGCCTGAAGAACTCACGGCTGATCTGGTGAATGGATTCTTCGGGGCTGCCGTTGTCGTTGAAACGGTGCGAGAGCGATCCGCTGGCGAGGAACGCGACGGTGCTGTCGCTCGCCTCGATGGCTTCGAGCAACGCGGCGCCGAAGCGGCGGCTTTCATCCAGCGTGTGCCACGCGCACCAGCCGGCAATCGACACGACCTTGAAGTTCTGGTCGCTGTTCATGTATCGCATCGGCACCAGCGTGCCGTATTCGAGTTCCAGGCTGTTGATCTCGTGCGCGCGGGTGAACACGCCGCGCTCGGTCGCCGTCTCTGCAATCAATCGGCCCAGCGTCGGGTTGCCGGGATACGCATACCGCATGTCCTTGATGAAATGCGGCAGCTCGTTGCTCGTGTAGACGCCTTCGAAGCGCGCGTTGCAATTGACGTGGTAGCCGGCGTTGACGAGCCAGTGCACGTCGGACACGACGATAGTGTCCACGCCCAGATCGCGGCAGCGCTGTCCGATGATGCGATGGCCCTCGATAGCTGCCTCGCGGCATCCATGATGCTTGCCCGGCAACTCCGACAGGTACATCGACGGCACGTGGGTAATCTTCGCGGCCAAGGCCAGCTTGCCCATGGTGTCTCCTTCCGCCCTTGTTGTGGTGTGTCCGGCGGCGCGTCAAACGCCCCAGCGCGGGATATGGTGGCTGCCCATCGAGATGCAGACGTTCTTGATTTCGGCAAACACCTCCAGACTGTACTCGCCGCCCTCCCGCCCCGTGCCGGACGCTTTGACACCGCCGAAGGGCTGGCGCAGGTCGCGCACATTCTGGCTGTTGACGAACACCATGCCGGCTTCGATGCCGCGCGCCACGCGGTGCACCTTGCCCACATCCTGCGTCCAGATGTACGAGGCCAGACCGTATTCCACGTCATTGGCAAGCCTCAGGCCATCGGCCTCATCCTTGAACGGGATCAGGCAAGCCACGGGGCCAAAGATCTCTTCCTGCGCCACCCGCATGCGGTTGTCGACGTTGGCCAGCACCGTGGGCGCGACGAAGTTGCCGTTCTGCAGATGGCCGGGCAGCCCCGCAGGCTTCTCCGCGCCGCCGGCCAGAATCTTCGCGCCTTCCTGTTCGCCCAGGCGGATGTAGCCCGTGACCTTCTCCCAATGCGCGCGCGTGATCATCGAGCCGACATGGGTTGTCTCATCCGCCGGATCGCCCACCACAAGCCGCTTGGCACGTTCGGCAAACTTGCGTACGAACTCGTCGTAGACGCTCTCTTGCACGAAGATGCGCGAGCCGGCCGTGCAGCGCTCGCCGTTGATCGAGAAGATGGTGAAGAGCGACGCATCCAGCGCGCGATCCAGGTCTGCATCGTCGAAGACCAGCACCGGCGATTTGCCGCCCAGCTCCATCGAGAATTTCTTCAAGCCCGCACGCTCCATGATGCGCTTGCCGGTGGCCGTGCCGCCGGTGAACGACACCACCCGCACATCCGGATGGCGCACCAGCGCGTCGCCCGCCGTCGCGCCATAGCCTTGCACGACGTTCAGCACGCCGGGCGGAATGCCGGCCTCCAGCGCAAGCCGGCCGAGCTGGTCCGCTGTCAGCGGCGACAGCTCCGACATCTTCAGCACCGCCGTATTACCCAGCGCCAAGCACGGTGCGACCTTCCAGGTGGCCGTCATGAACGGCACGTTCCAGGGCGAGATCAACGCGCAAACGCCCACCGGCTGATACAGCGTGTAGTTCAGCATCTGGTCATCGACGGGGTACGTGCGGCCATTGACTTGCGTGCACACCTCGGCGAAGAAATGGAAGTTCTCCGAAGCGCGCGGAATGAGCTGTTTGCTCGTCTGCGCGATGGGCAGGCCGGTGTCCATGGTTTCCAGCGCTGCGAGGTGCGGCACGTTCTGCTCGATCAGCTCGCCCAGTCGGCGCATCAGCTTGGCGCGCTGCTTGGCCGGCGTGTTGGCCCAGGCGGGAAATGCCGCCTTGGCGGCCGCCACCGCCGCGTTGATCTCGGCTTCCCCGCCCGACGCCACCTCAGCGATGGCCTCGCCCGTGGCCGGATTGGTCGTGACGAAACGCTCGACGCTGTCGACCTGACGACCGTCGATCCAATGCTTGACAGGGTCCATGTTGACGCGGCTCATGCGGGCTCCTTGTTCGGTTCTTCGGCAACGATGGTGCTCACCAGCCTGCCGATGCCTTCAATTTCGGTGATGACTTCGTCGCCGGGTTGCGTGTCGGCCAAACCCTCGGGCGTGCCGGTCAGGATCATGTCGCCGGGGCTGAGCGTCATGAAGCTGGAGAACCACGCGATCAACGCGGGGATGTCGAAGATCATGTCGCGCGTGCTGCCTTCTTGCGTGACACGGCCGTTGACGGTCGTGCGCAGCGCGAGGCGCATCGGATCGGGCACATCGTCGCGGTCAACGAGCCATGGCCCGATGGGCGTACACGTATCGCGGCTTTTCACAAGCAGGTTCGGGCGGTAGTAGTTCTCGAGGTAATCGCGGATGGCGTAATCGTTGGCCACCGTATAGCCGGCTACAAATTCGTAGGCATGTTCGCGCGGCACATTGCGCGCGGTCTTGCCAATCACCACGACCAGCTCGCATTCGTAGTGCATGAACGTCACGCCATCCGGGCGGACGGTGTGGGCACGATGTCCGATCAGCGTATTGGGCCCTTTCAGGAACGCAAGCGGCTCCTCGGGCGCCTTGAAGGCCAGCTCCTTGGCGTGGTCGGCGTAGTTCAGGCCCAGCGCGAAAACGGTGCGCGGTTCGACCGGCGGTAACCAGACGACCTCGGTTTCATGCAGGACGCGGCCGTCGGCCAGTCGCAGGTGGGTGTCGTCGCCCGGCATGGCCGTGGCGCGATGGATGGCGCCGTCATAGGCAATACGCGCGTGCTTCATTGCGAGGCCTCCTGCGCGTGGCGAACCAGGGCTGTCGTCAGCGTGCCGATGTGGGCGATGTCGATATCGATGCGGTCACCGGCCCGCGCCAGCGGCGGATTCTCCGGCATGCCGACGAGCAGCACGTCGCCCGCTTCCAGCGTCATGAAGGCCGTCACGTCGGCAAGCAGTTGCGCGATCGGCCGCACCAGCGTCGATGTGTTGGCGCGCTGCTTGATCTCTCCGTTGATGCGCACGGCGATATCGAGTGCATCGGCATCGGGCACATCGTCGCGGTCAACCGTCCAGGGCCCCATCGGGCAGAAACCATCGCGGCACTTGTGGCGGATCGCCGGGCGGTAGTAGCTCGCATGCGGCACGGTCAGGTCATTGACAATGGTGTAGCCGGCGATGAAATCTACGGCATGCCGCGCAAGCACACGCGCGGCAGAATGACCGATCACCACGCCCACGCAAGCACCGACCCAAACGCCGTCGACGTCTGCCGGCAGCACAACATCGTGGTTATGACCAATGCGCGTGTTGGCCGGCTTGAGATACAGGATGGGCGCCTTAGGCGGTGCCTGGTATAGCGGCGCAGATAGCGCGTCGCCCAGCGCATCCAGTTCGCCGCGGTAGTTCAGCAACGCGCCGACGACGGTGCCTTCAAGCGGCGGCAACCAACGCCAAGAACCCGCAGCCTGTGCTGCGGATGCGAACACCCGCTTCACGACTTGACCTTCCGGCAATACCACTCTGCCTCGCAGCATGGTGTCTCCCGCTTTTTCATATAATTAACATGTTAATCATCTGATCGGATTGCGGTCATGTCAAGTCGGCAAACTTCGGCGCAATGAAAAAGCCGGCCACGCGGACCGGCTTTTCAGGCGGCGGACGATGTATCCGCCATGCAGAGGCATCGGGCAGGCCGATGTCTACGGGGGCAATCGATCAGACTCAGGCCACGGCAATATGCGCGCGCTTGACCACGACCGGTTGCGGCAAATCATCCAATCCGTGAGATCGCTGCACGCCGTCTGCAATCAGCACGCGCGCGGCATCCTGGATTCTCTCTTGGCCAGCCTCGAAGGCTGCCTGAAGCGACAACACCTGATCACCTTCCAGGCCTTCCCAAAGCGCCTCACGCGTTGCCACGCAAGTCACCTTTTCACCGTCGACCAAGGCGTCGAACAGCAGGCCCTCGTTGTTGATGTCGTACGCCTCTTTCTTTTCGAACTTGATTTCCATCGTCAAAGCCCTCCGATTGCAATGGACAACAACGCACACGCTGTTGCGTGGAAACTTTGCGGGGGGGCCGGCAAGGTTTCGTCAGACATGTGTCTGGCTGCGAAGATCATTTTAACCACAGCTTGCGATGCACGTGCGAGCGTCATATGCGGCATCGCAGCCGTTGAACGGTGCCTGGCAGCCGCCATCCCAGGCGGCATCAGGCTCCGCGCGCCCCTCGTCGCAGCTATGCTTTTTTGTCAGGGTCGCGCGCTGGACCGCCCGAGCAAAGCGAACGCCACACGCAAGGCGCGTGCCGGACACGCAGCCGCGGTGTGCCTGCTAATGCAACCACAGGGTTCGCGACACGTTGATGTCAGCGCCGCATGCGTTTGAGCCATCGCCAAAAAAGCGTGGTGCTTGCACGCAATACATCGGCGTTGTAATAGTTGCGCGCCGGCTGAGAGAAATCCGCTCAGCCGGCGGCCTGAACGACCGTGTCGCGCCGCGTGGCTGCCATGTCGTCAGGGAATGGACGCGCCTTCCTGATATCAGTGCACCGTCTCGGAAACAGGCGCAGCGCCATGTTCAGACGTGTGCAGCAGCGAACGGCGGCGCGCATAACCGAAGTACACCAGCAAGCCGATCGCGACCCACACCACAAAGGCTACCCACGTGACGGCCTGCAGGTGGCTCATCAGGAACAGACACATGCCGATGGCCAGCAGCGGCACGACCGGCACGCCCGGACAGCGGAAGCCGCGATGCAGGTCCGGACGCGTACGGCGCAGCACCAGCACGGCAACGGCAATCAACGAGAACGCGGCCAGCGTACCGATGTTGATCAGTTCAGCCAGCACGTTCAGCGGCACGAATGCGGCAATCACCGCGAAGACGATGCCGACGACCCACGTGTTCAGGAACGGGGTCGCATAACGCGGATGAATGTGCGACAGACGCTTGGGTAGCAGACCGTCGCGCGACATGGCGAAGATGATGCGGGTCTGGCCGTACGCCATCACCAGGATCACGGTCGTCATGCCGATGATGGCGCCCAGGTCGACAAAGCCCGCCACCCAGCTTTCACCGGCCACTTGCAGCGCCAGTGACACGGGGTGGTCGACGCCCGCAAACTTCGCGAACGGCACGATGCCCGTCATGATGGCCGCCACCAGCACGTACAGAATCGTGCAGACCGCCAGCGAACCGATGATGCCGATCGGCAAATCGCGTTTGGGATTGCGCACCTCTTCCGCCGCAGACGTCACCGCATCGAAGCCGATGAACGCGAAGAACACGATGGCGGCGGCGCCGAACACGCCTTCCATGCCGAACGGCATGAACGGCTGCCAGTTGGCCGGCTGCACATGGCGCACACCCACGGCGATGAACAGCAGCACCACCGTCACCTTGATCGCCACCATGATGTTGTTGGCGCGCGCGGATTCGCGAATGCCGAACGACAGCAGCGTCGTGATCAGCAGCATGATCACCAGCGCCGGCAGGTTGAACAGCGTCTGCACACCCGGAATCGCGCCCGGTGCGGCAGTGAGCGCCACCGGCAGATGCACGCCGAAGCCTGACAGCAGCGACTGGAAATAGCCTGACCAGCCCACCGAAACAGCGGATGTGGCCAGGCCGTATTCGAGCATCAGGTCCCAGCCGATGATCCAGGCGACCAGCTCGCCCATCGTGGCGTAGGCGTACGTATAGATGGAGCCCGACACGGGAATGGTCGAGGCGAATTCGGCGTAGCACAGCGCGGCAAACCCGCAGGCGAGCGCTGCGACGATGAAGGACAGCGTAAGCGCCGGCCCGGCCGTCAGCGCGCCGGTGCCGGTCAGCACGAAGATGCCGGTTCCGATGATGGCGCCGACACCCAGGAAGGTCAGGTCGAGGGGTCCGAGGACTTTCTTCAGGCCGGTGTCACTGTGGCCCGTGCGGATCATGTGATCCACGTTCTTGGTACGAAACAAACTCATTACTGCGTCTCCTGTCTGCGTGCGGCCGAATGTGACGGCATGCACTGTCGCGCACGTGTGGTGCGCGGCGGCGGATTATGCAAAAAAGCGGGCATTTTACCCGCAGGCGATATTCCGCCCTTCTATCGCCGGGATGCAGACAGGAAAATAGGACAATTCTCAACCGATTGCCGCGCCAAGCGGTGCCGTCACTCGGTAGCGACTGGATCTTCGGCAAACAGCGGCTGCTGCCGCGCATGCGCGTCCGACTCATACAGGCGCACGCCCACGCCGAGCAACCGCACGGGAATGCCGCGGCGCTCAAACCCCTGCGCGAGCAACTTGGAGAACACCGCCAAGGACACTTGCGGCGAAATGCACTCCACCGTCGTGCCGCGAAAATCGGCAAAACGCAGCTTGACGTAGGTCTTGTGGATCATGTTGCCGGCGCGAGCACGTTCGACGCGGGCGGCAAGTTGCTCGACGAGAATGGTCAATTCGCGCTGGCAGTCTTCGAGCGTGCGCAGATCGGTGGCGTAGGTTTCTTCCACGCTGACCGACTTGCGAATCTGCGAAGGCTGCACCTGCCGATGATCGATGCCGCGGCAAAGGTCGTGCAGCCGGAAACCGAACACGCCGAAATGCTGCTGCAAGCGGTCGGTGCCCCAGGCGCGCAGGTCGCCGCACGTTTCCGCCCCGAGGCGACGCAGCTTGGCGGCCGTCACCTTGCCCACGCCGAACAGGCGGTCGACGGGCAGTTCGGCAACAAACGCGTCGACCTGCTCCGGCCGCACGACGAACAGGCCATCGGGCTTGTTCCAGTCGCTGGCGATCTTGGCGATGAACTTGTTGGGCGCAACACCCGCCGACACGGTAATGCCGATCTCTTCGCGCACGCGGCGGCGGATGTCTTCAGCGATGCGGGTGCCGCTGCCCGCGAGCATCGGGCTGTCGGTCACGTCCAGATACGCCTCGTCCAGCGAGAGCGGTTCCACCAGCGGCGTGTAGCTGTGATAAATGGCGAAGATCTGACGCGCAACCTGGCGGTACTTCTCCATGGACGGCGGCACGATCAGCAAATCGGGGCAACGCTTGACGGCCTGCGCCATGGGCATCGCCGAATGGATGCCGAACTTGCGCGCTTCGTAATTGCAAGTCGCGACCACGCCGCGCCGCTCCGGCCGGCCACCGACGGCCAGCGGCTTGCCAACGAGGCGCGGATCGTCGCGCATTTCGATGGCAGCGTAGAAACAATCGCAGTCGCAGTGGATGATCTTTCGCACGGCACAAGGCCAGAACTGGCTGCGGGAAGCAGCAGCGGCGTCGGGCTTGCTCGTTCAGGAGGAACGCAAGCGTATCAGCTTCCGCGGGCTGCGCACGCAACGCGGCGCAACAATGCATTTCGCCGATATTGCGGCGCAACATCGGCGGATGAAGGGATCGGGAAAGCGGCTTAGCGGCCGATATCGTGCGCCACGGCGCCGAGTTCGTCGTTCAGGGCGCGCTGCTCGTCCCCGGACAAGCCGCCGCGATGCTGGCTGGCCATGTCGTTGGCTTCCTGGCGGATGCGGCGCAGGCGGTCGCGCAGGCCATCCGCGCGATACGGATCGATGTAGCCCTGCGATTGGCGAACGTCGATACGGTGGAATTCTTCGGCGAGACGGCCCTGCACTTGATCAAAGCGGGCGCGCGGGTCCACAGGCGCAGGCACCGCGACCGGCACCGGCTCACGCACCACCACCGTACGCGTGGGCTGGGGCGGTGCCACGACACAGCCGGCCACGGAGGCCGCCAGTACAGCGCACAGGGTCAGACGCGGAAGAATCGACATGATTGGGCTCGTATTGTCGTTGTAGAAACGCGCAGTCGCGCGAGAACTGGCGCTTATCTTACGAACCGCTTCACGCAAAGCTGTGACGATTGGTAACAGTAGATTACTTCCCCGACAGCTCCGGCGGCTCGACCGGCGGCGGCTCATCGGGCGAAGGCAGATCGGGCGGAATTCCCGGCGGCGAAGGCTCGTCGGGTGGCGGAACGGTATGTGCGGGCAGCACGCAATTGACAGACATGGTTTCCCTCAAGGCAAAACGCATTGACAATCTAGTACGCGATTCCCATGCCAACAAGTCACCCCCCCAGCCCATGCACGACCTGCCCACCGCCCGCTTCCAGGACCGCACACTGATCCGTATCGGCGAGCCTCACGCTGATGGCTCCATGCTGCTGCTCGCGCCCGAAGCCGGCGGCCGACTGGTGCGTTGGCGCCATCGTGGCGAAGACATTCTCTTTTGGCCGGAGCCGGCCGATTGGTCCAATCCAGCGAAGGTCCGCGGCGGCAATCCGCTGCTGTTTCCCTTCATCGGCCGGCATTTCGTCGAAGGTGAAGTCGGTCGCTGGCGCGATGCGCGCGGGCAGCTTCACGCCCTGCCGCAACACGGCTTCGCCCGCGACATGCCGTTCGAGGTGGAAGACGCGAGCGAGGCGCACATCGTCCTGCTGCTGCGCGACAGTCCCGAGACGCGTCAAGGCTATCCGTTCGCCTTCGAGTTTCGCGTGACGTACCGGCTGATTGACGACGGGCTGGAGGCGACCTTCTCGGTCAAGCATCTTGACGAAGGCGACGCGCATGCGCCGATGCCGTTCTACGCGGGTCATCATTTCTACCTGGCGCTGCCGCATGCATTGCGCGGCGCGACCGAACTGTTGATGCCGACGGCACGGCTGTCACGCCAACTGCCCGATGGCAGTCTCGACAGACCCGAGCCAGGCCGCAGGACCTATCAGCTCGACGACCCGGCGCTGCAAGACCGCTATCACCTGCTCGATGACGCCGGTGCTGCAACGCTGGTCATTCCGCCGCACCCGGAAGCACCGCTCGGCCGCCGCATTCGTTTCGAAGTCGACGGCGCGCCGGTGCCCTGGCACGCCATCACCACGTGGACGGAAAACGCCACGTCGGACTTCTACTGTGTCGAACCGTGGATGGGTCTGCCGAATGCGATCCACCACGGCGAAGGCCTGCATCTGCTCGCTCCAGGCGGGACCCGACAGGCAACGTGCCGTCTGCGGATCGCACGGTAGGTGGCGCGGTCAGGTCGTCTCGTAGGCCTGCACCGCATCCATCACGCGCGCCGAATACACCAAGGCCGCCCCGGCATTGAGCGAAATCGCCACGCTCAGCGCATCTGCAATCTCCTCATGCGTTGCCCCATGCTTGATCGCCTCGGCGGTGTGCACGGTGATACAGCCATCGCAACGCGCGGTCACCGCCACGGCCAGCGCAATCAGCTCACGCGTCTTCGCGTCAAGGCTACCCGTCGTGGCAGCCGACAGCGTCTTGTAGCCCTTGACGGTATCCGGCGTGATCCGACCGATCTCGCCAATGCGACCCAGCAATTCCTTCCGATACTCGACCCAGTTCAGCATGATGTGCTCCGGTGGTGTGGCGCTGACCCGATGCCGGCGCCGTTGGAAAGAGTATTGTCTGGATGCGTGATCCGTTGAATACTTGACCAACGCAATTTCTGTCGAAATCGTCTCAATGGACGCGCTCAGTCAATTCATTCAGCTCACACGCCCGCAGGCCAGCCTCGATTTGCGCTGTCTGTTCCAAGGTCCGTTCTCGATCCCGCACGATCCGGAGCCGAATGGCCAGGTACTGTTCCATCTGGTGCTTTCGGGCAGATGCCTCGTCGACACTGGCGGCCGCACGCTCGCGCTGCGCCAAGGCGATTTCATCCTGTTCCCGCGCGGCGAGGCCCACACGATTCACGACCCCGGTGCGGCCGACGTCCCCGTCCGGAAACCGCGCACATCGCACGATGGGATGCTTCCGCTTCGCAAAACCGGTCGGGGCGCGGCTGACGTCGACTTGCTTTGCGGCCGCTTTGTCCACGAGCACGGCTCGACCACGTTGTTGGTCCGTACGCTGCCCGATCCGCTGCACGTGTCATTGAGTGACAGCGCGTCGTATCCCGCGCTGCAGGCGCTCATTGGGCTGATGCGCGACGAAGCCGAAACGCGCGCACCTGGCGCGCTGGCGATCGTCACGTCGCTGAGCCAGGCGTTGCTGACGATGGCACTGCGCGTCTATGGTCAGCGAGAAAACGCGAGCCCCGGCACGTTGACGCTGCTGTCAGACGCGCGCCTCGGCACTTCCGTACAAGCGATGCTCAGCGCGCCCGAACGAGCATGGACCATCGACACCCTCGCCGATCTGGCGGCCATGTCACGCGCCACCTACGCACGACACTTCAAGGCGCGTGCCGACATGACGGTGTGGGACTTTCTCACGCGCGTGCGCATGACGCTCGCCTGCGACGCGTTGGTTCATACGCGGCTCAGCGCGGGCGAGATTGGCGCGCGTGTCGGCTATCAATCCGAGGCGGCGTTCGGCAAGGCGTTCAAGCAGCAACTCGGGATGACGCCGGCACGGTATCGGCGGGCGACGGGTTGATGCTCCGACATCGTTAACGCTTAGCCTTGCGAGGAGCGCGCGTTGTCGCAGCGCTTTCGGCGAAGCGGGGCTCGCGCGCCGGACGCGTTCCCGTCGCGAGCCATTCGCCGTAGAAATCGATCTTGCCGTCGATCAGCGCGAGCGAGCGCGCCCACTCGGCCATCGTTTCCGTCACCTGTGCACGGTGCGCAACCAGCAGCGTGTGCCGAGCCCTCAAGGTGCTGCGACCCTCGCACACCAGGGCCGTGTATTCGCGCATCTGTGCGACGGACATCCCCGTGTTGCGCAGCCGCTCCATCAATTCGAGCCAGTTGACATGCTGCTCGGTGTAGACCCGTCGGCCGGTCGCATCACGCGCAACGCCAGGAATCAAACCCTGCGCCTCGTACCAGCGAATCGTGTGAATGCTGCGGCCCGTACGTTCGGCCAATGCACCGATCAGCAAACGAGCCGGATCGCGCTCAGCCATGGGACTCGACCGAGATGTCGGCCGGATCGCCGAGCGCCCGGTTGACGAGGTCGGTGTCGAAGTACTCGATCAGCTCGTGCATCTTGCCCTCGTGCATGTGGATGACAAAACAGTATTGATTGTTATAGGACATGCCATCGCGCGTCATATTGCGACCTTGCGCTTCCACCACCACGGTATCGCCCTCGGCTGTGAAGTGGTTGGCAACCGTCGTGATGCGCCCAAGCTTCGCGCGCAGCGGAGCGAACAGCTCATCGAGCACCGTCTGCCTGCCTGCATAGCGCCGCGACCACAGCGTCGTACCGGTGCACACCCAGCAGAAATCGTCCGCCATGAGTTCAACAAAAGGCTTCGCGTTGCTGACAGCCAGTTCGGCAAAAGCGGCCTGCAGGATCTGCTTGTTCTCGAGCGCGTTCATGGGAGTCTCCTAGTGTGAACGCTCCGATTACAGGCGCTAGAGCGCACTCTAGCGCAAGGAATTTCTCTACCGCAGCCGGGGACAACACGCCCACATGGCGCTTGATCGAACCGCGAGCGAACCACTAGTCATCGCCGCCATGCCTCTGTTATACTTTCCTGCTTCGGGGCGTAGCGCAGCCTGGTAGCGTACCTGCATGGGGTGCAGGTGGTCGGAGGTTCAAATCCTCTCGCCCCGACCAAACAAAAGCCAGTGTAATCAAGCGATTACACTGGCTTTTCTATTTCTCCGCGCAGCGCAGTTGGGGGGGCGAATATTTGACAGTGTCCAATATTCGGGTCCGTTGATCCGTCGCCCCTACCGCAAATCCGCTAGTCCACACCCGCACCGCGCTCGTCCGGGTCGCGGGTACGCGCCCGTGAATGTCATGGAGAGCGGCCGGCGCGTCGTCAAACCGATGCGCTACCACTGCCGCCCTTCCGGCAAGCCCGCGTTCTACGACGAGAAATATCCCGGCACCGACTGCGCCCGCCGCAACAACCTGTGCAGATTTTGGAAAGGCCAGTACGGCTATACGCATGGCCTAGTCCTGGTCGACGCGTTCTATGAATACGTTGCCCAGCCAGACGGCACCGACGATCCGCCGCTGGAGATTGCCGAGGCCGGGCACGACCGCTGTCCGGTGCCGATCAAGCCGGAGAACATTGATGCGTGGCTGAACCCTGAGCCGCGCAGCCTCGATGCGTCAGACGCGATTCTTGAGGACAAGCTGCGGCCGTATTACACACACCGACAGGCAGCACCTTCTTGCTGTCACCCACCGCTCGCCATTTGATTGTCCGAAGCGTTGTCCGCAGGCCGCTCTTCACCCATCCGCGATGCCAGGTGCGGCCCGCACGAATTTCTTGTCAGTGATCTGCTGAACCAGGAACTCCGCGAGATTACCCCTCGAGAGTTTTGATCCGAGCTTGGTTCTTCCATACCAGCCCACGTCGATTCTTCCGTTCGCCGGGCCGTCTTTAAGGAATGGAATCCGCACCAGCGTCCAATCCAGGTCCGAATTGGCGATCAGTTCGCCCGTTGCTCGGATGTCGTCGTAAGCCTTGCGAACCATCACCTTGAAGAAGAGCACTCCCGCAAGCGAACTGAGGGCAAAGCCATCCTGGGGGGCGCGATAGCTTGCCGTGGATACTTGCAGAAGGCGCCGCACGCCAAATTGCCGCATCGCGGTCATGATGTTGGATAGGCCATGCATGACCGGGCGATCGCCTTGCACCTTGAAACTATTAGGGCCCAAGGCACTGATGACGGCGTCAGCGCCCTGAATGCATTTCGCAATGGCGTCCCGGTCTTGCAGATCACCAACAACGACTTCGACTTTCCCGGCAAGCGCGGCGAGCTTCTTCGCATCGCGCGTATAGACCGACAAGACGTAGCCCTGCTTCAACGCTTCTTCGATGATGTGCAGTCCAGTCGATCCGGTGGCCCCGAACAGGGCAAGTTTCATTTCATTCCTCCCTGACGATCCGAAGGCATGGTCGTGAAGTCGAGGCGAAGCGGGTGGAAAGGCTTTCAGTCCCGCGCGGACTGGATGTGATCAGCAGGATCTTGCTCATGATGGCTCCGGCGTAAGGTATAAAATAGGTACTAGGTAACCACTGAGACCTTGGTTACCTATCCATACAAAGGAGGGTAAGGTTCCAACCTGCCTTCCACAAGAAGGCACACCCATGTCACTGAGGCACACAGATTTGCCCGAAGAACTGCCGGCCCCCACTACGGGGGGCTGTCGAGCCACCCGCGAAATACTGGATCGCGTCGGCGACAAATGGAGCCTCTACATCATTGCCTCGCTGGCCAATGGAACGCTGCGCTTCAACGAGCTGAAGCGCGGCATTGACGGTATCTCTCAGCGCATGCTGACGCTGACGTTGCGCGGAATGGAGCGCGATGGACTGGTTACCCGGACCGTCTATCCAACCATCCCGCCGCGAGTCGATTACGACCTCACCGAACTGGGCCGGACGCTATTAGGGCCCGTGATGACGCTTGTGAATTGGGCAAACGACAACCAATTCGCCATCGCCGAAGCACATCGACGCTTTGACGAAGCGCCCGAACCAGGGATGACTCCAGCCCAAGGCGTCATTCATCGAGCGCGGTGATTGCAGCCGCCGCTAAGCGCTACGGTACGAATGGGATCTGAATTACAGCTGGCCGGAAATCAAAACAGTCCAGCCGGCTCCGCCGCCCTTGGTGCGATCTGTTTTATTGCTGGACCGTGAAGATCCGCTCCAACACGAAACGGCGCGTCCGGTCCGTCGCGCAGCGACAGAACGCAAGCATCGCAACAAATTTCGGATTTGATTGAGGCGGGTGTGTAGGCTATTGCGCGAGGCTGAAACGATGCAGGTCGCCAAGCGAGGACGTATCCGGCTTTGGTCGTTCCCCCATTGGGCGCCCGTACGCATCCGTGTGGCGGTCGCCAAACTCATCTAGCTCGCTTCAGCACAATCTCTCCCGAGCCGCCGGCGGATGCTGCTGGAGTCGTCCATCGCAACTCATCTCCCGACAGGGCAAACGGCCTGCGCTGCTCGACCCCATTCCAGTTTGGGAATGTGCTCGCCTCTATGCGGAAGGTGATGGTTTTGTCCGCTTCGTTCACGACGTACCTGCCGAAGTGAGCGATTGAGCCTTGGGCCACGGCTCGATACTCTTCCGCACTGCCCTTCATGCGATCGTTGGATTCGTACTTCGGCAGGTCGGCGCGCGAGTTCACCAGTGCGTAGTGACCATGACCATCAAAGACGACAAGCCCTTGGGGATTGGGCCCGTACATAGGTGCACGACTGCCATCGGGGCGAACGGTGCCAACTGACACATACGTCCATGCCCCGGCAAGTTGCTCCTCTAGCGTTCTGTGTTCGAGCACAGCGCAAGATTGAAGCGCGAGCGCTAGAAGCACGGAAATCGAAACCGTGGCGAGGGTATGTGGAGGGTCGTTCAAGCTCACGATGTCTTTGCCCGTCATGCCGCGACAGCGGCTCACTTAAGCTGATTCAAGCCTGCGAAACCAACCTTTGCCTAGCTTCGAGAAGAGTAGAAACAGTGCATAGACTTGGAGTCCTGCTTGAACTACTGAGAGCGCAGCAAGCAGGGGCAGCCTTAAGACTTCACCTTGCACAGTTTCTGGTAGCAACAGCGTGCCGGCCCCGAGCAAGACAAGCAATGCAATGCGAGCCCAATTGCTTCCCGACGAGATTTTGAAGATAAGCATTGCCATTACGGCGAACGTGAAAGCGAGAACGACGATAGTGAAATCGACCGGAGCCACGATGGAAATGTACGAAAAATCCAGTAGGACTTTCACCGCGCAGACCGCAAGGGATGTCCACAGCAGATTCACTGCCGTTCGAACAGCTTGTGGCTTTTGAACTTGAGCTTGCGCGTCCATACTGCCCTCCCTGCGAGCTCTCGTAGTAAGCGCATTCCTCGGCTCTACCACGTGGGCGAGAAGGCACCCTCGGCCCCGATCAAGGACAGGAATGCTGCCGCATAAGCGCAGTACTGTTGTCTAGGCGTCATCCACGCATCTCCCTTGGCTCGCTGTCGGCGGACGGGTTCACGGCGAAACTGCACAGAGCAAGCACTGAAGGGGATCGAACCGACGTCTTGAGGCTAATCCATCTCACTGAACATAGCCCCGGAAAGCCGCCACGCCATTGAGCCGTTTTAACTATCGGGTCGCGGAATTTCGGCGATGCAACTGCTCAACAAACACATCTACCAAGCAGACCGCTACACCGGCATGCTCCTGTCCTGGAGCACGATGACGTCAAAGAGCCCGTCGCCGTCTCCGCCGGCAGCTATCGGCACAAGCGCGCCCGCGCGCTGACTGACTTTGCGCGGGCGTCGGTGCAGATTTCGGATTTGGTTGAGGCGGGGGTGTAGGGCGTAGTGGCTCAGGTCGCCGTTCACTCGACGGAGAAACAATGGAACGGCGCCAGTACGAACCCAGCATGCCGCCGAACAACCCGCCGGCAACCGCGCCGATGGCGCGCCCTGCAGCGCCGCCGGCAAGCTCGCCGGCCAACCCGTCTTAACCAAAACAAAAGCCCGCGTAACGGATCACGTTACGCGGGCTTTTTCGTTTCTTTTTTGCTCGCCGTCTGCGCGCTTGTTGCCTGCAATTACGGCTTGTCGGTACGCAGGACTTCCAACACAGCGGACAGCGCGCGCCGCAAGCCCTGCACATCCACCGAACCGGTCACGGCAGCTGCCATCGGGGCCGCAACTTCGATCTCCGGCTGCTCATCAGCTTCGACTTGCGACGCAGCACTTGCGCCATGCCGCAACTCATCCAACCGATTCCGCGCGCCATTGATCGTGAAACCCTGCTCGTACAGCAGCTCGCGAATACGCCGGATCAGCAGCACTTCATGATGCTGGTAGTAGCGCCGATTGCCGCGTCGCTTGACCGGCTTGAGCTGCGTGAACTCCTGCTCCCAATAGCGCAGCACGTGCGGCTTGACGGCGCACAGGTCGCTCACCTCACCAATGGTGAAGTAGCGTTTGGCTGGAATCGGCGGCAGGTTGACCCGCTCCGTGTGTTTATCGGCGGCCATACAGGGCTGAACTACAGGGCTGGCGAAAGAGACGGATTGAACGGACGGCTGAATGAAATCACGCAGCAGAATTAAGCGACGTCGACCGGCAGCGGCTCGACGCGTTCTTCCACGAGCGCCTTGAGTTTCTGGCTCGCGTGGAACGTAACGACGCGACGCGCGGTGATGGGGATGATCTCGCCCGTCTTCGGATTTCGGCCGGGGCGCTGCGGCTTGTCGCGCAACTGAAAGTTGCCAAAGCCGGACAGCTTGACGCTGTCACCCTGCTCGAGCGCCTCGCGAATCACGTCGAAGAACGCTTCGACCATGTCCTTCGACTCACGCTTGTTCAGGCCCACCTGCTCGAACAGCATCTCGGCAAGCTCCGCCTTGGTGAGCGTCGGCACGTCCTGAGCGCGCACGTCACGTGCGTCGCCCAGAGCTGCTGCAGAAGAACCGAGCGAGTCGCCCAAGGATGCCGCCAACGCTGGCGCGTGTTGATCGTTCATAGAATTCGCTTAGCGTATTCGATCCGAATGCGGAGGTTCGTTCGAGCTGTCTCTAGCGCAGTGCGGACGTCTGAAACGTCAGGCGCGCAGGCGCGCGCCGAATGCATCGCCGGCCGCTCGAATCAGTTGCTGTGTGGCGGCCTCGACAATGTCGTCCTGAAGGGTGCTGTCAGTATCTTGCAACGTAATTCTGAAGGCAAGGCTTTTCTCCTGCGCCCCAATGGCAGCCGTGGCGGCCTTCGGACGGAATTCATCGAACAGCACAACGCCTTGCAGATAGCGCTGCCAAGGCGTGCCAACAGCCGTCTTTTCGAAGGTATCGACAAGGTCCTGCACCGCCACGTCTTGGCGCACGACCAGCGCAATGTCGCGCGTCACTGCAGGCACGCGGGGGACTTCGCGGTACTTCGGCAAACCGACGGCCGTGATTGCGTCAAGCTCCACCTCCCACACCACCGGAGCAGTCGGCAAATCGTACTTCTGCAGCCAACGCGGATGCAGCTCACCAATCCAGCCGATGGCACGGCCATTCAGCACTACGCGCGCGGAGCGGCCCGGATGCAGCGCAGGATGCTCAGCGCGTTCGAAACGCGCCTGCAGCGGCCACAGCAGCGATTCGACATCGCCCTTCACATCGAAGAAATCGACCGGACGAGTCTGCACGCCCCACTGCTCTTCCTTCGACGGACCATAGGCAATGCCGCCAGCCATCATCGGCTGTGCGTAGCCGGCGATCGACAGGCCACCGTCGGCGACGCTCGCATCGCGGTGGAACACACGCCCCACTTCGAACATGCGCACGCGCGACGCCTTGCGGTTCAGGTTGTAGCGCACCTTGTCGAGCAAACCGCCGATGAGCGTGCTGCGCATCACCGAGTACTGGCTGGCAATCGGATTCAGCAGCGGAATCGGGTTGGTGTTGCCGGCAAAATCGGCTTCCCATTCGGTCTCGACAAAGGCGAAGTTGACGACCTCGTGGTAATCGCGCGCGGCAACGGCATGACGCACATCGTGCATCGTGCGGCGCGCCTCGTCAGTCGGGCGCATCGCGCTCTCGGCCACGGGCGGCTTGGCCGGAATCTGCTCGAAACCGTAGATGCGGGCGACCTCTTCGATCAGGTCTTCCTCGATTTCCAGGTCGAAGCGGTACGACGGCGGCTCGACGATGAACACATCGCCGTCCACGCTGAACGTCAGGCCGAGCCGCTTGAACACATCCGCCACGACATCGTGCGACAGCGGAATACCAAGCACACGCGCCGCACGTGCAACACGCATGCGCACCGGCTCGCGCTTGGGCAAGTTGACGATCTGATCGTCGATCGGGCCGGCCTGGCCGCCGCAGATTTCGAGGATTAGCGCGCTGATGCGCTCGATGTGTTCAACGGTCGTCGCATAGTCAACGCCGCGCTCGAAGCGATGGCCGGCATCGGTCGAGAAGTTGTAGCGGCGTGCGCGGCCCTGGATGGCTTCCGGCCACCAGAATGCGGCTTCGACGTAGATGTTCTGCGTATCGAGCGTGACGGCGGTCTTGTCACCGCCCATGATGCCGGCGAAGCTTTCAATGGCTTGCTCGTCCGAAATCACGCCGACCTTTTCGTCGACAGTGATGGTGTCGCCGTTGAGCAGCTTCAGCTGTTCGCCAGCCTTGCCCCAGCGCACCGTCAGGCCGCCGTGGATCTTGTCCAGGTCGAACACGTGCGACGGACGACCCAGCTCCAGCATCACGTAATTCGAAATATCGACCAGCGCCGACACGCTGCGCATGCCCGCGCGCTCGATGCGCGACACCATCCAGGCCGGCGTCTTCGCGTGCGCATTCACGCCGCGGATGATGCGGCCCGAAAAACGACCGCACAGGTCCGGCGCCTGCACCTTGACCGGCAGCTTGTCAGCCAGCGTCACCGCCACGGGCGCCATCGACGGCACCGTGATGGGCGCGCCCGTCAGCGCGGACACCTCACGCGCCACGCCATGGATCGACAGGCAGTCGGCCTTGTTGGGCGTGAGCTTGATGACGAAGATCTGGTCGTCCAGATCGAGCACCTTGCGGATGTCCTCGCCCACCGGCGTGTCTTCCGGCAGGATCAGCAGACCGCCGTGGTCTTCCGACAGCTTCAGCTCGCGCGCCGAACACAGCATGCCGTAGCTCTCCACGCCACGCAGTTTGCCGATCTTGATCTTGAACGGCTTGCCGTCCTCGCCCGGCGGCAGCTCCGCGCCGACCAGCGCGCACGGCACCTTGATGCCTACCGACACGTTCGGCGCGCCGCAGACGATCTGCAGCAATTCGCCCGTGCCCGCATCGACCTTGCACACGTTGAGACGATCGGCGTCCGGGTGTTTGTTCACCTCGACCACATGCCCGACGACGATCTGCGAGAACGGCGGCGCGACGGGGTCGACCTCTTCCACCTCGAGGCCAGCCATCGTCAGGCGATGGGAGAGCTCATCCGTGGTGATCGACGGATTGACGAAACTGCGAAGCCAGGATTCCGGAAATTGCATGGCGCGACAGGAAAGAGAATTCGATTAACGGGGGCGATGAAGTACCAGTGCGAGCGCTCGGCCGCTTACGCGAACTGGCGCAGGAAACGCACATCGCCCTCGAAGAACAGGCGCAGGTCGTTGATGCCGTAGCGCAGCATCGTCAAGCGCTCCAGGCCGGAGCCGAACGCGAAGCCGATGTAGCGCTCGGGGTCCAGGCCCATGTTGCGCACCACGGTCGGGTGCACCTGGCCGGAGCCGGAAATCTCCAGCCATTTACCGTTGCCGAATGCCATGTCGATCTCGGCCGACGGCTCGGTGAACGGGAAATACGACGGGCGGAAGCGCACCTGGATGTCGTCGCGCTCGAAGAAGTTGCGCAGGAAATCGGTATAGACGCCCTTCAGGTCGGCAAAGCTGATGTTGTCCGCAATCCAGAGGCCTTCGACCTGATGGAACATCGGCGAGTGCGTTGCATCGCTGTCAACGCGGTACGTGCGTCCCGGAGCGATGACCTTGATCGGCGGAATGCGGTCGAGATGCTTGTACTTCTCAACGTGCATGCGGGCATAGCGCACCTGCATCGGACTGGTGTGCGTGCGCAGCAGCAGGAGCTTGTCTTCGCTGTCGCGACCGTCGATGTAGAACGTGTCCTGCATCGAGCGCGCCGGGTGGTTGTCCGGGTTGTTCAGCGCCGTGAAGTTCATCCAGTCGGATTCGATTTCAGGGCCGTCGGCCACATCGAAACCGATGGAGCCGAAAATCTTGGCGACGCGCTCCCAGGTGTTCATCACCGGGTGCAGACTGCCTTCGGCCACATCCCGGCCCGGCAGCGTTACGTCGATCGCCTCGGCTGCAAGGCGGGCGTTCATCAGCGCATCGGCCAGTGCCTGGCGGCGGGCGTTCAGCGCCTCCTCAACACGGCTCTTGGCTTGGTTGATGCGCGCGCCTTCGGACTTGCGTGTCTCCGGATCGAGCTTGCCCAAGCCTTTGAGCAAGTCGGTCAGCACGCCGGACTTACCGAGAAAGCGGGCTTTCTCGTTTTCCAGCGAGGCGTTGTCCTCCACGGAGGCAAACGCGTTTTGGGCATCGACGACGACTTGATCCAGATCCAGTGACATGGGAAGGCGAGCGAAAAAATTCGGGTGATTCGGGTCCGCGAAATGCGCGGAATAAAAAACGGGGCTCGGTGAGAGCCCCGTCAGGGTGATCAGCCGGCAAAGTCACTGGGCAATTCCAGCAGCCTGCCCGGCCAATCCAATTCAGGCGACGTTGGCTTTCACCTGGTTCACGATGGCAGCAAAAGCCACCTTGTCGTGAATGGCCATGTCCGACAGCACCTTGCGGTCCAGCTCGATGGACGCCTTCTTCAGGCCGTTCATGAACTTGCTGTAGGTCAGACCATGCTCGCGTGCGCCAGCGTTGATACGTGCAATCCAGAGCGCGCGGAACACACGCTTCTTGTTGCGACGATCGCGGTAGGCGTACTGACCAGCACGCATGACCGCCTGCTTGGCGATGCGATAGACGTTATTGCGGCGGCCGCGGTAACCCTTGGCTGCGCTGATAACCTTCTTATGACGGGCCCGCGCTGTGACCCCACGTTTTACTCGAGGCATGAAATGCTCCTTTCGTAGTTAGTTAGGGTTAGGCGTACGGCATCATTGCGCGAACGGACTTCAGGTTCGTCTCATGGACGCCCTCGGTACCGCGCAGGTGACGCTTGTTCTTGGTGGTCTTCTTGGTCAGGATGTGACGCTTGAAGGCTTGGCCACGTTTGATCGTGCCACCAGGACGGGCAGTAAAGCGCTTGGAAGCGCTTTTCTTCGTCTTCATCTTCGGCATGGAACAACTCCGTTTTTGACATGAGGCCAGGTGGACGGCTGCCGCCGACACTTGCAAGACCCGGGCTCACTTGTTGTATCGCGGCAGGCTTTGACACCTGCCGCGTCTTCCGACGTTTCCGTCTGGAACCTGCTCAGCGCAGCCGGAATCGCCCGGCCGCCGCTGCATTACTTTTTCTTCTTGGGCGCCAACATCATCACTGCCTGGCGGCCTTCCATCTTCGGCATCTGCTCAACCTGACCGAATTCCTCCAGGTCAGCCTTGATACGCTCCAGCACGCGCATACCGAGCTCCTGGTGCGCCATTTCGCGACCTCGGAAACGCAAGGTAACCTTCACCCGGTCACCATCCTCTAGGAAGCGCGTAGCGTTTCGCAGCTTGACGCCGTAGTCGTTGTCGTCGGTAGCCGGGCGGAATTTGACTTCCTTCACCTGGATAACCTTCTGCTTCAACTTGGCCTCGTGGGCCTTCTTCTGCTCCTGATACTTGAACTTGCCATAGTCCATCAGGCGGCAGACGGGCGGCTGCGCAGTCGGCGCGATCTCGACCAAGTCGACGTCTTTCTCTTCTGCCAGACGCAGTGCGTCAAACAGCTTGACGATGCCGAGCGCTTCTCCCTCAACCCCGGTCAGCCGGATTTCCGGTGCGCTGATCTCGCGGTTGATGCGGTGAGATTTCTCAGTAGCGATGTTGATGTCCTCAAAGAATCAAAAAAACAGGCCGTGCCCAGCTCATGACTTGTTGGCGAGATCGTTCTGCAGTCGCTCAACGAACGCCGACAACGGCATGGAGCCTAGATCGACGTTGCCACGGGCACGCACGGCCACCTGATTTTCATCCCGTTCCTTGTCGCCAACCACAACCTGATATGGGACCTTCTGCACGGAATGCTCGCGGATTTTATACCCAATCTTCTCATTCCGCAAATCAACGACCGCCCTAAATCCTTGTTTTTGCAGGGATTGCGCAACGGATTGTGCGTATTCGGCATGCGAATCGGTGATGCTGAGCACCGCGACCTGCACCGGGGAAAGCCACGTGGGCAACGCTCCAGCGTACTGCTCGATCAAGATACCGATAAAGCGCTCGAGGCTGCCAACGATGGCTCGGTGCAGCATGATCGGGCGATGGCGCGCGCCGTCTTCACCGACAAACTCTGCGTCAAGGCGCTCCGGCAGGTTCGGGTCGACCTGCATCGTGCCACACTGCCATTGCCGTCCAAGTGCGTCTTTAAGCACATACTCGATCTTGGGACCGTAGAACGCCCCCTCACCCGGCAGGTACTCGAACTCGCAACCCGATGCACGCAAGCCCTCGGCCAACGCAGCCTCGGCGCGGTCCCAGCTTTCTTCCGTGCCGATGCGCTTGTCCGGACGCGTCGACAGCTTGTAGAGAATCTCGGTAAAACCGAAATCCTTGTAGACCTTCTGCAGCAACGTCGTAAACGCCGTCACCTCGGCCTGGATCATGTCTTCCGTGCAGAAGATGTGGCCGTCGTCCTGCGTGAAGCCGCGCACGCGCATGATGCCGTGCAGGCCGCCCGACGGCTCGTTGCGGTGGCACGCACCGAATTCGCCGAAGCGAAGCGGCAGGTCGCGGTAGCTCTTGATGCCTTGCTTGTAGATGAGGATGTGGCCGGGGCAGTTCATCGGCTTCAGCGCGTATTCGCGCTTTTCCGATTCCGTGATGAACATGTTCTCGCGGTACTTGTCCCAGTGGCCGGTCTTCTCCCACAGCGTCTTGTCGAGAATCTGCGGCCCCTTCACTTCCTGGTAGCCGTTCTCGCGATAGACGCGGCGCATGTATTGCTCGACTTCCTGCCACAGCGTCCAGCCCTTGGGGTGCCAGAACACCGTGCCAGGCGAGTACTCGTCGATGTGGAACAGGTCGAGTTCACGACCGAGCTTGCGGTGATCACGCTTCTCGGCCTCTTCCAGCATGCGCAGGTAGGCTTCCTGATCTTCCTTTTTGGCCCAGGCCGTGCCGTAGATGCGCTGAAGCATCTCGTTGTTGTGGTCGCCGCGCCAATACGCGCCCGCCACCTTCATGAGCTTGAACACTTTCAGCTTGCCCGTGGAGGGCACGTGCGGACCGCGGCACAGGTCAACGAAGTTGCCTTCGCGGTACAGGCCGATCTCCTGATCCTGCGGGATGGAGGCAATGATCTCCGCCTTGTATTTCTCGCCCATGCCTTCGAACAGCTTGACGGCCTCATCGCGATTCCAGACTTCACGCGTGACCTTCTCGTCCTTCTTGGCCAGCTCGGTCATCTTCTTTTCGATGGCAACGAGGTCTTCGGGCGTGAAGGGGCGCTTGTAGGCGAAGTCGTAGTAGAAACCGTTCTCGATGACCGGACCGATGGTGACCTGCGCGTCCGGATACAGCTCCTTGACGGCGTAGGCCAGCAAGTGGGCCGTGGAGTGACGGATCACGTCGACGCCGTCGGCATCCTTGTCGGTGATGATGGCGAGCTTCGCATCGCGATCGATCGTGTAGCTCGTGTCGACCATCTGGCCGTCCACGCGGCCAGCCAGGGCTGCCTTGGCAAGGCCCGCACCGATGCTTTGCGCCACTTCTGCGACCGTCACCGGGCCGGGAAACTCTCGCCGGGAACCATCCGGCAACGTGATTGCGATCATGCTTGCTCCTGTGGAGTCACCGTTGCGCATCTCAGGTTTCAGCGATGCACAGCGGTCGTTATTCTGTCGTGCGCCGCGCCAAGTTCAGCGCAGCAGGTTGTCGAATCGAATGCTTCGAAGCGCTTTCAGCTTGATCGCCACGCGTGACACGAAACTGCGGACGAAAAAAAACGCGGCCAAGGCCGCGTTTTCATTTGCGCTATCCACCGCTTGGGCAGACCGCAAAGGGCGAAAAACGCACCTTGACTACCGTCGCTCCGAAGCGGTTGTAGTTCGCGGTGCCTGAATCATATTTCGCCCTGTGTTCAGTTGTACGGGACAAACCCGGGAATTACGAGGATGACGGCTTGGACACCCTACCCGACGCGTCCTGCTAAATGCGTTGGTAGGCTCGATTGGACTCGAACCAACGACCCCCACCATGTCAAGGTGGTGCTCTAACCAGCTGAGCTACGAGCCTGCCGAAGACCAAGACTATACCGTCACTTCCTTCGGGCTGTCAATACCCCTTGCACTTCTTCGATCAAAGTCAGCGCGCGCTGCAGTTGCGTCGCCTCTGACACCTCCGCAGTGAACTGCATTTTCGCGACACCTTTGCTCGACAGCGTGCGCACGCCGGTCACGTTGATCTTCTCGCGCGAGAGGATTTCCGAGATGTCGCGTAACAAGCCCTGCCGGTCCAGCGCTTCGACCTGGATGTCGATCGGATAGACCGAATCGCTGCGTTGGCCCCATTCCGTCTGGATCACACGGCCCGGGGCGCGGGCGGCCAGTTGCTGGAACGTCGCGCAACTCTGACGGTGGATCGAGACACCACGGCCACGCGTGACAAAGCCGACGATGGGGTCCGGCGGTGCAGGCTTGCAGCAACGCGACATCTGCGTGAGGAGCGAGTCGACGCCCACCACGAGCACACCACTCTTGGCGCCACGGGCCACGCTGGTGGCGCGGCTTTTCTTGGTGATGGCGGCTTCGTCGTCGACGGGTGCCGGCGGCGGCGCCCCATCCGAGCGCAGGACCGCCTCGATACGGCGCAGGCTCAGCTCGTCCTTGGCGACGACAGCGTACAGATCGTCCGGCGTCTTGTAGCCGAGCTTGGCGGCCAGCTCTTCCAGGTTGACGGCGGTCTTGCCTTCGCGCTGCAGCGTCTTGTCGATGAGCGCGCGGCCCTGGGCGAGCGTCTCTTCCAGCTCCATCGCGTTGAACCATGCGCGCACCTTCGTGCGGGCACGCGGACTGACCAGATAGTGCAGCTCGGTGTTGAGCCAATCGCGCGACGGGCCGCCCTGCTTGACCGTAACGATCTCGACCGTCTGGCCGTTCTTGAGCGGCGTGTTCAGCGGCACCATCGTGCCATCGACGCGTGCGCCGCGGCAGCGGTGACCGAGATCACTGTGCAGGTAATAAGCGAAGTCGACCGGCGTCGCGCCTTGCGGCAACGCGATCACGCGCGCCTGCGGCGTCAGCACGTAGATGTGGTCATCCAGCTCGGTGTGCTTGAGCTGCTCCCACGGGGAATCCTCGTGCGCGACGGTGTGCTCGGCGTCATCTTTCCAGGCGAGCAATTGGCGCAGCCAGGCGATCTTCTCGTCGTAGCGTTCGCTGGCGGAGAACTGCCCGGCGTAGCCCTTGCTGCCGGCCTCTTTGTAGCGCCAGTGCGCCGCCACGCCGTACTCGGCAAAATGGTGCATCTCACGCGTGCGGATCTGCACTTCGAGCGCGCGGCCGTCGTCGCCGATCACCACCGTGTGCAGCGACATGTAGCCATTGGCCTTCGGACGCGAGATGTAGTCGTCGAATTCCTTCGGGATCGGCTGCCACATGTGGTGCACGAAACCGAGCACCGTGTAGCAATCCTTGATGTCATCGACGATGACACGGAAGGCGCGCACGTCGTACAGATCGGCAAAGTCGAGTTCCTTGCCGCGCATCTTCTTCCAGATGCTGTAGATGTGCTTGGGCCGCCCGCTGACCTCAGCCTGAATGCCGGCATCGTGCAACGTCTTTTGGAGTTGCTCGATGGCCTGGCCGATAAACTTCTCGCGCTCGATGCGCTTTTCGTCCAGCAGGCGGGCGATGCGCTTGTAGGTATCGGGATCCTCAAAGCGGAAGCCGAGGTCTTCAAGCTCCCACTTCAGCTGCCAGATGCCCAGGCGGTTTGCGAGCGGCGCGTAGATATCCAGCGTCTCGCGCGCCATGCCCTCCGGCGCCGAGCGCTTCGTCTGCGCCAGCCAGCGCAGCGACTGCAACCGCGACGCCAGCCGGATCAGCACCACGCGAATGTCCTGCGCGAACGCGAGCAACATCTTGCGCAACGCCTCGACTTGCGCGCGGCGTGCTTCGGCTTCGTTCTTGCGCGTGATGCTGGCGTCGGTCGGACTGACGAGGCCGGCAATGGCCCCAATGCGCAGCAGTTGCCGCACATCGTGCACGAGCTTGACGACCTCGGCGCCGAACGCGGGCTCGAGCGCCTTTTCGTTGTCCATCGCGAGCGTGGGCAACAGAAACAGCGCGGCGGCCTGCAACGACGGCGTATCGACGCGCAGCCCTTCAAGAATGGCGATCGTGCCGCGCGCGTGCGACTCCAGCGGCTCGCCGGTCAGCGTGACGCTGTCGGCGGCATTCGCCACGAGGTATTCGATCGCCCGAGCGACCTGCTCTGCCGTCGATCCGGGCCCTTCGGCCGGCCGTTCGGTCTTGTTCTCCATGATGCGTCCTGCTTACGTCTCGCCTGTTGGGCGACGGGCTCAGCTTTTCTGTGCGGCCGTCACGACGATTTCGATGCGGTACTTCGGATTGGCCAGCGCGGCTTCAACGGTGGCGCGCGGCGGCGAGTTCCTGGAATCGGCGGCGACCCACTGGTCCCACACCTTGTTCATCTCGCCAATCTCGCTGATGTCTTTGAGGAAGATCTGGCACATCAGGATGCGCGTCTTGTCGCTGTCGTTCGCGGCCAGCACGCGATCGATGATGGCGAGCACTTCGGCCGTCTGCTCGGCAATGCCGGCGTCCAGCGTGGTCTCGGGCACCTGGCCGGCCACGTAGACGACGCCGTTGTAGACGGCCGCGTCGGAATAGCGATGTTCGACGTTGTAGCGCTTCAGTTCAGTGCTCATCTTGCAAATCGAATGGGGTCGGACAAACGGTCATTGACCGAGGAAGAACTTGCGGGCAATCGCCACCTGATCCGGCTGGATGAAGGTCGGCGCGTGGCCCACATCGGGAATTTCCACCGTGTTCACATGTTGGCCGCGCTGCATCATGGCTTCGACGGTCTCGCGCGTCAGCAAATCGGAATGCGCGCCGCGCACCACCAGCACTTCGCCGGGAATCGCCTCGAACAGTTTCCAGAGCGTCGCCTCGCCGGCAGCGATCATTTCGGGCGTGGTGTTCTTGAAGGGCTCCGCCAGGCGCGGATCGTAATGCAGGATCCACTCGCCGCCCTGCGGCTTCAGGATCGCCGTATTCAACTCACGCCATTGCTCCGGCGTGTGCGGGCCGAATGAAGCACTGATCGTCTTGAGGTACGCCAGCCCTTCATCGAACGTCTTGAAGCGGACGTTCAAACCGAGGTAGGCGCCGATGCGCGTCAACGACGATTCCGTCACGCGCGGGCCCACATCGTTGAGCAGCAGCTTGCGGATCGGCGATTTCGGCAAGCCTGCCAGGCCAATGCCGATCAGGCCACCCATCGAGGTACCGAACCAGTCGACGGACTCGGCGTTCAGGCGCGCGAGCAACGTCACCATGTCGGACGCGTACTGCGGCAGCACATAGCCCTTCGGGTCGGCCAGCCAATCGGAGCGCCCGCGGCCCACCACATCGGGGCAGATGACGCGATAGTCGTTGCACAGCGCCTGCGCCAGCACGTCGAAATCACGCCCGGTGCGCGAGAGGCCATGCACGCAAACGAGCACGCGCGGATTCTGCGAGTCGCCCCACTCGTGATACGCCATCCGGTGCAAGCCGGACGGACTCAGGCACTGCACGAAGGCAAGGCGCGGCGAAACTGGCATGAACAACTCCTACACGTGAATGACGGAGACAGCGAAGCCTGATTGTACGCGGCCCCGCAGGCATGCGGCGGCGCAGCAGACATCCGCGGCGGTCCAAAACAAAAAAGCCTCGCCGGAGCGAGGCTTTTCCGAAAGGCGACTCAGCTTACTGCGCGACCCAGCCACCATCCATGTTCCACGCCACGCCACGCACCTGTTCAGCCGCATCGCTGCACAGGAACACCGCCAGCGCACCAAGCTGGTCGGGCGTGACAAACTCGCCAGAGGGCTGCTTTTCCATCAGCAGATCCTTCTTGGCTTCGAGCGCGGACAGGCCGTCCTTCTCGGCGCGCGCATCGATCTGCTTCTGCACCAGCGGCGTCAGCACCCAGCCCGGGCAGATCGCGTTGGACGTGATGCCCGTCTGCGCCGTCTCCAGCGCCACCGACTTGGTAAAGCCGACGATACCGTGCTTGGCCGCCACGTACGCCGATTTCTGCGCCGATGCCACCAGCCCATGCGCCGAAGCGATGTTGATGATGCGGCCCCAGTTCTTGCGCTTCATGCCCGGCACGGCAAGCCGCGTCGTGTGGAAAGCCGAGGTGAGGTTGATGGCGATGATGGCGTCCCAGCGCTCGGGCGGGAAATCCTCCACGTTGGCCACGTATTGGATGCCGGCGTTGTTGACGAGGATGTCCACGCCGCCGAATTCTGCATCGGCATAGGCGAACATCGCTTCGATCTCGGCCGGCTTGCTCATGTCGGCGCCGTGGTATCCGATGCGGATGGCATTCTTGCCTGCGGCCGCGATCTGCGCCTTGGACGCTTCCACGTCGCCAAAGCCGTTCATGATGATGTTGGCACCCTGCGCGGCCAGCGAGCAGGCGATACCCAGGCCGATCCCGCTGGTCGAGCCCGTGACGAGGGCGGTTTTTCCTTGCAGCATGCGTGTCTCCGGATGTCGACGATTACAGCAGGTTGACGCCAGTCTTGGCCTGGACCTCTTCGCGGGAAACGCCCGGCGCGGTTTCGATCAGCTTCAGGCCCTGCTCGGTCACGTCGATCACGCCGAGGTCCGTAATGATGCGATCCACCACACCCACGCCCGTCAGCGGCAATGTGCACTTGGGCAGGATCTTCAGGTCTTCGGTGCCGTCCTTCTTTTTTGCGGTGTGCTCCATCAGCACGATCACGCGCTTGACGCCGGCCACGAGGTCCATCGCGCCGCCCATGCCCTTGACCATCTTGCCGGGGATCATCCAGTTGGCGAGGTCGCCCGTCTCGCTTACCTGCATCGCACCCAAAATCGACAGGTTGATCTTGCCGCCGCGAATCATCGCAAAGCTCTGGTCGCTGCCGAAGATGGCGCTGCCGGGCAGCGTGGTCACGGTCTGCTTGCCTGCGTTGATCAGGTCGGCGTCGACTTCGTCTTCCGTGGGGAACGGGCCGATACCGAGCATGCCGTTTTCGCTTTGCAGCCAGACTTCCTTGTCGCCGGTATGGTTGGCAACCAGCGTCGGGATGCCGATGCCGAGGTTGACGTAGAAACCGTCTTGCAACTCCTGGGCAGCGCGCGCCGCCATTTGGTCTTGTGTCCAGGCCATGTCGGTCTCCTTAGTTGGCTGCTCGGATGGTGCGCTTTTCGATGCGCTTCTCGGGCGTGGCATTCAGCACGATGCGGTGCACATAGATGCCGGGCAGATGGATGTCGTCCGGCGCAAGCTCGCCCACTTCAACGATCTCTTCGACCTCGACAATGCAGATCTTGCCGGCGGTGGCCGCAGCCGGGTTGAAGTTGCGCGCGGTCAGGTTGAAACGCAGGTTGCCGGACTTGTCGGCCACCTGCGCCTTCACCAGCGCCACATCGGGCACCAGCGAGCGCTCCATGACGTACGTCTCGCCGTCAAACTCGCGCAGCTCCTTGCCTTCGGCGACGAGCGTGCCGACGCCCGTCTTGGTGAAGAACGCCGGGATGCCGGCGCCGCCAGCGCGCAGCTTTTCGGCCAGCGTGCCTTGCGGCGTGAATTCCAACTCGAGTTCACCGGCCAGATACTGGCGCTCGAACTCCTTGTTTTCGCCCACGTAGGACGAAATCATCTTTTTGATCTGGCGCGTCTCCAGCAGCAGGCCCAGGCCGAAACCGTCGACGCCGGCGTTGTTGGAAATGCAAGTGAGATTCTTGACGCCCGAATCGCGCAGCGCGGCAATCAGCGCTTCCGGAATGCCGCACAGGCCGAAGCCGCCTACGGCGATGGTCTGGCCGTCCTTGACGACGCCCGCAAGCGCCTCGCTGGCGCTGGCGAAGATTTTGTTCATGCGTGCTCCTTCCTTGGTGGTCCAACAAATCCGGCAGGGTTTTGACCGATCACACAGTTGGGGTTTGTGCGATGCAGCGCCGGAAAATAGTAACGATACAATCTGCCGAGAATACGCAAGCGTCGCGCGACGCAGCAATACGTACGAATACATATGCCCGCCCTCGACTATCAGACCGCATTCCAGCTTGCCCCTGTCGGCATGGTGATGTCCCGCGAGCGGTGATGCTCGACGTCAACGACGAAGCCGCTCGCATCTTCGGCCACGCGCGCACCACCATGATCGGTCAGTCGTTTGAACTGCTCTATCCGACGCACGATGAATACGAGCGCACCGGCGCACGCATCATTCCCGTCATGAACGCACGCGGCAGCTACTCCGACGAACGCATCATGAAACGCGCCAACGGCGAACTGTTCTGGTGCCACGTCACGGGCCGGGCACTGGATCGCGCGAAACCGCTCGGCGAAGGTATCTGGACGTTCGAAGACCTGTCAGCGCATCGCCCCGTCACGGCAGCGCTCACACCGCGCGAACGCGACATCGCCGCGCAACTGGTCGAGGGCAAGACCAGCAAGCAGATCGGCAAACAGCTGGAAATCAGCCCGCGCACGGTCGAAATCTACCGCGCGCGGCTGATGAAGAAGTACGCCGCCAACACCTCGCTCGAACTTGTTCAGCGGCTGATGGGGCACTAAGCCAGCGGCGCCTTACACCATGCCGTCGTCGGCGTTGATGACGGCACCGTTGATGAAGTCGGACTGATCCGACGCCAGCAGTAGAATCAGCCCATCGAGGTCTTCCGGCTTGCCGACACGCTTGCGCGGCAGCATCTGCACAAGCTTCTGGCCGGGTTCGGTTTCCCAGTGATGATGATTGATTTCGGTATCGATATAGCCCGGGCAGATCGCGTTCGTATTGATGCCGTAACGGCCCCACTCCAGCGCCATGGCCTTGGTCATGTGCACCACGGCCGCCTTGCTCATGCAATACACGCCAATCTGCGACAGTACCTTCAGTCCCGCCACCGACGCGATGTTGACGATGCGCGATTGCGGCAGCGGCGAGCCGTTCTTCTCGGCGCCCTTGGCCCGCGCAATCATGCGCTTGGCGGTTTCCTGCGCAACGAAGAATGCGCCGCGCGTGTTGGTATCGAACACGAAATCGAAATCATCGGGCGTGACGTCCACCATGCGCTGCGTGGTCGAAACCCCCGAGTTGTTGACGAGGATGTCGATGGTGCCAGCCTCGGTTTCAGCGTGTGCGACGGCCGCGCGAATGCTGTCGGGATCCGTCACGTCCAGGCGGACCACGTGGGCGCTGCCGCCTTTGGATTCGATGTCGGCGCGCAGTTCCTTCAGACGCTCGACACGGCGCGAGGCCAGCACGACTTTCGCGCCGGCGGCCGCCAGCGTGTGGGCGAAACGGGCGCCCAGGCCGCTCGACGCGCCCGTGATCAGCGCGACCTTGCCTTCCAGATTGATCGACAAACCCATGATGCGTGATCCCCGTGTGTTGGTTTGGCATGCACCGGTGCCGCTCGGAGGCAACACCGGCATGTGATTTGAGCGCAGCTTAGCAAAAAATCGAACGATCGTTCAGAAATTTCCCTTGCCGCATCCGGGCGCGTCCCGGACAATGCGGAAAATTCTAATGCAGCAATCCGTCATACCAATAAGCAAACGCCCCTAACTGTCCCCAAAGCAGCGAAGAGACACTTATGAACCAGCAGCAGCTCCTCGAACAATACGGCCCGCGAGAGTCCATGGAGTATGACGTCGTGATCGTCGGCGGTGGCCCCGCCGGCCTGGCGACAGCGATTCGCATCAAACAACTGGCTGCCGAGACGGGCAAGGACGTGTCCGTCGTCGTGCTGGAAAAGGGTTCCGAGCCGGGTGCGCACATCCTTTCGGGCGCGGTGATGGACCCACGCGCCATCAACGAACTCCTTCCCAACTGGAAAGCCGACGGCGCCCCGCTCAACCAGGCGGTCACGGGCGACGACGTGCTTTTCCTGAGCGAGACCGGCTCCAAGCGTACGCCCGACTGGCTCGTGCCGCGCAACTTCCACAATGACGGCTGCTACGTGGTCTCGCTGTCGAACGTGGTGAAGTGGATGGCCACGCAGGCCGAGGCGCTGGGCGTGGAAATTTTCCCGGGCTTTGCCGCAGCCGAAGTGCTGTATGACGACAAGGGCGCCGTGCGCGGCGTTGCCACCGGCAACATGGGCATCGGCAAGGACGGCGAGCCCACCGAGAACTTCCAACTCGGCATGGAGCTCCTCGGCAAGTACACCATCTTCGCGGAAGGCGCGCGCGGCCATCTGGGCCGCCAATTGCTGGAGAAATTCAAGCTCAACGCCGGCAAAGACCCGCAGACCTTCGCCATCGGCATCAAGGAACTCTGGGAAATCGACCCGGCCAAGGCCAAGCCAGGCCTCGTGGTGCACACCGCTGGCTGGCCGATGGAAGACGACACCTTCGGCGGCGGCTTCCTGTATCACCTGGAAGACAACAAGGTCACGCTCGGCTTCGTGATCGGGCTGGACTACAAGAACCCGTGGATGAGCCCCTTCGAAGAGATGCAGCGCTGGAAGGCTCACCCGGCCATCCGCGCGCACATCGAAGGCGGCAAGCGCATCGGCTACGGCGCGCGCGCCATCAACAACGGCACGCCGCAAGCGCTGCCGAAAACGGTGTTCCCGGGTGGTGCACTGGTCGGTTGCGATGCTGGCTACCTGAACGCGGCGCGCATCAAGGGCAGCCACGCGGCCATCAAGAGCGGCATGATGTGCGGTGAAGCCGTGTTCGAAGCCGTGACGGCCGGCCGTTCCTCTGACGAGCTGTCCGCCTACCCCGCCGCCTTCGAACAGAGCTGGCTGAAGGAAGAGCTGGACCAGTCGCGCAATTTCAAGCTGTGGTTCAAGAAGAGCCCGACGCTGGGCAAGATCATGACCGGCATCGAACAGTGGCTGCTGCCCAAGATTGGCGTGAGCAACCCGCCCTGGACGCTGCACGGCACGAAGTCGGACAACCAGTCGCTCAAGCCGGCATCGGAATGCCCGAAGATCGAGTATCCGAAGCCGGACGGCAAGATCACGTTCGACCGCCTGTCGTCGGTGTTCATTTCGAACACGAACCACGAAGAGAATCAGCCGGCGCACCTGACGCTGAAGGATCCGACCGTTCCGACGCGCATCAACCTGGCCCAGTTTGCCGGCCCCGAGCAGCGCTACTGCCCCGCAGGCGTGTACGAATTCGTCAAGAACGACGAAGGCACCGAGCGCCTGCAGATCAACGCGCAGAACTGCGTGCACTGCAAGACCTGCGACATCAAGGACCCGACGCAGAACATCGTGTGGGTCACGCCGGAAGGCGGTGGCGGACCGAACTACGTCGGCATGTAAGCAGCGGGCGACCGCCCAACAAAAAAGACGGCTTCAAGCCGTCTTTTTTGTTGCCTGAGCGAATCGATTCAGGGAGCTTTTGCCGAAATCGCCGGCGTCTCGACCGACACGTCGCCGCATTGCGCACGATGGCGCAGCGCATGGTCAATCAGCACGAGTGCCAGCAGCGCCTCGGCGATCGGCGTAGCACGAATGCCGACGCACGGGTCATGGCGTCCGAACGTTTCTACCACCGCCGGATCACCCGCCTTGTCGATCGAACGGCGCGGCGTACGGATGCTCGACGTCGGCTTGATCGCCAGCGACACCGAGATGTCCTGGCCCGTCGAAATCCCGCCCAGGATGCCGCCCGCGTTGTTGCCGACGAAGCCCTCCGGCGTCAGTTCGTCGCCATGCTCGGAGCCGCGCTGGCTGACCGCGTGGAAGCCTGCGCCGATCTCAACGCCCTTCACCGCATTCAGGCCCATCATGGCGTGGGCGATGTCGGCGTCCAGGCGGTCGAACAGCGGCTCCCCCCAACCGACGGGCACGCCCGTGGCCACCACTTCAATGCGCGCGCCGACGGAATCGCCGTCCTTGCGCAGTGCATCCATGTAGGTTTCCAGCTCGGGAACGATCTCGGCATTCGGCGCGAAGAACGGGTTGTTCGGCACTTCGTTCCAGTCCATGAACGGGATGTGGATATCGCCGAGTTGCGACATGAAGCCGTGGATTTCAACGCCGAACTTCTCGCGCAGCCACTTCTTGGCGACGGCGCCTGCAGCCACCGTCGGCGCCGTCAAGCGTGCGGAAGAACGGCCGCCGCCGCGCGGATCGCGGATGCCGTATTTGTGCCAGTAGGTGTAATCGGCGTGGCCGGGACGGAAGGTCTCGGCGATGTTGCTGTAATCCTTGCTGCGCTGGTCGGTATTGCGGATCAGCAGGCAGATCGGGGTGCCCGTCGTCTTGCCTTCGTACACGCCGGAGAGGATCTCGACGAGGTCCTCCTCCTTGCGCTGCGTAACGTGGCGCGAGGTGCCGGGCTTGCGGCGGTCCAGATCGGGCTGAATGTCTTCTGCCGACAGCGTCATGCCGGGCGGGCAGCCGTCGATGACAGCGCCAATGGCCGGGCCATGCGACTCGCCGAAGGTGGTGACGGAAAACAGCAGGCCCAGGGTATTGCCAGACATGATCGTGCTCAGGAAGGCGCCGCGACGGCCGCGGCGCGAAACATCAGGAAAACGCTATTGTAAGGCCGATCTATCGGTCCTTTGGTCAGCCGCCGATACCCAGCAGCTCGACCTCGAAGTTCAGCGTCGAATTGGGCGGAATGGTGCCCGGAACGCCGCGCTCGCCGTAAGCGGTGGCCGCCGGGCAGGTCAGCTTGGCCTTGCCGCCCACCTGCATCTTTTGTACGCCTTCGGTCCAGCACGGAATCACGCGATTGAGCGGAAACGAAATCGGCTGGCCGCGCTTGTAGGAGCTGTCGAATTCCTTGCCGTCAGTCAGTGTGCCGCGGTAGTGCACCTTGACCGTGTCGCTGGCCTTGGGCGACGGGCCGGTGCCCTTGGTCAGCGTCTGGACGATCACACCGGAGGGCAGCGTCTCGGAAGCCGGCGATGCGGCTTGCGCGCTAACGGCAGCCAGGGCAAGCAACGAAGCACACAGCAGCGGGGAAACGTGTTTCATGGCAGGTAACGGGAGAGTTGGAGGTCAGAAAAATGCATGAAGGCCGATTGCGGGCCGACCGGCAGTGTATCGAAGTCCGGAGGCCCGCCACGCGCTAGAGCCGCTCGCCGCGCAGCGCCAGCACGGCGGCCTGCATCGTTTCCGGCGACACGGCGTGCGCCGGCACGGGCGTGCCGATGCACAGCTCCAGCTTGTTGAGGAAGCCGCGACGGAACGGGCGCGACATCGCCGCCCCGCCCTTGCGCGAGAAAAAGCTGCCCCAGAGGCCACGTAGCGCCATCGGCACCACCGGTACGGGCGTGCGTTCGATGATGCGGCGCATGCCGTCCTTGAACGGGTTCATCTCGCCCGTGGCAGTGATCTTGCCTTCGGGGAAGATGCAGACGACCTCGCCTTCTGCCAGCGCGGCGGCAATCGTGTCGTAGGCGCGCTTGAGCATCTCCGGGTCTTCATGCATCGGCGCAATCGGAATCGCCTTGACCGTGCGGAAGAACCACGAGAGCAGCGGCACCTTGAAGATGCGGTGATCCATCACAAAACGCACGGGGCGGCGCACGAACGCACCCACCACCACGGCATCGACAAAGCTGACGTGGTTGCAGACCAGCAGGCATGGGCCTTCATCGGGAATCTGCTCCGAGCCCTCCACCTTCACGCGGTAAACGGTATGGATCAACAGCCACATCACGAACCGGATCAGGAATTCGGGCACCAGCGTGTAGATGTAGATCGCCACCACGGCGTTGAGGATGCCGGTGACCAGAAACAGCTGCGGGATCGTGAACCCGGCACGCGTGAGCACCATCGCCAGCACGGCAGAAGCAATCATGAACAGCGCGTTCAGGATGTTGTTGGCGGCAATGATGCGCGCGCGGTGCGTCGGCTCGCAGCGGCTCTGGATCAACGCGTACAACGGCACGCTGTAGAAACCGCCGAACATCGCCAGCAGGAACAGATCGGCCAGCACGCGCCAATGGCGGTGGTTTTGCAGGAAGCCTGAAATGCCCGTCAGCACGTCGTGCGCGACCAATGCCTCGACATGCGAAGCAAAGTACAGGTCGACCGCAAACACCGTCATGCCGATCGAGCCAAACGGCACCAGGCCGATCTCCACCGTGCGGCCCGAGAGCTTTTCGCAGAGCACCGAGCCCAAGCCGATGCCGACCGAAAACACGGCCAGCAGCAGCGTCACGACATTCTGATCGCCGCCGAGCACGTTGCGCGCGAAGGCAAAGAACGACGTCAGGAACGTCGCCCCCACAAACCACAGCCATGAGATGCCCAGCAGGCTCAGGAAGACCGCGCGCTGGTTGCTCGCCAGCTTCAGGTTCCGCCAGGTCTCGGAAATGGGGTTCCAGTTGATGCGCAGGTCCGGCTGCGACGCCGGCGACACCGGCACACCACGCGCCGTCAGCCACCCGGCCACGGCAATGACAATGCACGCAATACCGGTGAACAGCGGGCCGATCAGCTCGCCGTTGCGGGTGTAATTGGCCAGTTCGCCGCCGCCAATGGTGCCGATCAGGATGGCAACGAAGGTGCCCATTTCCACCAGCCCGTTACCGCCGACCAGCTCCGCCGACTG
This sequence comes from Ralstonia sp. TCR112, assembly GCF_007997035.1. Lineage (GTDB taxonomy): Bacteria > Pseudomonadota > Gammaproteobacteria > Burkholderiales > Burkholderiaceae > Ralstonia > Ralstonia edaphi. The sequence continues at coordinate 59,516 of NZ_VOSS01000022.1, read as the reverse complement.
CAGGTGCTGCGGCAGATAGGCGTACTTCACAGGCCCAAACAGCGTCGAGTGCACGCCCATCAAGAACGTGCACAGGTACAGCAGTTCAACATGGCGCAGCGCGAAACCCGCACAGCCGATCGCCATGATGGCGATTTCCAACGTCTTCACCAGACGGATCAGCCGCGCCTTGTCCATGCGGTCGGCAATCTGCCCGCTGGTGGCAGACAGCAGCACAAACGGCGCGATGAAGATCGCAGAAATCAGGAATGCCGCTGAAGCCGGGTCCGCATTGCCGAACAACGCAGCGTGGTAGGTGACCAACGACGAAAACGCCACCTTAAAGACGTTGTCGTTCATCGCGCCCAGAAACTGGGTCCAGAAGAACGGTGCAAAGCGACGCTGCTTCAGCAGGGAAAACTGGCTCGATTGGCTCATCGGCAGGCGGTTTCGGGGTTCAACAAAAAACCCGCTCGCAACGGCGGGCGGGTTTCAGGAGTGCGGTAAGGAGATCGCGCAGATCAGTCTTCGTTGGCCTTTTCTTCGGGCCAGTCGCGAATGTACGCCTTGAGCATCTTGTTCTCGAAACTTTGGTCTTCCAGCACGGCCTTGGCCACGTCGTAGAAGGAAATCACGCCCATCAGCGTGCGGCTGTCGAGCACCGGCAGGTAGCGCACATGGTGCTCCAGCATGATGCGGCGCACTTCGTTGACTTCGGTTTCAGGCGTGCAGGTGACGGGATGATCGTCCATCACCTTGCGGATGGTCGTGCCGTCGCCCACGGAACCGTGGTTTTTGGCGACGACCTTGATGATTTCCCGGAAGGTCAGCATGCCGACCAGCTCACCGTACTCCATGACCACAAGCGAGCCGATGTCTTTTTCCGCCATCGTCTGCACGGCCACCTGGAGCTTCGTTTCAGGCGCCACGGTGTAGAGCGTGTTGCCCTTCACGTGGAGAATGTCGCTGACTTTCATATTGCGTCTCCCAGAGTTCGGGGTGCCGGTCTGCCGGGGGAGCGACCGCGCGCGGGTTGTGGTTATGGTTGTGCTTCGATCCTAGCCCAAACCGGATCGCTTCGACAAGCATGCAGCGCAGAAAAAACCTGTCAGAAACCGCGCCGGCTCGGCGTTTGCCCGGAATGCGCTGCAACAGGCAGCAGTGCTAGCATGCCCGGTCCAAACCTGTTCCCGCGCCCTTTCCGGGTGCCTGAATCCATGTCCAAAGCCCGCTTCGACACGCTGGCCCTGCATGCCGGCGCCGCGCCCGACCCGGCCACCGGCGCGCGCGCCACGCCCATTCACCTGAGCACGTCCTTTGTGTTCCGCGACAGCGAACATGCGGCGTCATTGTTCAATATGGAACGCGCGGGCCACGTCTACTCGCGCATCTCCAACCCGACCGTCGCCGTGTTCGAAGAGCGCATGGCGGCGCTGGAAAACGGCGTAGGGTCCATCGCCACCGCTTCGGGGCAGGCGGCGCTGCATCTGGCCATCGTCACGCTGATGGGTGCCGGCTCGCACATCGTCGCCTCTTCGGCGCTGTATGGCGGCTCGCACAACCTGCTGCACTACACGCTGCGCCGCTTCGGTATCGAGACGACCTTCGTCAAGCCCGGCGACATCGATGGCTGGCGCGCTGCCATCCGCCCGAACACCCGGCTGCTGTTTGGCGAGACGCTCGGCAACCCGGGGCTGGATGTGCTGGACATTCCGACCATCGCTTCGATTGCGCATGACGCAGGCGTGCCGCTGCTGGTCGATTCGACCTTCACCACGCCTTGGCTGCTGCAGCCGTTCGCGCACGGCGCAGATCTCGTCTATCACTCGGCCACCAAGTTCCTGGGCGGGCATGGCACGACCATCGGCGGCGTGCTTGTCGACGGCGGCACGTTCGACTACGTCGCCGCCGGCAAGCACCCCGAGCTGACGGAGCCGTACGCCGGTTTCCACGACATGGTGTTTGCCGAGGAGAGCACCGTCGCGCCCTTCCTGTTGCGCGCTCGCCGCGAAGGCCTGCGCGACTTTGGTGCCTGCATGAACCCGATGGCCGCATGGCAACTGCTGCAAGGCATCGAGACCCTGCCGCTGCGCATGGCGCGGCACGTGGACAACGCCCGCCGCGTCGTCGCCTTCCTGGCAAGCCATCCGATGGTGGCGTCGGTCGCCTATCCGGAGCTGGAATCGCACCCCGATCACGCGTTGGCCAGGCGCCTGCTGCCGCGGGGTTGCGGTGCCGTGTTCAGCTTTGATCTGCGCGGCGATCGGCGCGCCGGCCAGCAGTTCATTGAATCGCTCGGCCTGTTCTCGCACCTTGCCAACGTGGGCGATGCACGCTCGCTGGTCATCCACCCCGCATCGACGACGCACTTCCGTATGGACGCCGACGCGCTGGCTGCAGCCGGCATCAGCGAAGGCACGATCCGCCTTTCCATCGGCCTGGAAGACGCCGACGACCTGATCGACGATCTCAAACGCGGCCTGAAAGCCGCCGAGCGCGCGATGTCCGCCGCGCCCGGCAAAGCCGCCAACACAACCGGAGCCCGCTGATGGAATGGACCGTACAAGGCGAGCGCGCCTACGCCTACGCCTACACCGGCGGCAAGCCGTTCAACGCCGAATTGCCGTGCGTCGTATTTGTGCATGGCGCGCAGAATGACCACTCCGTCTGGGGCCTGCAGACGCGCTGGTTTGCGCACCACGGTTTCAGCGTGCTGGCGGTCGATTTGCCCGGGCACGGCCGCAGCGCCGGCGCCCCGCTGCAGACGGTGGAAGCCATGGCCGATTGGGTGATGGCGCTGGTGCACACAGCGGGCGTCACGCAGCCGGTGATTGTGGTCGGGCACAGCATGGGTTCGCTGATTGCACTGGAGTGCGCGTCGAGGTACGCGAATCGCGTTCGCCGCATCGCGCTGGTCGCGACGGCCTGGCCGATGAAGGTGTCGGATGCGCTGCTCGACGCCGCGCTCAACAACACACCGGCCGCCATCGACATGGTGAATGCCTGGTCGCATTCCAGTCTGGCGAACAAGCCGTCATCGCCGGGCCCGGGCTTCTGGATGCACGGTGGCAGCCAGCGGTTGATGGAGCGTGTCGCGCGCGGTACCGACGCACCCGTCTTCCACACAGACTTTGCCGCCTGCAACGCCTATGCGCGCGGCGCCGAAGCCATGGCCGCGGTGAAGTGCCCGTCACTCGTGATCGTCGGTGAGAAAGACCAGATGACCCCAGCGAAAGCGGGCCGTCAGGTCGCGGCCGGACTGGCCGGCAGCCGCGTCGTGGGCCTGCCGGGCGGGCACGCGATCATGGGAGAATGCCCCGACGGCACACTCGACGTGCTGATTGCGTTTGCGCGCGAACGAGACCCGGTCGCCGCATAAGTCGCCTCCTGGAGACGCATCATGGCCACCACCGACACCCGCCACTTCAGCAACTTCGCCGAGTTCTATCCGTACTACTTGAGCGAGCACCAGGACCGCACCTGCCGACGCCTGCATTTTGCCGGCTCGACGGTGGCGCTGGCATGCCTGCTTCTGCTGGTCTTCACGGGCAACCTGTGGTGGTTGCTGGGGGCGGCCGTGAGCGGTTACGCGTTCGCGTGGGTCGGGCACTTCGGGTTCGAGAAGAACCGGCCCGCCACCTTCCGCCACCCCTTCTACAGCCTGATGGGCGACTGGGTGATGTACCGCGACATCTGGACGGGCAAGATACCGTTCTGAAACATCAGGCGCTGGCGTTGGCAGCGGCGGGCATTGCAGAAGCCGGCACCGGTGCCGCAGCAGCCTGCACGGCCGCCGCCACGCCGCGCTCGCCAGTCGTGAAAATGCTCTCGAGCGTGGCATCGAGCGAGGGATTCTGCAACTGGCTAACCAGCGCGTGCGTGTCACCCAGATGGCGAGCCAGCGCGGTGCGCGGCAAGCGCGGCAAATTCAGCACCAGCTTTTCATAAAGCGGCCGCAGCGTGGTCGTGTGCGCATCGCACAGCAACGCCCAGTGAGCCTCACCGCGATCCTGCTGCAGCTTGCCGATCAGGTGCAGCGCCTTCAGCTTGGTCAGCAGGTCGACGAGGTAATCGGCTTCCAATTGCAGGCGCCGGCCGATATCGCGTTCGGCCACCGTACGCGGCGCCTGTTCGCGTGCGCGATACAGCAGCAACAGGACACCGAGCGCATCAAAGAACTCGCTGCCCGGAAATGTACGCCGCTGCCAATAGCCCTGGCGGATGATCGGCAGCGTCGACGCGATGGTCGCGCCAAGCAGGGTCACCAGCCAGCTCACGTAGATCCACGTCAGGAAGATCGGCAGCGTGGCAAACGCGCCATAGACGGCCGTGTAAGTCGGGATGTGGGCGACGTAAGCGCCAAAGACGCGCTTGGCGATTTCGAATGCCCCGGCCGCAATCAGGCCAGCAATGAACGCATCGCGCCGCTCCACGTTGGTATTCGGCACGAACACGTAAAGCATCGCAAACGCAATCGCCGACAGCAGAATCGGGATCAAGCTCACGATCACGCCGAGGCCGAACGGCAGCTTGTGCACATAGCCCGCCGAGATCGACACGAGGTACGAACTGACCGACAGGCTCGCGCCAATCAGCACCGGCGCGAACGTCATCAGCGCCCAGAACACCAGAACGCGCTGGGCCAGCGGCCGGCGATGACGCACGCGCCAGATGGCGTTCAATGCGTTTTCGACGGTGAGCATTGTCATCACCGACGTCACCACCAGGCCGATCAGGCCCGCTGCCGTCAGCCCCTTGGCGTTGCTGGAGAACTGGTTGAGATACGTCAGGATCGGCCGGCTGATGCTGCCCGGCACGAGGTTGCTGAACATGTAGCCTTCGATGTCCGCCCGGAAGCTCTTGAACATCGGGAATGCCGTGAACAGCGCAAACGCCACCGTCAGGATCGGGACTAGCGACAGCACCGTCGTGAAGGTCAGGCTGCCGGCCACTTGTGGCAGGCGGTCTTCGCCGGCGCGGCGCAAGGCGTAACGCGCCAGCGCACGCAGCTTGGCGGCATTCCATTTGCGAAGCGCACGGGTGTCAAAAAGCATGAAAAATAAGGCGGGACGCGGGGTTGGGGGGCGCAACTATAATACCGCGACGCTCTCCACGCTTTGTTATGAAAGATATCCTGGTCTTGTACTACAGCCGTCACGGCAGCACACGCGCATTGGCCGAAGCCATTGCGCAAGGCATTGAAAGTGTCGACGGCGCCCAGGCGCGGGTGCGCACCGTGCCGGCCGTCTCCACCGTCTGCGAAGCCACGCAGCCCGACGTGCCCGACGGTGGACCGCCCTACGTGGAGGTGCGCGACCTTGAAGAATGCGTGGGCCTGGCGCTGGGCTCGCCGACGCGCTTTGGCAACATGGCCGCACCGCTCAAGTACTTCCTGGATGGCACCACGCCGCAATGGCTGGCGGGCGCTCTGGCCGGCAAGCCGGCATGTGTGTTCACCTCCACGGGCAGCATGCACGGCGGGCAGGAAACCACCCTGCTTTCGATGATGCTGCCGCTGCTGCACCACGGCATGGTCGTCCTTGGCCTGCCGTATCAGCACAGCGAACTGCTTTCGACCGATGCCGGCGGCACGCCATACGGGCCGTCACACGTTGCGCATCGCGGCGATACGGCCCCGCTCACCGCTCACGAACGCACGCTCGCCACAGCCATGGGCCGGCGGCTGGCGCAGACCGCTATCAAGCTCGCCGCATGACTTCCGCCAACAACGTCGTCACCGAATCGCGGGCGCTGGCGCTGCTCAGTGCAGCCAGCCTCGTCGCATTGATCATTCTGTGTGCCGCGTGGGAGCTGTGGCTCGCGCCCGTGCGCCCGGGAGGCTCGTGGCTGGCGCTCAAGGCGCTGCTGCTGGCGTGGCCGCTGCCCGGCGTGCTGCGCAGGAATCGCTACACGATGCAATGGGCGTCGATGTTCATCCTGCTGTTCTTTACCGAAGGCATCGTGCGGGCAACATCGGACGTTGGGCTCTCGCGCTCGCTCGCATGGGGCGAGGTGGTGCTCAGCGTGGTGTTTTTCTCGGCGACCATCTTCTACCTGCGTCCATTCAAGCGTGCGGCCAAAGCCCGCGCCAGCCAGAGCACCTGACCCGCCATGACTCACGATGCCTTCTTGCAAGCCTGCGTTGATGCCATCGGTGCAACGCACGTCCTGACCGCACCGGAAGACCAGGCGCCTTACCTCACCGATTGGCGCAAGCGTTTCTCGGGCCGTGCACGCGCAGTATTGCGCCCCGCCAGCGCTGACGAGGTGGCTGCGCTCGTGCGCCTGTGCGGCGAACATGGCGTGCCGATGGTTCCGCAAGGCGGCAACACCGGCTTGTGCGGCGGCGCCACGCCCGACATGGAAGGCAGCGCGGTGGTGATCTCGTTGCAGCGCATGCAGCGCGTGCGCGCCGTCGATCCGATCAACAACACCATCACCGTGGATGCCGGCTGCATCCTTGCCAACGTGCAGCAGGCCGCCGCCGATGCCGACCGCCTCTTCCCGCTGAGCCTCGCTGCGGAGGGCAGTTGCACGATCGGCGGCAACCTTGCCACCAACGCCGGCGGCACCGCCGTCCTGCGCTACGGCAATGCGCGCGAGCTTTGCCTGGGCATCGAAGCGGTCCTGCCCAACGGCGAACTGTGGAACGGCCTGCGCGGCCTGCGCAAGGACAACACCGGCTACGACCTGCGTGACCTGCTGATCGGCGCGGAAGGCACGCTCGGCATCATCACCGGCGCGATGCTGAAGCTGTTTCCGCAACCGCGCGCCAAGGTGACGGCACTGGCGGCGCTGCAATCGCCGCGTCAGGCGCTTGAGTTTCTATCGCTGGCGCAAGGCCACGCAGGGACGCTGCTGACGGGCTTCGAGCTGATGTCGGCGTTTTGCCTGGAACTGGTGCGCAAGCATTACCCGCAGTTGCGCGTGCCGTTCACGCAGGCATATCCCCAATACGTGCTGCTGGAATTGTCCGATCTGGAAAGCGAAGAACACGCGCGCAGGCTGTTCGAAACGCTCATGGAGGAAGCGCTCGCGCGGGGCGTGATCGACGATGCGGCGGTAGCGGAATCGGTGGCCCAGTCGCGCGACTTCTGGAGCCTGCGCGAACATATTCCGTTGGCCCAGGCCGATGAAGGCAAGAACATCAAGCACGATATCGCCGTGCCCATCTCGCGCATTGCCGACTTCATTGACGTCACCGACCGCGCGCTGGCCGCCGCCTACCCCGACATCCGCATGGTGACGTTCGGCCACCTTGGCGATGGCAACCTGCACTACAACGTGTCGCCGCCGGAAGGCCATGCGCACGACGCGTTCCTCGCCAACCAGGACGGCGTCAACCGCATCGTGCACGACAGCGTGCATGCGCACGGCGGCTCGATCTCAGCCGAACACGGCATCGGCCAGCTCAAGCGCGAAGACAACGCGCGCTACAAGAGCCCGGTTGAACTGGCGGCGATGCGCGCGATCAAGCAGGCGCTGGACCCGCGCGGCCTGATGAATCCGGGGAAGGTGCTGTAAAGCGGCGAGCCGGCCTTGCGTCAGCCGAACAGCTTCAGCGTGTAATTCGCCACCGCGAAGAGGACCGTCGCGGCCAGCAGCCACAGCAGCATGCGCGGCACGCCGCTGGGCGGCAGGCGATGATCGCCGGCGTTGGAACGATCGCCGATGCGCCCGCTCTGGGCGCTACGGATGTAAGAGGTGCGTGACGACCCTGCCGGGCGTCGTGCGTGACGTGTGCTCATTCTGATTTCCTCCCTGCCCCATGGCTAGCGCATCGCCCGGCCCCCTGCAGCCATGGCAAAACGCAGCAGCCCCATGGATCGCTCCATGGCTGCCCAAACAAGACTCCCTCATTTCCCGTCTGGTCGGAACCGAAAAGGCTTCGTCACGCCCGTTTGGCGTGCGTAGGCACGGTGTTCCGCGTCATTGCGCGGAATTTCGAATGGAACGTTATTGTTGTGTGGCACTACCCGACGCCACGAAATGTACCAAAAATCCCCCCAATTGGGGGGTACGCATTTTGGGTATATGACCTTTCGGATGATGCGCAGGAACGACGCTTGCGGGCTCGATTAGGGCAAACCCCGAATTCGACCCATGTATGGAGGCAGCCCATGCCCGCTTCGCCCGATCTGACCAAGCGCGCCCACATCACGCCACCGCAGCCGCCCGAACAGCCCCCGCACCCGCCGCCGGAAATGCCGCCGCCCGATGAACCGGCCCACGACCCGGTGCACGACCCCGAACCACAAACGCCTCCAATCGAACTGCCACCCGGGGAGCTACCGCCGGAAATCCCGCCCCAGCATTAGCGCGGCGCAACATCCCATCTGTTAGAATCGCGGCCTCCCAGGCACCGGAGGCCGCACGTTTTTGGTATGCCTGGGCGGCCCTGCACATCTGCATATCTGCCCATAGCTCAGTTGGATAGAGCATCGGCCTTCTAAGCCGACGGTCGGGGGTTCGAATCCCTCTGGGCAGGCCAAAAACACCTTTGTGGATGAAGCAGCTGCGTTAAGCGTCACTGCGGCGGTTTAACAAGTGAGCGCGGGAAAGTGTGACCAAAGTTCATCCTTGGCACGTTTTCCACGATCTCGCTTGACCATCAACGCCACTGCTCCCCCTGCTCGCCCCACAGATTAGTCTCCTTGCCAGCTATCGCTAAGGGCTTGTTGGCTGCGAAGTCGGCGCGCTTTCAAGAACGATCTCCACGCGTCGGTTCAACGCCCTACCCGCGACGGTGCGATTATCTCCAACGGGATCTTTCACGCCACGGCCAATGATGGACAAGCGGTCCGAAGCGATCCCGCGCTCTTGCAAATGCCGCGCGACCCCCGCGGCGCGTGCGGTTGACAGCGCGAGGTTCGACTCCATGCGATCGCGCGGTCCGGGGGCATCGTCGGTATGCCCAAGAACGGTAATCTTGCCGCGCGTGTCCGCAAGCGCAGTAGCGAGCCGGTCGAGCTGACGCGCGAGCATCGGCATAAGGTCGGCTCGCCCGGAGGCGAAACCTTCGTCGCTATTGAAGGCGAGATAGATCCGATCCTCTTTTGTGCTGATGCCGACCGGGGCCGTCCCGGTCTCCTGGGCCAACGCGCGCGCAATGCGATCCGCCAACGTCTCACGCTGCTTGGCTAATTGCGCGGACAGTGCCTCCACCTTCGCAACCAGCGCTTGATTGTGTTGATGCTGGCGGCGGAGCATAAACGTCATGCCGAGCACGATCCCTGTCACGATGAGCCCGATGACGACAACAACTATAGGCAGCCAAGACCGTTCCGGAGGCGCTTCTCGCAGAAACACCACTTCAGGTAGAGGTTTGTTGACGGGCCCGGGCCATTCCGGTATCCAACGTTCATGGGTGATGTGGGGAATGTCCGCCGTCGTGGATGCGAGCTGGCGGCGCGCTGGCAGCGCGATCTTCGGTAATGGCAAGCCGCGCTCATCACGAAGGCCGCGCTCCGTCAGCTCGGCAATCACTTCCAGCGCGTTTGCGCTGGCGTTCGGTGTTTGCTGGAGTTTTTCGATCCATCCACGGCAGTGTTGACCGCAGGCGTTTTCGTAGTAGAACTCCGCGAGCAATCCATGTTGGAGCCAGACGCCACGCAGGCTGTTCGTGCGACCGCGCACTTGGCTCCCAGCTTGGTCGATGGCGGCGCAAAAGCAGTAATGCACCGCCTCGATGCTGTCGGCATGGATTGCTGCTGCCAGGGAGGCCTTCTTGAAGGTCCTCAACCGTGTGCGGGCCTCCGATCGGAGGGCATCCAGCCGCGCCGCCGACTCCAGCTCAGGCGACAGCTCAGCCAGCAACCAAAACAGCGGTTGGGCGAGGCGAAGGATGTGGTTCTTCGACTGTGACCGGTGATCCATCACCCCGACCTCCCCGGACACTGAAAGCCCTGCAGCAACCCAGTCGTCCACGGATTGGCCTGACTGCCGGTGTTGACATCAAGTTTTGCCTTACGCCCGTCGAAATCGTACTCAGCCACAAAGTGGCTGGGCGACGCCGAGTTGTCCAGCTTGCCCTTGGCAATCACGCGCATCATGGCCCACGGGCCGTTGGCGATGAGCGAGGACGTCTCGGGCCGAACACGCGGGTTGGCCGCGATTTCCACGCCCTGCCCGCCACGCGGCCCCGGCCACGTCACCTTGAGCGGAATCACTGGGCCGTGGACGTAGCGTTGGCTCTGGCCGTCGAAGTCCATCGTCAGCTCTACGATTTCCGGGTCCAGTTCGACCACCTTCAAATCGACTTTCCACGCCATCTTCTTGGCACCAGGGTCGCGAAAAAACATCTCGCGGATTTCCCTGGCGCGTTGGAACGGAACAAGGCTGGGGCCGGCAACCGGAGGTACATCCGGAGCAGTCAGTTTGTAGCGCCATGGCGAAATGGTGGTGTCCACATGCGGCGCCAAGACCTTCTGGAAAAAGTCATCCAGCACACCGCCGCTGGCGAAGACACGCGCAAAGTCTTCTGTGTCCACGTCCTGGTTCGACGTCGGCGTGAAGGGGTATTTGCCGTCGATGGCGCTGCGGCAGCTCTCGCCGATGACCGCATTCATCTGCCCGATCGAGCAGTTGCTTGAGCGCATCGACCTTGCCGGCCACGGCAGCGGGCGAGAAGTCTTCGATGCTCTCGAAGGTCATGTCGACCATCAATTGGCCTTCGCCCGTGAGCGTGTTGTTCACGGCAAACGCTACGCGCGGCTTCATCGCTTTTGGTTTGAGGCCCATGAGCCGAGCAGCCCTGTGGCGCTTCTGCTCAAGCAAGCCGAACGACTGACCGGCAAGCGCTTTGATGAGGTGTTTCAGGCGATTCCGGCGGAGCTTGTTGAACGCTGGATGCGGGAGCACTGAAGAGCCCCACGTTCAGCCGCGATACAGCCACCTGTCAGGCGCGCCACCCCAGCCCTCACTCCCCCTGCCCCCCATCCCGCACCGGCAGCGCTGTCGAATACTTGATCTGCTCCATCGAAAACGATGAACTCACATCCGACAGCGGCACGGACTTGATGAGGTGCTTGTACACGCGGTCGTAGTCTTCGATGCCGGCTACCGCAACGCGCAGCAGATAGTCCATCTCGCCGCTCATGCGGTAGACCTCCACCACTTCGGGCATATCGCGCACCACCTGCGTGAAACGCTGCGCCCATTTCTCGGTGTGTTGATCGGTGCGGACGGCCACGAACACCGTGGTGCCGACGCCCAGCTTGCGCGCGTCGCACAGCGCCACCTGGGCGCGGATGACGCCCGTGTCCTTGAGCCGCTGCACCCGCTTCCAGCACGGCGTTTGCGAGAGATTCACGCGCTGCGCTAGCTCTGCGATGGGCAGCGTCGCATCGGCCTGCAACAGCCTCAGTAGTTCGCGGTCAATGGCGTCCATTTCGGCATAGGAAGTTATTTCTATAGATGCCGAATTTTAGGGAATATTTCCCGTCACATCGAGGTTTTCCCAGGAAACTTTGAATTATTTTTCTGGGCTGTCCGCCGTATCATTTTCGCTGCCTCCACCGCAGCACAGAAACGAAATGAGCGACAGCAACACCCTGCACTATCTCGACTACGCAGCCACCACGCCGGCCGACCCGCGCGTGATTGCAGCCATGACCGCCTGCCTTGGCATGGAAGGCGCCTTCGGCAACCCGGCGTCGAGTTCGCATGCGACCGGCCGCGTCGCGCGAAACAAGGTCGAGCAAGCGCGCGAGCAAGTCGCCGCGCTCATCGGCGCCGATGCCGACGAGATCATCTGGACGTCGGGCGCCACCGAATCCAACAACCTCGCGCTGAAGGGCTACGCAGACGCCGCCACCGGCAAGCGCCACCTCATCACCAGCCGCATCGAACACAAGGCCATTCTCGACACGATGGCGAACCTGTCGACGCGCGGCTGTTCGGTGACGTATCTCTCGCCGACTCGCGACGGCGAAATGACGCCTGAAGCCGTCGCCACTGCCATGACGCCCGACACCGGGCTCGTCTCGCTCATGCTGGTGAACAACGAGCTGGGCACGCTGACCGACGTTGGCGCGATCGCGCAAATCGTGCATGCCGCCGGCGCGCTGTTCCACGTCGACGCCGCACAGGCACTCGGCAAGACGCCGATCGATGTGCGCGCGCTCGGCATCGACATGCTCTCGATGTCCGCGCACAAGGTCTATGGCCCCAAGGGAATCGGCGCACTGTATGTCCGCCGCGACATCGCCTCGCGCATTGCGCCGCAAATCCACGGCGGCGGCCACGAGCGTGGTTTGCGCTCGGGCACGCTGGCGACGCATCAGATTGTCGGGATGGGCGTGGCGTGCGAATTGGCTGCGGCAGAACTGGAGCACGAAACCGCCCGCATTGCTGCGCTGAGCCAGCGGCTGAAGACAGCGGTGCTCGCTCTCGGCGACGTGGTGCAGAACGCCGATGTGGCACGACGCATTCCGCACACCCTCAGCCTCACGGTCAACGCGCCCGGCTTCATGCCGATGATGCTGGGCGACGACCTCGCCGTGTCGTCCACCTCGGCGTGCAACTCTGCCGCGGGCACGCCCTCGCACGTGCTGACGGCCATCGGCCTGGATGCCGATGCCGCAGGCCGCACCGTCCGCATCAGCCTGGGCCGCTTTGCGACCGAGCAAGATGTCGACTTTGCCGCTGCATGCTTCCAGCGCGCGATCGAGCAGTGCCGCGCCACGGCATCGAGCGGGTTGACTGCATCGCGGCAAATCATGCCGGCCGATCTGAAGGCCATCCGCAATGCAGGCTTCCGCTCGGTCATCTGCAACCGCCCGGATGGCGAAAGCAGCGACCAGCCCGCCTTCGAGGACATTGCCGCTGCTGCGCGTGAACTTGGCCTGGAAGCGCGCTACCTGCCCGTCGAGCCGAACGGCATTGGCGATGCAGACGTTGCTGCATTCGGCGCATTGGTCGACACGCTGCCCAAGCCCATCCTCGCGTATTGCAGAAGCGGCAACCGGGCCGGCATGCTGTGGAACCGTCTGATGGAACAGCGCAAGGGCTGAGCCTCCGCCCGCTCGGCTACGCCACCGGCAGTTCCGTCGTCGACAGCACCTGCTTGAGCACCATGAACGTCCGGATCTGCCGCACGCCCGGCAGATACAGCAGCTGTTCGGCATGGAGCCGGTTGTAGCCTTCGTTGTCTTTCGTGCGCACGAGCATGAAGTAATCGAATTCGCCCGTCACGACGTGGCACTCCAGGCAGCCGGGCACCTTCTGCACCGCCTTCTCGAATGCGGTGAACGATTCCGGCGTCGAGCGATCCAGCACGACGCCGATCATCACCAGCGACCCCAGATCCAGCGCACGCGGATCCAGCAGCGCAACAATCCCCTTGATCAGCCCCAGCTCCTTGAGCCGTTCCACGCGGCGCAGGCAGGCCGGCGGGCTGAGGTTCACCTTGGCTGCCAGGGCCACGTTGGAGATGGACGCATCGCGCTGGAGCGCCCGGAGAATCGCGCGATCGGTGCGATCCAAGGCGTGGCGCGCCGAAGCTGCCGACGCGTCAGAATCTTCCTGCAATTTTGTTTCGCTCTTTTTCATTTTCAAGAAATAAAGAGATTCTTCATCTGATATACGGCCCGCTCCGTTCTGGATAGTAGACGATCTTTGCAACCTCATTTCGCGGCGTTCTGCGTACCATTGGTTTCCGACATCCCGCCATTTGCGGCACTGAAGGAGCCACCTCATGAACCTGCAGCGATTTCCCCGTTATCCCCTGACGTTCGGCCCGACGCCCATCCAGCCGCTGAAACGATTGAGCGCGCACCTGGGTGGCAAGGTGGAGCTGTTTGCCAAGCGCGAAGACTGCAACAGCGGCCTGGCCTTCGGCGGCAACAAGACGCGCAAGCTCGAATACCTGATCCCGGAAGCGCTGGAGGGCGGGTACGACACGCTGGTGTCCATTGGCGGGATTCAGTCGAACCAGACGCGCCAGGTGGCCGCCGTGGCCGCGCACCTCGGCCTGAAGTGCGTGCTGGTGCAGGAAAACTGGGTGAACTACTCCGACGCCGTGTACGACCGCGTCGGCAATATCGAGATGTCGCGCATCATGGGCGCCGACGTGCGCCTCGATGCCGCAGGCTTCGACATCGGCATCCGGCCCAGCTGGGAACAGGCCATGGAAGACGTGCGCAAGCGCGGCGGCAAGCCGTTCCCGATTCCGGCCGGCTGCTCCGAACACCCGCTCGGCGGCTTGGGCTTTGTCGGTTTTGCCGAAGAAGTGCGGCAGCAGGAAGCGCAGCTGGGCTTCAAGTTCGACTACATCGTCGTCTGCTCGGTCACGGGCAGTACGCAAGCCGGCATGGTCGTCGGCTTTGCAGCGGATGGCCGGGCCGACAAGGTGATCGGCATCGACGCCTCGGCCAAGCCGGAACAGACGCGCGCGCAGATCCTCCGCATCGCACAGCACACCGCCGAACTGGTCGACCTCGGCCGAAACATCACAGAGAAGGACGTGGTGCTCGACACGCGCTATGGCGGCCCGGAATACGGCCTGCCCAATGAAGGCACGCTCGAAGCCATTCGCCTGTGCGCACGCCAGGAAGCCATGCTGACCGACCCGGTGTACGAAGGGAAATCCATGCACGGCATGATCGACATGGTGCGCAACGGTGAATTTCCCGAGGGCTCGCGCGTGCTCTACGCCCACCTGGGCGGCGTGCCGGCGCTCAACGCATACAGCTTCATCTTCCGCAACGGTTGATGCGGCGCCGCCGCGGCGGCGCATCCGGGCGCGGGCGTGCATCGCATGATCACGGCCCGCCTTCCCATCCTTCCTTCAGGCAGGACCCGTCATGACGGATTTATCGACAGGCGCCGCGTCGATGCGCTCCCTCGCGCACCGCATCGAAGACAGCGACCCAGGGGAAACCGCCGAATGGCTCGACGCGCTGGAGGCCGTCGTCCAGCATGCCGGCACCGCGCGCGCGCAGTTCCTGTTCGACCGCTTGGCGGAGCGCGCCGCAAAGCTCGGCGTCGGCACCGCCCTTGCCCGCATTACGCCCTACGCCAACACGATCCCCGTTGAGGCGCAGCCGCCGTATCCCGGTGATGTCGATACCGAAGAGCGACTGGCCGCCGCGCTGCGCTGGAACGCGCTCGCCATGGTCGTGCGCGCCAACCAGGCCTACGGCGAGCTGGGCGGGCACATCGCCAGCTACGCATCGGCCGCCGATCTGTTCGAAGTCGGCTTCAATCATTTCTTCCGAGCAGACAACGCGGCGCACGGCGGCGATCTCGTCTACTTCCAACCGCACGCATCGCCTGGCGTCTACGCACGTGCGTATCTCGAAGGCTTCCTGAGTGAAACGCAGCTCGAACACTATCGGCGCGAAATCACCGGTCCGGGGCTGTGCTCGTATCCGCATCCGTGGTTGATGCCCGAGTTCTGGCAGTTCCCGACCGGGTCGATGGGCATCGGGCCGATCAATGCGATCTACCAGGCGCGCTTCATGCGCTACCTGCACAACCGCGGGTTGCTGCAGACCGCAGAACGCAAGGTGTGGGGCTTCTTTGGCGACGGCGAAATGGACGAGCCGGAATCGATCGGAGCGCTGTCGCTGGCGGCGCGCGAGCGGCTCGACAACATCGTGTTCGTCATCAACTGCAACCTCCAGCGGCTCGACGGCCCCGTGCGCGGCAACGGCCGCATCGTCGACGAACTCGAAGCGCAGTTCACCGGTGCGGGCTGGAACGTCATCAAGGTACTGTGGGGCTCGGACTGGGATGCCCTCTTCGCCCGCGACCATTCGGGGGCCTTGCTGCGGGCATTCGCGCAGACCGTCGACGGCCAGTTCCAGACTTTCTCCGCCAACGACGGCGCCTACAACCGGGAGCGCTTCTTCGGCCAGAACCCCGAGCTTGCCGCGCTCGTCTCGCATTTCACCAACGAAGACATCGACCGCCTGCGCCGCGGCGGCCACGACGTGCGCAAGCTCCACTCCGCCTACGCCCGCGCGCTGCAGCACAAGGGCCAGCCCACCGTGATCCTCGCCAAGACGATGAAAGGCTTTGGCATGGGCAGCGTTGGGCAAGGTCGGATGACGACGCACCAGCAGAAGAAGCTCGATGTCGATCAGCTCAAGGCGTTTCGCGATCGCTTCGGCCTGCCGCTGTCGGACACCGACGTCGAGCAATTGAAGTTTTACAAGCCAGCGCCAAACAGCCCGGAGATGCAATACCTGCATGCGCGCCGGGCTGCCCTCGGAGGCTATCTGCCCAGACGGCGGAAGGCGGCAACGCAGGCGCTGACCGTGCCTGCGTTGCCATCCTGGGGACAATTCGCACTGCAAGCCGAAGGCCGCGAGATGTCGACCACGATGGCGATCGTGCGCATGTTCGGCAACCTCCTGAAAGACGACACGCTGGGCCCGCGCATGGTGCCGGTGGTGGCGGACGAGGCGCGCACCTTCGGCATGGCGAGCATGTTCCGCCAGGTCGGCATCTATTCGCCGCTGGGCCAGCAATACGAACCGGAAGATCTGGGTTCGATGCTGTATTACCGCGAAGACACGGGCGGGCAGATCCTCGAGGAAGGCATCTCGGAGGCCGGCGCCATCTCGTCGTGGATTGCCGCCGCCACCGCCTACAGCACGCACGATCTGCCGATGCTGCCGTTCTACATCTACTACTCGATGTTCGGCTTCCAGCGCATCGGCGATCTCATCTGGGCAGCGGCAGACCAGCGCGCGCGCGGCTTCCTGATCGGTGCCACGGCGGGCAAGACAACGCTCGGCGGAGAAGGCCTGCAGCATCAGGACGGCGCGAGCCATCTTGCCGCATCCACCGTGCCGAACTGCCGCGCGTGGGACCCGGCCTTTGCCTACGAGGTGGCCGTCATCCTCGACGAAGGCATGCGCGCAATGCTGGAGCGCCAGGAGGACACGTTCTACTACCTCACGGTGACGAACGAGAACTACGCGCAGCCGTCGATGCCGGATCGTGACGTGCGCGAGGGCATTCTCAAAGGGATGTATCCGCTGACGCCGCAACGTCTGCCGACCGCGCGCGTGCAGTTGCTCGGCTCCGGCGCCATCCTGGGCGAAGTCATGGCCGCCGCGCAGATGCTCCAGGACGACTGGAACATCGACGCGGCCACCTGGAGCGTCACGAGCTTTTCCGAGCTGCACCGCGAGGCCATCGCTGCGGAGCGCGTCGCCCGCCTGGGCGAAGAAGCCGCGCCTTCGTACGTAGAGACCGTCTTGCGCGCATCACGCGGCCCCGTCGTCGCGGCCACCGACTATGTGCGCGCCGTGCCGGAGCTGATCCGTGCACATGTGCCGCGCCGCTACGTCACGCTCGGCACCGACGGCTTCGGCCGCAGCGATTCCCGCAGGGCGCTGCGCGCGTTCTTCGAAGTGGACCGCGCGTCCATCGTCATCGCCGCACTGAAGGCGCTCGCCGACGACGGTGAACTGGATCACGCCGTGGTGCGTGAGGCGGCTGCACGCTACGGCAAACACGCGACCATGGCCGACGCGCCGTGGATGCGCTGAACAATCTGCACTCGCGAAGCATTGAGCTCGGCTCACCGAGATCGAAGCTCGACGTTTGAGGCTTTTTTCTCGACGTGTGGAGCTAATTGCTTGGCGCGCCGAGCTTTTTGCTCGGCGTGTCGAGCTTTTTACTCCGCGCGCCGAGCTTTTTACTCCGCGTGCCGAGCTTTTTGCTCCGTGTGTCGAGCTTTTTGCTCGGCGTGCCGAGCTTTTTGCTCGACGGTTGAGGCTCAGAGCTCGACCCACGAGGCTTTTTGCTCGACAGCCCGAGCTTTTTGCCTCGCGCGTCGCGCTTTGCTGTCGGCGCGTGGTGCGCCGAATCGCGGCGGTGGCTGCGGCCGATGCATCGGCGCAGCGAAATACGCCCAGGCAGGGTCTTCTGAAATCGGTCGTGCGGCGGGTTGAGCCAGGGGCGTTTCGTCAGCGCCCTTTTTCGTTTCCAAATGTTACGGCGTGCATCCCGGTCGACTTCGCGTAGCGCAAGCAGCGAGGCCCTGCAGTACATTCCATGCCATGGAAAAAGCCCTGACTTGCTCGTCTCTTGTCCTGCTAGCCTTGCTCGGTGCGTGCGCATCGCACCCTCAACAGCAGCCCGTTGATTCGACCACCGCCGCCGCGGCCGCCACTGACGCCAGCGCAGACAACGGCTGGCAGGTGCTGCGCGCCAACTACATGGCGTGCGTGCAGCGCCAAGCCGATAGCGGCGTGCCGGGCACCACGCAGACGAAGTCCGTGGTCGCCGCCGCGCTCGACGCCTGCGAAGGCGACCTGCGCACCATGCACGACGGTTTCCGCGACCATCTCAGCGCGTCGATGTCTTCGTCCGGCGCGCGCAAGGCCGCCGACCGCGTCACCAAAGACACCCGCGAGAAGGCCCGCGTCTATCTGATCGGTTACGTCGACCACGCGCGCTACCTGGCGAAGTCGCGCTGAGCGCTTAGCGCGCTTGGCCGCTCAGAGCATCTCGAGCGCGCGCGGCCCCTTGGGCGGCGGGAAGATGCTGTCCAGCGTCGCAAGCTGCTCAGCCGTGAGCGTGTGCGACAGCGCCCCGATGTTCTCGCGCAAGCGGTCACGGTGGCCGGTCTTGGGAATCGCGATGATGTCGTCATTCGCCAACAGCCACGCGAGCGCCACCTGTGCCGGCGTCATGCCGGACTCCTGCGCAAAGCGCACCAGCTTCGGATGCCGAACGAGCCGCGCCTGCTCAATGGGCGAATAGGCCATCACCGGCACACGGCGCTCGCGCAGCCAGGGCAACACATCCCATTCGATGCCGCGCCGGCTGAGGTTGTAGAGCAGCTGGTTGACGGCGGTCTGATCGCCGCCGGGCGCGTCCCACCACTCCTCCATATCGGACAGGTCAAGATTGCTCACGCCGTACTGGCGGATCTTGCCGTCGCGCTGCAGGGCCTGCAGGCCTTCCAAGGTGTCTTCGAACGGCACATCGCCACGCCAGTGCAGCAGGTACAAATCGAGCCGGTCGGTGCCGAGGCGGCGCAGGCTGCGCTCGCACGCCGCGGCGATACCGCGCCGGTTGGCGTTGTGCGGATAGACCTTGCTGACGAGAAAGACCTCATCGCGCCGTCCGTCAATGGCCTCGCCAATCAATGATTCGGAGAGGCCTTCGCCGTACATCTCGGCCGTGTCGATCAGGCGCAAACCCAGGTCGAGGCCCAGGCGCAGCGTGGCGATTTCTTCGGCACGGGTGGCGCGGTTGTCGCCCATGTTCCAGGTGCCCATGCCGAGTGCAGGGACGCGTTCGCCGTTGGGCAGAGTGACGTGTTTCATGTCGTGCTTTCCGATCGGTCAGGCAAAACATGAATCTACAAGAGACGCGGCGCGCCGGTAAGGGCGCGCCCGTCCGCTCAGAAAATACGGCTAGCGCGCCTGACGTTGCGCCGCCCACCGGCGATAGCGCCGCGACTGGCAGGCCGCGGCCAGCTGCTGCTCGATCAGCGCCCGCAGGGGCGACACGCCAGGGGCCGTCGTGCGCCCCTTGCTCAACCGGCCGAGCTGAAACTTGACGACAGCCATGTTGGCGAGTGCGCCCAGCGCCTTGCTCTTCCACGTGATGGGCTGCAGCACCGGCGCGCTGTTCTTGCCGCCCGCCCAGTCGCGCGGCAGGTTCGGATCGATGGACAACGCCGTCGCAATGCCGACCATATCGACACCGCTGTCGACCACCTGCTCCGCCACGGCCCGGCGCCGGATGCCGCCCGTGACCATCAGCGGCATGCGGGCAATGCCGGCAATGTCGCGGGCGAATTCCAGGAAATACGCTTCGCGGGCGAGTGTGCGGCCATCGCGCGCCTGCCCTTGCATGGCCGGCACTTCGTAGCTGCCGCCGGAGAGTTCAACGAGGTCGACGCCCAGCGGATTGAGCAGCTCGACGACCTGCTTCGCATCGTCCGGACTGAAGCCGCCGCGCTGGAAATCGGCCGAGTTCAGCTTGACCGCCACCACAAACTCCGGCGACACGGCGGCGCGCACGCTGCGCACGATATCGAGCAGCAGGCGCGCGCGATTCTCGATCGGGCCGCCCCACTGGTCCTGCCGACGGTTGGAAATGGGCGACAGAAACTGGCTCAGCAGATAGCCATGCGCGGCGTGGATCTGCACGCCGGTAAAGCCGCTCTGCTCGGCCAGTTGCGCGCTACGCGTGAAGCGCTGCTGGACCTCGCGGATATCCGCCTCGGTCATCTCGCGCGGCACCGGAAACTGCTTGGACAGCGCGCCCAGCGCCAGCGGAACTGCCGAAGGCGCCACCGTCGGCTGCCCGAGCGATGCCGGCATCTGGCGCCCCGGATGGTTGATCTGCACCCACGCATGCGCACCATGCGCGCGCGCCGCCTGGGCCCAGCGGCGAAAGCGCTCGAGATGCGCGCCGTCTTCCAGCACGACGCCGTTGGGGCCGGTCATGGCGCGGTGGTCGACCATCACATTGCCGGTCAGGATCAGGCCGGCACCGCCTGCGGCCCAGGCCTCATACAGACGCAGCAACGCGTCGGAAGGCGCGTGATCGGCATCGGCCATGTTTTCTTCCATGGCGGCTTTGGCCAGGCGGTTTGGAATCACCGCGCCGTTGGGCAGAACGAGGGGCGTGAAGAGCTTCATGGTGGCATCCGCGAGGGATTTGACATTTGACGACACCTGAACCCTAAGCTTAAAGTCAACTTGAATGTCAAGCCTGCGGAGCACGCACATGAAGATTGGTGAACTGGCCCGCCTGAGCGGCGTGGCCGCCTCCCGCATCCGGTTTTATGAAGCCAGCGGCCTGTTGCAGCCGGCGGAGCGCCAATCCAATGGCTATCGGGAGTACGCGCCGGAATCGGTGACGCGGCTGCAGATCATCCTGCGCGCGCAAAGCGCGGGGTTCTCGCTGGAAGAGATTCGCGCGCTCTTGCCCGGACACCAAGGCGCGTGGCCACGCGAGGACCTGCTGCAAGCGCTGCGCAGCAAGGTCGCGGAAATCGATGTGCTTGAACAGCGCCTGGCGCAAAACAAGCGCGACCTGCTTGCGCTCATCCGCGAAGTGGACCACGAGCCCGACGGCGAAGACTGCGCCGACCGCGCCCGCCGCGTGTTCGACAAGATGAACCTCCGGCCGCTGGAACAACCTGCCGCCGAACCGCAGGTGCGCGCCACAAGAAAGCGCGGCTGACGCCGCAGCCTATTCCGAGACACGCTCGAACGTGTCGGCGTTGGTCATGACCGAGTGCGGCCACGCGCGCTTGCCCTCGCCATCTGCGGCTTGGTCCGACACGACGTGCCACACCGTCTCCAACTTGCCTGCACGCAGCACGCCGGTGAACGCGCACACCATGTCGCCCTTGGGCGTCGCACCGGCAAAGGCGAATGCGATGCAATCGCCGTGGCAGGTTCCGACCACGTCGTAATCCCGCCCAAAGAAGCCGCTGTCGTGCAGCGCCGTGCGGAATGTGCCGGACAGCCGCTCGCCCTCTTCTTTCAATGTCACGACGGAGCCGTACTGGTTCCGCCAACTGCCCGTCCAGGTTGCCATTTCGCCTCCTCGCATCTTTCTCGTGCTGAACGTATGTCGGCCAGCAGGACACATACCGCTCTGCCAGCACCGCAGTGCTGAGTCGGGAATGGCAATTGCGTCCTCCCCCGCGCGCGATGTCGCAAACGCCGGCATCGAGACCAAAGGAAACGCACTTCAGATCGCCTGACAGCACATCGCAGAGCGACCGTTCGCGCCCCCGGTGCAGGCCATGCAGTAACGCTTACGCACGGCTTTGTACAAAGGCCATCCGCGCGACGAAACAAGCACCGTCCCTTACAAAACACGCTGGAGACAACGATGCTGAGCCCACACGAAATTGCGACGCTGGTTCTGCTCTGCGGCGACTCGCACCCACGGGATCTGGATACGCTCGATATGGAAACGCTGCTGGCGCTCCAGCTCATCACGCTGGAACGCCCAAGCCCCGGCGTGAGCGAGCCGCGCGTCACGCTGCAGGGGCATGCGTTGTTGAAGTCGTTGGGCGTGCTGCGGGCGCGCCGCAAGGGGATGCTGGCGGCGGTGGCATAACGGGCACGAGCCGGCACGAAGCGGGCACGGAACCGAATCAAAAACCGCCCAGGGCGTGACGCAGCAGCAAGGCAGACAGCACCAGCATCGTCACGCCAATCAACCCATCCAACACCTGCCACGCCTTCGGCCGGGCAAACCATGGTGCGAGCCAGCGCGCGCCAAAGCCCAGCGACACAAACCAGAAGAGGCTGGCCGACCCTGCGCCCGCCACAAACCAGCCCCGCAATGCCGAGGCTTGCTGCGCGCCAATGCTGCCCACGAGCAGCACCGTATCCAGATAGACGTGCGGATTGAGCAGCGTAAAGGCCGCCGCCTGCGCCAGCGCCGCGCGCCGGCTGAGACCGTCTCCGCCTGCGGACGCCCGTAACTGGTTGGAATGCCGCGCCCGCCGCAGCGCCTGCACGCCATACAGCAACAGGAACGCGGCGCCCGCCAAGGCCAGAAATCGCGCGACGCTGGGTCGTTCGCCCAACGCCTGCGCCATACCCAGCACGCCCACCAGGATCAGCACCGCATCGGCCATCGCACAGAACAGCACGACGCTGCCCACATGCTCACGGCGCAGGCCCTGACGCAGCACGAACGCGTTCTGCGCGCCGATGGCCACGATCAGGCCGAAGCTCAGGGCCAAGCCCTGCAGGAAGACGGAAGAGGAAGTTGCAATCGAGGTCGTCATGCGCGCAGCTTGCCGGCCCGATTGAATGAAGACAAACTATCTTTTCTTCATTCAATTCAGTTTCTCTAATTTACGTGCTGGATTATTCCGCCCTGGCAGCGTTGGCCGCCGTCATCCGAGAAGGCAGCTTCGAGCGGGCAGCCCGCGCCCTGCACGTCACGCCGTCGGCCATTTCGCAGCGCATCCGGCTACTGGAAGAACGCGTGGGCTGCGCGCTGGTCGTGCGCGACCAGCCGTGCCGCCCGACCGAAACCGGCCGGCGGCTTTGCCAGCACGTCGATCGCGTGCGGCTGCTCGAACAGGAACTGCAAGGCGCGCTGCCAACGCTGGCGCCGGAAGGCGTCGCGCGCGTTGCGCTGCCCATTGCCGTGAATGCCGACAGCCTGGCGACGTGGCTCGCGCCGGCCATCGCCACATTCGCTGCGGCCCACCCGGTGTTGATGGAGGTCGCCGTGGACGACCAGGATCACACCAGCGAGTGGCTGCGCAGCGGTGCCGTGCTGGCAGCCGTTACCGCCACCGCGCGGCCGGCCACGGGCTGCAACAGCCGTCCTCTTGGCGCCATGCGTTATCTGGCTGCGGCCAGCCCTGCTTTCGTTCAACAATATTTCGCGGACGGTGTCGGTGCAGGTGAACTGGCGAAGGCGCCCTGCCTCGTGTTCAACACCAAGGATGCGTTGCAGGCCACGTGGGCGCGGCGCCTGTGCCATCGGCATGTGGAATTGCCGCGCCATCTGCTGCCCTCGTCACAGGCGTTTGTGACTGCGGCCGTGGCGGGCATGGGCTGGGGGCTGCATCCGCATGCGCTGATTGCGCAGCATCTTGAAGACGGTTCGCTGGTCGAGCTGGTGCCGGATACGCCGTTGGACGTTCCGCTGTATTGGCAGCACGCGCGGGCGGCCTCCGCGCTGCTCGACGAACTCAGCCGCGAGGTGCTGACGGCGGCGCGGGCCGCGCTACTTGCACCTTGAGCGTTACAGCGCGTTCAACGGAATCTTGAGGTACTGCACGCCGTTCGGCTCCGCCGGGGGCAACATGCCCGCGCGAATGTTCACCTGGATGGCCGGCAGCATCAGCGTGGGCATGCTGAGCGTGGCATCGCGCTTCGTGCGCATCTCGACGAACTCGGCCTCGGTCACACCGTCGCGCACGTGGATGTTGGCGCGACGCTGCTCGGCCACTGTGGTTTGGCACACGGCTTCGCGGCCAGCGGGCGGATAGTCGTGGCACATGTAGAGGCGCGTCTCCGGCGGCAAATCCAGCAGACGGCGAATCGACTGGTACAGCGTGCCGGCATTCCCACCCGGAAAGTCACACCGCGCGTGCCCACATCGGGCATGAACAGCGTGTCGCCCACAAACACCGCATCGCCCACCTGATACGCCATGTCTGCCGGCGTGTGGCCCGGCACAGCCAGCGCCTTGGCTTCCAGTTGGCCGATATGGAACACCTCGTCCGGCGCGAACAGGTGGTCGAACTGCGAGCCATCGAGCAGGAACGCGGGTTCGAGATTGAAGATCGGCTTGAACACGCCCTGCACGACGCGAATGCGCTCGCCAATGGCGATGCGCCCGCCGAAACGCCCACGCAGATACGGCGCGGCCGAGAGGTGATCGGCGTGCGCGTGCGTCTCCAGCAACCATTCGATGCGCAAGTCCTGCGCCTCGATGAATGCCGCAACGCGGTCGGCCGATCGCGTCGTCGTGCGGCCCGATTTCGGGTCGTAGTCGAGTACCGAGTCGATCACGGCACACGGCGTGCCGGGGCCGGCGTGCACCACGTACGTCATGGTGCAGGTATCGGGGTCGAAGAAGGATTCGATCTGGGCGTGCATGGCGGGCTTTCCCGAACAATCTATATTTTTATAGAATATCGCCTGACATTCTGTCTGCCAATAGCCGAACGACGCGAATAGAACTCCGCACCACGCCCCGATGAGCCATTCCGCTGCCACTCCCGACGCTGTGCCGCTGCCTGAGGCGGCCATTTCCATGCTGCGCGCTTCGGCGTCGCAGGCGTGTGCCGTGCTCAAGGCCATGGCCCACGAAGACCGCCTGCTGCTGCTTTGCCAACTGACGCAGGGCGAGCGCAATGTCGGCGAGCTCGAAGCGCTGGTCGGTCTGCACCAACCCAGCCTCTCGCAGCAGCTGGGCGTGCTGCGCGACGAGGGCCTCGTCACCACGCGCCGCGAAGGCAAATACATCTACTACCGGCTCGCCAGCTTCGAGGTCATCCAGATCATGCAGACGCTCTCGGAGCTGTACTGCGGCAAGGTCTTGAAAAAGATGGCGGGACACTGACCATGTCGCCCATCGAAGCGGGGTGGATCATCAGCGCGGGATTGGGCTCGGTGGTGGGGCTGATCCTCGCGCTCACGGGCGCGGGTGGCGCCATTGTCGCGGTACCGCTGCTGATTTTTGGATTGCATCTGTCGGTGCCGGAAGCCGCGCCGATTGCGCTGCTGGCAGTGGGGCTATCCGCGGGGCTGGGCGCGATGCTCGGCTTGCGGGAAGGCAAGGTGCGCTACAAGGCTGCCGGGTTGATGGCGCTGTGCGGCGTGGTGATCTCGCCGTTCGGCATCTGGGTTGCGCACCGCGTGCCGAACACACCGCTCACGCTGCTGTTTGCCGTGGTGCTCGCCTACGTGGCGCTGCGCATGTTCCGGCAGGCGCGCGCAGCGCCATCCACTGACCCGCAGCCCAGGCGAACCGCACCGCCCTGTCACCTCGACACCACCACTGCCAAACTTGTGTGGACGTTGCCGTGCGCGCGCGCATTGGCGGCGTCCGGCGTGGGCGCAGGCTTCCTGTCGGGGTTGCTGGGCGTGGGCGGCGGCTTTGTCATCGTGCCCGCATTGCGCCGCGCGACCGATCTGCCGATGCAAACCATCGTCGCCACCTCGTTGGCGGTCATTGCGCTGGTATCCACGGGCGGCGTGGTCGCCTCGGCCATCGGCGGGCATGTTGATTGGCATATCGCGCTGCCGTTTGCGGCCGGCGCGTTGACCGGCATGCTGGTGGGCCGGCGCTTTGCGCAGCATTTGGCAGGGCCGGCGCTGCAGCAAGGCTTTGCCGCGTTTGCGGGCGTCGTGGCGCTTGGGATGATCGCCCGAACTCTGATTTGACCGGCGTGTTGCGAAAGCGGTACAATCGCGGTCTTCGGGGCGTAGCGTAGTCTGGTAACGCGTCCGGTTTGGGACCGGAAGACCGCGGGTTCAAATCCTGCCGCCCCGACCAGAATTAAGCAGCAAACAGAACGGCTTACGTTGACCACGTAGGCCGTTTTTGTTTGGAGCGCGTGGCGTCATCCGACGATGCTATAAAGACAGCATCCGCATCACGCAATGCCGCCAACCTTCCCCATGAACCTTATCCTGTGGCGCCACGCTGAAGCCGAAGACGTGGCCGCATCGCTGCGCATTCAGCGCAGCACCGATCTCCAGCGAGAGCTCACCAAGCGTGGCCACAAGCAGGCCGAGAAGATGGCCGATTGGCTGCGCCCTCGCCTACCGGACGACACACTCGTACTCGCCAGCCCGGCCGTGCGCACGCAGCAGACCGCCCGCGCCCTCACCCAGCATTTCCAGACGCTGACCGCACTTGCGCCCGGGGCGGATGTCGGCGCGATCCTCGATGCACTGGACTGGCCGTCGAATACGAACCTGCTGCTCGTTGGCCATCAGCCTTGGCTCGGCCGCCTCGCCAGCCTGCTCATCGCGGGCACGGAGTTGGACTGGAGCGTGAAGAAAGCCGGTGTGTGGTGGCTCTGCCGCCGCATGCGCGAAGACGAAGCGCAGACGGTGCTGCGGGCGGTGGTGAATCCGGATCTCGTGTGACACATCACCCTGGTCACAAGATCGCCACGCAAAATTCACGCAATGGTCACGATTGACACGCTTTTGTCGCGGATCTGTCATGCAGCGTCTCTAGAATCGCCCCGAAATCCACCCTTGGGGATGCACGAATGCGAGACCTGCCCACGCCCACCCAGCCGTTGATCGACGCACTGCCGAGCCTGAATCTGGGCAACGCTCGGAGGGGCCTTCCTCGCTCACCCGAAGCTGTTCCGGCGCGTGACAAGCCTGTTCTGGCCGTTTCGTGGGCGCGCCATCAGGATGAAGTAACGGAAGCACAGCGCCTGCGCTACAAGGTGTTTGCCGAAGAAATGGGCGCCCGCCTGCCCTCGGCCCACACCGAACTCGACGTCGACATGTTCGACGCCGTGTGCGACCACCTGATCGTGCGCGACCAGAAGACGCTGCGCGTGGTCGGCACCTATCGCGTGCTGCGTCCGGACGCCGCCAAGCAGATCGGTTGCCTGTACTCCGAATCCGAATTCGACCTCGTGCGCCTGGCGCACCTGCGCCCGAAGATGGTGGAACTCGGCCGCTCGTGCGTGCACCGCGACTACCGTTCGGGCAGCGTCATCATGGCGCTGTGGGCCGGTCTGGGCGAATACATGCAGCGCCACGGCTTCGAATCGATGCTGGGCTGCGCAAGCGTGTCGATGGGCGACGGCGGTCACTTTGCTGCAAGCCTGTATCGCAGCTTCGTTGACGATGGCTCCCTCGCGCCGATCGAATACCACGCATTCCCGCGCGTAGCGCTGCCGGTGGATGAACTGAACCAGGATCTGGAAGTCGAGCCGCCTGCGCTCGTGAAGGGTTATCTGCGCCTGGGCGCCCGTATCTGCGGCGCACCGGCATGGGACCCTGACTTCAACGTCGCCGACTTCCTCACGCTGCTGCGTCTGTCGGACATCAACCCGCGCTACGCACGCCACTTCCTGCGCGGCTGATATCACGCCGAACAGCTCGCCGCAAAAGAAAACGCCCGGGTCGCTCCGGGCCGTTTTGCTTTGGATGCGGCGAGACGCTTTACACGTACACCACCTTGTAGCGGCGGCCGATGCGCTGCCACTCGTCGGCTTCCTTCATCAGGCTGTATTCGACCAGCGGGTTCTGCTCGATCCAGCTCTTCGGCAGCTCGACTTCGAAACCGCCTTCGTTGAGTTCCCCTTCGCTGTGGCGCACGCGCAAGGCCGGCAGCTGGATGGCTCCCCGCCGGCGGCACAGCACAAATGCCAGACGCAGGCTGAACAGCATCCGCCAATCGAGAAACTTGCCGCCGCCAGAGAGCTTGCCCAGCTTGCCGGCATGGCCCAGCAGCAGCGTCGCGAGGCGCGCCTGATCGGTCTTTGAAAAGCCCGGCATATCGGCATGGCTGGCGATGTACGCCGAGTGCTTGTGATATCCGCTGTGCGAGATGCTCATGCCGATCTCGTGCAGGTTGGCGGCCCAACCCAGCAACGCGAGATTGTCTTCGCGGCGCTCATCGGGCGGATCGGGAAACTGCGACAGCAGCGCCGTCGCCGCATCGCGGACGCGGCTCGCCTGCGCGCGGTCGACGTTGTAACGGCGCATGAACTGTTCGATCGTCACCGTGCGCATGTCTTCGTGATGCGTACGGCCAAGCAGGTCATACAGCACGCCCAGGCGCAAGGCGCCATCGGTCACGTCCATTCGGTCGACATCAAGTTCGGCAAACACGCCGAGCATGATCGACAGGCCGCCCGGCAGCACCGGAATCCGGTCCGCCTTCAGTCCGTTGAGCTTCAGACGGTTGGTGTTCTCCGACTTGACGAGGGCGCGCTTCAGGCGCTCCAGCCCTTCGCGGGTGATGCCGTGTTCGTTGCTCTTGTCATTGAAGCCGTTCAGCTCGATCAGCTCGGCCAGCGCACGTGCCGTACCCGATGACCCGACGGCCTGATTCCAGCCAGCCGTGCGGTACTGCTGCACGAGCACCTGGATCTCGCGACGCGCGGCAAGCTCGGCCTGCTTCATCGCGTATTCGTCAACGTTGCCGTTTGGAAAGAAATGCCGGCTGTGCGAAACGCAGCCGATGTACAGCGACTCCATCAGCTTGGGCTTGTAGCCGTTGCCGATGATGAACTCCGTAGAGCCGCCGCCGATGTCGACGACAAGCCGATTGCCCTGGCACGCCGGTGCGTCATGCGATGCACCGAGATAGATCAGCCGTGCCTCTTCGCGGCCCGCAATCACTTCGATGGGAAACCCCAGCGCGGCTTCCGCCTCGATCAGGAATTCCTGCGCATTCTTGGCCACGCGCAAGGTGTTGGTGGCCACGGCGCGGACATGCTCGGGCGGGAAATCACGCAAGCGGTCGCCAAAGCGGCGCAATGCATCGACGCCGCGCCGGCGTGCGGGCTGATCCAGGTATTTATCTTGCGTAAGCCCGGCGGCCAAACGCACCGGTTCGCGCAATGCATCGACCTGGAAGATCTGGGTACTGCTGGCACCGTTGGCACCGAGGGTTTCGTCAACGCGGCCGATCATCAGCCGGAAGCTGTTGGAGCCCATGTCGACAGCAGCCAGCAGACGGGGGGTGGGACTCATGAATGAAAACGGGAGAGGAGCAAAATCAGGGGGGCGCGGAGTATTGTCGATCGAAACAATGCGCAACAAAATATGTCTTTATTGTGTCCCGAACGTGACAAATCCGATGTGTCACAAATTTGACACTGAACTATGAAAAAGTGGCCGGATCGTCATCCGTCTGAACGCAACATGTCGACATTGCCCGCGGGCGATCTGCTCAATCGCGAACTGGGCATCCTGGAATTCAACGCCCGTGTGCTCGCCCAAGCCGCTGATCCGGGTGTCCCGCTGATGGAGCGGCTGAAATTCATCTGCATCGTGTCGAGCAATCTCGATGAGTTCTTTGAGATCCGCATTGCCGGATTGAAGGAGCAGATGCGCGACAACCCTTCGTCGGTCACGCCCGACGGCTTGTCGGTGCAGCAGGCATTTGGCGTGGTTTCGGAGCGGGTGCGGCAACTGGTCGCGCAACAGTATGCCATGTTGCAGGACGAGATCCTGCCCCTGCTGGAGAAGGAAGGCGTCTTCTTCCACATGACCACCAACTGGAACGAAGCCCAGCGCGCCTGGTGCCGCAGCTTCTTCCAACGGGAACTGGTGCCCATCCTGACGCCGATGGCGCTGGACCCGGCTCACCCCTTCCCGCGCGTGCTGAACAAGAGCCTGAACTTCATCATCGAGCTGTCGGGCAAGGATGCCTTCGGCCGTGAGGCTGAACTGGCGATCGTGCAGGCGCCGCGCGCCCTGCCCCGGCTTGTGCAGATGCCGCCGGAGCTGTCGGGCTACCCGTATGGGTTCGTGCTGCTGTCGTCGTTCATGCAAGGCTTTGTGCATGAGCTGTTCCCGCAGATCGACGTACATGGCTGCTACCAGTTCCGCGTGACGCGCAACTCCGACCTGTTCGTGTCGGAAGATGAAATCACGGACTTGCGCGAAGCGCTGCAGGGCGAACTGTCGACGCGGCACTTCGGCGATGCAGTGCGCCTGGAAATCGCGCACGACACATCGCCGGCATTGGCAGTACGTCTGTTGCAGGAGTTCGGCCTGACGGAAACGGACTGCTATCGCGTCAAGGGCCCGGTGAATCTCGTGCGCCTGCTGCAGGTGCCCGATATGGTCGACAAGCCGGTGCTGAAGTACCCACCGCACGTGCCGGCCACCGTCAAGCAGATCGCCAACAGCTCGAACGTGTTCGACGCCATTCGCCAGGGCGACATCCTGCTGCACCATCCGTACGAAAGCTTCACGCCCGTGCTGGAGCTGCTACAGCAGGCTGCGCGCGACCCCGATGTGGTCGCCATCAAGCAGACCGTCTACCGTACGGGCAACGAATCCACGGTGATGGAAGCGCTCATCAAGGCGGCGCACAACGGCAAGGAAGTGACCGTCGTCGTCGAACTGCTCGCGCGGTTTGACGAAGAGACGAACATCAACTGGGCGGACCAGTTGGAATCGGCCGGCGCACATGTCGTGTATGGCGTGGTCGGCCACAAGTGCCACGCGAAGATGCTGCTGGTGGTGCGCCGCGAGGTGTCCGGCAAGGGCAAGACCGTCAAGCTGCGCCGCTACGCACACCTCGGCACGGGCAACTA
Source organism: Ralstonia sp. TCR112 (assembly GCF_007997035.1). GTDB lineage: Bacteria > Pseudomonadota > Gammaproteobacteria > Burkholderiales > Burkholderiaceae > Ralstonia > Ralstonia edaphi. The sequence goes on along the minus strand of NZ_VOSS01000022.1, from coordinate 28,813 downwards.
CCACCCCAAGACCGCCCGCCTCTACACCGACTTCGGCCTGATGACGGCCAACGAGCAGATCTGCGAAGACGTGCATCACGTGTTCCAGCTGCTGACGGGCACGGGCGCGCAGGTCAAGCTGCATCATCTGTGGCACTCGCCGTTTACGATGCACGACAACCTGATCGAGCACATCCGAGCCGAGGCGCGTGCCGCTCGTGCGGGCAAACGTGCGCGCATCATTGGCAAGATGAACGCGCTGCTGGAGCCGGCCATCATCGACGAGCTGTACAAGGCGTCGCGTGCGGGTGTGAAGGTCGATTTAATCGTGCGCGGGGTGTGCGCGCTCAAGCCGGGCGTGCCGGGGCTGTCGGAGAACATCAGCGTGCGCTCCATCGTCGGGCGCTTCCTGGAGCATCACCGCGTCTACTACTTCCATGCCGGCGGCGAGGAAGTCGTCTATCTCTCCAGCGCCGACTGGATGGATCGCAACTTGTTCCGCCGTGTGGAAGTGGCCTTTCCCGTGCTCGATCGCAAGCTCAAGGCGCGCGTCATCAGGGAAAGCCTGCAGGTGCATCTGCGCGACAACGCATCGGCATGGGTCATGCAGCAGGACGGCCGCTACGTACAGCGCCAGACGCGCGGCAAGCACGTGCGCGTAAGCCAGCTGGAACTGCTGAACCACTTCTCGCCGCAAGCTGCTGCAGCGGCCGAGACGGCTGCCGCAGTAGCGGCGGCAACGGCGGCGGAACCCACGGTGCGCGCCCCGGTGGAGATATCGGCAGGCTGATCCACCAACCGGGAGGCAAACGAAAACGCACGCTCAACAGCGTGCGTTTTTCATTGGCTCAGTGGCGGGAAGAAGTTCGAGTCAGGCAACGCGCTCGTCGGTCACGGTGGCGCTGCGCACGACCGTGCGCTCCGGCGGAAACACGGCGCGGAACGTGCTCCCCTTGCCATGCTCGCTGGTCACCTGCAGCTCTCCGCCGTGACGCGACAGCACGTGCTTCACAATGGCCAGGCCCAGCCCGGTGCCGCCGGTGTCGCGTGAACGGCTGCGGTCCACGCGATAGAAACGCTCGGTCAAACGCGGAATATGCTCGGGTGCAATGCCGATCCCCGTGTCGGTAACGGAGTACACCGCGTGGCCGTCGCGCACGCCCCAATCGAGGCGGATACTGCCGCCATCCGGCGTGTAGCGCACCGCGTTGGACGCGAGGTTGCTGAACGCGGAAAGCAGTTCTAGCTCGGCGCCGCACACGCTCACGGCCGGGTCGCACGTCATGCTGACCGTGTGCCGGCCCGCAGACAGCGCTTCGATGTCGTGCTGGAGCTGCAGCATCATGCGCTGCATCGGCACCGGCGCCAGCGATGGCGGTTCGGAGTTGCCTTCCAGCGTGGCGAGCGCCAGCAAGTCTTCCACCAGGTGCTGCATGCGCATGGCCTGCGTATGCATCATGTCCAGGTAACGCCGCTTGTCTTCTTCGGGCAACGGAAGGTCGCGCACCGTCTCGAGAAAGCCCGAGAGCACCGTCAGCGGCGTCTTCAGCTCGTGCGAGACGTTGGCCACGAAATCGCGGCGCATCGCTTCGGTGTTCTCCAGCTTGGTGATGTCCTGCGACACCAGCAGCTTGCGGTCTTCGCCATACGGCAAGATCTGGGCGGAAACGATGCTTTGCTTGTGCGGGCCCACGTCATGCATGGTGAGCGGCTCCTCGAACTCGCCGCGCGCCAGGTAGCGCACGAACTCCGGTCGGCGGATCAGGTGGGTAATGCGTTGGCGCAGGTCACGCTTGGCGGACAGGCCGAAGTGCTCTTCAGCTACCGCGTTGCACCATTCGATCTGGTCTTCACCGTCAAGCATCAGCACGCCGTTGGGCGATGCCTGAATGGCCTGGATGAAACGGCTGTGCTGTTGCTCGACCTGCAGCACCTGGGTGCGCCAGCCTTTCATCAGCCGATGCAGGCGGTAATAGACCTCGCCCCACAGGCCGAGCGCGCTGGGGATCTCGCCATAGGCCGGCGAATCCAGCACGCGCCACAGGCGCTGGATCTGGTAGATGTAATAAAGCAGCATCGCAAGCAGCATTGCGCTGAGCACGCCCAGCGCAACGACAGGAGCGACGAAGAGGTACAGGCATGCCGTGACGATGCCCATGAGGACGGCAAAGACGGCAAAGCGGGTCCAGAAGACGTTCATGAAGGCATTCTAAGCGCTGGACCGCGACGGGCGTGTGAACGCGCGATTGAAAAAAGCCTCGCGCGCGCGTCTGTCTGACGGATGCGTTATTGCCCCGGATTGCGGGCCAGGCGGTAGCCGCTGCCGCGCACGGTTTCGATCATGTTGCTGTAGCCGCCGGGAGCGAGCGCTGCGCGCAGGCGCTTGATGTGCACGTCCACCGTGCGCTCTTCCACGAACACGTGGTCGCCCCACACCTGATCGAGCAGTTGCGAGCGGCTGTGCACGCGCTCCGGATGCGTCATCAGGAAATGCAGCAGGCGGAACTCCGTCGGGCCCAGATCCAGCTTGATCGGATTTTCTGCCTCAACGTTCGTGGCCGTCACACGGTGCGTGGCCGGGTCCAGCTTCAGGCCGTTGATGGCCACCACGTCGTCGGTCAGCTGCGGCGCGCGGCGGCGCAGCACGGCCTTGATCCGCGCCAGCAATTCCTTGGGCGAGAACGGCTTGGTGACGTAATCGTCCGCACCGCTGTCCAGACCCATGATCTTGTCCTGCTCTTCGCTGCGGGCCGTCAGCATGATGATCGGGATTTGCCGCGTGCGCTCGTTGGCGCGCAGCTCCTTGGCGAACATCACGCCCGACTTGCCCGGCAGCATCCAATCGAGCAGGACAAGGTCGGGCAACACATCGCTCATCAGCGACAGCGCCTGCTCGGCGTTGTACGCGCGGATCGGGTAGTGCCCTGCGTGCTGCAGGTTGACGGCGATCAGCTCAGCGATCGCCGGTTCATCTTCCACCACCAGAATACTGCTCGGCATACTCACGTCTCCAATCCTGCCTGCTTATTCGCCCTGGCCCTGGATCTCGCGCTCCAGTGCTTCGCGCCCGGCATGCCGGACGTCGGTTCCCTTGACGATGTAGATAATAAACTCGGCGATGTTCTTGGCATGGTCGCCGATACGTTCGATCGCCTTGGCAATGAACAGCAGATCCAGCGCCACCGAAATCGTGCGCGGGTTCTCCATCATGTAGGTGATGAGCTCGCGCATGAAGCCGCGGAATTCCTCATCGATGGCCTTGTCTTCCTGCAGGATCGACACGGCGGCGGCGGTGTCCAGGCGCGCGAAAGCATCCAGCGCGTGGCGCAGGATGGTCGCAGCCATCTCGCCCGAGCGTTCGACACCGGCGTAGTTCAGCGCGTGAGCCGACGGGTCTTGCATGAGGCGCTTGGTGCGCTTCGCAATCTTCGCGGCCTCGTCGCCGGCGCGCTCCAGATTGGTGATCGTCTTCGAGATGGCCATGACCAGACGCAAGTCGCGGGCGGTCGGCTGGCGGCGCGCAATGATGTTGTTGCAGTCGCCGTCGATCTCGATTTCGAGCGCATTGATCTCCTGCTCCACTGCGAGCACCTGATCGCACATCGCGGTGTCGAAGTTGGCCAGCGCGCGCATCGCGCGGGCAATCTGTGCTTCCACCAAGCCGCCCATCTGCAGCACCTTGGTGCTGATGGAGGTCAGGTCGGTATCAAACTGCGATGACAGATGTTTCTCAGACATCGATTTCTCCTTGTCGCTTCAGCTTCAGCGTTGTTGCAGGTCAGCCGAAGCGGCCGGTAATGTAGTCTTCCGTTTCTTTGCGCTGGGGCTTGATGAAGATCTTTTCGGTATCGCCGAACTCGATCAGCTCGCCCAGGTACATGTACGCCGTGTAGTCGGAGCAGCGCGCCGCCTGCTGCATGTTATGCGTGACGATGACAACCGTGTAGTCGTCCTTCAGTTCAGCGATCAGCTCTTCGATCTTGCCGGTGGAGATCGGGTCCAGCGCCGAACACGGCTCGTCCAGCAGCAGCACTTCGGGGCGGATGGCAATGCCGCGCGCGATGCACAGACGCTGCTGCTGGCCGCCCGACAGGCCGTAGCCGGACTGGTTGAGCTTGTCCTTCACTTCGTTCCACAGCGCGGCCTTGGTCAGCGCCCATTCCACGCGATCGTCCATCTCAGAGCGCGACAGGCGCTCGAACAGCTTCACGCCAAAGGCAATGTTGTCGTAGATCGACATCGGGAACGGCGTCGGCTTCTGGAACACCATGCCGACCTTGGCACGGAGCAGCGCGATGTCCATGCGCGAGGTCAGCAGGTTCTCGCCGTCCATGTTGATCTGGCCTTCGGCACGCTGCTCCGGATACAGCGCGTACATCTTGTTGAACGTACGCAGCAGCGTAGACTTGCCGCAGCCCGACGGGCCGATGAACGCCGTCACCTGCTTCTCGGGAATCTGCAGCGAGATGTTCTTCAGCGCGTGGAACTTGCCGTAGTAGAAGTTCAGGTCGCGAACATCGATCTTCGGGCTTTGCGTGCGCACTTCGAGGGACGTAGCAGTCATGGTCATTTCTTGGTGAACAAGGCACGCGCGAGGACGTTCAGCCCCAGCACACCCAGCGTAATCAGGAACACCCCGGCCCAAGCCAATTGCTGCCACTCGGGGAACGGGCTCATCGCAAACTTGAAGATGACGGTCGGCAGCGTGGCCACCGGCTGATTCAGATCCAGGCTCCAGAACTGGTTGTTCAGGGCGGTGAAGAGCAGCGGCGCGGTTTCGCCTGCAATGCGGGCCACGGCCAGCAGCACACCGGTAATCACGCCGGCATACGACGCCTTGAGCGTGATCGACAGGATCATCTTCCACTTGGGCGTGCCGAGCGCCATGGCGGCTTCACGCATCGCGTTGGGCACCAGGTTCAGCATGTTCTCGGTGGTGCGCACCACGATCGGAATCTGCAGCAGCGCGAGTGCAAGCACACCCGCAATACCCGAGAAGTGCTGCACGCGTGCCACCACGACGGCGTACACGAACAGGCCAATCACGATCGACGGGGCCGACAGCAGGATGTCGTTGATGAAACGGGTAGCGCTCGCCAGCATCGACGTCTTGCCGTACTCGGCCAGATAGATGCCGGCCAGGATGCCCAGCGGCGTGCCGATCAGCGTGGCCATGCCGACCAGCAGGAACGACCCTGCGATGGCGTTGGCGAGACCGCCTCCCGGCGTGTTGGGCGGCGGCGTCATCTCCGTGAAGAGCGACATCGACAGGCCGCCCACGCCCAGCGAAAGCGTGGTCCACAGGATCCACGCCAGCCACACCAGGCCGAAAGCCATGGCGGCGAGCGACAGTGCCAGCGCAATCCCATTGACATTGCGGCGGCGGGCCTGCAGGCGTGCCTTGATCTTTTCAGAGTCGGCGCGGACCGCAGGAATGGAAGACGTACGCATGGTATTGGGTCTCATAGCGTCAGGCAGATCGCGTTGGTTCACTTTTGACCCTCGCTCTTCTGCAGGCGCAGAAGCAGCAACTTGGACGCCGCCAGCACGATGAACGTGATGACGAACAGGATCAAGCCCAGCTCCATGAGCGCCGCGGTGTGCAGGCCTTGGCCCGCTTCCGCAAATTCATTGGCCAGCGCCGAGGTGATGCTGTTGCCCGGCGAGAACAGCGACGCATCGGACAGCAGGTTCGTGTTGCCGATCACGAACGTCACGGCCATGGTCTCGCCCAGCGCGCGGCCCAGGCCCAGCATCACGCCACCGATTACCCCCGCCTTGGTGTACGGCAGGACCACGTTCCACATGACTTCCCACGTCGTGCAGCCCACGCCGTAGGCGGATTCCTTGAGCAGCGTCGGCGTGATTTCGAACACGTCGCGCATCACCGCCGAGATGTACGGAATGATCATGATCGCCAGGATCACGCCCGCGCACAGCAGGCCGATACCGATCGGCGCGCCCTGGAACAGCGCCCCGATGACGGGAATCTTGCCGACGGTCGCGGCCAGCGGCTTTTGAAAGTACTCGCCGAAGATCGGCGCAAACACGAGCAGGCCCCACATGCCGTAGACGATGGACGGCACTGCAGCGAGCAGCTCGATGGCGGTACCGAGCGGTCGGCGCAGCCAGGCCGGCGACAGCTCGGTCAAGAACAGGGCAATGCCGAAGCTCACAGGCACGGCAATGATGAGCGCGATCAGCGACGTGACCAGGGTGCCGTAGACGGGCACCAGCGCGCCATAAATGTCGGAGGGCGGATCCCACTCCGAATTCCACAGGAACGACAGGCCGAATTTCTGGATCGTGGGCCAGGAACTGATGATGAGCGAAATGATGATGCCGCCCAGGAGCAACAGCGTCACGATTGCGGCAAGGCGGGTCAGGCCGCCAAACACCAGATCGCCAAGGCGGCTGGGTGCGCGCATACGGGAAGCGCCGGAGGAATCAGAGAGCGTGGCCATGAGGGAAACCGGTCAGCCGTGAAAGAAGCTTTTGGAATGATGCGGAGGGCCGTTCTTACTGCCCCTCCGCACCTTGTGCTGCACCTACTTACGCATCGCTATGCAGCTGGCAACGATCATTGGTTGTAGACAACCTTGCCCGAAGCATCCTTCACGCTCGACTTCCAGGTTGCGCGGATCTGGTTCTTCACAGCGTCCGGCAGCGGCACGTAGTCCAGGCTCTTGGCAGCGTCATCACCACCCTTGTAGGCCCAGTCGAAGAACTTCATGACTTCAGCGCCCTGCTCCGGCTTGGCTTGCGTCTTGTGCAGCAGGATGAAGGTTGCGCCGGCGATCGGCCATGCGTCCTTGCCCGGCTCGTCCGTCAGGATCTGGTAGTACGACTTGCTCCACTCGGCGCCGGCAGCTGCGGCCTTGAAAGCTTCAGCGGTCGGTTGCACGGTGGCGCCTGCCTTGTTCTGCAGATTCACGTACGTCATCTTGTTCTGCTTGGCGTAGGCGTACTCAACGTAGCCAACTGCACCGCCCAGACGCTGCACGAATGCGGCCACGCCCTCGTTGCCTTTGCCGCCCGTGCCGGTCGGCCAGTTCACGGTCGTGCCTTCGCCAACCTTGCTCTTCCACTCCGGGTTCACCTTCGACAGGTAGTTCGTGAAGATGAACGAGGTGCCCGAACCGTCAGCACGGCGCACCACCAGGATGTCCTGGTCCGGCAGCTTGGCCTTGGGGTTCAGCTTGGCGATGGCCGGATCGTTCCACTTCTTGATCTTGCCCAGGTAGATGTCACCCAGCAACTGGCCGTTCAGCGTCAGCTCGCCCGGCTTCACGCCCGGCAGGTTGATCACGGGCACCACGCCGCCGATCACGGTCGGGAACTGGATGAGGCCATCCTTGTTCAACTCTTCGTCCTTCAGCGGCATGTCCGATGCGCCGAAGTCGACGGTCTTGGCGGTGATCTGCTTGATGCCGCCCGACGAGCCGATGCCTTGGTAGTTCACCTTGGTTTGGGTCGCCTTGTTGTAGTCGGCCGCCCACTTGTTGTAGACGGGTGCCGGGAACGTTGCGCCAGCGCCAGTGATGTCAACAGCAAATGCGGCACCAGCGAAAGCCAGTGCAGCCACGCCAGCGATTGCGGTTTTGACCAATTTCATGAGTTCTCCGAGGAGCGGTTGAGCGATGACAGATTTTTGACATCCGAACTTTAGGCCGCTCAAATGACACTTCTGTGACAACACGGAAACTTCTCATAACTGACCTGCAAGGCATGAAAGTCGGCACGCGCGCATAGAAAAAGCGGCTCGCAGGCCGCTTTTGGACTTACCACTTGACTGGACAAGAGTTCACTGCAACGTCGCAGCAAGCCGCTCCGCATGCTGGTTGGCGAGTTCAGCATCCTGCGCCTCCACCATCACGCGCACGACCGGCTCTGTCCCCGAGGGGCGAATCAGCACGCGCCCCTTGCCATCCAGCTCAGCCTCGCTGGCCTTCAGCGCAGTCTGCAAACCTGCATGCGATTTCCAGTCAAAGCCCTTTTCAACGCGCACGTTGATGAGCTTCTGCGGGAACAGGCGCACGCCGTCCAGCATCTGATCCAGCGTCTGACCGCTCCGACGCAATGCCGCAAGCACCTGCAGCGCCGAGATGATGCCGTCGCCGGTGCTGTGCTTGTCGAGGCAAAGCAAGTGACCCGACCCTTCGCCGCCGAGCAGCCAACCGTTCTTCTTGAGTTCTTCCAGAACGTAGCGGTCGCCCACCTTGGCGCGTACAAACTCGACGCCCTGCGCCTTGAGCGCCAACTCCACGGCGAGATTCGTCATCAGCGTGCCAACTGCACCGGGCACGGTCTGGCCCGCTGCACGGCGCGCCTGCACCATCACGTAGAGCAGCTCGTCGCCGTTATAGAGGCGGCCATTGCGGTCCACCACCTGCAGGCGGTCGGCATCCCCGTCGAAGGCCAGGCCGATGTCGGCGCCATGCTCGCGCGTGGCCTCGACCAGCTTGCCCGGCGCCGTCGCGCCATAGCCGTCATTGATGTTGCGACCGTTCGGCTGGTTGCCGATCGACACCACGTCCGCGCCCAGCTCATGGAACACGTGTGGTGCGATGTGGTAGGCCGCGCCATGCGCGCTGTCCAGCACGACCTTCATGCCGAACAGGTTCAGGTCGCTCGGGAACGTGCTCTTGCAGAACTCGATGTAGCGGCCCGCGGCATCCTCGATACGGCGGGCGCGGCCCAGCGCATCGGAGGCGGCATACGCCATCGGTTTTTCCAGCTCCGCCTCAATCTGCAGCTCGGTTTCATCGGGCAGCTTGTCGCCCGTGGCCGAGAAGAACTTGATGCCGTTGTCGTAATACGGATTATGTGACGCAGAAATCACCACACCAGCCGACAGCCGCAGCGCACGTGTGAGGTACGCCACGCCTGGCGTGGGCAGCGGCCCGCTCATCAGCACGTCAACGCCGGCTGCCGTAAATCCCGCTTCCAATGCGGCTTCCAGCATGTAACCCGACAGACGCGTGTCCTTGCCGATCAGCACGGTGGGACGGCCGTGACCATGCGTTTCGCCGCCGTGGGCCAGCACTCGGCCCGCAGCATACCCAAGGCGCAACACGAAATCCGGCGTGATCGGGGTTTCACCGACACGCCCGCGGATGCCGTCGGTGCCGAAATACTTCCTGGACATTGGGAGTCTCTCCTGGAGAATGTTTCTTTCTTTGTTTGTAAGGCGCCGGCCATCGCCGGGCAATCCTCTGTTCGCTTGACCCCCAGCCGCGTGAGGCTGGGGCGGCTGTCAGTCCAGTGGGGGATTTACGCGCTCATGACGCATGGCCCACCAGAGTTGGATCGCTTCCACGGTCGGCTGTACGTCGTGCACCCGTACGATGAACGCGCCCCGCTCCACGGCCAGCAGCGCTGCCGCCACACTGACCGTCACGCGTTCGGCTGGCGGTTTCCCGCCCAGCACGGCGCCCAGCGTCGATTTGCGCGACAACCCGGCCAGCAGCGGCAGACCGATCCGCTGGAACTCGGCCAAGCGATTGAGCATGGTGAGATTGTGATCCGGCGTCTTGCCAAAGCCAAATCCCGGATCAAGCGAAATACGCTCAGGCGCCACGCCGGCGGCCAGCAGCGCCTCCGTTTGCACGCGGAGGAAAGCCTCCACCTCGCCCATCAAATCCGCATAGCTGGGCGCTTCCTGCATCGTTTCGGGATCGCGCTGCATGTGCATGACACACAGGCCCGCATTGCCCTTGGCCACTGCCTCAATGGCGCCCAGGCGGCGGAAGCCCCAGATATCGTTGATCAGATCGGCACCTGCATTCAGCGTGGCGCGCATCACCTCGGGCTTGTAGGTATCGATCGACAGCGGTTTGCCGCAATCACGCAGCGCCTCGACGATGGGCATCACGCGGTCCAATTCCGCTTGCAGGCTCAGCGGCTCGGCACCAGGCCGGCTCGATTCGCCACCGATGTCAATCATGTCGACGCCTTCGGCGATCAATTGCTCCGCGTGGCGCAAGGCCGCATCGCGGGTGGCGTGCTGCCCGCCATCAGAAAACGAGTCGGGCGTAACGTTAAGAATGCCCATGACCAGCGGGCGCCGATCACGCGCGTAAAGAAAACGTCCGCACTGGAAGTGTGTGGTGGTCGGAATGGAGGCAGACAAGATATAGATAGACGGAAATGCTGCGCAGGACCGGAATGCTACGCCAGGCACGCCAGAAAGCGCCAACAAAAAAGCCGGTGCGCTTGCACCGGCTCTTCCGCGCCGCCCCGAGGCGACAAACTAACGAAGCATCATCATGCCGTGGCAGGCACGTTGCCCGGACTCACGCCAGCCGGCGTACCGCCACCCGGAGGGGTGCTACCGCCACCGGTCGAGCCGTAGCGCGGGGGGCGCGGCGGCTTGCCGTCCATGATGTCGTTGACTTGGTCGGCGTCGATGGTTTCCCACTCGAGCAGCGCCGCAGTCATCGCTTCGACCTTGTCGCGATTCGCTTCGAGGAGACCCTTCGCCAAGGCGTATTGTTCATCAACGATACGGCGAATTTCCGAATCCACCTTCTGCTGAGTTGCCTCAGACACCGTCTTCGATGCCATGCGGCCAAAGAAGCCGTCCTGTTCCGTATCAACGTAGACCATGGTGCCGAGCGCGTCGCTCATGCCATAGCGCGTCACCATGTCGCGGGCCATCTTGGTGGCACGCTCGAAGTCGTTTGAGGCACCGGTGCTCATCGCGCCCAGGAATACCTCTTCTGCGGCACGGCCACCGAACAGGATCGCAACCTCTTCGAGCATCGTGTCCTTGTAGGCGTAGTGCTTGTCGTGCTCCGGCAGCTGCCAAGTCAAACCACCAGCCCAGCCGCGCGGCATGATCGTAACCTTGTGCACCGGATCAGCCTTCGGCAGCAGCTTGGCGACAACCGCGTGGCCCGACTCGTGGTACGCCGTAGCGCGGCGCTCCTCTTCCCGAATCACGGCCGACTTGCGCTCCGGACCCATGAAGATCTTGTCCTTCGCATCTTCGAAGTCCTGCATGTCGACCACACGCTTGTTACGGCGTGCAGCAAACAGCGCTGCTTCGTTAACCAAGTTGGCCAGATCGGCGCCCGAGAAGCCCGGCGTGCCACGCGCCAGCACCGATGCATCGACGTCGTTGCCGATCGGCACCTTCCGCATGTGGACCTTGAGAATCTGCTCGCGGCCACGGATGTCGGGCAGGCCCACGTAGACCTGACGATCGAAGCGGCCCGGACGCAGCAGCGCCTTGTCGAGCACGTCAGCCCGGTTGGTGGCCGCGATCACGATGACGCCCGAGTTGGCCTCAAAGCCGTCCATCTCCACCAGCATCTGGTTCAGAGTCTGCTCGCGCTCGTCGTTGCCGCCGCCCATGCCAGCGCCGCGATGACGACCCACTGCATCGATTTCATCGATGAAGACGATGCAGGGTGCCTGCTTCTTGGCGTTCTCGAACATGTCGCGCACGCGGGCTGCGCCCACGCCGACGAACATTTCAACGAAGTCCGAACCGGAGATGCTGAAGAACGGCACCTTGGCTTCGCCAGCAATGGCGCGAGCCAGCAGCGTCTTACCGGTACCCGGAGGGCCGACCAGCAGCACGCCGCGTGGAATACGACCGCCGAGCTTCTGGAATTTCTGCGGATCTTTCAGGAAGTCGACCAGTTCGACGACTTCTTCTTTCGATTCGTCACAGCCTGCCACGTCAGCAAACGTGACGCTGTTGTTGTTCTCATCAATCAGCCGCGCCCGGGACTTGCCGAACGAGAAGGCGCCGCCTTTCCCGCCGCCCTGCATCTGCCGCATCATGTAGAACCAGAACACGATGATCAGCAGCGTGGGGCCGAGGTAGTAAAGCGCGGTAAGGAGCACACCTTGCTCTTCTTCCGCCTTGCCGGTCACCTGCACGCCGTACTTCATCAGGTCGCCGACCATCCAGATGTCGCCCGGCGAGATGATCGAATACTTGTTGCCCTCGTTGGGCGTGACCAACAACGTACGGCCCTGGACTTCAACACGCTTGACCTTGCCGGCCTTTGCGTCGTCCATGAATTGCGAGTAAGTCACACCTTCTTGGGTGCGCGGCTTGTCGAACTGCTTGAAGACGGTGAACAGCACCAAGGCAATCACCAGCCAGATGGCCGCCTTCTGAAACCAGTTGTTATTCAAGGCGAGACTCCTTTAGAAATGCCTTGACGGGATGCTTGGCATTGTAATGCACGGACACCGCCGCGGGTTGATTGCCCGCAAGACCGACGGACCACCGTGCCAGCCGACGGCCCCTTCCTGAGTATCGTCCGTCAGCCCGGATGCTTGAGCTGGCGGCCCAACAGGAATGTCTCGGACGATTTGTCCCGGGAGGCTTTGGGCTTGCGCGGCGCCACGATCTTGAAATGACGCTTGAACATCTCGACGATCTGACTATAGCCGCTGCCGTGGAAACATTTGATCAGCAGCGCGCCCTCAGGTTTCAGGTGCGCCATGGCAAATTCGACAGCCAGCTCGGCGATGTGCTCCATGCGCGCGGCGTCTGCCGACGCCACGCCTGAGAGATTGGGGGCCATGTCGGACAAAACAAGGTCCACTTTGCCCCCGCCCGTGGCTTCCAGCACGATTTCTTCCAGTTGCCGGAAAACGTCGTCCTCGCGGAAGTCACCTTGAATGAAGGTGACGTCGGCGATGGCTTCCATCGGGAGGATGTCGATGGCGACGATCGCCCCGTCAATCCGGCCGTCCTTGGCGCGCGGCGAGGCGGCCAGCTTGTTGCGTACGTACTGGCTCCAGCTGCCGGGCGCGGCACCCAGATCAACGATGACCTGACCCGGCTTGATGAGCCTGTCCTGCTCGTCGATCTCTTTGAGCTTGTAAGCAGCACGTGCGCGATAGCCTTCGCGCTGCGCCAGCTTTACGTACGGATCGTTGATATGGTCGTGCAGCCACGACTGGTTGAATTTGTTCTTTGCCATCGAATTGGTTGCAATTTCGCCCGGATGTAGCGCCAAACATGGCGGCCAGGACTGGTTTTGGCGGATAATACGCGCCGTTTGTCTATTTGCGCGATTCCGCCCTCATTTATGCCCGCCCTTACCCTCACCCCTGCCCAACGATCGGAACTGCGCTCCGAAGCGCACGCGTTGAACCCGGTCGTCATCATCGGTGCGGAGGGTCTGACGAAGGCCGTTCTGGCTGAAATCGACCGCTCGCTGGCGGCCCACGGGCTGATCAAGATCCGCGTCTTCGGCGATGACCGCGAAGCACGCATCGAACTCTATGACACCATCTGCGCTCGCCTGCAGGCAGCTCCCGTACAGCACATCGGCAAGCTGCTGGTGATCTGGCGCGAAGGCCCAGCGTACCTGAAGGAAAACCAGCCGCGAGACCTCAAGCCGCCGCGCAAGACCACGGTGGGCGCCGGTCCACGCTCGGTTACCGTGCGCAAGCCGAACCCGAATAGCGCGCGCCGCCCGAAGCCGGTGCGGCTGAGCGTCCTTGGCAACGAACGCGTCACGGCCGGCGGCAACGTCAAGCGTGCAAAGCCGCGTCAAACCAGCCAGAAAAAGAAGGCGCTGTCCTGATCCAATTCGGGGCTGCACAGAAAACGACCGGCTTTTCAGCCGGTCTTTTTTTGCCTCAGGCGGTTTGCCGAATGCCCGCCGCCTTCCAGATCAGGGCCACCCCCAGAAGGCTCTGCACCAGATAGAACACGCTCGATACGCCATGCAGCATGCCAAACTGTGCGCGGTAAGGCGAATCCCCCACCGCCACGCCAAGCGCATCGGCCTGTTCGCGCAGCGAAGCCATGAACGGCTGCAGGCCGAAATAGCCCACCAGCACACATAGCAGCATCGCCAGCACAAGCCAGCGCAGCCGCCGGTAACCGACCTCACCGCGGCGCACGAGCGCCGTGGCAGCCAGCAGCAGCAAACACCCTGTCGCCAGGCCGATCCACGCTTGCGCATGAAACAATCGGCCGGCAATGGAGCCGGCCAACTGGCGATCTTCTAGCATCGCAAACAGCGTCGGCGCGACGATGTAACCGATGGTCCAGAGCGAACCGCACCATACCGTGGCAAGCAACTGGAAGAAGCGCTGCGGCATGGTGGTTGCCTTGGATCTGGTTAGAGGTACTTGACGGCCAGGACTTCGTATTCGCGTTCGCCACCGGGAGCAACCACGGTAGCGACATCGCCTTCGAACTTGCCGATCAACGCGCGTGCGATCGGCGAGCTGATCGAGATCTTGCCCGTTTCCAGATCGGCTTCATCATCGCCGACGATCTGGTATGTGACGGGCTTGCCCGAATCCAGATCTTCCAGATCGATGGTGGCGCCAAAAACCACGCGACCGTCGGCGTCCAGCGAAGCCGGATCGATGATCTGCGCAGCAGACAGCTTGCCTTCGATTTCCTGGATGCGGCCTTCGATGAAGCCCTGGCGCTCCTTGGCGGCATCATAGTCGGCGTTTTCGGACAGATCGCCCTGGGCTCGCGCCTCGGCGATGGCGTTGACGACGGCCGGACGCTCCTTGGTCTTCAGACGTTGAAGCTCCTCTTTCAGCATCTCGGCACCGCGCTTGGTAATCGGAATGGTGCTCATCGTAAGTAATTCGGAATCACAAAAAAATCAGCCGCTGCGAAGCGGGAGGGCGCGTAGCGCACACCCGCCTGACGGCGGCTGTCGTTGTTTTGACACGGACGCTCTAGTTTAGGCGAACCGTCCGGAGGCGGCAACTGCTCCTCTCCGGCCGGTTCACCGCGACGCTATGCCGCGTCGCGGGCGCTGACGATGGGCTTACAGCGTGGCGTGCAGGCCCTGCAGGTCATACACATCGAGGTGCTGCATGTGCTTCAGACCTTCCACCGCGGCGCGCGCACCAGCGATGGTTGTGTAGTAAGTCACGCGCTGCGCCAATGCAGCCTGGCGGATGGAACGCGAGTCGGCAATCGCGGCACGTGTCTCGTCGACGGTCGTGAAGACGAGCGCGATCTCGCTGTTCTTGATCATGTCGACAATGTGCGGACGGCCGTCCTTCACCTTGTTGACCACCCGCACCGGAATGCCAGCGGCCTCGATGGCCGAGGCGGTACCGCGCGTCGCCACGATCGGGTAGCCGAGCGTATGCAGCGCGCGAGCCACTTCCACGGCTTGCGGCTTGTCGCTGTCCTTGACGGTCATCAGCACGGTACCCTTCTCGGGCAGGCGCGAACCGGCGGCGAGCTGGCTCTTGAAGAGCGCCTCGCCAAACGTCTTGCCGACGCCCATGACTTCGCCGGTCGAGCGCATTTCCGGTCCGAGCACCGGATCAACGCCCGGGAACTTGTTGAACGGGAACACCGCTTCCTTGACGCTGTAGTACGCCGGCACGACTTCCGTCTCGACGCCCTGCGAATCCAGCGACTGCCCTGCCATGCAGCGAGCCGCAACCTTGGCCAACGAGACACCGGTCGCCTTCGAAACGTACGGCACCGTGCGGGAGGCACGCGGGTTCACTTCCAGCACGTAGACGATGTCTTCGCCGCCCTTCTGCTGGATGGCGAACTGCACGTTCATCAGACCAACCACGTTCAGCGCCTTCGCCATCGCGGCGGTCTGGCGCTTCAGTTCGTCGACGGTCGCCTGCGACAGCGAATACGGCGGCAGCGAGCAAGCCGAATCGCCCGAGTGCACGCCGGCCTGCTCGATGTGCTCCATCACGCCGCCGATGAACACGCGCTTGCCGTCGGAGAGGCAATCCACATCGCATTCGATGGCGTCGTTCAGAAAGCGGTCGAGCAGCACGGGGCTGTCGTTCGACACCTTCACGGCTTCGCGCATGTAACGCTCGAGGTCGCGCGGCTCGTGCACGATTTCCATCGCGCGCCCACCCAGCACATACGACGGACGCACCACCAGCGGGTAGCCGATTTCTTCGGCCAGCTTGAGGGCTTCGTCTTCGGCACGCGCGGTGCGGTTGGGCGGCTGACGCAGGCCCAGCTCGTGCAGCAGCTTCTGGAAGCGCTCACGGTCTTCGGCCGCGTCGATCATGTCCGGCGACGTACCGATGATGGGCACGCCGTTGGCCTCCAGATCCAGCGCGAGCTTCAGCGGGGTCTGGCCGCCGTATTGCACGATCACGCCAACCGGCTTTTCCTTGTCGACGATTTCGAGCACGTCTTCCAGTGTCACAGGCTCGAAGTACAGGCGATCGGACGTGTCGTAGTCGGTCGAGACGGTTTCCGGGTTGCAGTTGACCATGATGGTCTCGTACCCGTCTTCGCGCAGTGCCAGCGCGGCGTGCACACAGCAGTAGTCGAACTCGATACCCTGGCCGATCCGGTTCGGGCCACCGCCCAGAACCATGATCTTCTTGTTTCCGGTCGGCTCGGCTTCGCACTCGCCATGCTCGGCTTCGTACGTCGAGTACAGATACGCCGTGTTGGTCGCGAATTCAGCGGCGCAGGTGTCGACGCGTTTGTAGACGGGGCGCACCTTCTCGGCGATACGCTTTTCGCGCACGGCCTTGGCGGTCGTCTTGGTGAGCTTGGCGAGGCGACGGTCGGAGAAACCCTTCTGCTTGAGCAGACGCAGCTCGGCAGCCGACAGGCTTTCCAGCGTGCGTGCCTTGACCAGTGCTTCCGTCTTGACGATGTCTTCGATCTGCGCGAGGAACCACGGGTCGATGGACGTCTCGGCGTAGACCTCGTCGATCGACAGGCCCAGGCGGAATGCATCGCCCAGATACCAGATGCGGTCCGGACCGGCTTCGCCGATCTCTTCGATGATCTCGTCGCGGTCGGTGGACTTTTCGTCCAGACCGTCCACGCCGACTTCCAGGCCACGCAGCGCCTTCTGGAACGATTCCTGGAAGGTCCGGCCCATGGCCATCACTTCACCGACCGACTTCATCTGCGTGGTCAGGTGGCTGTCGGCCTGCGGGAATTTTTCGAACGCGAAGCGCGGCACCTTGGTGACCACGTAGTCGATCGACGGCTCGAACGACGCCGGGGTCGCACCGCCGGTGATTTCGTTCTTCAGCTCGTCCAGCGTGTAACCCACGGCCAGCTTGGCAGCGACCTTGGCGATCGGGAAACCGGTGGCCTTCGACGCCAGCGCCGACGAACGCGACACGCGGGGGTTCATCTCGATCACGATCATCCGGCCATCCTTCGGATTGATCGAGAACTGCACGTTCGAGCCGCCGGTATCCACGCCGATCTCGCGCAGCACGGCCAGCGAGGCATTACGCAGGATTTGGTATTCCTTGTCGGTCAGGGTCTGCGCCGGGGCCACGGTGATGGAGTCACCGGTGTGGATGCCCATCGGATCCAGGTTCTCGATCGAGCAGACGATGATGCAGTTGTCGGCCTTGTCGCGCACGACTTCCATCTCGTATTCCTTCCAGCCGAGCAGCGATTCTTCGATCAGCAGCTCGTTGGTCGGCGAGAGGTCGAGACCGCGTTTGCAGATCTCTTCGAATTCTTCACGGTTGTAGGCGATGCCGCCGCCCGTGCCACCCAGCGTGAACGACGGACGGATCACGATCGGGTAGCCGCTCGTGCCGGTTTCCTTGGCGATCTGCGACTGCACGGCCACGGCCTCGTCCATCGAATGTGCGATGCCGGACTTGGCCGAACCGAGACCAATCTTGGTCATCGCGTCCTTGAACTTCTGGCGGTCTTCTGCCTTGTCGATGGCCTCGGGCGACGCGCCGATCAGCTCGACGTTGTACTTCTTCAGCACGCCGTGGCGATGCAGGTCCAGCGCGCAGTTCAGCGCGGTCTGGCCGCCCATCGTCGGCAGGATCGCGTCGGGGCGCTCCTTGGCGATGATGCGCTCGACGACTTCCCAGGTGATCGGCTCGATGTAGGTCACGTCGGCCGTGCTGGGGTCGGTCATGATCGTGGCCGGATTGCTGTTGACCAGGACCACCTTGAAACCTTCTTCACGGAGCGCCTTGCAAGCCTGCGCGCCGGAGTAATCGAATTCACACGCCTGGCCGATGATGATCGGACCCGCGCCGATGATCAGGATGGTTTTGATATCTGTACGTTTTGGCATAACCCGCTCGATTCGATTAATTCAGTGTGGCCGTCGCCAGCTTGGCGGAAAAGCCGATAAACATGGCGCCGACGCCGCTGCTCATACCGGCAGACAAACGTCGTCGCGCGCGGAACGCCGCGGCCAGCCGCGCGCCCACGAAGATGATGGTGGTCAGGTACAGGAAGCTGCAGATCTGGCAGACCAGCCCCAGCACGACAAACGACACCACCGGCAGCGCGTAGTGCGGATCGACGAACTGGATGAAGAACGAGATGAAGAACAGGATCGCCTTCGGGTTCAGCAGGCTGATGATCAGCGCCTTCTTGAACGGGTGCGATTCATCAGCCGGGGCCGCGTCTTGTGCGCCGGACTCACCAGCCTTGCGCGCGCGCCAGTTGCGCACCGCGCCGCGCAACATCTGCAGGCCGATCCAAGCCAGATACGCCGCACCGATGTACTTCACGACGTAGAACAGCGCCGGACTCGCCTTCAACAGCGAAGCCACGCCCGCCGCCGACAACACCATCAGGATGGCATCGCCCAGGAACACGCCGCACGCGCCCTGGTAGCCCGCGCGCACACCGCGACGGGCCGCCACCGACAGCACGTACATCGAGTTCGGCCCGGGCAGCAGCACGATGAAGATCGTGCCGAGCAGGAAGGTCCAGAACTCGGTGATGCCGAAGTGGGCGAGCATGAAAGCGTTCATGGCGATGCGATCTCGATTGCTTTACTGCTTCGCTGCGTCCATCGCCGCAGTGAAGCGGTCGAACAGATACGCGATGTCGTGCGGACCGGGCGACGCTTCCGGGTGACCCTGGAAGCAGAATGCCGGACGATCCGTCAGTTCGAAGCCCTGCAGCGTGCCGTCGAACAGCGAGACGTGCGTCACGCGCGCGTTGGCCGGCAGCGATTCCGGATCGACTGCAAAACCGTGGTTCTGCGAGGTGATGACCACGCGGCCGTCCTGCAGATCCTTGACCGGGTGGTTGGCGCCGTGGTGGCCGGTCTTCATCTTCAGCGTCTTGCCGCCGACAGCCAGGCCCATGATCTGGTGACCCAGGCAGATGCCGAACGTCGGCAGGCGGCGCTCCAAGAACTCCTTGGCAGCGGCGATGGCGTAGTCGCACGGTTCCGGATCGCCGGGGCCATTGGAGAGGAAGACGCCATCCGGGTTATGCGCCAGCACGTCGGCTGCGCTGGTTTGCGCCGGCACCACCGTCACGCGGCAGCCGCGCTCGGCCAGCATGCGCAGGATGTTGAACTTGACGCCAAAGTCGTATGCGACCACGTGGTACTTCGGGGCTTCCTGCTTGCCGTAGCCGCGACCCAGCGCCCATTCGGTCTGGGTCCACTCGTACGGTTCGGTCACGGACACGACCTTGGCCAGATCCATGCCCGACAGGCCCGGGAACGAGCGCGCCAGGTCGATGGCCTTCTGCACGTTGTCTTCGCCGGCGAGAATGCAGCCGTTCTGGGCGCCCTTCTCACGCAGGATGCGGGTCAGCTTGCGGGTATCGATGCCGGCAATGGCGACGACCTTCTCACCCTTCAGGTAATGCGAGAGCGAGTGCTCCTTGCGGAAGTTCGACGCGAGGATCGGCAGATCCTTGATGATGAGGCCGGCGGCATGGACTTTCGTAGCTTCGACGTCCTCACGGTTCACGCCAACGTTACCGATATGCGGGTACGTGAGCGTGACGATCTGGCGCGAGTAGCTCGGATCGGTGAGGATTTCCTGATAGCCGGTGATCGCGGTGTTGAACACCACTTCGCCGATCGTATGACCGGCCGCACCGATGGAATAGCCACGAAAGACCGTGCCGTCTGCAAGCGCGAGGATGGCGGGCGGGAAAGACGGCAACACGGGTAGCTCCTGCTGGATTCACCCTGTGCCGACCTGATCACCTTGGCGCCAAAGCGGAATTCCGGCTGCGCGGAATCCGGCCGTTTGCGCGTCGAGTCGGGACTGGGACAGAACTCACCAGAAATCACCGAGGAACGAGGCAGACGGGGCGGTAGGCGGGAGGTAGGAAGCGGTTGGCGCTAGGGTGATGGGTTTCTGAACTCAAACCCGACAAGTATACCCCGGCGCCGCAAAAAACTCAATGAAAGGAAGGACTTAACGGCGCATGCCCGCCGAATTGTGACGCCCCGCCATGCCAGCAAACGCCACTCCTGACTGGCTGGAACGTCACTTCTCGTGGCCCTGCTCACCGCGCATGGCCGCCTGCACCTGAGCGAGCGCCGTGGGGTCTTCAATGGTGGTCAGATCGCCCGGATCCCGCCCTTCCGCGACGGCCTGCATGGCCCGCCGCAGCAGTTTTCCGGAGCGCGTCTTGGGCAGCGCCCCGACAAAAAACACGCGCGATGGCCGCGCCACGGCTCCAAGCTGCGCCTCGACCGTGCGCATCAACTCGCCCTCCAGCGCCAAGCGCCCCGCCGGATCCGCAATGCGCGAGGCGTCACGCACGATGGCAAACCCCATCGCCACCTGGCCCTTGAGCTGATCGGCCACGCCCACCACCGCCACCTCGGCGATGGCGGGATGCGACGACAGGCTTTCTTCGATCTCGCGCGTTCCGAGGCGGTGGCCGGCCACGTTGATCACGTCGTCGGTGCGGCCCAGGATGGTCACGTAGCCCTCCTCGTCGCGCACACCCCAGTCGAAGCTCGAATAAATGTGCCGACCCGGAAACGCCGACCAGTACGTCTGCAGGAAGCGGGCGTCGTCGCCCCAGACGGTGGTCATGCAGCCCGGTGGCAGAGGCGCCGCAACAGCCAGCAGGCCTTTCTCGCCCGGGGCACACGGCTCGCCGGTGGCCTCGTCCAGGATGTCGAGCTTGTAGCCATAGACCGGGAAGCCCGGCGAGCCGAGCTTTTGCATGGACGGCTCGACCCCTTGCGGAATCGCCAGCATCGGCCAGCCCGTCTCGGTCTGCCAGTAGTTGTCGACGATGGGCTTGTGTAGCGCCTCGCCGATCCAGCTGGCGGTGGGTTCGTCCAGCGGCTCGCCGGCAAGGAACAGGCGGCGCAGGCTCGACAGGTCATGCCGCTGCAGCAGCGCAGGATCCTGCTTCTTGAGCACGCGAATGGCGGTCGGCGCGGTAAACATCACGTTCACGCGGTATTGCTCGACGATGCGCCACCAGACCGCGCCGTCGGGGCGGATTGGCGTGCCTTCGTACATGACCGTCGTCAGGCCCGCGAGCAGCGGCGCATAGACGATGTAACTGTGCCCCACCACCCAGCCCACATCGGATGCGGTGAACATCGTGTCGCCAGGCTGGGCGCCGAAAATCAGCGGTATCGACGCCGCCAGCGCCACCGCGTAGCCGCCCGTGTCGCGCTGGACGCCCTTCGGTTTGCCGGTCGTACCTGATGTGTAAAGGATGTACGAGGGCTCGCTGGATTCCATCCATTCGCACGGCACATCAGCGTTGGCATGCTGTGCGGCGAGCGTTGCGTAGTCGACATCGCGGGCGTTGTGCTGCATGGGCGCGAGTTTGCGATCGACGAGCAGCACGCGCTCGGGCTTGTGCCCCGCCAGCTCGATCGCAGCGTCGAGCAACGGCTTGTACTCGACCACCTTGCCCGCTCGCGAGCCCGCATCCGCACTGACGATCACGCGAGGCGTAGCGTCGTCGATGCGCGTGGCAAGACTGTTGGAGGCAAAACCACCGAACACCACCGAGTGGATCGCGCCGATGCGTGCACAGGCCAGCATGGCGAACGCGGCCTCGGGAATCATCGGCAGATAAATCAGCACGCGATCGCCCCGCTTGACGCCCAGCGCCTGCAGGCTCGCCGCCATGCGGTTGACCTCGCGATGGAGCTGGCGATACGTGTACGTCGTTTCCACGCCGGTTTCGGACGAGACATACACCAGCGCCGCTTGTTCGCCACGCGTGGCGAGATGCCGATCGACGGCGTTGTGGCATAGGTTGGTGCGTCCGCCCACGAACCACTTGGCAAACGGCAGGCGCGAATCGTCGAGGACGGCGGAATACGGCGTTTGCCAATCGATGCGCTGGGCCTGCTCGCCCCAAAAGCCGACAGGGTCGTCAATGGAACGCTGATACAGCGCGCGATACGCGGCGGACATGGGCATGACGTTGTCTCCTGGCCATCGTCTGCGACGGCTCGATCTTCGATGTACTGTATGCGCCTACTGTGCGTCGGCCAACTTACGCAGGTCTTACCGCCGTCCTCAAAAACAAAACGGCGCCCCGCAGGACGCCGTTTTCTTGCCAACCTCAGCGCTTCTTGCGCTTGGCCGAACTGGATGAGGTTGCCACCGGTTTCGCCTTGACGACGGGCTTGCCGGCCACCTTTGCAGTCGGCACGCGCGTGGTTGCCGCTGTGGCGCGCGACGTTGTGGTCGATACCCGCATCACACGCACATGCCCGCCACGACTGCCACCGCGGGCTTGCGGCAGCATCAGCACAACGCTGTGCCCCTTGGGGATGGCGTCGCCTGGAAGCTGATTCCACGCGCGAATCTGGGCAACCGACACGCCGTAGCGTCGCGACAGACCTGCAACCGTATCGCGCTTGCCCGCGCGCACCACCACCTTTCTCAGATCCGGCATGTCGGGTTCGACCGCCATGGTGGCGTTCTCGGCCAGCTCGGGGCTGATGTCGGGTGCGTTTTCCTGGGCGCCGTCGGCACGCGGTACGACCACGGTGGAGCCGGCCTTCAGACGCATGCCCTTCGGAATGCGGTTGATCTCACGGATGGTGTCCGGGTCGACCTTGAGCCGGGCCGCGAGCGCTTCCACACGCTCGCGGTTGCCAACCGTCACGGCCGTCCAGCTGGAAAGCCCGCCGCGATAGGTGTTCAGGTTGTACTGGAACGTTTCTGCGTTGTCGTACGGCAGAAGAATCTGCGGGTTCGACGCCCCAAGGATGACCGGCCGGTTGAACGACGGGTTCAGTGCCTTGAACTCATCCATCGGCAGATTCGCCAGCTTGGCCGCCAGCGTCACATCAATATCGCGTGACGTGGTGACGGTGACGAAATATGGATGGTTCGGGATATCCGGCAGCGTAACGCCGTAGCGCTCCGGGTTGGCGATGATGTTCTTCACCGCCTGGAGCTTGGGCACGTACATGCGCGTCTCTGCGGGCATGTTCAGGTTGACGTAATCGGTCGACAGCCCCGCGGCCTGGTTGCGCGCAATCGCCCGCGCCACCGCGCCTTCACCCCAGTTGTAGGCGGCCAGCGCGAGTTGCCAGTCGCCAAACTGGTCGTGCAGCTTGGAAAGATAGTCGAGCGCAGCGTCGGTCGAGGCCAGCACATCGCGGCGCTCGTCCTGGAAAACGTTCTGCTTGAGGTTGTAGGTTCGGCCGGTGCTCGGGATGAACTGCCACATTCCGGCAGCCTTGGCGCTCGACACCGCCTGCGGGTTGAACGCGCTTTCCACGAACGGCAGCAGGGCCAGCTCGGTGGGCATGTTGCGCCGCTCCAGCTCTTCGACGATGTGATACAGGTAGCGGTTGGAGCGATCCACCATGCGGCGGAAGGCGTCCGGGCGCTGCGCATACCAGTCGGTACGATCATCCACGGCCGAGCTTTGCAGGTCGGGCATGGAGAAACCTTGGCGAATGCGCGCCCAGAGGTCCTTGGCCGGCCCTTTCAGGGACGCGACGGGCTGCTGATCGACATTGACGACCGGCGCGGGGGATTGGCCGGTGGCGGAGGAGGCACTGGTGCTGGCCGTGTCGGCATTCGGCCCGGGAGCCGTTGCACAGGCCGCAAGGAGCAGACTGAGCACAGTTGCCGCAAGAAGTCGCACGGATCGCATCAAGTTCTGTGGGGTTAGGGCTAAAAATTGCCCCAGATAGTAAGAAACGCATCCGACCGCGTCAACCCGCGTTCACCCGGCCGGGCGCCGGCTGGAGGCATCACATGGGCTGCGTCATCGCCGCGCGCCGAGGTTTCTCAACGGAAATCGTTCTTCCACTCGCGCAACGCAGCGAATACCGCAACCGGATCATCGGCGTCGATACCCGCATGGCGTGCCACCGCCCGCGTCACATTGGCGTCATCTGATCGCATGAATGGGTTGGTCGCCCGCTCGTGGCCAACGGTAGTGGGTACAGTCGAGCGGCCCTCGGCCCGCAACGCCGTTACCTCATCCTCCCAGGCTGCCAAGTCGGCGTTGCCAGGCTCGACTGCACGCGCAAAGCGCACATTCGATGCCGTATATTCATGCGCGCAATAGACACGCGTATCGGGCGCCAGCGCCGCCAGCTTGGCCAGCGACGCGCGCATCTGCGCAGGCGTCCCTTCAAAAAGCCGGCCGCAACCGGTGGCGAAGAGTGTATCGCCACAAAACAGGCTCGCCGATGCGGCATTACCCTGAAGGTGTCCCACGTAGGCGACATGACCGCTGGTATGCCCGGGCACATCGAGCACCCGGAAGGTGGCGGCCGGCTGCGTGAGCGTGACGACATCGCCTTCGCGCACGGCCTGCGTGCGGCACGGAATCGATTCGTTGGCTGGGCCGATGACCGGCAGCGGCGCTCCTTCGGGATTCTCCGGATACGCCGCGAGCAGTTCGCGCACCCCGCCGACGTGATCGCCATGATGATGTGTGATTACAATGGCACCGAGCGCGAGCCCGCGCTCCTTCAGGAAGCGCAGCACCGGTTGCGCGTCGCCCGGATCGACGACAGCAGCCACTCGGCCATCGTGTAGTGCCCAAATATAATTGTCGGCAAACGCAGCGATCGCCTCCACCTCAAGCGCTACACCACGCGGCACACCACCCTGGACCATGTCCGACTCCTCTAACGATCGTCGCATTATAGATTGGCACCACTGGCTCGCTTCGCCGCCCGGGCAATATGTCCTGCGCTGGGAGCAGGCTCAATTCGATCGCACGGTGGCCGACATGTTCGGCTATCACGCGCTGCAGCTGGGCCACCCCGGCTTTGGGGCACTGCGCGAAAACCGCATCCCGCTGATCGCCCGCGTGGTTGACGACATTGACCCGACGGCCCCCATCGAAACGCTCGACCCGATGGACGGCAACCCGGCAGAATCCGCCGATGCCGCCGACGCAGATCCGGACGCCAACACGCCGCAGCGCCAGGCCACGCCCCGCGTAATCTGCCGCTATGACGAGCTGCCCTTCGCCTCGCAGAGCATCGACCTGGTCGCCTTGCCCCACGTGCTGGAATTTACTGACGATCCGCACGAAGTGCTGCGTGAAGTGGCGCGCGTGCTGATGCCGGAGGGGCGTCTCGTCATCACCGGTTTCAACCCGCTCAGCCTATGGGGCATGCGACAGGGCATGCGGCGCCTGGGCACGGAATCGTTTCTGCCCGCGCAGAGCCAGATGATTGCGTTCACGCGCCTGAAGGACTGGCTCAAGCTGCTTGGATTTGATATCGTGCGCGGCCGTTTCGGCTGCTACTGCCCGCCCAATCGCTCGGACAAATGGCTGCAGCGCACCGCCTTCATGGAAAAGGCCGGCGACCGCTGGTGGCCGATCTTCGGCGCGGTGTACATGCTGCAGGCCGTCAAGCGCGTGCGCACCATGCGCCTGGTCGGCCCGGCATGGAAGACACGCAAATCGCCGGCGCTGGTGCCGGCCGGCACCCCGGTCGCGACACCTTCGGGCTCGCATTCGACCAAGGCGCCATCGGCGACCGCGCGTGACGGCAAACCGGGCGTCTGAGCGCGCCCGTTCCACTCACTGATCACCCATCGTTTCTCAATGCAGGAAGTCACCGTTTATTCCGATGGCGCGTGCAAGGGCAACCCCGGCCTCGGCGGCTGGGGCACCGTGCTCGTCTCGGGCAGCCACGAAAAAGAACTCTTTGGCGGCGAAGCGCTGACCACCAACAACCGCATGGAATTGATGGCCGTGATCGAAGCGTTTCGCGCGCTGAAGCGGCCATGCCGGGTGCAGGTTTATACCGATTCGCAGTACGTCCAGAAAGGCATCAGCGAATGGCTGGCCGGCTGGAAGGCGCGCGGCTGGAAGACGGCCGACAAGAAGCCGGTCAAAAACGACGACCTCTGGCGCACGCTGGATGAACTCGTCGCTGGACATGAGGTGAGCTGGCATTGGGTCAAGGGCCATGCCGGCCACCCCGGCAACGAGCGCGCCGATGCGCTGGCCAACAAGGGCGTCGAAATGGCGCGCCAGGCAAAAGCCTGACGCGGCCGCGCGCGCTCACTTGCCCGCGCAACGCTGCGTCGGGATCTGCGGTGCATTGGCGGCGGTGGTCGTGACGTACTGCGGCTTGCCGTCCTGCGCATAGACGAGCCGCAGCGGGCCACGCTTCGAAAGGCCATCGTCGATATCCGCCTGCAGCAGGCCGGTCTGCGCCCACCAGTCACCACCGATGCTGCGCTTCTGCATCATGACGGGGCGATTCGCGCCCGGCTCCCAGTTGGCTTGGCGGTCCGGCACGTAACGGTTGGGCAGCGTGCCGTAGGCGTAGAGCTGATTCAGCGTGTCGGCCAGGTAGCGCCCGGCTTGATCGTTGAACGTCGGAAGATCCTGGCTTCCGAGTTCGACGCGGATGCGCTGCACCTCGGCCGTACACGTAGAGGCTCCGGCGTCGGCTGCGCGGGCGTAGGACATGCCAATCGCGACGGCAGCGGCGGCAAGCCATGTCAGCACGCGATGCAAGCGGCGCGGACGGGTGGTGGGAATCACGGACATCGGTTCGGTATGCATGCGAGCTTCTCCGTTGAACGTTGAAGTAACGTGGTGATGAATCAGGACAGGAACAGCTTGCGTTCGGCCTGACGACGCTTCGTCAGCCCTTTGAGCGGCTTGCCGCCGGCCTTGTCCCACAGCAGGAACTGGTTGGCTGCGCCGGCGTAGTCGCCCGCGTTGAGCTTGCGCAGCAGCGTCGACGAGCGCAGCCGCCCCGCCCCCAGGTTGAAGACGAATGACGCCAGGGCGTCGAACTGCCCTTGCGTGATCGACACGCGCACGGCCTTGGCAATGCCCTGCTCGGTGTCGGCCAGGTCCTTGCGCAGCAGCGCTTCGGCCTGTTGCTGAGAGATCGGCCCGTTGAAGGTCTCGCCGGGCCGAATCAGGTGGCCGTAGCCGATGGTCGGTTTGCCGACCGCATCCAGATACGTCGACAGACGCAGCCCTTCCGATTCCTTGATCAGCGCGAGGCCTCGCTCGCCTGTGGTGCGCGGGTTGTGCTCAGTGCTCATCGCTTTTCTCCTGGGGCGTGCTGGTGGTGCCGGGGCCGTCGGAACCCGCGGCATTGGGCTGCAGGGGCCTTGGCACCAGCCGATTCGTGTATTCGTCGATCACGCGCATCACGGCTTCCGGCGGCTGCAGCGCGGTGAACTTCATTTCGATGTCGATGTGCTCGCTGTCGCGGCCGATCTCACGCTGGGAATGCGGCGCAAGCGAAACGTAGAACCGGCCAACACCGCCGGCGGCCGCGCCGTGCAGGGGCAAGGCCTCGGCGAGGTCGCTGCGCACGGTCATGTTCACCGTCATTTCGTCGAGTGCGAGACCGCGCGGCATCGCCAGCGATACCAGCGGCAGCGCCAGCCGGTGCTGACTGTCGAGCGCGAGCTCCACCTCGCGGGCGACCAGCGTGCCGCTCTCGTCGGCGTCGAAAAACTGGTCGAGCAGCGTGGTGTACTGCTGCGCGAGCATCTGGTTGGCGGAGGCTGCGGCGTGCTGCATGCCGCGCGTGATGTCGTCCAGCGTCAGGCCATTCAAGCCCGGATGACCGTGGCTATTGCTGTTGCTTCCCCCGCCGTTGCGCCCGCCAGGCGGAGACGAACCCGGTGGCGGCGGCGGAGACGCATCGGACGCCGTCTCGGGAAACGGTGCGGCATCGGAAGAGACAGGTGGCGTGGGTGGCGCGCTGGCGGCGGGCGCTGGCGGTGTGGCGGGCGCTGACGACGCACGGCCATCGTCACGCCCGCGGCGGCTGAAGAGATTGAACATGGTGTCGGGTCGGTCGGATCGATGAGATCAATGGGCGGCGCGCGGCGGGCGCGCACCGATCAGGACACCGGCCGTGGGGAGGCCGGCCGGTGTCCACCGCCGTGGGGGCTTACGGATTTGCCGGAGCCGGGGCCGGCGCATTGCCGCCAGCCGGCACCTTTTCGCCGATCATCGTGCCGTCGGTCGGCGTGGCCGGCAGCGGCTTGACGTCGTTCTCCTTGCCCTTGACGACCACCGGCTTGGTTGCCGCGTCAGTCAAGAACTCCATCACGCGCATCAGCGCTTCCGGCGGGTTCTGGCGCTTGACCTGGGTGTGGAAGGAGTACTTGGCGCGCGTATCGGTGCTGCGTGTCTGCTCCGACTTGTGCGAAGCGCGGCCCGACACCGACACGCTGAACGGGCCCCAGCCCAGCTTGGCCTGGAACGACCCTTCCGCCTCGGTGGTGGACGACGATTTCTCCGACTGCGAAATCTCCAACTCGAAGTCGATCGTGCCTTCCTCGATGGCGATCACCGGATGCACGACCGCGCACAGCAGCGGAATGCGCATCGTCTTCTGGATCGTGCCCTGCGACACGCCCTTCTCGTCGACGATGGTTTCGTCGTAGTCAAATTGCACCGCAACGGCTTTGCCGTTCTGAATACAGACCTGCAACAGAAAATCCGCATAGGATTTTGCCGCCGAGGTTTGCGCTGCGATCATGGCCTGCAGCGGCGCAGAGATCATCTTGTCGATCGGCAGCGCATTGATAACCGACCCGATAAGTCCGTTGTCCATTTAAAACTCCTCACATTGAATTATTTCGACGCACAGGTTTGTGCGCCCGAATCCAAAGTAAGAGTTTTCCCGCCAAGGTTCGATGCCTCGAAAGTCCCAGCCAAGGC
>NZ_VOSS01000219.1 GCF_007997035.1 Ralstonia sp. TCR112 | reverse complement strand
TCGACATCCTGCCGGACACGTGGTGCCTGGACCCCGGCGCTCGTGGAAGCGGCCATCACGCCGCGCACGAAAGCCATCATCGCCACGCACCTCTACGGCAACCTGTGCGAGATGGACCGCCTGCTGGACATCGGCAAGCGCCACGGCATTCCCGTCATCGAGGACGCGGCCGAGGCTGTGGGCTCGCGCTGGCACGGCCACGCAACGGGTTCGCAAGGCATCTTCGGCACGTTCTCGTTTCATGGCACCAAGACCATGACGACGGGCGAAGGCGGCATGTTCGTCACCAACGACCGCGCGCTGTACGACCGCGTCATGACGCTGAACAACCATGGCCGCGTGCCGGGCGGCAAGCAGTTCTGGTCCGACTTCATCGGCTTCAAGTACCGCATTTCCAACGTGCAGGCCGCCATCGGCTGCGCGCAGCTTGAGCGCATCGACGCGCTCGTTGCACGCAAGCGCGAAATCTTTGCCGAGTATCAGGCGCACCTTGGCGGCGTTGCCGGTTTGGCACTCAACCCCGAGGCGCCCGGCACGCTCAACAGCTACTGGATGCCCACCGTCGTGTTCGACGAAGCGCTCGGCATTACGCGCGACGGGCTGCCTGGCCGCGTTCTCCGCGGCGCGCATCGATGCACGCGTGTTCTTTTATCCGCTGAGCCAGACCGAGTTGTTCGGCACGTC
>NZ_VOSS01000218.1 GCF_007997035.1 Ralstonia sp. TCR112 | reverse complement strand
GCCTGCCGATTCGCGGTCTTGCCCAACAACTGGCTTACCAGAGCGAATTGGCGGCCGTGGAAGGCGTAACGATGCGCCTGCGTGTTCCGCTGCCCCCGCTGACCGACGCCAACGTCGTCGAGCGCCTGGAGGCAGCATTGACAGAACACTTCGGCTCGCCCGTTCGCGTGGTGTGCGATATCGGGCCTGCGCGCGCCACCGCGGCGGCTGTCGATGCCGAGCAGCGCGCTGAGCGTCAACGCAATGCCGAAGACGCCATCGCCGCCAACCCGTTTGTGCAGGCGTTGGTGCGGGATTTTGCGGCGCAGGTCGTCCCCGGTTCGATCCAACCGCACGCGCACTGAACCGCATCCCCAGACCTGAACATTGAACATCGGCGCGCCCACTGAGCGGCGCGCCTTGCATGACCCATTTCAAGGAGCAACGACCATGATGAAAGGCCAGATCGCCGGGCTGATGAAGCAGGCCCAGCAGATGCAGGAAAACATGAAGAAGGCGCAGGAGCAACTCGCCCTGATCGAAGTGGAAGGCGTGTCGGGCGCTGGCCTCGTGAAGGTGGTGATGACCTGCAAGAACGACGTGAAGCGTGTGTCGATCGACCCGAGCCTTCTGGCCGAAGGCGAGGACAAGGATCTGCTCGAAGACCTCATCGCCGCTGCGTTCAACGACGCCGTGCGAAAGGCCGAGGCCACCACGCAAGAGAAGATGGGCTCGCTCACTTCCGGCCTGGGCGGCATGGCGAGCATGTTGCCGCCCGGCTTCAAGCTGCCGTTCTAATCGACGCTGATCAGGATCGCGCCATGGTGCTGGAATCTGCGCTGCTGCACGTCAGGCCCGGCCAGGAAGCTGCCTTCGAGGCCGCCTTCGCCGAGGCGCGTCACATCATCGGCGCGATGCGGGGTTTCGTTACGCTGTCGCTGTTGCGCTGCATCGAGAAGACCAGCGATTATTTGCTGCTGGTGCAGTGGCAGACGCTGGAAGACCACACCATCGGCTTCCGGCAGTCGCCCGAATACCAGCGCTGGCGCGCGCTGCTGCATCACTTCTATGACCCGATGCCGGAAGTTCTGCACCACACGACGGTGCTGGAGCACGCGTGATGCGTAACGCTCCGGGCACGCCGTCGGCGCTGCAGATGCTGGTTGAGGCCCTGCGCGTGCTGCCGGGGGTCGGCCCCAAGTCTGCCCAGCGCATGGCCTATCACCTGATGCAGCATGACCGCGAGGGCGCGGCGCAGCTGGCCCAGGCGCTGTCCGACGCGACGGAATCCATCCAGCATTGCAGCCGCTGCAATACCTTTACCGAGCAGGAAGTTTGCGAGACCTGCCTGGACACGCGCCGCGATGCATCGGTCCTGTGCGTGGTGGAAACGCCCGCTGATCAGATGATGATCGAGCAGACGCTGACGTATCGCGGCCAATACTTCGTGCTGATGGGCCGGCTCTCGCCGCTGGACAACATCGGCCCGAAAGAGATTCACCTCGAACGCTTGCTGGCCCGCGCAACCGATCCTGCGCTGGGCGGACCGTGCACCGAGGTCATCCTCGCCACCAACTTCACCAGCGAAGGCGAG
>NZ_VOSS01000217.1 GCF_007997035.1 Ralstonia sp. TCR112 | reverse complement strand
GCCATCAGGCGATTGCGGCGCGGCACGTCCGACAGGTCGCCGCTGGCCGCCACCTTGTGCTCTTCGGCCAGGTGCTTCTCCAGCCGCTTGTAATCGGCGGGCGTCGCTTTGGCGATGAACTCGCGCACCAGCGCAACCTCCAGCACGCGGCGCACTGCAAAGACTTCGCGCGCCTCGGTCTCGTCGGGTTTGGCGACGAACGCACCGCGATCCGGCTCCATGCGGATCAGCTTGTCCTTGGCCAGCATCAGCAGCGCCGCGCGAATCTTGGTACGGCTGACGTGGTAGACCCGCGCCAGCGCCTCTTCGCGCAGCTTGGTGCCCGGCGGCAGCCGATGCGCGACGATCGCCTGCGCGATGTCGTCGGCAATGCCTTCGGAGGAGATGTCGGCGGCGGTGGTTTCGGTCATGGCGCCGATTTTACCGCCGTCCGACAGTAGAGCCGCTTCAGGCATGCGGCAGCGTGTGGGCGGCCTGTGCAGCCACGCCGTGGCCGTGCGGAATCGCTTCGCCTTCTTCGGTGATGTCGATCTTGCCGTCGAGCACTGCATTGGCACGCACGCGGTCGATGTCTTTCTCCCACGCGGCGATGACGACCGTGGCGACGCAGTTGCCGATCAGGTTGCCCAGCGCACGGGCAATGCCG
>NZ_VOSS01000216.1 GCF_007997035.1 Ralstonia sp. TCR112 | reverse complement strand
CTGGCCGACGCCATCGTCGAGAAGATGTTCGTGTTCGACAACCTGATCGATCTGGACGGCCGTGCACTGCAGACGCTGCTGCGCGAGATCAGCCAGGACGTTCTGGTGGTGGCGCTCAAGGGCGCCAAGCAGGAGTTCCGCGACAAGGTGTTTGCCAACATGTCGCAGCGTGCCGGCACGATGCTCAAGGAAGAGCTGGAAGTGCTCGGCCCCGTCAAGGTGTCGGAAGTCGAAGCGCAGCAGAAGGAAATCCTGGTCGTTGCGCGCCGTCTGGCCGACGAAGGCGAAATCACCATCGGCCGCAAGGCGGAGGACGCTTATGTCTGACCGTGCTGGCCGCTTTGCTATGACGGGGCGCTGAGATGCCGCGTCCGCCGATCATCCCGCGCGACACGCTGGTCGAATACCAGGCGTGGGAGCCGACCGACTTCCGGCGGCAGGCCGCAGAGGCTGCTGCTACAGCCGCGCCGCCGCCTCCGCCGCCCGAGCCCGAAGAGCCGCCCATTTCCGAAGAGGAATGGCAGGCCGCGCTGGACGCGGAGCTTGCCACCGCCCGCGACGAAGGCCGCCGCGATGGTTTTGCGCAAGGCTTCCAGGATGGCTTTGAACAAGGCCGTCGCCAGGGCGAGGAAGATTCCAAACACATCGCCGCGCTCATGCAATCCGTGCGCGAGGCGATCGACCAACTGAACGGCAGCGTTGCCGAAGAGCTGGTC
>NZ_VOSS01000215.1 GCF_007997035.1 Ralstonia sp. TCR112 | reverse complement strand
GGGTCGTCCGCCCCACCGCACCCGCCAATAAACGGCATGGCCACTATGCAACTGGTTGCCATGACAACAAAAAGATGACGTCGACTACCCATGGTTGTCTCCTCACGTTTTGAAACTTGTTGTGTTTTGGGCCGGCGAATGTGTGCAACAGCCGGTCAATACCCCCGCCTGCCGGCAAACGACGGCCGACAGCACACGACCTGCCCCATCGGCAGATCGACCTGCAAACGACAAAAACGACGGACGTGCTGTGGTCGCGTTAACCGACGGCCAGCCGGTCTCACGCAGATCGGCCGGGCGCCGATCCCAAGAACAATCGAGGTAACGTTACTAGCGTGGACCCCGCACGTGCTGGACACCGCGCAGCAGTTCGTGTCCGTATCGGATTCCGACCGCGAGGTGAAGAAGGTGCCGCTGCTGCGCGGCAAGAGCGTGTTCAACCTGTTCTTCGAGAACTCCACGCGCACGCGCACGACGTTCGAGATCGCGGCCAAGCGGCTGTCGGCGGACGTGATCAATCTGAACATCAATGCGTCGTCCACGAGCAAGGGCGAGTCGCTGCTCGACACGATCAACAACCTGTCGGCGATGCAGGCGGACATGTTTGTCGTGCGGCATGCCAGTTCCGGGGCGCCGTACCTGATCGCGGAGCACGTCGCGCCGCACGTGCATGTGATCAATGCAGGCGATGGCCGTCATGCGCACCCCACGCAGGGGCTGCTCGACATGTTCACCATCCGCCACTACAAGAAGGATTTCTCCAACCTGACGGTGGCCATCGTCGGTGACATCCTGCACTCGCGCGTGGCGCGTTCCGATATCCATGCGTTGAC
>NZ_VOSS01000214.1 GCF_007997035.1 Ralstonia sp. TCR112 | reverse complement strand
CCCGGGTATCCGCAAAACGTTAATCAACGGGCTGCAACTCCGTGAATGCGCTGCAAACGTCGTGGTATGCATGAATTGCCAAAGTCCCGCCGGCGTTGACGCGCGCCCCGCGTGTTTGGCGCCAACACCGCATGCGTCCGAGCCAATTCAGTGGACGCATCAGACAACGACAATACGGAGACAACATGCAGAACTCACGCCTTCGACCCTGCGTCCTGACCGCCATTGCAGCCGCCCTCGGCTGTGCAGCGAGTGGCGCCATCGCACAATCGTCGGTCACGATTTACGGCACCGTCGATGCCGGACTCCAGTATCAAAACCGCAGTGCAGCCGGCGGCAGCATCACGGAAATGCATTCCGGCGGCATCAGCCCAAGCATCTGGGGCCTCAAGGGGTCTGAAGACCTGGGCAGCGGCATGAAGGCCAACTTCAACCTTGAAGGCCATTTCAGCAGCGACACCGGCACGCTGACCACGGGCCCGGGATTCAGCTCGGAACTGTTCCGCCGGCAAGCGAACGTCGGCCTGAGCGGCAACTGGGGCGCCATCACGCTGGGGCGTCAGTACAGCCCGGCCCTCATCGGCACGATCGGCACGGAAGCGCGCGGCTTCAAGGAGCAGTTCTCGAACCTGTACGGCTGGGCCTACAACCAGCTCCCAGCCCCGGGCAACGCGATGGGCGCCGGTACCAACCCCGGCAACGACGTGGGCGTGTTCATCGGCAATGCGCTGCAGTACTCCAACAACTTCGGTCCGGTGTGGCTGGGCGTTGCCTATTCATTTGGCGAGACCGCCGGCAGCTTCAAGCGCGGCAATGAGCTGTCGCTGGGTGCCACGTACACGGGCCCGCTCACAGTCGGTCTCGGCTATCAATCGACCGCAGACAGCGGCACGGGCGAGACCCTCAGCCGCCTGTGGAGCGCAGGCGTGGCCGTGCCGTTCAATGCCTTCACGGGCCGTGTTAACTACATCGGCGTCACCAACAACGCGCCGACCGGACAGCGTGTATCAGACGTCAAATCGATCGGCGTCGGCTCGACTACAAGTGGAGCCCCGCCAATACCGCCACGCT
>NZ_VOSS01000213.1 GCF_007997035.1 Ralstonia sp. TCR112 | reverse complement strand
GCCAGCCGGGTGACGTGCCGACCGAACTGAACGTGACTTACTACGCCCAGCGCGCAACCGCTGGCCTGATCGTCACGGAGGCCACGCAAATTTCCCGCCAGGGTCAGGGCTACGCCTGGACCCCGGGCATGTACACCGACGCACAGGAAGCCGGCTGGAAGGCGGTGGTGGATGCTGTGCATGCCAAGGGCGGCCGCATCTCGCAACAACTGTGGCATGTGGGCCGCATCTCCAACACGCTGCTGCAGGAAAACGGCCAGGCTCCCGTCGCGCCGTCGGCCATCGTCGCCAAGGGCGCACAGAGCTTTGTCGTGCAGCCCGACGGCACCCCCGCCAATGTGCCGACCAGCGAGCCGCGTGCCCTGGCCACGGAAGAAATCCCCGGTGTGATTGCGCAATACCGCCAGGCCGTGCTGCGTGCACGCCGCGCCGGTTTCGATTTCGTTGAAATCCACGCCGCCAACGGTTACCTGCTGCACCAATTCCTGTCGACCAACAGCAACCAGCGCACCGACCAGTACGGCGGCTCCCTGGAAAACCGCGCCCGACTGATTCTCGAAGTCGTCGACACCGCCATCGCAGAGATCGGTGCAGACCGCGTCGGCATTCGCCTCTCGCCGCACTTCGTCGCGCACGACATTGCCGATGAACAAGCTGAAGAAAGCGCGCTGTACCTTGCGCGCGAGCTGACCAAGCGCGGCATCGCCTACCTGCACATCGCCGAACCGGATTGGGCCGGCG
>NZ_VOSS01000212.1 GCF_007997035.1 Ralstonia sp. TCR112 | reverse complement strand
CGACTTCCCTTGAATTTGTGTGACCGTGCGGGGAAGGAGGCAAACTCGCTGCGCTCAGATCAGCCTCCTTCTTGATCCGCCCGCTCACAAAAAATTCAAGGCGCCATCAAGGGCTCAACGTCAAAAGAAAAAGGCCAACCCGTCGCGAGGTTGCCTTTGTCGTTTCGGCTTGCGCCCAGAGTGTTTGGCTTTGTCCGTTGACTTTCTCTGCCCTAGATGGCGCCTTCAATTTTTGTAAGCGGGCGGAAAAAAAAGGCGGGGAACTGTCTGAGCGAAGCGAGTTTTCCCCGCCTCCGCCGGTTATGAAAATTGAGGGAGTCTTTCGCCATCTCGGGCGCGCATTTCTTTGCTTACTTTCTTTGGGCAAGACCAAAGAAAGTGAGTCAGCCCCGGCAGGGGATGAAACAAGGGATGCACCACAAAAAACAAAAAAGCACGAATCCCCCCACAACCAACAACGAACCCCCCACCCAACCCCCACCCCTTAAGATTGCAACACACCCCATCAAGCCAACACAAAAGCCCAAAAACCATGCAGATCTACCACAACCCCCGCTGCTCCAAATCCCGCACGGCCCTCGAACAAGCCCAATCCTTCGTCGCAAAAAACGGCGAACAACTTGAGGTCATCGAATACCTGACCACGCCACCCACGCTGGCCGACCTCAAACAGCTCGCAGCGCAACTCGACACCCCGCTGCGCAGCCTGATCCGCGAAAACGAAGACGAATACGCGCAGCTCAATCTGGCCGATGCATCCGACGACGCGCTGCTCAAGGCCATCGCGGCCCACCCGAAGCTGCTGCAGCGCCCGGTGCTCGTGCGCAACGGCCGCGCCGTCATCGGCCGCACGCCTGAAGCGCTTGAGGCGTTCCTGAAGTAATTCACCGCGCCCCACAAAGTTGAACGGCCTGCCGATTTCCATCGGACAGGCCGTTCAGGGGTGGCCGTATCTCGCTCTGCGCGAGGGCCGGGGCTGCGTCCGTCAAGACGCGCAAGGGCACCGGTTTATTCCAGGCCCATCCATCGGGCCATTTCTGACCCGAAACCAACTGCCAGCAGGGCGGCAAGCACCACTGCCAGCGCCGCCGCGGTCGAGACCATGGCGACCTTCATGACGTCTGCGTCGTGGTGCGCGTTGCTGTGCGTGTGATGCAACTGATGCAGATGCTGCGCACGCATGCTCAACGGAACCGCCTTCGCAGATGATTTGCGATGCCAATGCAAGCGCTCCGTCATCGCTCGCAAGTGTTGCGTGTCAAACGCGTCACGGGAAAATCGCATCGCGGTACCTCCCGTTGTTGGCTGATAGCCGACGCCGGCACGCACCGGCGTCGGGGGCACGTGCGGCCCGAAAACGATACGGCAAGCAAATGGCGTATGCGAGTGGCTTTGCTTGTCGGCGCCGGGTGGCGCAGTCGTCTGGTCGCTCGCACAAGCCCAGCGTAGACGGGGGTTTGCGAGCCCGCAAGTTGCGTTGCGGCATGGTGGGCGCATCACGCGGGCAAAAGGCAAAACGCGTGCGGGTCTTCGTGAAATGCGTGACGCGTCCGGCGCTCAATCCTGAGCAGATTGCTGGGACACTTGTGCGGCGGCGCGTTCGCCTTCGCGTTTGCGCAACTCGGCGAGCATGTTGCAGAAGAGGGCGCCTTGCTCTTTCGCGTCATCGAGCGCGATATGCGTGTGTGGCAGCGGGTCGTGCCAGTGTTCGGGAAAGGCCGCTTTGACGTTGCGCCGATAGGGCATGCCTGTGAGCGCAAAGGCCAGCGTCTTGATGTCGAGCGCCGCCCAGCCAAACGGCGAGCGCCCGGCAAAACGCATCATGTACCAGAACATGAACGTGAAATCGAAGCCGGCCGGAAACGCCACGAATACGGGCTTGCCAGGCAGACTCTCAACCCATTCGACGTAGCGCGGCAGGGCCACCTCGGGCGCCTCAAGGTTGGCGCGGCATGCGGCCCACGCCTCGGGCTGCGTTTGCCACCATT
Source organism: Ralstonia sp. TCR112 (assembly GCF_007997035.1). Lineage (GTDB taxonomy): Bacteria > Pseudomonadota > Gammaproteobacteria > Burkholderiales > Burkholderiaceae > Ralstonia > Ralstonia edaphi. The sequence goes on along the minus strand of NZ_VOSS01000212.1, from coordinate 4,942 downwards.
GCATCTGGACCGGATGGCCCTCTGCGCCCGGGAGCGTTTCCAGGTTCGCTTCAAACGTGCCGACGAGCGTCTTGTCGGCCAGGTACGCCGCGCTGGCAAAGCTCAGCATCGAGTGCGGTCCGGGGATGGGGCCGTCGGCCTCGATGTCGGTGCTGACGTAGATTTCGGGCCGCGTGTCGGGCGGCTGGTTGCCGCGCTTGCGGCGCGGTTTGTCGGCGGGTGCGACAGGTGCGGCCGGCGCGGTGTCGGCGAAGGTGTCGTCGCTGTCGTTGGTGCTGTCGTTGGTGTTTTCGCTCATGCCGAGCCTTCGTTGGCAAACAGGCGATCAGCGACGTACGGGTTGCTGGCCCGCTCATCGCCAAAGGTCGAGACCGGGCCATGGCCCGGCACAAACGTGACGTCGTCGCCCAGCGGCCAGAGCTTCGTGCGGATCGCGTTGATCAGGTCTGCATGGTTGCCGCGCGGAAAATCCGTGCGGCCGATCGACCCCGCAAACAACACATCGCCCACGATGGCGACGCGGTCTTCCGGGCTGAAGAACACCACGTGGCCAGGTGTGTGGCCAGGGCAGTGGAACACCTGCAGCGTGCGGCCGGCGGCTTCGACGGTGTCGCCGTCTTCCAGCCAGCGGTCGGGCACGAAGGCCTTGGCAGGCGGAAATCCAAAGCGCTGGCTTTGCATCGGCAACTGGTCGATCCAGAACGCCTCATCCTTCTGCGGCCCTTCGATGGGCACGCCAAGCTGCGTGCGCAGCGCATCGGCGGCGGCGCAGTGGTCGACGTGGCCGTGCGTGAGCAGGATCTTTTCGATGCGGGCGCCGTGCTGCTCGGCGGCGGCCAGGATGCGGTCGATATCGCCGCCCGGGTCGGTGACGGCCGCCGTGCCATCGTCGCCAATCAGCAGCGTGCAGTTCTGTTCAAACGGCGTAACGGGGACGACAACGACTTTCATGTGATCTTGTGTGCGCATTTGCACATGGCAGGGATAACCCGATTGTATCGGCCGGAGCCCGCGCCAGCATTGGGCTCGCGGGGTGTGCTGTTACATCGGAAAGAAAATATTACAAAATTGGCGCGAGATGACAGCATGATGTGATCGTTTTAATAGGAAATGTAAATAAACGATCGAAGCATGCATGTTAGACTCGCGGCCATGCTTAAGTTGACCCACCTCAATTCCAGCCGTTCGGCCGGCCGCACGCTGCGTGCCTGGCTCACGCATGGCACCGCGCTGCTGGTGCTGGCGGGCTGTGCCGCCGTTCCCGGCGAGCCGCCCGCGGGTGGACAATCCGGCCTCCAGGCCAGCAAGCCCGCCGCGCCCGCGGTGAAGGTGGCGGACCCGCGCGACAATCCCGATGCCTGGGGCACGCTGTCGTTCCGTGGCACCCAGGATTCGAGCAGCCTGAAGCTGGACGAGAACACCGATACGAGCCCCGGCCTGCGCGCCGACCTCGGCACGTTCGAGCAGCGCGGCCTGGCCTCGTGGTACGGCCGCGGCTTCCACGGCCGCCGCACCGCCAGCGGCGAGCGCTTCGATATGAATGCCTTCACGGTGGCGCATCCGTCGCTGCCGCTGCAAAGCTGGGTGCTGGTGCGCAACCTGTCCAACGACCGCGTGGTCGTGGCCAAGGTGACGGATCGCGGCCCGTACCACGGCAAGCGCATCCTCGACATGTCGTACGCCGCTGCCAAGCGCCTCGACTTCGTCAAGCGTGGTTCGACGCAGGTGGAAATCCGCCGACTGTCGCGCGCTGAAGTTGAAGCGCTGCGCCCCGAGCTGACGCAAACCGACGTTGCCAGCAACGATGGCGATGCCGATGTGGGCGGTGATGAACCGGCACCGGCCAAGAAGAAAGCCACCAAGCGCCGCGCCAAACGCCGCTGATCCGCTGATCCGGCCGCTTCCTGCTTCAGTCCTTCCCTTCGTTTTTCAACGCCAGCGCGCTCTGATACAGCGTGTCGACCGACGCGCCCGTAATCGTCCCGGCCAGCTTGGCCGCGCGCTTGGCCGGCAGCTCAGCCAACAGCAGACGCAAGACCTGGTCCGCCGCCATCGCGGTCGATGCCGCGTCCTGCGCGCCCGCGCCTTCCACCACCAGAACGAATTCGCCCTTGCCGTGCGAGGCATCGGCGGCAAGCCACGCCGGTGCGTCCGCAGCGCGCAGCACGACGATCTGCTCGAACAGCTTGGTCAACTCGCGGCCGATGAGAATGCGTCGCGCCGGCAGGTGTTCCGCCAATGCAGCGAGCGTGGCTTCAATGCGATGCGGTGCCTCATATAGAACCCACGCCGGGCCGTGCGCGGCCCATTGGCGGATGGCCGCGTCGCGTTGCCCCGCCTTGGGCGGCAGGAAGCCGACGAAGGTGAACTGCCCGCCAGACGTGTCGAGCAATTCCCCGGCGGCAGAAAGCGCTGTCACCACCGCGCTCGCGCCCGGCAGCGGGATCACGCGCTGGCCCGCCGCACGCACCGCCTCGACAATCCGCGAACCCGGGTCCGACACGCCGGGCGTGCCCGCATCCGACACATACGCGATGCGCTCGCCCTGCGCCAGCCGCGCGACAATGCGCGCAGCGGCCTCGCGCTCGTTGTGCTCGTGCGCCGCGAGCATCGGCCGCGACAGCCCCAGCCGATTGAGCAGTTGCCCGGTGTTGCGCGTGTCTTCGCAGGCTACCGCGTCGACGATGCCCAGCACGTAGCGCGCCCGCAGCGACACGTCCGCAGCGTTCCCGATGGGGGTAGCCACCACATATAATGCGCCGGCGGGATAGTGCTGGTCGTGCGCCAGCAGGGTCCAGTCAGGATCACTCACGAGAACTTCTCTCAGTTACTTGGTTCAAACCGCGAATGCATGCGCCGCAGCCCATCACAGCCGCCACCGGTGAAGCCGGTGAGGACCGCGCGCTGCGCTACTTGCAGGCGCGCGGGCTGGCCGTGGTCAGCCGCAATTATCGCTGCAAGGGCGGTGAAATCGATCTGGTGATGCGCGACGCGGCCGGCGCGCTCGTCTTCGTTGAGGTGCGTGCCCGCGTGGCGCGTTCCACGCAGCGCTTTGGTGGCGCGGCCGCGAGTGTCACGCCCGCCAAGCAGCGTCGCCTGATTGCCGCGGCTGAAGATTTTCTCGCGCGGCAGGTTGAAGATGTGCCGGCCTGCCGCTTTGACGTCATCGCCATCGACGGTGCGCGTATCGAATGGATGCGCGATGCCTTCGGCGTTGATGCGTAAATCCGCATGAACCTCGCTCTTCTTTCTTCCGGACTTCATTCAAGGACAGCATGAAACTCTCGTCGCCTACGTTTGCCCGTTTCCGTCGCACGGTCACGCGCACCGCCGTGCTGGCCGCCCTGGCCGGCATTACCGCAACGCAGTTGACCGCCTGCTTCCCGCTGTTTGCGGGCGCCGTGGCCGGCGGCGTGGCACTTGCCACCGACCGTCGCCCGACCGCCACCCAGACCATCGACCGCGGCCTGCAGATGGAAGCCGAGAACACGCTGATCTCGCGCTACGACGGCCGTGCCCACGTCAACGTGACGGTCTACAACCGCAAGGTCCTGCTGACCGGCGAAGCCGGCACCGAGCAGACCAAGCAGGAGATCGGCCAATACGCGCAGAAGCTGCAGAACGCGCGCGAGGTCGTCAACGAGATCGTCGTGACGCCGGTGTCGAGCACGTTCGGCTCGCGCACCAATGACACGTACATCACCACCAAGGTGAAGAGCGTGCTGGCCGGCACGGAAGGCGTGCCCTGGAACTCCATCAAGGTGACGACCGAAGCGCAGACCGTCTTCCTGATGGGCGTGGTGACCGAGGCCGAAGGCAACAAGGCCACCGAAGCCGTGCGCACCGTGAGCGGCGTCAACAAGGTCGTGAAGGTGTTCGACTACGTGACCGAAGACGAGCGCAAGCGCCTGGACGCCAATGCCACGTCGACCAACCCGTCGACCGCGCCTGATGCGGCGCAAGGCACGCCGGCACCGGTGCAAGGCACGCCGACGGCCACGCAGGCACCGGCACCCGTCACTTCGGCCTCGCCGGGCGTGACCGTCTCGCCGACCAACTCGCCCGCGCTGCCGCCGGGCAAACAACTGCCGTAAGCCGTCTCGACGACATCGCAACGCAAGAAACGCAGCCACCGCGCTGCGTTTTTTGTTGGCTGCACGCATCACAAGGCACATGGCTGGCGGTGCGTGTTAGCGTATGACGCTTCCGCGACTTCGCTGCCCCCCGATGCCCGTCGTCCACCGCCTTGCCGCCGCAGCGTTGCTTGCGGCGCTGCTGACGGCCCCCGCGCCCACTGTGGCCCATGCGGCCGATCTTCCCCCCACCAATCTGCAGGCCCGCACCTGGGCTGCCACGTGCGCCAGCTGCCATCACGCCGATACCGCGCCCGGCGCCAAGCTCGCCGCGCAGACGCTGCCGCCGCTGGCCGGCCGCTCGCAGGCCGAGTTGATGGACGCAATGCAGGCCTTCCGCAGCGGCGCGCGCCCGTCCACGGTGATGGGCCAGATTGCCCGCGGTTATGACGATGCGCAGATCGCCGCCATTGCCGGCTGGCTGTCACGCCAACCCCAGGAGACGCCATGAGCGAATCGCTGCGCAAGGATCGACGCGCACTCTTGCGCGCACTCGGAGCGACCGCGCTGGCGGGGCCGCTGGCCGCGTGTGCATCGCTGTCGGGCGTGCGCAATGCGCGTGTGGTGGTGGTGGGTGGTGGATACGGCGGCGCAACGGCGGCCAAGTACGTGCGCCTGTTTTCCGGTGGCCGTGTCGATGTCACGCTGGTTGAGCCGAACGCCGCGTTCGTCTCGTGCCCGCTGTCGAACCTCGTCCTGTCGGGCGACCGTGACCTGGCGTCGATTACCGTGCCGTATGACGCGCTGGTCGGGCGCCACGGCGTGCGCTGGGTGCGCGACCGCGCCTCGGCCATCGACGCGGCGCCAGG
>NZ_VOSS01000211.1 GCF_007997035.1 Ralstonia sp. TCR112 | reverse complement strand
GTGTCGCTTTGCATTTTGCTGTTGCGCTTCAGGTGACGGTCAACGTTCCGTTCATCGTCTCGTGGCCCGAGCCGCAGAAGATGTCGCACAGGAAATCGAACGTGCCGGTCTTGTCGGGCGTGAGCGCCAGCCGCACGGTCTGCCCCGGTACCACATCGGCGCGCACGTTGAAGTCTGGAATGGCAAAGCCCATCAGGATGTCCTGCCCGGTCAGTTCAAACACCACGGGCACACCCCGCTTGAGCGTGATCTTGTCGGGCGTGAACGTGAACTTGCGCGCGTGCACGCGGATGACGGTCGGGCCCTCGCCGTGCGCAACGCAGGCAAGCGCTGCGCCTGCGGCGAGCACGGTGAACTGGCACAGCGCCCGGCGGCGCTTGGGATTGTGTGCAATGAACGGGCGCATGTCAGGTGGCCTCCGGCGTCTTGTTGATGGTGTTGGCTTCGCTGTTCGCATGGATCGGCTGCTCGGCCAGCGCCCAGGTGGCGGCATCGTGCTTGCCGTGCTCGGTGATGCTGCGCCAGCCGGAGGCCGCGATACGGCGCGGCGGCATCCCACGGGATCGGGTTCGTTTGGCCTGCGAGGCCCGGCGCGG
>NZ_VOSS01000210.1 GCF_007997035.1 Ralstonia sp. TCR112 | reverse complement strand
CCGCACATGCGGGCTTTTTTGTTGCCTGTGTAAAAGCCGAGTGGCGTGTCAGCTTGCCCGCTTGTTGCGGCGAATCCGATCAAACCACACCGCCAGCAGCAGAATGCCGCCGCGGATCAGGTACTGATAGAACGTCGGCACGTTCATCAGGCTCATTGCGTTCTGCACCGACCCCATGATCAGAACGCCGACCAGCACGCCGGACACGGTTGCGACCCCGCCCGTGAGCGACACTCCGCCCAGCACGCAGGCCGAGATCACGCCCAGCTCAAGCCCGACGGACGTTTTCGGATCGCCCAGACTCATGCGCGAGGCCAGCATCACGCCGGCAAAGCCCGTCACCAGGCCCTGCAGGACGAACACGGCGATCTTGATGCGTGTGACAGGCAGGCCGGCAAGCAGCGCGGCTTCTTCATTGCCGCCGACGGCAAGGACGTTCTTACCGAACACCGTCTTCTTGAGCAGGAAGCCGAACAGTGCGAAACCAACGATGTTGCTCCAGATCGGGTATGAAATACCGAGGAAGGATCCGCCGCCCAGGTCGAAGAAGCTCTCTTCGGAAATCATGACCGCGTCGCCGTTGGAGGTGATGAAGGCGAGGCCGCGCACGACTTCCATCATGGCCAGCGTGACGATCAGCGAGTTGATCTGGTAGCGCGCCACCAGCACGCCGTTGACGAGCCCGACCAGGCCGCCTGCCAGCACGCCGGCTCCGACACCAAGCGCCACGCTGTGCGTTGCGGTGATGAGCGTCGATGCCACCACGCCCGCGAAGGCGACGATGGAGGCGACGGACAAGTCCACCTCGCCGAGTGCGAGGACGAACATCATCGTGACGGAAATGGAGCCGATCAGG
>NZ_VOSS01000021.1 GCF_007997035.1 Ralstonia sp. TCR112 | reverse complement strand
GGCAAGCCTGGCTGCGAGTACCGGCGCCTGCGGCCGCAGTCTCGCCGCCTGCCAAGCCTGCAGCGCCGGAGGTGCCGACGCCGATGCCGCCCGCCAAGCGCGACGCGGCGGCGCCTAGCCCGGCCGGGCAGGATACGATCGGCACGCCGACCAACATGCTGTTTGACAGCAACCGCTAGACGCAGCCCGAACGCCCGGCACGTCAGCGCCGGTGCCGGGCGTGATGCGCGTCACGCCCGCCGCGCCAGCCGGACTCCGGTGAACTGCCACCGTTGATGCGGATAGAAGAAGTTGCGATATGTCGCCCGCAGATGCCCCTCGGGCGACACGCACGATCCGCCGCGCAGCACCATCTGGCTGCACATGAACTTGCCGTTGTATTCGCCCACGGCGCCTTCGGCCGGCTCGAAGCCCGGATACGGGCCATAAGGGCTGGCAGTCCATTCCCACACATCACCGAACAATTGACGCAGGCTGCCGGCCTCGGCAATGCCGTGGTCAGGCAGTGGGCGTAGCGCGCCCCGGCCGGCGAAGTTGCCTTGCACGGGCAGGCCTTCTGCGGCGTGCTCCCATTCGGCTTCCGTCGGCAGGCGGGCGCCGGCCCAGCGGGCGTAGGCATCGGCCTCGTAAAAGCTGACATGCGTGACCGGCGCGTCCAGATCCACCGGCTGCAGACCATGCAGCGACATCTGCTGCCATCCCTCGGCCTCGTCCATGCCGGCGCGCCAGTAGAGCGGGGCATCAATGGCTTCGCGCTGCACCCACGCCCAGCCGTCGGACAGCCACAGCGTTGGCTGCCGATAGCCGCCGTCCTGCATGAAGGCGAGCCATTCACGGTTGGTGACAGGGTGCGTGGCCAACGCATAGGGCTCCAGCCAGACGGTGTGGCGCGGGCCTTCGCAGTCGAACATGAAATCGGAGTCGGCTCCTGTATCCGTTTTACCGATCTGGACGGCGCCGCCCTGGAAGTTGACCCAACCCGGTTGCGCCGGGGCCGCATGCATGCGTGCTGCGGGCGCTTCGGCATAGGCCGGGCACAGCGGATTCTGCGCAAACAGGTGGAGAAGATCGGTCAGCAGCAACTCCTGGTGCTGCTGCTCGTGGTGCAGGCCGAGCGTCACGAGGCGGCCAAGATCGTCCGATACGCCGTCGGCCAGCAAGCGCTGCATGGCCGCATCGACATGGGCGCGATAGGCGCGCACCTCGTCGAGGGTGGGGCGCGTGAGCATGCCCCGGCGCGGGCGCGGATGCCGCGCGCCGACCGTCTCGTAGTAGGAATTGAACAGGTACCGGTAGCGGGCATCGGGCGAGCGATAGCCCGGCACGTTGGGGCCGAGGATGAACTCTTCAAAGAACCACGTCGTATGGGCGAGATGCCATTTGGCGGGGCTGGCGTCGTCCATGGACTGGACGGTGGCATCGGCGTCGGACAGCGGCGCGACCAGGGCCAGCGATTGCGCCCGCACCACGCCGTAGTGCTGCATCAGCGCGGGCAGGGCGGTGGTCGGCACATCAAGAACGGGCGATACGCGCATGGGGTCTCCAGAGCAGGCAGCGAGAACAGCACAGCAGCAACTGGGCCATGCCGTTGCGGGCGCATTGGCGCACGTCGGTTGCGCATTTTTCGTAAGAAGCATATGCGAGCTTTGTAACTTTGCCACGCCCCGCGCTGGCGATGCTGCGTTGCGACGATGACTGCAGTGCAGCATCGATTGTCATGAAACAGTCACTGCGGCCGCCTAGGATGTAAACGTTTACAAATTCCAAGGGGCGCGCAGTGGGCAGCAGCATCAAGGACGTGGCAACGCACGCCGGCATTTCGATTGCCACGGTGTCGCGGGCGGTCAACACGCCGGAGCGGGTGAGTGCCTCGACGCTGGCCCGGGTGCAGGCCGCCATGGACGCGCTGCACTATCGCCCGAACGCGCTGGGCCGCCAACTGCGCGCCGAGCGCACGGGCTTGCTGGGCGTGGTGCTGCCGTCGCTGGCCAACCCCGTGTTTGCCGAATGCATGCAGGGCATCGAGGAGGCTGCGTCCATCACGGGCCAGCGCGTGATGCTCATGACCACCGCCTACGACCGAGAGCGTGAAGCCCGCGCCATCGAGACCATGCTCGAGCAGCGCGTCGACGGCCTGATCCTGACCGTGGGCGATGCCGCTGCCAACCCGCACCTCGATCGCCTGGACGCTGAGCATGTGCCGTATGTGCTGGTCTACAACGACACCGTCGGCCAGGCACGCATTCCGGCCCGCTGCTGCGTGACCGTCGACAACCGCGCCGCCGCACGCGACGCCATTCGCGCGTTGCTCGCGCAGGGTCACCGCCAGATCCGCATGCTGACGGGCACGCTGGCGGCGTCGGACCGTGCGGCGCTGCGCCACGACGGCTACCGCGAAGCGCTGGAAGCGGCCGGCATTGCCCCGCAGCCCCCCGTCGAAATTGATTTCAATGCCGACGCCATGCTGCCGGCCGAGCTGGCCCGCCTGCTGGCGCCGCCGCGGCCGACCGCCATTTTCTGCAGCAACGACCGCCTTGCCTTGCTCACCATCCGCTCGCTGCGCGAGATGGGACTGCGCGTGCCTGAAGACGTGAGCGTGGTGGGCTTTGATGGCCTGGCGATGGGGCAGTGGCTTTCGCCGACGCTGGCGACGGTGGCCCAGCCCCACCGGCGGATCGGCGCCGACGCGGCCACGGCCCTGGCCCGCCGCATCGCCGGCGAGGTGGTGCCCTCGATTACGTTGCCGCACCGCTTGCTGGCGGGCGGCACGCTGGCCCGTGCGCCGGCGGAAGCGTCTCTCTCCGTTGTTTCTTCCCTCACGTCTGATACGCAAGGAGCGTCTCGATGAAACGTCTCGTTCAATGGCTGCGCGCGTGCGGCCTCGTGGCTGCCGGCGCATTTGCCGTGGCTGCGCCGGTGCAGGCACAGCCGGCCGGCCAGCAAGTCGCCATCTGCTACAACTGCCCGCCCGAATGGGCCGACTGGGCCAGCCAGATCAAGGCCATCAAGGACAAGACCGGCATTACCGTGCCGTTCGACAACAAGAACTCCGGCCAGGCCATCGCGCAGATGCTGGCCGAGAAGTCGCACCCCGTGGCTGACGTGGCCTACCTGGGCATCACGTCCGCGTATCAGGCCAAGGAAAAGGGTCTGGTCGCCAACTACAAGCCCAAGCACTGGGAAGACATTCCTGCCGGCATGAAGGACCCGGACGGCGCGTTCTTCTCGATCCACTCCGGCACGCTAGGCTTCTTCGTCAACAAGGACGCGCTGGAAGGCAAGCCCGTGCCGCGCTCCTGGAAAGACCTGCTCAAGCCCGAATACAAGGGCATGGTCGGCTACCTGGACCCGAGCAGCGCCTTCGTCGGCTACGTGGGCGCCGTGGCGGTCAACCAGGCCCTGGGCGGCACGCTTGACGACTTCAGCCCCGCCGTCGAATGGTTCAAGCAGTTGAAGAAGCACGCGCCGATCGTGCCGAAGCAGACCGCCTACGCGCGCGTCGTGGCCGGCGAAATCCCCATCCTGCTCGACTACGACTTCAACGCCTACCGCGCCAAGTACAAGGACCACGCGAACGTGGAATTCGTGATTCCGCAGGAAGGCACGATTGCCGTGCCGTACGTGATGAGCCTGACCGCCGGTGCGCCGCACGCCGACAACGCCAAGAAGGTGCTGGATTTCGTGCTGTCGGACGAAGGCCAGACGCTGTGGGCCAACGCTTACCTGCGCCCGGTGCGTGCCAACGCCATGAGCAAGGAGGCCGCCTCGCGCTTCCTGCCGGCCAGCGAATACGCCCGCGCCAAGACGGTCGACTTCAACAAGATGGCCGCCGGCCAGCAGGCGTTTGGCACGCGCTATCTGAACGAGGTCCGCTGAGCATGAGCACCGTCACCCGAACCACCTTGCCCGACGATGCGGTGTTGCCCGCTCGGTGGCGGGTGGCGTTGCTGGCACCGGCCGTCGCGCTGTTCTGCGCGTTCTGGCTGCTGCCCATGGCGGCGTTGCTGCGTGTGAGCGGCAGCGAAGGGCTGGTCGCCACGTACACGACGGCGCTCACCACGTCGCGCTATCTGGGCAGCCTGTTTTCGACGGTGGTGCTGTCGGCGGCAGTTACGCTGGCCACGCTCGTCCTCTCGACCATCGCCGGGCTGTTTCTGGTGCGTCACAGCGTGCCGGGCAAGCGGATGATTACCGCCATGCTGACGTTTCCGCTGGCGTTTCCCGGGGTGGTGGTCGGCTTCATGGTGATCCTGCTGGCCGGGCGCCAAGGCCTGCTGGGCGACGTCACACACAAGCTCGTCGGCGAGAAATGGGTCTTCGCCTATTCCATTGGCGGGCTGTTTCTCGGCTACCTGTATTTCTCGATCCCGCGCGTGGTGCTGACGGTGATGGCGGCGGCGGAAAAACTCGATCGTTCATTGGAAGAAGCTGCCCGTTCGCTGGGCGCATCGTCGTGGCAGGTGACGCGCGATGTGCTGGTGCCGGGGCTGGCGCCTGCGCTGATCGCCTCCGGCGCCATCTGCTTTGCCACGTCGATGGGCGCATTCGGCACCGCCTTCACGCTCGCCACTGACATCGACGTCTTGCCGATGACGATCTATACCGAGTTCACGCTCAACGCCGGCATTGCGATGGCGGCGGCGCTGTCGGTGGTGCTGGGCGTGGTGACCTGGCTGGTGCTGGCAATTGCGCGTACTGCGAGCGGTAGCCCGACGGGGGCGGCAGCATGAGCAGCAAGCAGGGGCCCCGCGCAGCGGGGATGCGCGCGTCCGCGAATGCTGCCGGCCGCCGACACCAACAATGTAGAGCAATGAACGACAACCTCGGCGAGGCGGCAGCATGAAGCGCGCTCTGTCTATTGCCCAGTGGGGTATCACGCTGCTGCTGTGCCTGTTCCTGATCGTGCCGGTTGTGCTGTCGATGGCCGTGGGCCTGACGCGCAACTACATCCGCGGTTTCAAGAGCGGTTGGACGCTGGATTGGGTCGCCCAGGTGTGGGACATGTACCACGCGTCGATCTGGATGTCGCTGCTGGTGGCGCTGTGCACGCTGGTGATCGTGCTCGCGGCCGGCGTGCCGGCGGGCTATGTACTGGCGAGGCGTCAGAGCCGTGCAAGCCGCCTGATCGAAGAGTTCCTGACGCTGCCCGTGGCGCTGCCGGGCCTGGCGACGGCGCTGGGGTTGATCGTGGCCTACGGCGGTTTTGGCGGCTTTCGCGAGAGCCTCTGGTTCATCGTTGTCGGGCACGTGGTGTTCACCCTGCCGTTCATGGTGCGCTCGGTCGCGGCCGTGGCGGCAGGCCAGAACCTGAAGACGCTGGAAGAGGGCGCCGCCAGCCTGGGCGCTTCGTTCTGGCAGCGTTTTCGCACGATTGTGCTGCCCAACGTGCAGCCCGGCATCCTGGCCGGCGCGCTGACGGTGGTGACGCTCTCGGTGGGCGAGTTCAACCTGACCTGGATGCTGCACACGCCCGAAACCAAGACCCTGCCGGTCGGCCTGGCTGATACCTATGCGTCGATGCGCCTGGAAATCGCCAGCGCCTACACGCTGATCTTCTTCGTCATGATCGTGCCGCTGCTGGTGCTGATGCAGCGCTTTGGCGGCCTGCGGGTGAATAACGGAAAGGCTTCCCGATGAGTACCGAACCTCTACATCTCGCGCCCGTGCCGATCCGGCTGCGTGGCTGCGGCAAACACTTCGGCGGCCAACGCGTGCTGGAGTCGATGGACCTCGACATCGCCGCCGGCGAGACCGTCGTGCTGCTCGGCCCCTCGGGCTGCGGCAAGACCACCACGCTGCGCATCGTTGCGGGGCTGGAGGCGCCGGATGCCGGCGGCACCGTGCACTTTGGCGACGAAGACGTCACCGCACGCCCGATCGAGCGCCGCCGCGTCGGCATGGTGTTCCAGAGCTACGCGCTGTTCCCCAACCTGAGCGTGCGCGGCAACGTCGAATACGGCCTGCGCATCCAGCGCCGGCAGAACGGCTTGTCCGACACGCAGATCAGCGCCCGGGCAAACACGCTGCTGGAGATGATGCACCTCACGCCCTACGCAGATCGCGGTGTGGCGCAGCTTTCCGGCGGGCAGCGCCAACGCGTGGCCCTGGCGCGCGCGCTGGCGCCCGAACCGCGCGTGCTGCTGCTCGACGAACCGCTCACGGCGCTCGACGCCAAGCTGCGTGAATCCGTGCGCGCCGAGATGGACCGCCTGCTGCGCGGTCTCGGCATCACGACGATTTACGTGACGCACGACCAGGAAGAAGCGATGGCGCTGGCCGATCGCATCGTCGTCATGGAAGCCGGCCGCATTGCGCAGATCGGCACGCCGCGTGAAATCTACTTCCAGCCGGCCAACCGGCACGTGGCAGACTTCATCGGCATCATGAACCGGCTCGACGGCAATGCGATCTTCTTCCGCCCCGAAGATGCAGTGCTGGCCGACCCGGCCCAGGCGGCACTCAAGGGCACGGTCGAGTCGGCGGTGTTTCTGGGCTTTCGCACCCGCGTGCGCGTGGCGGGTGTTTCGAGCACGCCGCTCTTTATCGATGTGCCCGGCCGCCAGCACTTTGCACCGGGCCATGCGGTCGGCTTCGATATCCCGGCAGACCGTCTCCTGACCTTGCAAGCCTGATGCCGATGCACTTCCTGCAACTGACCGACCTTCATATCAAGCGCCCGGGGCGACTGGCCTATCGGCGCGTGGATTCGGCGGCGTATTTGGCGCGCTGCGTGGCCCATATCCTGGCGCAGCCGGAGAAACCGGAAGCCATCGTCCTGACCGGCGACCTCGTCGACGCCGGCGCGCCCGAGGAATATGCGCACCTGCGCGCGGTGCTGGCGCCGCTCGATGCGGCTGGCATCCGCATGCTGCCGGTGCTCGGCAACCACGACGGCCGTGACGCCGCGCGCGAAGCCTTTGCCGATTGGCTCGCGCCCATTCCGGCCGATGCGCAAGACACACACGCCTTCCAGTACTGGACCGACATTGGCGACGTTCGCCTGATCGCGATCGACACGCTCGACACCGGCCATCCGGGCGGTCGCCTGGGCGTGCAGCGCCTGGATTGGCTGGCCGAAGCGCTGGCGCGCGAAACGCAACGCCCGACCGTCATCGCGATGCATCACCCGCCGTTTGCCACGGGCATCGGCCACATGGACGTGCAATCGCTCGCCGCCGAAGACATCCCGGCTTTCGCGCAGATCGTGCGTGCCGCCGGCAACGTCGAGCGCATCCTCTGCGGCCATCTGCATCGCTCCATTGACGTGCGGTTTGCCGGGACGGTGGCTTCGACTTGCCCGTCGCCGGCGCACCAGGTGGCGCTGGATCTCGACCCGGACGGCGAGCCCGGCTTCGTCATGGAGCCGCCCGCCTACAAGGTGCACGCGTGGGTGCCGGGGCAGGGCCTGGTGAGCCACCTCGCCTACGTGGGGCAATTCGATGGCCCGCATCCGTTCTTCGAGCCGGACGGGCGGCTGATCGACTAGGCCGCTTCCACGGCGGCCGCCATCCGCGCGACCAGTGCATCGACGTCGTTTTCCGCCGATGCGATGGACGCACGCAGTCGCTCGTCGGCAAACTCGTCGTATTCGATGGCCACGGATGCCACATCGGTGATGCCGATGTAGCCGAATGCCGTGGCGACGCCGGCCTCGACGTGGTTCAGGTGCGCAATGCGCTGGCCGGGGCCGTAACCGAAATCGCCGCGCGCGCTGAGGATGACGAGGCGCTTGTTCATGCCGGCCAGGAGCGGCCAATAGGGCTCGCCGGGGCGGCTGCGGTCGAAGCCGAACGTGCGGCCCACGCGCACGATGTTGTCGATGTACGCCTTGAATTGCGCGGGCATGCCGAAGTTGTACATCGGCACGCCGGCCACGATCACATCGGCGGCCAGCAATTCGTCGATCAGTGCATCGCTTTCCGCAAGCCGGTCGTGCATCCACGGTTCGCGCTGCGCGGGCGGCGTGAACGCGGCATGGACCCAGCGGCCATCCACGGGGGCTGGCGGTTCGGCCCCGATGTCGCGATAGACGACCTGCGCGTCGGGCTCACGCTCAAGCCAGCGCTGCACGAAGCGCGCGGAGAGCCGGCGCGTGTGCGAGCCATGGCGCGAAGTCTCGGAGCTGCCCGGCCGGGCGCTGGAATCGAGATGTAGCAGACGAGTCATGTTGAATCGTTGATGAGTGGAGGTGTGCCCACTCTACGAACCGCGCTGCACCGCGACAAACGACATGTTTTGCGCGCGATGGCTGACATGGATTCATCCATGCCGCCCACGCGGGAAATGCGCCCATGACACAATCCCGCGCATGCGAAAACTGCCACCCCTGAGCGCGCTGCGGGCCTTTGAAGCCACCGCGCGCCACCTCAGCATGAAACGCGCTGCCGACGAGCTGTCGGTCACGCCCACGGCCGTCAGCCATCAGATTCGCCGCCTGGAAGATGCGCTCGGCGTGGTGCTGTTCGAGCGCCACGTACGCGCCCTGCGCCTGTCGGCTGCCGGCGAGCAGCTGTACCCGGTGCTCAATACCGGCTTTGACGCGTTTGCGCAGGCCATCGATGCCATTTGCGGCACGCAGGCACAACCGGGGCGTCAGCGCGTGACGCTCACGGCACCGA
This sequence comes from Ralstonia sp. TCR112, assembly GCF_007997035.1. GTDB lineage: Bacteria > Pseudomonadota > Gammaproteobacteria > Burkholderiales > Burkholderiaceae > Ralstonia > Ralstonia edaphi. The sequence goes on along the minus strand of NZ_VOSS01000021.1, from coordinate 26,302 downwards.
TGGGGCTGGCTGCGCGCTGGCTGGTGCCGCGGCTGGGTGAATTTGCGACGCAGCATCCGGAGGTGGATTTGCGCATTCATGCGTCCGACACCGTGGTCGATTTGCATGGCGGCAGCGCAGACCTTGCCGTGCGCTATGGCGATACGCCGGCCATGGGGAATGGGCTCGTCACCGAACGGCTCTTTGGCGACGCCTATGCGCCCGTCTGCCACCCGGGCCTGAAAGTGCAGTCGCACGACGATCTGACGCGCGTGCCACTCATCCATTCCGAATGGCAGCGCACGCTGCCGCAAGCGATCGGCTGGCCGATGTGGGCGCGCGCGGCGGGTATCGAGCACACGCTGAAGACGGACGCGGGCATCGTGCTGTCCGACGATGGGCATGCCATGTCGGCGGCAATGGCCGGGCAGGGCGTGATCCTGGCGAACCTGCCGCTGGTGCGCGATGCGCTGGAGGCGGGCACGTTGGTCCAGCCATTCGCGGCGCCGGTCATCCAGCGCTATGCCTTCTGGGCCCTGGTGCCGGCTGCGCGGCTTGAAGACGCCGCCGTGCGTGCTGCGTGGGACTGGCTATGCGCCTGCCGCAAAAATACGGCACACGCGCCTTCGTCAGTGCAATAGCGGCGACGTAGCACGCGCCGGCACAAACGCCTCGTGCCACGCGGCCGCAAGTTGCAACAGGGCGAACTCCGACCGTGGCGGCGCAATCACCTGCAAGCCCAGCGGCAGGCCATCCGCAGTGAGGCCCGATGGCACGCTGGCGGCCGGTACGCCCGCCAGCGTGGCGCCAATCACGACCTCCATCCAGCGGTGATACGTGTCCATCGCGCGGCCCGCGACGGTCTTGGGCCAATGTTCTTCGGCAGGGAAGGGCGCAACCTGCGTGCACGGCAGGACGAGGAAATCGTAGTGCGCAAACTGCCGCAGCAGCGCCTGGTACCAGCTCGCACGCGTGGCGATGGCACGGTTGATGTCGATGGCAGTGCGGCTGCGTCCGTGCTCGATTTCCCAGATCGCTTCGGGCTTGAGCAAATCGCGCGTGGCGGCGTTGGCGTACAGCAGGCCGAGGTTGCCGGACACGCTCAGCGCGCGCAGCGTGCACCAGCATTCCCATAGCGCATCCATGGCGAAGAAAGGCCGCACGGTCTCGACATGGCAGCCCAGCGTGTCGAACGTGTCGAGCGCATGCTCGTTGACGGCCAGCACTTCGGCGTCGATGGCAAGGTAGCCCCCGAAATCGCCCAACCAGCCAATGCGGGCTTGCCGGAAGTCACGGTGCAGCGGCTGCATGAAGCACGCCGGATCGTCGCTCAGCGACAGCGGCGCACGCGGGTCGTAGCCGGCCTGCGTGGCGAGCAACCAGGCGAGGTCTTGCGGATTGCGCGCCATCGGGCCTTCGGTGCCGAGTTGCTGGAAGAACACGTCGCCGGTCGGTCCGTAAGGTACGCGACCGAGGCTCGGGCGCAGGCCGTAGATGTTGTTCCAGGCGGCGGGGTTGCGCAGCGAGCCCATCATGTCGCTGCCGTCGGCCACGGGCAGCATGTTCAGCGCCAGCGCGGCGGCTGTGCCACCGCTGCTGCCGCCGGTCGAGCGCTCGGGGTTCCAGGCGTTGCGCGTGATGCCGTATACGCGGTTGTAGGTGTGCGAGCCGAGCCCGAACTCCGGCGTGTTCGTCTTGCCGATCAGCACGGTGCCCTGCCGGCGAATGCGCTCGACGACGATGCTGTCATGCGTCGGCACATTGCGCGCCAAGGCGAGACTGCCCATCGCCGTCACCATGCCGGCGGTGGCGGCAAGATCCTTCGGCGCCTGAGGAAAGCCGTGCATCCAACCGCCGGACAAGCCCTGCGAGAGCAGCACATCGCGCTCACGTGCCTGGTCGATGGCCGATTCGGCATCGATGCGGGCCACGACCGCGTTCACCGTCGGGTTATGACGATCGATCTGCGCGAGGAACGCTTCCATGACTTCCACGCACGACACATCGCGCGCGTGGATGCGCCGGGAGAGTTCAATCGCGCTCCATTGCACGATCTCTTCGTTGGCGGCCGCCGGTGTGGCTGCGTGGCTCGGATTCGCTTGCATTGCTTGACTCGAAGTTCACTTCACGCGGTCAGGTAGGTCTGTGCCAGACGCACCCAGGCGGCAGCGCCCAACGGCAACACCTGGTCGTTGAAGTCGTAGCCGGGGTTGTGCACCATGCAGCCGCCGAATTCGCCTTCGCCATTACCGAGGATCAGGTAGCAACCCGGCACTTCATTGAGCATCCAGGCAAAGTCTTCGCTGCCGTTGAGCCCCTTGGGCGCCTGCGTGACGACGTTGGCCGCGCCCACCAGTTCGGTACAGACCTGCTGCGCCAGCTGCGTCTCGGCCTCGGTGTTGACCATCGGCGGCGTCAATTGACGATAGTCGATCTGCGCCTCGACGCCATGGGCCTGTGCGGTCAGGCTGACGATCTCGCGAATGCGCATCTCCACCAGCGCACGCGTTTCCGGCCGCGCCGCACGCACATTCAGGCCGATCGTCACCGATTCGGGAATCACGTTGTGCGTGGCCCCGCCGCGAATGAATCCGACCGACACCACCGCCGTGTCGTCGGGCGCGACGTTGCGTGCGACCACGGTCTGCAAGGCGGTGATGATGGCGGCCGATGCGGCAATCGGATCCCGCGCGCGATGCGGCATCGCGCCGTGTCCGCCCATGCCCTTGATGGTGACGTCGGCCACGTCGGAAGACAGGCTCACCGGCCCCGGCAGCACGCGGAAGCTGCCGGCCGGCACGCCGGGCATGTTGTGCAGGGCATAGACGGCATCGCAGGGGAAGCGCTCGAAGAGGCCGTCTTCGATCATGGCGCGCGCACCGCACAGGTTTTCTTCATCGGGCTGGAAGATGAGATTCAGCGTGCCGTCAAAGTCGCGGCTCTCGGCCAGTGCCTTGGCCGCGGCGAGCAGGATGGCGGTGTGCCCGTCGTGGCCGCACGCGTGCATCTTGCCGTGATTGCGGCTGGCGTAAGGCAGGCCGGTCGCTTCCACGATGGGCAGGGCGTCCATGTCGGCGCGAATGCCAAGGCGGCGCGTGCCGTTGCCGAGTTTCAGCTGCCCGACCACGCCGCTCTTGCCGATGCCGGTGTGGACCTCGTAGCCCCAGCTCTTGAGCAGATCAGCCACCAATGTGCTTGTCGCGCCCACCTCGAAACCGAGTTCAGGCTGCGCGTGGATCTGGCGGCGGATGTTGACGAACGTTTCTGCATCGATATGGACGGGCGGCAGCAGATGCGGCAACAGCTGGAACGGCGTGAGCGTGGGGGCTTTGGTCATGTCGGGGCTCCGGGGTTGGGCGTTGGAGATGGGAATCTGGTGTCAGTGGGTGTCGCGCGCTTCGCGCAGGCTCAGCACCGTCAGCAACGTGATGGCGCTGCACGCCATCATGTAGAAAGCAGGGGAGAGCGGATTGCCGGTGCGGGCCAGCAGCCACGTCACAACAAACTGGCACGAACCGCCGAACACCGTGACGCCGATCGCGTAGATGACCGACAGGCCGCTGGCGCGCACCTTGATGGGCAGCAGCTCCATCATCATGAGCAGCATCGGCGTGGTGCCCAGATACAGCGTGCCGGTCAGCAGCGCCGAGAGCACCAGCACCAGCGGCACGCTCGGGTAATGCGTCATCAGCCAGAAGGCCGGATAAAGCGCCGCCACGGTGACCAGCGTTGCGCCCACCACCAGCGGCTTGCGGCGCGGCAGGCGGTCGGCCAGCCAGCCGGAAAGGAGCGACGCGCCAAAGCTCGTCAGCCCCGTCACGCAACCAGCGAGCAGCGACAGCGAAGGCGGCAGATGCAGCTCGCGGATCATGTAGGTCGGCATGAAATAGATCACCAGATACGTGCCGACCGTCCCGCCGATGATCGTCAGCACGCCTTTGACGACGAGCCCGCCGTGGTCGCGGAACAAGGTGCCGAGCGGGCTCGGTGCATGCGCTTCAGCGGTGTGCGTTTCATCCAGGTGCGAGCGGATATACAGGCCCACCGGCGCAATCAGCAGGCCGAGGAAGAACGGCACGCGCCAGCCCCAGCTCTGCAGCGCTTCCGGCGACAGGCTGCCGTACAGAATGGCCGCAGTCAGCGCGCCGCACAGTGCCGCGATGCCCTGGCTGCCCAGTTGCCAGCTCACGCGAAACCCGCGCCCACGGACGCCACCGGACTCCATCAGCATCGCAGTCGACGCGCCGATTTCGCCGCCCAGCGAAAAGCCCTGCAGCAACCGCCCGGCCAGAATGACCAGCGGGCCGAACAGGCCTGCGGTGGCGTATGTCGGCGCAACCGCCAGGCACAGCGTGCCGACGACCATCAGCCCGATCGTCAGCGTCATCGCGGCCTTGCGTCCGTGGCGGTCTGCATAGTTGCCGATCACGAAGCCGCCGAGCGGGCGCATCACAAAGCCGATGCCGAACGTCGCCACCGCCAGCAGCAGCGAGCCATACGCGCTGTCGGACGGAAAGAACAGCTTGCCGATCATCAGCGCGAAGAAGCTGTAGACCGTGAAGTCGTACATCTCCAGCGCATTGCCGATCGAGCATGCGGCGATCAGCCTTGCCTGGCCGACAGGCTTGGGCGCAGCAGCAACCGAGGCGGGCAACGGCGTCTGCAGGGTGGCGTCATTCATGTGGATCTCCATCCGGGGGATTGGCAAGAGGGCATCTGCGAACCCTTGGGCGCTTGCAGTATTCCGCCAAGCCGCCGTCCGGAAAAAATCGTAAATATTCATCCCGATAACCAAATAGAATCGCCGTCATAACCGGCCTGCATCCGCTATCGGGGAAAGCCCGCGAATCCTTGGGGCAAAGTCGCATGACACGCCGAGTGCCGGGCATGGCGCCCAACAATGGGGAGAGCGATGTGAAGCTGCACCAATTGCGCATCCTGCTGGCCGTGGCACAGCACGGCAGCATCCACGAAGCGTCTCGCGGGCTGCACATCTCCCAGCCGGCGTTGTCGAAGGCGATTGCGGAGCTGGAAAGGGAGCTTGGCGTCACGCTGCTGTCGCGTTCGGTGCGCGGCGTGAGCCTGACCGCATATGGCATGGCGCTGGTCAAGCGCGCGAGTGTCGTCGAACAGGAACTGCGTCACGCGCTGGAAGACATCGAAGCCATTCGCGGCCATGCGGAGGCGGAACTCAACATCGGCTTTACCGCCGTGGCGTCGAGCGGCCCGCTGCCGGATGCCATGGCGGCGCTGCGGAAGCGGTTTCCCAACGTCGCCCTACGCGGCTTCGAACAGCGTCCGCAGCAGATTCTGGAAGGGCTCCGGGAGGGGCGGCTCGATATCGGCTTGATCTCCAGCAACAGCGGCCCCGGCACGGGCAGTTTTCAGTGGGAGCCGCTGTTTTCGGTGCCGATGCGCCTGGCGGTACGCCCCGGCCATCCGCTGCGCCGCGTGCGCCGGCTGCGTCCGCTGCTGGATGCCGACTGGCTCGTGCTCGACCCGCTGGAGGATCCGGGCAGCCCGATGGTCAGCCTGATGCGGCTGCATCGTCTCGACATCCCGCGCCGGATCGTGCAAAGCGCGTCGAATCTGCTGGGGCTGCAGCTCGCCACGAAGACAGACGTCGTCAGCATGTGGTCGGAATTTGTCTTCAGCGGCACCGGCGGCCCGCTACGCATGGTGCCGGGTTCGCTCGAAACCTTGCCGATGGAAGATGAGCTGCCGGATTTCAACGTCTACATGGTCTACCGTTCGGCCGACCTGATGACGCATGTGTGCGCGGAATTCAGCAAGGAGATCCGGCACGCGGCGCAGCACTATCGCCAGCGCTGAACATCACGCCTCAACTTCGGCGCCTTCTGCGCGCATGGCCCCAGGCGGCCGCCCAACCACCCGTTTGAATGCGCGGCTGAACGCAGCGAGCGACCCGTAGCCGAGCCGATACGCGACGGCCTCGATCGCCTCGCGGTCACGCGTGATCCATTGCGCGGCGAGCCGCATCCGCAGCTCGGTCAGATAGCGCACGGGCGTCATTCCGGTCGCCGCCAGGAAGCGCTCGGCAAATACCGAGCGCGAGACGCCGGCTTGCGCCGCCAGCTCCGCGACGCTCCAGTTGCGGCCCGGGTCACGGTGCAGGGCGACGATCGCGCGACCGAGTTTCGGCTCGCGCAGGGCCTGCACCCAGCCCGTCGCGTCGCCGCAGCCGCATTCCACCCAGCCGCGCACGATGAAGGCGGCCACCACGTCCGCCAGTCGCGCCAGGATGCCGGCAAAACCTGCGCGCTCGGAGCACGATTCGCGCTCCATCGCGTCGAGCATCGGGCGGATTTCCGGATAGCGCGCAAGCAGGGTGCCGACGTGCATGAACTCCGGCATCGTGCCGACAAGGGGCTGCATGCCGCCCAGGTCCAGCTCCATGCACGCGCTGAAAATGAGCGCATCGCCCGGAGCCGCTTCCGTACCGGCACCCACCGACGCCACCGTGTCGCAGATCTTCGCGGCTTCAAAGCCGGCGATCTCGCGGCACGGCGCATCCGGATCGGACAACAGCGCATGCGGGGTGCCCTGCGGCAGCAACACCGCATCGCCAGCTTCGAGTCGCATCGTTGCGCCCGACGCATCGCGCAGCAGCACGGGCCCGCGGCCAACGAAGTGAAATTGCGCACGCCCCGGCGCCTCGCCAAAGCTCAGCCCGAAGGGCCGCGCCACGTGGATACGGCGGTACTGGACACCGCTCAGCCGCATGCCCAGCAGCAGCTCGCTGACAAGGTCATGCACGTCGGGGAGGGGAGTGGGCATCGCAAGTATTCGGACGAATGATCAACAAGATCGGATTGTATGTCATAGACCGTCCGATTGACGCGCCCTACCATGCGGCCTTATTGGTACTTTCCCTGACTCTTTCTACGGAACGACGCATGAATCCCGGAACCTCTACGGCCGCCGCAGTCGCGGCCCCGCATGAACCTGCCTGGGGCGCCGTCTTTGCGATGGCGCTGGGCGTGTTCGGGCTCGTCACGGCCGAATTCTTGCCCGCAAGCCTGCTGACGCCCATGGCGGAAAGCCTCGGCGTGACCGAAGGCGTGGCAGGGCAGGCCGTCACGGCCACCGCAACGGTCGCCCTCGTCACCAGCTTGCTGACCGCCGCCGTCACGCGCGCCATCGACCGGCGGCGCGTGCTGCTGGCGTTTTCGGTGCTGCTCGTGGCATCCAATCTTGCCGTGGCGTTTGCGACCAACCTGACGACGATCCTGATCGGCCGCGTGGTGCTTGGTATTGCGCTCGGCGGCTTCTGGACCATGGCCACGGCTACCGCAATGCGCCTTGTGCCCGCCGCGCTGGTGCCGCGGGCGCTATCGATCATCTTCAGCGGCGTCGCCGTCGCCACGATTGCCGCCGCGCCGCTCGGCAGCTACTTCGGCCACCTGATCGGCTGGCGCAATGTGTTCCTTGCTGCGGCTGCGCTCGGCGTGCTGGCGTTCGTGTCGCAAGTCGCCACACTGCCATCGATGGCGCCGAGCGGCACGACGCGGCTGCGCACGCTCATCGATGTGCTGCGCCGTCCATCCGTCGGCATCGGGATGTTCGCGACGATCCTCGTGTTCACCGGGCACTTTGCGTTCTTTACGTATTTGCGGCCGTTCCTGGAGCAGGTGGCGGGCGTTGGCGTGAACGGGCTGTCGGCAATCCTGCTGGGCTATGGCATTGCCAACTTTGTCGGCACATCGTTGGCCGGCCGCGTGCTGGAACACCGGCTGCGCCCAATGCTGATCGCAATGCCGGCGCTGATGGTCGTGCTGGGCATCGCGCTCGTGGCGCTGGGCCGCGCGCCGGTCATCGACGCCGTGCTCATCGCACTGTGGGGCATGGCGTTTGGCGGCGTGCCGGTCGCGTGGTCGACATGGGTGACACGCACCGTGCCAGACGAAGCAGAAAGCGCGGGTGGCCTGATCGTCGCCGCCGTGCAGCTGGCGATTGCGACCGGTGCGGCAGCCGGCGGCGTGGTGTTCGACGCGAACGGCGCGGCCGGCGTGTTCATCGGCGCCGCCGTGGTGCTGGCGATTGCCGTTGCGACCATCGTGACGGGCGTGCCCAAACGCGTTGAGGTGGTGCCGGCGATGGCCGAGTGACATGGCGAGATGCGCGCCGTGGGGTTGGCTGGCTATGTGCAGCGCCCCCGGCTCGCTCGCCTGTATTTCGGATAATTTGTGTTATGTTAAATAAAACATCGACCAGCATCCGCCGGCCTTACCACAACCCACCCACTAAGCCTTCTTCAAAAACTCCGGCTTGAGCAGATAGCTCACCCCATCGATCTTGCAATCGATCGGATGGTCGCCCGCCACCACCCGGATGTTCTTGATCTTGGTGCCCGCCTTGAGCGTGCCCGACCCGCCCTTGAGCTTCAGGTCCTTCACCAGCGTTGCGGAATCGCCGGCATTCAGCGGATTGCCGTTGGCGTCCTTGATGACCAGCGCCGTCTCTTCTTCATCTTCCTGCGCCGACGGATTCCATTCGTGCGCGCAGTCTGGGCAGATATAGAGTTCGCCGTCCTGATAGGTGTTTTCAGAGGCGCATTTTGGGCAGGCGGGAATCGTAGACATGGCGAAGCTCGCGAATATGGTCAAAGGGGCCGCACTATATCAGCCGAGATGCGCGCGACAGTTGCCGGCTGCTGCCGCGTGCCTGTACCTTGCAGCCCGATCCGCCGCAATCTATACCTCGGCAGCGCTGCCATGGGCGGTGCCTGACCACACATCGAAATACACCCGGAGCCGCTTATGTGGATTCACGAAGAGAGCATCGAAACGACCGCCTCGCCCGCCCGCGTCTGGGAACTGCTCGCCAACGTTGAGAAATGGGGCGACTGGAATGCCGGCATCGAGCGCATTGAACTCCACGGGCCGTTTGCCAACGGTACGCAGTTCACCATGCAGCCGCCGGGGCAAGACCCGTTCATCAGCACGCTTGTCGACGTGCGTCCCAACGAAGGTTTTGTCGACGAGACGGTGGTCGACGGCACCCGCGTACTGGTGGATCATCAGCTCGTCAGCCTACCGTCCGGCCGCACGAAGATCGTCTATCGCACCGAGATCACGGGCCCCGATGCCGCTGCATTCGGGCCGATGGTCACATCGGATTTTCCCGACGTTCTGGCCGCGCTGAAGCGATTGGCCGAACGCTGAGCGGGCGGCGCGAACTGGCAGCCGTGCCGCGCCGTTCGGTATGATCCACCCTCCAATCATCTGAATCAGGAAGAACATCATGGGCGAAGCCAAACGACGCGGCTCACAGGCCGACCGCATTTCTCAGGCGCACGCCCGGCTGGAGGCCCTGCGCCCCGAAAAGCTTGTCTGCGGCGCCTGCCAGACCGCCTTTACCGAATTCGAAGGGATGGAGCCGCGCGACATGCCCGGCATCCACGCCATCTTCGGCGGCGAATGCCCGAACTGCGGCGAAAGCGTGATTTCCTTCAACGGCGAACCCGAAGCCGTGGCCGCGGCCATGCTGGCTTACCAGGACGCCATGGAAGATGCCAAGCTCGGCGCGCAGACGCAGGAAGGCAAGCACGTCCCCTACGTCGACGAAGAAGACAAGCCCACGCAACACTGAAGCCGCCATGCAAGTCCCGTCAACCCGCCGCTACCGGCACTACAAGGGCGGCGAATACGAATGGCTGTGCGAGGCCACGTACGAGCCCGATCCCGCCATCAAGATGACGGTCTATCGCGCCGCCAACGGCACGATCTGGACACGCCCATCGACGATGTTCCACGAGATGGTTGAAGTTGACGGCCGGCAGGTGCCGCGCTTTGCGCTGATCGACTGAATGCCAGCCGAAACCATCTCCTTGCGAGCGGGCCTGCGGGCCCGTTTTACGTATTGGCGCGACCGCAGCGGCGCCTGGGCCGCGCGCCAAGGGCAATTGGCGGCGGCGGTGCACGAATTTGTCGTTTTCGGCATCAAGCAGGCGTGGGCATGCCTGTTTGGCGGGCTGATGGTCGCCCTGCTGATCGGCACGCATTTCTGGTATCCGGCGGACGCACCGATTGCTCGTTACGACGCCCTGACGATTGCCGCGGTCATCATCCAGATTGCGTTGCTTTGGCTGAAGCTGGAGACGTGGGACGAAGCCAAGGTGATCCTGATGTTCCATGTGGCCGGTACAGGTATGGAGGTGTTCAAGACGGCCGTCGGCTCGTGGATTTACCCCGAGGCGTCGGTGCTGCGCATTGGCGGTGTGCCGCTGTTTACCGGCTTCATGTATGCCTCGGTCGGCAGTTATATCGCGCGGGCGTGGCGCGAGTTCGACCTGCGTTTCACGCATCATCCGCCGTTGGCGGTGACGGCCCTGCTCTCGCTCGGCATCTACGTGAATTTCTTCCTGCACCACTATTGGTGGGACTTGCGCTACGTGCTGATGGCACTCATTGCGGTGGCATTCCGGCGCTGCCGGATCCACTTCCGCATCGATCGCGTCCACCGGCGCATGCCCTTCCTGCTGGGCTTTACGCTGGTCGCCCTCTTCATCTGGCTTGCCGAAAACATCGGCACGTTCACGCGCACGTGGCTCTATCCGAACCAGTTGCAGGGCTGGGAGATGGTGTCGATCGCTAAGCTTGGCGCCTGGTTCCTCCTGACCATCATGAGTTACGTGATGGTCACGCTCGTCAACCCGCCGCGGCCCGTTTCTGACGCTTGAACCAGGCATGCTCGCCAGGCGCTCGGTCGCGTAGTTCGAAGGTGATGTGCACGCGGCGCGAGGCCTGCAGGTAGACGCCGCACGTCAGCGTCAGCGCTGCCGCAACGGCTACGCCGTCGATGAAGGTGGAGCGTGCTTCTGGAATGCCACCGGCCATCAGCATCAGGCCAATCAGCGGCGGCAGCAGCGCCATGTGCACGAGCATGGCCGGGCGGAACGCGCTGTCGTGCGTGGTGGCCAGCACCAGCACCGTCACGCTGGAAATCAGATACAGCAGCGTGGTGAGGTTGATAGCGCCGCTGCCCGGCGCGTTGGCATCGAACAGATCGGCGCCGGCCAGTTGCAGCGCATCCATCGACAACCCCTGCCAGAACACCCACGTTGGCCCGGCGATGGCAATCGCCAGCACCCACGGCAGCCATCCGGCAATGCCGTACAGCGGATGTTGACCCGCTGCGATCGGGTCGATGTCGACCCAGCGATGCGTCAGCATGATGCACCCCCAACAATGCGCGTCCGTTCTGATGACGGTTGCTCTCGGCAAACGCCGGCGGCGTCTGCCTCCCCTGCTCTCTAGCTTAGGTCGCCGCGCAAGGCGCGCAATGCAGGAGGAACCCTGAGCGCACAATCGGATTGCGCTACCTCAACTGCCGGCCAGTTAGCGGCGGAACAGCCGGGGGCGGTCCGGATCGTAAAGCGGGTCGGGCGTGATCTGCGTCAGTTGCAGGACGCCGGCCGGGTCGAAGTAGAAATGCATCAGCGACGGCCAGACGTCGTCCGCCTTGAAGCGGTACGACCAGACCAGCCGTTCCATGCGCGGGAAATACGCGGTCTCGACCGGCTGACCGAAATGCCGGAGCACGTCGTCGCGGGTCCAGACGCCGATCTTGGCCTGGGCAAATTCGAGACTGCTCAGGACTTGCTTGAAGGCGACGAGCTTGCCGCCGGCATCAAAGTCGGCCGCGTAGGTGAACTGGCCGTAGGGTTTGGTCGGATAGAGCCAGCGGGTGCCGCCATCGAGCGGATACGTTTCGCGCGGCGGCCCGAACTGCGCCTGCACGGCGGGCTCGTCGGCGCCCACCAGTCGCTGCCCCTTGGTGACGGGGGACTCCAAGGCCGCACATCCCGCCGTTGCCGCCACCACAATCGCTATCGCCAGCCAACGCATTGCGCGCATGACAACCGTCCCTGTTGCACTCGGTGAAGCCGGTAGTTTACCGCCGCGTTTCAGCTTGGGGCGCCAGTAGCGGCGTGATATCGACGTGGCTTGCGGCGAGCCGCGCATCGGCCTGCGGCAATCGCGGGATCGTGCCCAGATGCGGTGCGTTGATCCACCGGCGCAGGGTGGCGACATTGTCGTCAAGCCCCGCCATGGACGTGTCAACCACGTTGCCGACCCAGCCGGCCAGATGCAGCCCGCGCGCGGCAATCGCCTCGACAGTGAGTGCGGCGTGATTCAAGCAGCCCAGGCGCAACCCGACAACGAGCACCACCGGCAAGCCCAACGCCACGGCCATCTCGGCCGTATCAAAGTTGTCCGACAGCGGCACGCGGAAGCCACCGACGCCCTCCACCACGACGGCATCCGCGAACGATCTGGCCTGCGCAACCGCATCGAGAATCGGCGGCAGCGTGATGGTCACGCCTTCGCGCGCGGCGGCCAGATGCGGAGACATCGGCGCGTCGAGCAGCCATGGGCAAACGGTGTCGAGCGGCAGATCCACCGATGCCGCGGCGCGCAGTTGCTCGACGTCTTCGTTGGTGCGCGTGGGCGCGCCCGCCAGCGTGCCTGCCGCAATCGGCTTGAGGCCCGCGGCACGGTAGCCGGCGTCCGCTAGCTTGCTCAGCAACGCCGCGCTGACGAGCGTCTTGCCGATCTCCGTATCGGTGCCGGTGACAAAGCAATCGAAGCGTGCGGGCATGTCAGGCTGCCTTGGCGGGCTGGAGGGATTGGCCGGCCGCTTCCAGCGCCTGCGCCAGACGCTCGATGTCGGCATCGGTATGCGCCGCCGACAGCGTGATGCGCAAGCGCGCCGTCCCTGCCGGCACCGTGGGCGGGCGGATCGCGGCGATGCGGATGCCTTCGCGTTCGAGCGCAGCGGCCAGCTCCAGCGCGGGTGCGTTCTCTCCAATCACGATCGGCTGGATGGCCGTCGGCGACGGCATCCACTGCCAGCCGAAACGCGCGGCCAGGCGCTGCGCATGCGCACTCCACACGGCGATGTGGCGGTCAAGGCGGGCACGACGTTCCGCGCCCTCTTCGCTGGCAATGAGGTCCAGTGCTGCTTCCACCGCACATGCAATGCCCGGCGGCGTGGCCGTTGTGAAGATGTATGTGCGGGCACGCTGCACCAGCCAGTCAATCACCAGCCGATGTCCGACAATGGCCGCGCCCGAGCCGCCGGCCGCCTTGCCGAACGTGCCGACGTAGACGATGCGCTGCGAGTGCAGCCCGAAGTGCGACAGCACACCGGCGCCGTTCTCGCCCAGCACGCCCAGGCCATGGGCGTCGTCGACGATCAGCCAGGCGTCGTAGCGTTCGGCCAGCGCCAGCAGTTCGGGCAGCGGCGCGATGTCGCCATCCATGCTGAACACGCCATCCGTGACGATCAGCTTGTTGCGGCTGGTGCTGGCGGCCAGCAGCGCTTCCAGCGCAGCGAGGTCGACGTGCGGATAGACCTTGATGGGCGCCCGCGACAACCGCGCACCGTCGATGAGCGATGCGTGGTTCAGCGCGTCGGAAAAGATCATGCATTCATCGGCCGGGCGGATGCCGCCAGCCTGCGCCATGGCGCTCACCACGGCCAGATTGGCCATGTAGCCCGTGCAGAAGAACAGCGCTTCCGCCTCGGGAATGTGCTCGGCTTGCAGCGCAGCCATGCGCCCTTCCAGCCGCGCGTGCGCAATCGAATGGCCGCTGACCAGATGCGATGCGCCGCTGCCAAAGCCATATTGCTGCGTACCCTGCGTCATCGCCTCGGCCAAGGCGGGGTGCGCTGCCAGCCCGAGATAGTCGTTACCGCAAAAGCCCAGAATGTCGCGCGGCTCTTCGCCAGGCACGCTGATTCGTTGGCTGCGGTCGGTCGGGCTGTATGCGGTGCGGCGCACGCGGCGCAGGTGCGCGGCGTCGATGGCGTCGAGGCCCGCCTGCAGGTCGTCAAGCAATCGCATAGGTGTGTCCTTCTGTTTCGCCCGTGCCTTGGGCGAGCGTGTCTTCAAGCGTCTGCAGCGTGCGCTCGACCAGCGTGTCGGTCTCTTCGTCGCTCAGCACATAAGGCGGCAGCAGATAGACGGTGTTGCCGATGGGGCGCAGCAGCAGCCCATGCGTGCGCGCCGTCAGCGCAAAGCGTTCGGCAAAGCGTGCACCGGCCACGTCGGGGTGCACGTCGAACGCGGTGATCATGCCGGTCTGCCGCAGATGGGCAAATCGCGCATCGTGCGACAGCGGCGCCAGCCCCTGGGCGATGCGCGCCGCGGTCACGCGATTACGCGCAAAGACGTCTTCTTCAGCAAACAGATCGAGCGTGGCGAGTGCCGCGCGGCACGCCAGCGGATTGCCCGTATACGAATGCGAATGGAGGAAGCTGCGCACCGGCGCATCGTCGTTGAAGGCGTCGTAGATGGCATCGCGCGACAGCACGATCGACAGCGGCAGATAACCGCCGCTGATGCCTTTCGACAGGCACAGCAAGTCCGGCCACACGCCAGCCTGTTCGCACGCGAAGAACGTACCGGTGCGGCCGCAGCCGACGGCAATTTCATCGGCAATCCAATGCACGCCAAATTCGTCGCACAGCGCACGCACGCCGCGCAGATAGCTCACGTCGTGCATGGCCATGCCGGCCGCGCATTGCACCAGCGGCTCGATGATGACGGCGGCGATGGTGCCGGCGTGGGTGCTCAGGCAATCGCGCAGTGCGGCCAGCGCGCGTTCGGCTACGTCAGCCGCGGTCTCGCCAGGGCCGGCCAGACGCGCGTCCGGGGACGGCACGCGATGCGATTGCAGAATCAGCGGGTCATACGCATCGCGGAAGATCGCCACATCGGTTACGCCCAGCGCACCGAGCGTTTCACCGTGGTAGCCGTGTTCCAGGCAGACGAATCGGCTGCGCGCGCCCTGCCCTGCATTGCGCTGGGCGTGAAAGCTCATCTTCAGCGCGATTTCCACGGCAGAGGCACCGTCGGAGCCGAAGAAGCTGTGGCCCAGTACACCGCCCGTCAGGTCGATCAGGCGCTCTGCCAACTCCACGGCCGGGCGATGCGTCGCGCCCGCCAGCATGACGTGCTCCAGCGAATCAAGCTGCGTCTTCAGCGCCGCGTTGATGTGCGGATTCGCATGGCCGAACAGGTTGACCCACCAGGAACTGGTGCCGTCCAGATAGCGCTTGCCGTCAAAGTCGATCAGCCATGGCCCCTGGCCGCGTGCGATCGGCAGCGGAGGCATGGCATCGAGCCGCGCATTTTGCGTGCACGGATGCCAGACGGCCGCGCGGCTGCGCGCCTGCCACGCCGTATTGGCGCTGGGCGCGCCGTCGACCGGCACCGGGATGGGGGGATACGCCATACGAGGCCTCCTCGAAGCATGAGCGGGGGATTCGGCGGCGTATGGTAGAGGGCATGTGGATCAAACAACAAGCCCGCACGTTGAGTGAAATTACGTTCCTATAGACGAAAGAAGAAAGAAGAAGCGCACTTCTTCGGCGGATTCCCAACGTCCTGCGCGGAACATGTCGCTAAAAATTCTTTCTGCAAGGGAAAAAATGAGCATCAAAAGGCACTTCGAGGGGCCGTCGCTTACGGCTATTTGGAGCGGGCGAGGGCAACGCAGCCGGGGCCGATTATTTACCGGGAGTGATAGTGAGAATGGACCGCAGGTTTGCTTTACCTCATTGCCCCGCCCTAGGGATAACCCTATACTCGGGAAAACCCTAAATCACGCACTGAGAGAAAACATCATGGTTCAGCAAGCCTATTTCACCCCCAAGTTCGCCGGCGACATCCAGGTTCAAGCCGCCAACCGCACATCGCTGCTGCGCGCAGTCATCAATTTCTTCCGCAACGGTTGGGACGACAACCTCCCGTATGCCGAAGTGGTTGGCAAGTCCGGTTCGTACCTGGGCTGAACCCGCGGCCGAATGTTCGGCCATGCCGCGAAGGCACGTAGAAAAAGACGGCGCATCGGCGCCGTTTTTGTTTTGGTCGCCCGACCGTGCACCTAGCCCAGATCTCCGCCGCCCACCGGCAACACCGTCCCGGTGATGTACGAAGCGTCGTCCGAAGCCAGAAACAGGATCGCCCGCACCTGCTCCTCGATCGTGCCGTAGCGGTGCATCAGGCTGCTGGCAATGGTCTGGTCGACGATGCCCTGATACCAGACCGCCTCCTGCTCCGACATGGGCGCCGTGTTGCGCGGGATCTTCCGCGGCGGCGCTTCGGTGCCGCCCGTGGCGACGGCATTGACGCGGATATTGTCCTGCGCGTGCTCCATGGCGAGGCTTGCCGTCAACGCGTTCACCCCGCCCTTGGCCGCCGAATACGGAATCCGATAGATACCGCGCGTGGCAATCGACGACACATTGACGATCACGCCCTGCCGGCGCTCCACCATGTGCGGCAGCACGGCGCGGCAACACCACAGCGTGGGAAACAACGAGCGGCGGATTTCCGCTTCGATTTGCGCTTCTTCATAGTGCTGATACGGCTTCGCCCAGATCGTGCCGCCGACGTTGTTGATGAGCACGTCGATGCGGCCGAAGGCATCCAGCGCAGTTTGTACGGCATGTTGAGCGCCGGCGTAGGTTTCAAGATCCGCCGTGGTGGCGTGGGTTTGGCCGCCCGCTGCAGCAATCTCGGCCTGCACTTCGTAGACCAGCTCGGCCCGGTCCACCAGCAGCACGGCGCGCCCTCTTCTGCCGCAGCCATTGCCACGCCGCGCCCGATACCTTGCGCCGCACCCGTCACGACGATGGCTTTGCCTGAGAACCGTTGCATGCTCATGCCGCCTTCGCCTCCGGTACCGCATTGGGCGTGAACTTCTCGTAGTAAAAGCTGCTCGGCTTCACGCCTTGGTCGTCAAAGTATTTGCGCACTGCATCGACCATTGGCGGCGGCCCGCACAGATAGACGTCGACGTCGCCATCGTTCAGCGCATCGGCCGGCACGTGCTGCGTCCCCCAACCCTTGCGCGGATGATTCGACGCGGCGTCGGCGACGACCGTGGCGTAGCTGAAGTTCGGCAGCCGCGCTGCATAGGCATCGATCGCATCGACCTGCACCAGGTCGAGGTCACGGGTGACGCCATAAATCAGGTGCACCTTCTGCTGCGAATGGGTGCGCGCCAGCACTTCAAGCATCGACAGGAACGGCGCGAGCCCCGTGCCGCCGGCAAGGAACAACAGCGGCCGCTGCACATCGCGCAGATAGAAGCTGCCCAGCGGGCCTTGCAGATCAAGCTTGTCGCCGGGCTGTGCGGTTTCGAGCCAGCGGCTCATCGCGCCGCCGGGAATTTTCTTGATGAGGAAGCTGATCTTCGACTCGCCGGGCGCAGAAGAGAACGAATACGAACGGTGCTGCCCGCTGCCCGGTACGCCGATGTTGACGTACTGGCCCGGCAGAAACACCGGCGCCTCGGCATCCACTTCCAGCTCCAGGATGACCGCTGCATCGTTATGCAGCTCGACGTTCGACACCGTGGCGGCGAAGGTGCTCTGCCCCGTTTTGCAGGCCGTCGACGAGGTCGGCACCGCGATCACGCAATCGCTGTGCGGCACCATCTGGCACGTCAGGACGAGGCCGGTGTTTTTCTCGTCTTCGCTCAGGGCGTCGTCAATGTAATCGTCACCGAGGTCGTAGCTTCCGCTTTCGGCGCGGCACTTGCAGGTTCCGCACACACCGTCGGAGCAATCCATCGGCAGGTTGATCTTGGCGCGGAAGGCGGCATCGAGCACCTTCTCGCCCGCTTTGCAGTCGATGAAACGGGTCACCCCGTCCTCGAAATTCAGTGCGACTGTGAAACTGGACATGGAATACCTCCGCTGCCTCTTTTGCGTGTCCTATACGGGTGTGCACATCAGACGTGATAAACGTCGAGCACCTGCCGGATGTAGTCGTTCTTCAGGACGATTTTCTTGGATGCGATCAGGAAGCCGTCGCCCGCGCGGCGCAGGGTGACGAACATCGTGCCGAAGAAGTGGTCGGTGGTTTTGTACCGGTGGCTGAGCGTGTGAAAGTTGTAACGCACGTCGACTTCATCGCCGCGTTCGGCCAGGACTTCCACGTTGGCGACCGTGTGGCTCGTTCGCGGCTCGGGTGTGGAAGCCCCGCTGCGCTCGGTCTTGATGCGGAAGACGCGATCCTCCAGCCCGCAGCGATTGGCGTAGTACATCAGCGAGATCTGGCTCTGCGGATCGTCGGTCAACTGGTCGTCGTCATCCCAGGCGGGCATCCAGTACGTGACGTCTTCGGCGTAGCAGTCGAGCCACGCGTCCCACTGCCGGTCGTCCAGCAAGCGCGCCTCGCGGTACAGGGCGGCGCAGATCGTTTGGTAATCAGCGCTCATGCCGGCACTCCTTCGCATTCCTGCTTGAGCGCCTCGCGCATGACGCGCACCCAGTATTCGTGCTGGCAGACGAACAGGCCTTCGTCTTCACTGCGCTCGCCCGAGATGAGCGGCTTCAATCCCATCTTTGTTGCGTTCTCGTCAGGGCCGTGCACCCACAGCGGCGCCCCGCGCGACAGGTCGTTCCACAGCGCAGTCGTGCCGGCGTAGCCGTTCTGGCAGGCGCGGAATTCCTCCAGGTCATCGGCGGTGCCCATGCCCGTGACGTTGAAGAAGTCCTCGTACTGGCGGATGCGCGTTGCGCGGTCCGTTGCGCTTTCGCCCTTCGGCGCGAAACAGAAGATCGAGACCTCGGTCTTGTCGACGCTGATGGGCCGTACCACGCGAATCTGCGTGCTGAACTGATCCATCAGGAAGACGTTTGGATACAGGCACAGGTTGCGGGTCTGGTTGACGATGAAATCGGTCTGGGTTTCACCCACGCGCGCCTTGATTTCGTCACGGTGCGCATAGACGGGTCGCACTTCCGGGTTCATCGTCTGCGTCCACAGCAGGATGTGGCCGTGCTCGAACCCATAGACGCCCGCCACCGACTTGCTCCAGCTGTTTGCATCCACGGCCTGCGTGCCGCCTTCCTTGCGTCGCCCCATCGTTGCGGCGTAGTTCCAGTGCACGGTGCTGACGTGGTAGCCGTCGCAGCCGTTTTCCATCTGCATCTTCCAGTTGCCGTCATAGACGTAGGAAGAATTGCCGCGCAGCACTTCCAGGCCTTCGGGCGCCTGGTCGACGATCTGGTCGATGATCACGCGTGCTTCGCCCAGGTATGCCTCGAGCGGCTGCACATCGGCGTTGAGGCTGCCGAACAGGAAGCCGCGATAGCTCTCGAACCGCGCAACCTTCTTCAGATCGTGCGACCCGTGCGTGTTGAATTGCACCGGGTACTCAGTGGTCTTTTCGTCCTTCACCTTCAGCAGCTTGCCGGTGTTCGAGAACGTCCAGCCGTGGAACGGGCACGTGAAGCTGCCCTTGTTGCCATGCTTGCGGCGGCACAGCATCGCACCCTTGTGCGCGCAGGCATTGATGACGGCATGCAGCTCGCCGGTCTTGTCGCGCGTGATGACGATCGGCTGGCGGCCAATCCACGTGGTGTAGTAATCGTTGTTGTTTGGAATCTGGCTCTCGTGCGCCAGATACACCCAGTTGTTCTCGAAGATGTGCTTCATCTCCAGCGCGAACAGATCGGGGTGGGTGAAGATGTCGCGGCGGCAGCGGTAAATTCCGGCCTCTTTGTCATCCACCACGGCGGTTGACAGCAGCTGGTCCAGTTCGCTGGCTTTGTCGATCAAGGCGGACATGGTCGTCTCCACGTTGAGGCACCCGGCCTCAGGCCTCGGCCGAAGCGCGCAGACGATTCACGCGCTGGTTGTCCTTGCCCTGAACCAGCGGCGTGAGCACGAAATTGAATTCGATGTCCTTGTACGCATCGGCTTTCAGGCCGAGCGCGGTGCCGCCGGTTTTTTCCACCACATGCGGAATCAGCTCTTCGCGGGTGGCATAGGCGAAGTCGTCCCAGATCAGCGGATCGCCTTCGATGTTGAATTGCGTCGTCAACTTGCGGTGGCCGTCGCTGGTGACGAAGAAGTGCACGTGCGCCGGCCGGTTGCCGTGGCGCGCAAGGCCGTTCAGCAGTTGCTGCGTGGCGCCGTGCGGCGGGCAGCCGTAGCCCACCGGCATGAGCGTGCGGAATTCATATTGACCATCGGCGCCAGTCCTGACCGCGCCGCGCAGGTTGAACGGGCTCTGCGCACCGGTCGGATCGAAATGCGAGTAGAAGCCGTTCGAGTTCGCATGCCAGCACTCGACCACGGCGCCGGCCACCGGCTTGCCGTCCGGGCCCGTCACCGTGCCATGAATGACCAGCGGGCCTGCCGCCGGGTCCGGATCGATGTCGATCCTGGACACGCCATCGCGCACCGTTGTGCCGGCAACGTACAGCGGCCCTTCAATCGTGCGCGGCGTACCGCCGTTGATGCCCAGCGCCGCATCCGCAGCATCCATGCGGATGTCGAGGTATTTCTCCAGGCCCACGCCGGCCGCCAGCAATGCCGCTTCTCCGTCCTGCCCGAGCTTGTTCAGGTAGTTGATGCCGGCCCAGACCTCGTCCGGCGTGATGTCGAGGTCGTCGATGGCCTTGAACAGGTCGGCCAGCAGCCGGTGGGTGATCTGCTTCAGGCGGGCGTTGCCGTCCTTGCCGTCGAGGTTGGTGGCGGCCTTCAGCAGGTCCTGCACTTCTTTTGTTTGGAATACGCGTGCGTTCATGATGGGTGTCTCCTCGTGGTTTTCTGGGGGAATGTGGAATGTCTCAAGCATCGTCGCTATGAACTGACGACGGGTGACGGCACAGCGGCGTCACGGCGATCTGCATGTACGGAAACAGCGGCAGCGCCGTCAGGATGTCGTGCAGTTCTGCATTGCTCTGCACGTCGAAGATGCTGACGTTCGCGTACTCGCCCACCAGGCGCCAGATGTGGCGCCACTTGCCGCTGCGCTGCAGATCCTGCGAATAGGCCTTCTCGCGCGCCTTGATCTCGTTGGCGACATCGGCGGGCATGTCGGCCGGCAGACGAACATCCATGCGGACGTGGAACAGCATCGTGGTCTCCTTGGTGGGGTGTCTTGGTCTGGTTGTTCTCATTGGCGGCGCAGGCGCGCCAGCTTGTCGCGATCGATGTCGATGCCCAGGCCCGGGCCGGTCGGCACCTGCAACATGAAGTCGCGGTACTGCAGCGGTTCGGTCAGCAGTTCTTGCGTGAGCAACAAGGGGCCGAACAGCTCGGTGCCGAACTGCAGCTCGCCAAAGGTGGAAAACACATGGGCCGATGCGGCCGTGCCGACCGCGCCTTCGAGCATCGTTCCGCCGTACAGGCCGATGCCAGCCAGCTGCGCGATGGCTGCCACCTGCATCGCCGGCACAAGGCCGCCGGATTGCGCGATCTTCACGGCGAAGACATCGGCACTGGCAGAGCACGCCAGCTCAAATGCATCGAGCGGACCGTGCAGGGCTTCGTCGGCCATCATCGGCACCGCAAACTGGCGGGCCAGGCGCTCCAGCGCGGCGCGGTTTTCTGCGCGCACCGGTTGTTCGATCAGGTCGACGCCGCCGGCTTGCAACGCGGCGATGCCGTTGGCGGCGTCCAGCTCGCTCCAGGCCTGGTTGACGTCGACACGCACGCTCACAGCGTCGCCCAGTGCGCGCTTGATGGCCAATACGTGCGCTACATCGTCGGCCACCGGGCGCAGGCCGATCTTCAGCTTGAAGATGCGGTGGCGGCGCTCGGCGAGCATCGCTTCTGCCTCGGCAATGTCCTTGCGGGTGTCGCCGCTGGCGAGCGTCCAGGCCACCGACAGCGCATCGCGCAGGCGGCCGCCCAGCAACTCCGACAGCGGCACGCCGAGCCGGCGGGCCTGCGCATCGAGCAGCGCCGTTTCCAGCGCGCACTTGGCAAAGCGGTTGCCCTGGATGGTCTTGCGCACGCGTGCCATGGCAGCCGCCACATTGCGCGCCTCCATGCCGATCAGCAGCGGCGCAATGTGCGTGTCGATGTTGACCTTGATGCTTTCGGGGCTCTCTTCGCCGTAGTTGAGGCCACCGATGGTGGTGGCCTCGCCCCAGCCTTCGATGCCGTCTTCGCAGCGCACATGCACGAGGACGAGCGTCTGCGTATGCATGGTGGCGACGGACAGCTTGTGCGGACGGATGGTGGGCACATCCACTAGAATGGCCTCGATCGAGCGAATCATGTTTTCCAGGTATCAGAAGAACAGCTATCAACGTGGAAACCAGATTACGCAGCGCGATTTACTGCGTCCAACACCGATTTAGTATCAGTTTCATACCTGAAAGGTATAAAAATGGAGCTGCGTCACCTGCGCTATTTCGTTGCCGTTGCTGAAGAGCTGAACTTCACGCGCGCCGCTGAACGGCTGCACATCGCGCAGCCGCCGCTCTCGCGGCAGATTCAGCAGTTGGAAGAGGAAGTCGGCGTGCTGCTGTTCGAGCGCGGCAGCCGCCCGCTCAGGCTGACCGAAGCGGGCCGCTTTTTCCACGCGCATGCGCGGCAATTGCTGGCGCAGACGGCAGAACTTGCGTCGATGACGCAACGCGTCGGCCAGATCGAGCGACGCATGTCGGTCGGCTTCGTGGCTTCCACGCTGTACGGAATGCTGCCGAAAGTCATCCGGCGCTTTCGGGCGGAGTACCCGATGGTCGATCTGACCATGCACGAAATGACGACGATGGATCAGATCCAGGCGCTCAAGGACGGCCGCATCGACGTCGGTTTCGGCCGCATCCGTTACGAAGACCCGAACGTGCGGCGCATCCTCCTGCGCGATGAACGACTGATCGTCGCGCTGCCCTCAGGCCATGCGCTGCTGGACGGCAGGACAACCGCCTCGCTGCGTGACCTTGTCGGCGACACGCTGATCATTTACCCGCGCACACCGCGCCCGAGTTATGCGGACCAGGTGCTCGCCCTCTTCCACGATCGCGCGCTGGAACCCAGCAAGATTTACGAGGCACGGGAATTGCAAATCGCCTTGGGGCTGGTGGCTGCGGGCGAAGGCGTATCGGTGGTGCCGCGCAGTGTGGCGGGCCTGCGGCGCGAAGATGTCTGCTACATGGAACTCGACGATCCGCAATTGGTCTCGCCCATTATCTTCAGCACGCGCCTGCTCGACGAGTCTGAAGACATCCGCGCCATGCTGGCGCTGACGTATCGGTTGTACGACGAGCAGAAGATTCCGTATTACGCACCCTCGTAAGGCTTGCAATGGCGGCTCCAAAGTTACAAGCCGCTGGACACGACAGCCGCATGGGCTAGATTGAAGCAAGGCGCACGTTCGCCTGCGATTGGAGCGCAAGCGAGTGAAAAGAATACGCCGCCCCATCTTCATCAAATTGGCCCTCGTCGTGGCGCTGGTGCTTGCGGTGGGCGCCTTGCTTGTCGCTCACGAATTCCGCACCTCCGCCTGGCAGGCCCGCTATTTCGCGAATCTGGCGAAATCGCAAACCTTTCCCGTCAAGCCGGGGCCGAACACGTCGGCCCGCTATCCGAACTCCGGCCCTTACGACGAGCGGCTCGGCTATCACGACCTCCCCACGTTTCTGGACCGCCTGCGCTCGCGCGGCTACATCGTCGCGCAGCAGGCCGTGCCCTCCAAAGAGATGGTCGCGCGAATGGACAGCGGCATGAACCCGCCCTATCGCGAGAAGGACCAGGCCGGCCTGGAGCTGCTCGACGACGACGGCCGCCCGATCTACCGCGTGCGGCATCCCGAACGCGTGTATGACAATTTCGCGTCGGTGCCGCCGCTGCTGGTCAACTCACTGCTTGCGATTGAAAACCGCACGCTGCTGCAGACCGAATACCCGAAGCGCAACCCGGCCGTGGAGTGGTCGCGCCTCGCGCGTGCGGTGTGGGACCGCGCCCTGCATGCCGTCAACCCGGCGCATGAATCGCCCGGCGGCAGCACGCTCGCCACGCAGATCGAAAAGTATCGCCACTCGCCCGAAGGCCGCACCGATTCGCCCAGCGAGAAGCTGCGTCAGATGTTCTCCGCCTCCGCCCGTGCTTACCTGAACGGCGAAGACACCACCGCCGCCCGCCACCAGCTCGCCGTCGATTACCTGAACACCGTGCCGCTGGGCGCGCGCGCCGGCTTTGGCGAGATCCAGGGGATTGGAGATGCGCTGTGGGTCTGGTACGGGCGCGACTTCGCCCAGGTGAATGCGCTGCTCGCGGCCCAATCGACGGCGCCCCTCCCAGACCGTGCGCTGGCCTACAAGGAGGCGTTGAGCCTGCTCGTCTCGCAGCGGCGGCCTTCGTACTACCTGGAGAATCTCGATGAGCTGGAAACGTTGACCAACGCCTACCTGCGCGTGCTGGCGGCCTCCGGCGTGATTCCGCCGGCGCTGCGCGATGCGGCCATTGCGCAATCGCTCAAGCAGCAGGCGCTGAACACCCGCGTGCCGCCTCCGCCGCTGGAGCACAAAGGCACGAACGCCGTACGCGTGAATCTGGCGGGCATGCTCGGCATCTCGCGCATGTATGCGCTCGACCGGCTCGACCTGACTGCCAGCAGCACGCTCGATGCGCCGTTGCAGCGCGATATCTCTGCCGAACTGCGCAAGCTGCGCGACCCGGCCAACGCCAAGGCCGCCGGCCTCGTCGGCGACATGATGCTGGAGCGCGGCGATCCGCGCGGCGTGACCTACAGCTTCACGCTCTACGAACGCGCGCCGGGCGGCAACCGCGTGCTGGTGCAAGCCGATACGTTCGACAAGCCGTTCGACATCAACGAAGGCGTCAAGCTCGATCTGGGCTCCACGGCCAAGCTGCGCACGCTGGTGACGTATCTGCAGATCGTGGCCGAGCTGCACAAGCGCTACGCCGACCAGCCCGCCGCGGCGCTGCGCAAGGTCAATATTCCCGTGCAGAACCCGATCGAGCGCTGGGCCGTCGATTACCTCGCCCACATGCAAGACCGCTCGCTCGCGGCGATGCTCGATGCATCGATGGAGCGCAAATACTCCGGCAACGCCGGCGAGTGGTTTGCCACCGGCGGCGGCATGCAGAGTTTCGAAAACTTCGAGAAATGGGAAGGCACCCAAAACTTCACGGTGCGCGAGGGGCTCAAGCACTCCGTCAACCTCGTCTTCGTCCGGATCATGCGCGACATCTCGCGCTACTTTCAGCACCAGTTGCCCAATGCCGGCGCCGAGGCGTTGACCAATCCGGAGTCTCCGCAGCGACAGATTTACCTGCGACGCTTTGCCGACCGCGAGGGCAAGCTCTTCATGGGCCGTTTCTACGCCAAATACAAAGGCAAGACCGACCAGGAGCGCGAAGCCATCCTGGTGCAAAGCACGCGCGCGACGCCGGTGCGGCTGGCCACCATCTATCGCAGCATCGACCCCGAGGCCGGCCCCGGCAAACTCGCCGCATTCATCCGCAGCTACCTGCCCGGCGCAAAGCTGGATGAGGCGGAACTCACCAACCTGTATGAGAAGTATTCCGTCCAGCGCTTCGACCTCGCCGACCGCGGCTACATCGCCAAGCTGCATCCGCTGGAGCTGTGGCTGGTGGCGTATCTGCGCACCCATCCGCAAGCCACGCTCGCGCAGGTGAACGAGGCCAGCGCCGATGAGCGCTTGTCCGTCTACAAATGGCTGCTGCAATCGCACCGCAAGGCCGCGCAAGACAAGCGCATCAAGCAGATGCTGGAGATCGAAGCGTTCCAGCAGATTCACGCCATGTGGAAGCGGCTGGGGTATCCGTTCGAATCGCTGGTGCCGTCATACGGAACCGCCATCGGCGCGTCGGCGGACCGGCCAGCATCGCTGGCGGAGCTGATGGGCATCATCGAAAACGACGGCATCCGCCTGCCCAGCGTACGCATCGACCGCCTTCGCTTTGCCGCCAACACGCCTTACGAAGTCATGCTGTGCCGCGACCCCAACGCCGGAGAGCGCGTGCTGCCGCCCGAGATTCCGCCCCTGGTCAAATCCGCGCTGGCCGGCGTCGTCGAAGGCGGCACCGCCAAGCGCATCTCCGGCACGTTCATCGACAAGGACGGCAAACCCATCGCCATCGGCGGCAAAACCGGCACCGGCGACAACCGCTTCAAAACCTTCAGCCGCGGCGGCGGCCTCATCTCCGAACGGGTCGTCAGCCGCTCCGGCGCCTTCGTCTTCTACCTCGGAGACCGCTACTTCGGCACCGTCGTCGCCTACGTGGCCGGCGCTGATGCCGCCAAGTACAAATTCACCAGCGCACTGACCGTTCAAGTGCTCAAGGTCCTGGCCCCCACGCTGATGAACCACCTGGACCTGCAAGACGAAGCGCCGGCCTTCAACTGCAAGATGCCCCAGGCCACGGCGCCAGAACAGAAGCTGGATTGAGCAAAGTCAGCACAACCGACGGCGACAACGCAGGCCGCCAGACGGTGTGGGCCGTACCCCTGCCCTAGATGGCGCCTTGAATTTCTGTTGCAGGAGGAAA
>NZ_VOSS01000209.1 GCF_007997035.1 Ralstonia sp. TCR112 | reverse complement strand
TGCGCCGCCCCCTGCCGGCCAATGTGATACGCCGCCTCTCGCCGCAGGATCGCCACATGGATCGGCACGCGGGCCTGCACCGGCAGAACGTTGAGGCGCACGTCGCGCAGCGTGTGGAACTGGCCCGCGTGATGCACGCGCTCGCCGGAAAGCAGGCGCTCGACAAGCATCAGCGCTTCGTCAAAGCGCTCGCGCTTGACGGCGGGGTCGACGTCGTAGCCTTCGAACTCGTGCTTGAGGTAGCCCGAGCCCACGCCCAGCGACAACCGCCCGCCCGAAAGCGCATCGACCATCGCGTAGTTCTCGGCTACCGTGGCCGGATGATGGAAGGTCAGGATCGAGATGGCCGTGCCCAGTCGCAGGCGTTGCGTCTGCGCGGCCAGATGCGACAGAAAGACTGCGGGGTTGGGAACGGCGCCGTACTCGTGAAAGTGATGCTCGGCCACCCAGAAGGTGTCGTAGCCGAGCGCTTCGGCGTGGCGCGCCTGGGCGATGACGTCTGCGTAGAGTTGCGGCAGACTGCGGGGCCGGTCGGGGTAATGGTCCTGCACGGAAAAGATCGACAGCTTCATGGCGTCTCCCGGTTTCGAGGTCTTTTCCAGCGCGCAGGCCGC
>NZ_VOSS01000208.1 GCF_007997035.1 Ralstonia sp. TCR112 | reverse complement strand
GCGGCTGGTTGGACAGCGCGCCGGGCACGCCGCCCTGGGCGTCGGCCTTGTTCTGCGTGGCTTCGGCGGTGTGCGTGCTGCGCACGGCGGCGTTGGCCGGGTCCTGGTTGGGACGATACGTCTCGGCCATCTGCTCGGTGTTGTCCAGATCGACGTCGGCCGTCACCTGCGCGCGCACGTTGTCTTCGCCCACCACGGGGCCGAGGATGGCTTCGATGCGCTTGATATAGCCCTGCTCGACGTCGCGCACGTAGCTCAGCTGCGTCGGGTCGAGGCCCGAGGCGT
The DNA here is from genome assembly GCF_007997035.1 of Ralstonia sp. TCR112. Taxonomy (GTDB): domain Bacteria; phylum Pseudomonadota; class Gammaproteobacteria; order Burkholderiales; family Burkholderiaceae; genus Ralstonia; species Ralstonia edaphi. The sequence continues at coordinate 428 of NZ_VOSS01000208.1, read as the reverse complement.
TGTCCTGGAACGACGACGACAGCAAACGGCCGGACTGGTCGACCACCGTCACGTTGGCCAGCGGCAGGTTCGGCACGCTGCTCGACACCAGGTGGCCAATGGCCTGCACCTGCGAGCGGTCGAGCATGCGGCCCGGATACAGCTTGAGGAGCACCGAGGCGCTCGGCTTGGCCTGCTCGCGCACGAACACCGACGGCTTGGTCATCGCCAGATGCACGCGGGCGGACTGCACCTCCTGCATGGCCTGGATGGTGCGGGCCAGCTCGCCTTCCAGGGCGCGCTGGTAATTGACTTGCTCGGCAAACTGGCTCGTGCCGAATTTCTGGTTCTCCATCAGCTCGAAGCCGGCCTGGCCGCCCTTGGGCAGGCCTTGCGAAGCGAGCTTCAGACGCGCTTCATGCACGCTTGCCTCGGGCACCATGATGGCG
>NZ_VOSS01000207.1 GCF_007997035.1 Ralstonia sp. TCR112 | reverse complement strand
GGCGAGTGGACCGGCTGGAAATACCGCCAGCCCGTCGACCGCACGCCGCCGCTGGTGCTGTTGCTCGACATTTCCGGATCGATGAGCCGCTATTCACGCGCCGTGCTGTATTACTGCCACGCGCTGGTGCAGTCGCGCGAGCGCATCCAGGCCTTCCTGTTCGGCACGCGGCTGACGAACGTCTCGCGGCAACTGCGCGAGCGTGATCCGGATGTCGCCGTCCAGGCCATCGCCGAGCTGGTGCCCGACTGGTCGGGCGGCACGCGCATCGGCGCGGCGCTGGCGGAGTTCAATCGCCAATGGGCGCGCCGCACGCTGTCCGGCCGTGCCACCGTCCTGCTCGTGACGGATGGGCTCGACCACGAGCACATCGACGTGCTCGACACCGAGATGGCACGCCTGGCGCGCTTCGCCCACCGCATCGTCTGGCTCAACCCGCTGCTGCGCTTTGCCGGCTTCGAGCCGCGGGCACGTGGCGTGCGGACCATTCTGCCGCATGTCGACGTGATGGTGCCGGCGCACCATTTCGACAGCCTGGCTGCGCTGGAGCACGAACTGGCGCATGCCCGCCGCACGCGTCCGCCGCGTCCCCCCACCCCCGTCCCATCGACCGCCCCATGGAACTGACCCAGACCCATCTCCTGCCCGTGCCCCTGCAGACCGCCTGGGATGCGCTGAACGACCCGGCCGTGCTGCAGCGCTGCATTCCCGGCTGCGAGAGCATCACCGC
>NZ_VOSS01000206.1 GCF_007997035.1 Ralstonia sp. TCR112 | reverse complement strand
GTCGGCATTTACATCGGCAGCCGGACGCCGCCGGAAATCGCCATCTCGATCCTGGCCGAGGTAACGGCCGCCAAGAACGGCGTGTCGCTGCCGACCATCCTGCAGGTGGAAGGCGCCAAGGCGGCGCGCGAGATTGCCGCCAACGCCGCTTCGAGCTGCGCGGTGCCGCAAACCTGAGTCAACCCTCTGATCGAATGGGATGCCGAAAGGCGGCTGAAAGGTTACATTCTTATAAATCGCTGATTGTGCGCGGGTTTTGGCCGCATCGCATCGCGCGAACCCTGCGGCCCACGAGCCTTGTTTCGTGTGCGCGGCTTCATTTGCATGACCTGCCTGCCCCTTGCACCTGAGCGGTGCGGCGGCGGTCGTGTTGTTTGCAAGCGGGACGGTCGCCCGTTTTGCCACCTAGGAAATTCAAGTTTTCTCGCATGAGTATTTTGCTGACCGGTGCCACCGGTTTCGTGGGCGGCGCCATTGCCGCCAATCTGGCAGCCAAAGGTTTGCTGGCCGACACGCGCTTTGCCGTGCGCGGCGACACGCCTTCGGAGGGGTTGGCGCGGCTGCGCAGCAACCTGCGGCGTTTTGAATTCGCACCGGGCACGCTGGACAGCATTACCGAATCGCAAATCGTGCCGTTCGACCTGCGCGACGCCGGCACGGCCAAGCTGGGCGATCCGGAA
>NZ_VOSS01000205.1 GCF_007997035.1 Ralstonia sp. TCR112 | reverse complement strand
AATCATCATCAACTGCGCGGCGCTGGCAACGTTCTCGAACCACCCGTCGCTGTGGGAAACCAATGTGGAAGGCGTGCTGGCGCTGGGCCGGCTGGCGGCGCAAAGCAAGCGCCTAAAGCGCTTCCTGCAGATCGGCACGGCCATGTCATGCGGCCAGCTGGCGGATCGCCATGTCAGCGAGAGCTGGGACGTCCCGCCGCTGGAGCAGCATGCGGTGCCATACACGTATTCGAAGGGGATGGCCGAGCTGAAGCTGCGCGAAGCGGTGCCCGAGCTGCCCCTGGTTGTGGTGCGGCCGTCCATCGTGGTCGGCCACAGCACGCTGGGGTGCGAGCCGTCGGGCAGCATCTTCTGGATGCTGCGCATGGTGGCGCTGCTCGAAACGTTCAGCTGCCGCCTGTCCGACCGCGTCGACATCCTGCCCGTGGACGACTGCGCCGAAGCGATCGTGCAACTGTCGACCAAGCCCACGCTGGCGCACGACCTGTATCACATCAGCGCCGGCGATGCGAACTCCGAGCGCATCGAAACGCTGTACCCGCGCTTCAAGCGTTGCAAGACGCCGGAAGAAGACGCCCAGGCCCTGGCCGGCTACGTGTACCAGGAAAAAATCGCCGAGAAAGCATTGGCGCGTAAATTCCTGAGCCTGACGGGCGATGGCAACGTGCGACTGGTCGCGCGCTGCATCCAC
>NZ_VOSS01000204.1 GCF_007997035.1 Ralstonia sp. TCR112 | reverse complement strand
CCCAGCTGGTCTCTATCGAATCGAAGCGGTTCTCCAACCGAGCGGCGCAACAATGGACGCGTGGATCGTACGAATGACGCCCGTGTATCTCGACCACTGATGCAAAAAGGACGTGTGCAAACATAGGACGTCATAGGCAGCGCATCGAACAGCCGTTACCGTTTCTTCCATGTGAATCTTGGCCCTTCCTGCGAGGCAGGAATTGCGCCTTCGAATCCACAGGCGCCTACGTCCGTTAGCCGGCACTGGCGGAAAAACTCTACGCGGTTGGACGCATGGCCGAAACCTTTTCGAGACCTCCCGACGAGCCGATCCTGCTTCGTGGTGCGGAGTACGTTCGGATGTCGACAGAGCATCAGCAGTACTCCACACAGAATCAGGCCGACAAGATTCGCGAGTACGCACAGCGTCGCGGCATCCAAATCGTGCGGACCTATGCTGACGAGGGTAAGAGCGGCCTACGACTCGACGGCCGCCAAGCACTACAGCAACTCATCAAGGACGTTGAGTCCGGCACTGCCGACTTCCAAGTCATCCTCGTCTACGACGTCAGTCGTTGGGGCAGATTCCAAGATGCCGATGA
>NZ_VOSS01000203.1 GCF_007997035.1 Ralstonia sp. TCR112 | reverse complement strand
TTTGCTTACTTTCTTTGGCAAGACAAAGAAGCTGAGTCACCCCGGCAGGGGATGAAACAAGGGATGTACCACTACCATGAACACCACCCACCGCAAACCGCTCCCCGGCACAAACCTCGATTACTTCGACGCACGTGAGGCCGTGGAAGCCATCCAGCCGGGCGCCTACGACAAGCTCCCCTACACCTCCCGCGTCCTCGCCGAGAATTTGGTACGCCGCTGCGATCCAGCCGCCCTCACCGACTCGCTCAAACAGCTCATCGAACGCAAGCGCGACCTGGATTTCCCCTGGTTCCCGGCGCGCGTGGTCTGCCACGACATCCTGGGCCAGACCGCGCTGGTCGACCTCGCTGGCCTGCGCGACGCCATTGCCGACCAGGGCGGCGACCCCGCCAAGGTCAACCCGGTCGTGCCGGTGCAGCTGATCGTCGACCATTCGCTGGCGGTGGAATGCGGCGGCTTCGACCCCGACGCCTTCGCCAAGAACCGCGCCATTGAAGACCGCCGCAACGAAGATCGCTTCCACTTCATCGACTGGACCAAGCTCGCGTTCAAGAACGTCGACGTGATCCCGGCGGGCAACGGCATCATGCACCAGATCAACCTGGAGAAGATGTCGCCCGTTGTCCAGGCGCACGACGGCGTGGCCTATCCCGACACCTGCGTCGGCACCGACAGCCACACGCCGCATGTCGACGCACTGGGCGTGATCGCTATCGGCGTGGGCGGCCTGGAAGCCGAAAACGTGATGCTGGGCCGCGCCTCGTGGATGCGCCTGCCGGACATCGTGGGCGTGGAGCTGACCGGCCAGCGCCAGCCCGGCATCACTGCCACCGACATCGTGCTGGCACTGACCGAATTCCTGCGCAAGCAGAAGGTGGTGGGCGCCTACCTCGAGTTTTACGGCGAAGGCGCATCCAAGCTGACGCTGGGCGACCGCGCCACCATTTCGAACATGGCCCCCGAGTACGGCGCCACCGCGGCAATGTTCTCGATTGACGACAACACGCTCGACTACCTGCGCCTGACCGGCCGCAGCGACGAGCAGGTCAAGCTGGTCGAGACGTATGCCAAGACCGCGGGCCTGTGGTCCGACACGCTCAAGAACGCCGAATACGAACGCGTGCTGCGCTTCGACCTGTCCAGCGTGGTGCGCAACATGGCCGGCCCGTCCAACCCGCACGCACGTGTGGCCACGACCGACCTGGCCGCCAAGGGTATCGCCGCCCAGTGGGAAGAAACGCCGGGCCAGATGCCGGATGGCGCGGTCATCATCGCGGCCATCACGAGTTGCACCAACACCAGCAACCCGCGCAACGTGATTGCCGCGGCGCTGCTGGCGCGCAATGCCAACCGCCTCGGCCTGACCCGCAAGCCGTGGGTGAAAAGTTCGCTCGCGCCAGGCTCCAAGGCCGTTGAGCTGTATCTGGAAGAAGCCGGCCTCAAGCACGAACTGGAAAAGCTCGGCTTCGGCATCGTCGCGTTTGCCTGCACCACCTGCAACGGCATGAGCGGCGCGCTGGACCCGAAGATCCAGCAAGAGATCATCGATCGCGACCTGTACGCCACGGCCGTGCTGTCGGGCAACCGCAACTTTGACGGCCGCATTCACCCGTATGCCAAGCAGGCGTTCCTCGCATCGCCGCCGCTGGTGGTGGCCTATGCGATTGCCGGCACCGTGCGTTTCGATATCGAGCGCGACAGCTTCGGCACCGATGCCAACGGCAAGCCGATCCTGCTGAAAGACCTGTGGCCGACCGACGAAGAGATCGACGCCATCGTGCGCGCATCGGTCAAGCCCGAGCAGTTCCGCAAGGTGTACATCCCGATGTTCGAGCAGCGCAGCGCGTCGGTTGCCAGCGTGAGCCCGCTGTACGACTGGCGCCCGCAGAGCACGTACATCCGCCGCCCGCCCTATTGGGAAGGCGCGCTGGCCGGCGAGCGCACGCTCAAGGGCCTGCGGCCGCTGGCGGTGCTGGGGGACAACATCACGACCGATCACCTGTCGCCGTCCAACGCCATCCTGGCCAGCAGCGCCGCCGGTGAATACCTCGCCAAGATGGGCCTGCCGGAAGAGGACTTCAATTCGTACGCCACGCACCGCGGCGATCACCTGACCGCGCAGCGCGCGACGTTTGCCAACCCGACGCTCATCAACGAGATGGCCGTGGTGGACGGCGTGGTGAAGAAGGGCTCGCTGGCGCGCATCGAACCCGAAGGCAAGGTCACGCGCATGTGGGAAGCGATCGAGACCTACATGGACCGCAAGCAGCCGCTGATCGTGATTGCCGGCGCCGACTACGGCCAGGGCAGCTCGCGCGACTGGGCCGCCAAGGGCGTACGCCTGGCCGGCGTCGAGGCCATCGTGGCCGAAGGCTTCGAGCGCATCCACCGCACGAACCTGATCGGCATGGGCGTGCTGCCGCTGGAGTTCAAGCCGGGCACCACGCGCCTCACGCTCGGCATTGACGGCACCGAAACCTTTGACGTGATCGGCGAGCGCAAACCGCGTACGGACCTGACGCTCGTCATCCACCGCAAGAACGGCGAACGCGTGGAAGTGCCCGTCACGTGCCGTCTGGATAGCGACGAGGAAGTGTCGATCTACGAAGCCGGCGGTGTGCTGCAGCGCTTTGCGCAGGACTTTTTGGAATCGAACAAGGAAGCAGCATGAGCCACCCCGCGCAAGTGAAGATTCCCGCCACCTACATGCGTGGCGGCACCAGCAAAGGCGTGTTCTTCCGTCTGCAGGATTTGCCGCTGGCCGCGCAACAGCCCGGCGCGGCGCGTGACGCGTTGCTCATGCGCGTGATCGGCAGCCCCGACCCGTATGGCAAGCAGATCGACGGCATGGGCGGCGCCACGTCGAGCACCAGCAAGACGGTGATCCTCAGCAAGAGCACGCGCCCCGACCATGACGTGGATTACCTGTTCGGCCAGGTCTCCATCGACAAGCCGTTTGTCGACTGGTCGGGCAACTGCGGCAACCTCTCTGCAGCGGTCGGCCCGTTCGCCATCAGCAACGGTCTGGTCGATGCGAGCCGGGTGCCGCAAAACGGCGTCGCGACCATCCGCATCTGGCAGGCCAACATCGGCAAGACCATCATTGCGCACGTGCCCATCACCAACGGCGCGGTGCAGGAGACGGGCGACTTTGAACTCGACGGCGTGACCTTTCCGGCGGCGGAAGTGCAACTCGAATTTCTCGACCCGGCTGCCGAAGAGGAAGGCGACGGCGGCGGCGCGATGTTCCCCACCGGCAACCTCGTCGACGACCTGGAGGTGCCCGGCGTGGGCACGCTCAAGGCGACGATGATCAACGCGGGCATCCCGACGATCTTCATCAACGCAGAGGCCATCGGCTACACCGGCACCGAGCTGCAGGACGCCATCAACGGCGATGCGAAGGCGCTGGCGATGTTCGAGACCATCCGCGCGCACGGCGCGGTGCGCATGGGGCTGATCAAGAACATTGAAGAAGCCGCCACGCGGCAGCACACGCCCAAGGTCGCGTTCGTCGCGCCGCCGAAGGACTACGTGGCATCGAGCGGCAAGAAGGTCGGCGCAGGCGATGTGGACTTGCTGGTGCGCGCGTTGTCGATGGGCAAGCTGCACCACGCGATGATGGGCACGGCAGCGGTCGCCATCGGCACGGCGGCGGCCATTCCGGGCACGCTGGTCAACCTGGCAGCGGGCGGTGGAGAACGTGGCGCGGTACGCTTCGGGCATCCGTCCGGCACGCTGCGCGTGGGCGCGGAAGCCAAGCTGGTGGACGGCGAATGGACGGTCACCAAGGCCATCATGAGCCGCAGTGCGCGCGTGTTGATGGAAGGCTGGGTGCGCGTGCCGGGCTGAGCGTCACCAACAAAAAAGCCGTTCAGCGCCAACGCATGAACGGCTGGAAGATGGGCCAGCCTTTGCTGGCCTTCTTTTTTTCGGCTGCGGCTCAGCGCGACAGCGCACCGCCAACGGTGGTCAACGCGCCGCCCACCGCACCCGTGACAGGTGACAGCGGCGTGGTGGCCCCCGTCGACGTAACCGACGTGCCGACGCTGGTCACCAGCGAACCGATGGGCGCCGTGGCTCCGCCCGTGGAAGTCGCCCCACCCAGTGCGCCCCGTCACCGCACCGAGCGGATTGCTGCCGCCCGTGGCGCCGCCCAGTGCGCTCGTGATTGGCGCCAGCGGGCTGGCCGTTGTGCTGCCGCCGGACAGCGGGCCGCCCAACGCGGCCACGGTGTTGCCCGTGGCGGTCACCACGCCTCCAAGGCCCGACACGACCGGCGCGTTCGTCGCCGTGAGCGACGTGCCCACATTCGCCACCCCGCCGCC
>NZ_VOSS01000202.1 GCF_007997035.1 Ralstonia sp. TCR112 | reverse complement strand
GCGCGCGTAATCGAGCGCCTGGTCGTGATCGTGGATCGAGCACGGGCCGACGATGAGCAGCAGCCGATCGTCGCGACCGTGCAGGATGTTGCTGATGGCCCGGCGAGTGTCTTCGACGAGCGTCTGCGTATCGGCAGGCACGGGCAGCTCGTCCAGCAGCAGCGCCGGTGAAATGAGCGGACGCACCGCGCCGATGCGGGTGTCGTCGATGCGCGTCGTATCTTGCGTCGCGTCGGCGACGCCCACCTCGCGATCATGCGAGGGGTTGTCGAGGTTTTTCATTGCGATCTCAGAGGGATTTCAAATAGTACGCATGGGCGTGACGTCAACGGCGCGCCATCGCGGCCTTACACTGCGCGCTTAAACGGACTTGCCACCGCGCGCCTGACGATAATCTTCAGCAAACTCAGCCCATTGCTTGAGCGACACGTCTTTGCCATGCGCCGCCAGCTTCAGCGCCGATTTGCGCCACGCGCTGCCCGCCGCATAGGCCTGCACCTTTTCCACCAGATCGGTCCCGTGCCGGCCGCAGCCGCGCAGGTGGCACCACGCCGCCACGCGCGCCATGGTCTGCAGCG
>NZ_VOSS01000201.1 GCF_007997035.1 Ralstonia sp. TCR112 | reverse complement strand
GGCGCGCGAGGACGGAATAGCGCTCAAGGCCCAGACTCCCTGTGCCGGCAATGCGCCGCGCCACGTCCACGGCGACAAAGCGCTGGCCGTTGCCCTGCTCGCCATAGGCCTGCAGGATGCGGCGCGCACGGCGGGCCTCTTCCTTGCTAGCCCGCAACGTGCGTCGGCCGTCGATGCGCAGGTGAATGCGGTTGCCATCGCGCTCGGTGCGCTGCGCGAGGTAGGCGGCGCGATTGCGCTTGCGCAGGCCGCGCAGCAGGCCGCGCACGATGCCGGTGGCGGTGGCGCGCTCGACCCAGCGCGGCTTGCCGTCGACCAGTGCCGCAGCGTACGTGTCGAGAAAGCGGCGGCACAGGTTGTTGGCGTCTTCGTCGGCCAGTTTCCAGCTGTAGGCAGCCACCTGCAGGCTCGACAGCACGCGCACCAGGTCGACGGTGAACGGCGCGACCAGGGCCTCGTCAAAGTCGTTCATGTCGAAATAGACGAGACCGTTGTCGCCCTTGAA
>NZ_VOSS01000200.1 GCF_007997035.1 Ralstonia sp. TCR112 | reverse complement strand
TCAGGTCGGCCAGCTTGGCGCGAATCGTGTCGATCGGCAGGGCAGAATCGGATGCGGCCTGGCGTTGCATCGACAGCAAATCCGATGCGATGCTGATGGCGGCCATCACGGCCACGCGCTCGATGCCCTTGGTGTTCGAGCCGTTCTTGATGCGCGTCATCTGGTTGTCGACCATGGCTGCGGCTTCACGCAGCGCGGCCTCGTTATCGGCCGAGACAGCGAACTTGTAGGGCTGCCCGGCGATGCTCACTTCAATTTGCTTGCTGCTCATGCTTAGGTCTCCGAGTGGCGGGGCGGGGCGGCCGTTGTTTCTTCGGCGCCGGCGGCCTGGCCGAGGAGGTCAAGCTGGCGGGCGTCGGTGGCCGTGGGCAGCTTGTCGAGAATCGATTGGATGCGCAGCTGCGCTTCTTCGATCTTGGCATTGAGCACGCTGCGATCGGCGACCATCGCGTCGCGTTCGGTCTTGGATGCCTCGGCTTCCGCCTGAAGCCGCTCGACTTCGGCGCGCAGGCGCTGGTTCTCGGCGGCGAGCGCATCGGCGTGACGCAGCACGCGCGTGATCTTGCCGGCAAGTTGTTCGAGTTCGTTCAGCATTGGGTGTCAATCAGAATCGAGTGGGGGGATTTTAGCCGATCATGCGCGTCGCGCCTGTCCTCCATACGGATGCGCAAGAGGCGCGGCGTGAGGCGAAGGACCTGGTGCAACGGCGCAGGGTGTGTTTTTACCGCGACTGCGACGGGTTTGGGGTGCCTTTTCCGTTAAACTTCGCCGCGTCCTGGTGCCCGCAGCACCATCTGCAGTTAAACGGGAAGCAGGGAGCGCGCGCCCCAAGCGATGCGCCAACCTGCGCTGCCCCCGCAACGGTAAGCGAACGCCGCGTGTACCCGCCATCTCGCCAACAAGAAGATGGGTGCCGCGCGGTCTGTCCATACGCCACTGTTCCTTCGGGAATGGGAAGGCGGACAGGCCGCTTCGCCAGCCCGGATACCGGCCAGGACGGTGGATCTCAGAGAACCAATTCACG
>NZ_VOSS01000020.1 GCF_007997035.1 Ralstonia sp. TCR112 | reverse complement strand
AAGCCTGCACCGTGCGTGACCATCCACTCCCGGCGCTGGCGGGCGAGGTGCAGCGAGTTGTCGTGCACGAACTCGTCCAGCTCGTGACCGACGATGTCGCGCGCCGTCTGGGCGCCAAACAGCCGCACGCCCGCCTCGTTGACGAAAACGATGATGTCGTCCGCCACGATGTACAGCGCATCCGGCATTTGCCGGACGAGCGCCTCGTAGCGGTCGTCAGCGAGCGGCAGCGGCCTGGGGCTGTCCTGGTCGATTACATCCGGTTCGGGACGGTCAGGCCGCCCAGCAGAGGTGGCGTCCATATCTGGGTTGTTTTTCACGATATCGACCATCGTGTCGGGAAAGTTAAGGCGTTTGACTGCCTCTCCCTACTTCAGGGTGGGGCAAATGGCCGATGTGCGGTCAAGCGGCACGTCAGTTGCGGCACAATGCCCGCACGACGTTCCTGCGCAACTGTTCGCACCTGGGCCTTATGCAATCGTTTTCGTCTTCCGTCGGCCACGTAGCCGGCCTGATTTCGCGGCGTACCCTCCTGCCCGGCGGGCTGGTGGAAGCCGCCGTGCACTTCCGCGATGGGCAGATCGCCGCGTGTGATGCCCGCCCGACGCGCGGGATGATGGACTGCGGCGACCTGCTGGTCCTGCCCGGCATCGTCGACCTGCACGGCGATGCCTTCGAACGCGCCGTCATGCCGCGCCCCGGCGTGGCCTTTCCGTACGAGACCGCCCTCGCTGACGTTGACGGCCAATTGCTTGCCAGCGGCATCACCACCGAATTCCACGGCGTGACGTATTCGTGGGAAGGCGGCCTGCGCGGGCGCACCTATGCGCAGCGCATGCTCGATACCCTTGATGCGATGCGGCCGCACCTGGGCGCGCAGCACCTGATGCACCTGCGCTTCGAGTTGCACCACGCCGACGGCGTTGCCGATGCGCTGGCCTGGATGGATGCCGGCCGCGTGCACTTCCTGTCGTTCAACGATCACCTGCCGGGGATGCGCGACAAGCTGGGCGACGCGCGCAAGCTCGCACAATACGCCGATCGCGCCGAGTGCGACATCGACACGTTCCTCGCACGTCTGCATGCCGCCGCAGTCAATGCCACGCGGCTCGGCGAAGTGACCGGCACGCTCGCGCGGGCGGCGCAGCAACGCGGCATTCGCATGGCTTCACACGATGAACCCGACATTGCCACGCGCAACACCTTTCACGCGCACGGCTGCACCGTGACGGAATTTCCGTTGACCGAGGATGTTGCGCGGGCGGCGCGCGCTCATGGGGGGCATATCGTCTTCGGGGCGCCCAACGTGGTGCGCGGCGGCAGTCACAACGGCGCGCCGAATGCGGCGGCCATGGTGGCGGCCGGCCTGGGTACCGTGCTGGCATCCGACTATTACTACCCGGCGCTGCTGGCCGCACCATTCAAGCTGGCCGAGCGCGGCGTGGTGCCGCTGGACAAGGCGTGGGCGCTGGTGGCCGCCAACCCCGCTGAAGCCGCAGGGCTGACGGATCGCGGCACGCTGGCAACCGGCCTGCGCGCTGACGCCATCGTGGTGGATGACCGCCGCCCAGGCCTGCCGCGCGTGGTGGCCGCCGTGGTCGGCGGGCGGCTGCGCCATGCCGCGGCCCAGCTGCCTCTGATCGGCTGAACAACGCCATGGAGCCGGTGCGGGCATCCCTGTCGCGGCCGATACCGACTGCGTGGCGATACGCTCTGTACCTGCTGCCGCCCGAGCCCTGGTACGGGCTGGGCACACGCTGGCTCGGCCGTTGCGCGCGTACCGGCGCTGCAGTCTCCGCAAGTCAACGCGAGGTGTTTGTCCGCGAAGCCGGCGTCGACCTTGCCACGCTCGACCGCTGGACGGAAGCGCCACGCCAGTACGGCCTGCACGCCACGTTCAAACCGCCGTTCCGCCTGGCAGGCGATCGCACGGTCGAGGAACTGGACACCGCGCTACGCCGCTTCGCACAGCAGCAGCACGCCTTCACGATCGAACCGGCCCTGCAGACGCTGCGCGGCTTCGTGGCGTGGAGGCTGCGTCATGGCGATCCTGCCCGCGACACGCTTCACCGGCTCGCCGACGCGTGCGTCAGCGAATTCGACGGCTTCCGCGCACCGCCACCGCCCGCTGAACTCGCGCGGCGCCGTCGCGCCGGGCTCTCCGATGCGCAGGAGCGTCATCTGCAGCGCTGGGGCTATCCGTATGTGTTTGGCACATTCACGTTTCACATCACGCTGACGGGACGGCTTGACTCTGCCGAGCAGCTTGCCTGCTACCGCGCGCTGGAAGCCACGCCCGTGGCGCTGCCAGCCGCCATGCCCGTCGACCACATTGCGTTGTTCTCGCAGGCTGCGCCGGAAGCGCCGTTCAACGTGGCACGTGTGTACCGGTTTGACGGGAGTACCGAAGACTTCGACGCGGCGCAAAGCACGTTCAGCGCTTGAGTTCGACCACGTCGATCAACTGCGTCTGGCCGTGCTGCTCGACCTCCTGGCGCATCACCACGGCCGCTTCGGGGCAATACCAATCGGTGATGTGCGCAACGGTGGGATCGGGCTCGAGCGTTTCATTGCCCAGCCGCAGCACACCGAGGCGGGCCGTGCGCGTGTAGCGGATCGGCCGGCACTGCAGCTCACCCACCACGGTGTTCATCGGCTGCGGAGGCCCCACCTCGCGCTCCGACACCTCCACCTTGGCGCGCTCGGCCCGCATGCGCCCCACGGAGATCCCCAGCCGCGGCGACACCACATCGAAATCGAAGCTGGACTCGTACGTGTCGCCAGGCAGCATCTCGGCTTCGGGCGCCAGGCCGGCGCCGTACAGGAACATGCCGGAAATGGCTGTACTCACAGTGCCAATCAGATCGGCATGCTCGCTTTGCGCAAATACGCGACCGTTGATGCTGACGATGCGCGTAACCACGCCGGCTTCGTCCACAAGCAGCTGGTGCTCCTGGACCGTCTCGATGGGCCGGCCGCCGAGTGCCACCAGGCCGGATTTGGCGTAGATGTGCAGGCCGATCTCGCAGCCGTCCTGCATGTCGCGATTGACGTCGTGCAGCGTGAACTCGACGATCATCGGCGTCTTGCCGTTGCCGTCCAGGCGCACGCGGCTGCCGTCGTGCACCCACGGCGCGGAGCACAGCCCCGCCGCATGCGCGGGTAGCGCCAACGCAAACGCCGCCACGGCTGCGGCGGCGTTCCACAAAGAAAAACGCCGATGCATCGGGCGATGCATCAGCGTCTTCATGAACCCGCTCGGCACGGGCTTACTGCTTGGGCGCGTCCTTCTTGTTGGCGCCTTCGCTGTACGGGTCAAACTTGCCGCCCGCCTTGGCACCCTGGCTATACGGATCGAACTTTTCACCGGCCTTGGCGCCCTGGGTGTACGTGTCGTACTTGCCCTTCTCGACATTGGCCGGCTGGGCGCCGGGGTTGAGCGCGCTGGCGGTGCTGTCGTTCTTGTTGGCGCCTTGCGAATACGGGTCGAACTTGTCGCCGGCCTTCGCGCCTTGTTGGTACGGGTCAAACTTGTCGCCGACCTTTGCGCCTTGGCTATAGGGGTCGAACTTCTTCTGGTCAGTCTGCGCGTGGGCTACGGTGCCGATGGCTGCTACGGCAGCGACCGCTGCCACGAGGGTAAGACGTTTGTACGGCATCTGAAGCTCCTTTCCTATGGGTCGTTTGGGCTGGCTGACAGCACAGCCTCGTTTTGAACGCATCCCGGTGTCATGCGCACTGGCATGTTGGCGACGGCGCCGGGAAACCCCCTCTCCTCGTCGTACGCTATGGCAAGCGCACAGGAAAGTCAACGCACAGAAACTGCATATTTTTTGGGCAATTTGCGTGCTGAAGCGCAGGCGGATCAGTGGCGTTCCGGCACGCGGATCGCACGCGGGCCCATCGCCGCAATCAACGCCATGGTGAGCGCCACCACGGAGAGCCCCCAGCGCAGGTCGGAGCGGTGCGCGATCAACCCGATGATGACCGGGCCGATCAGCAAGCCCACGTAGGCAAAGCGCGCCACGGCGGCAATGCCTTCGGCCGCCGGCACGCCAGGCAGGCGCGACGCGGTGATGAAGAAGATCGGCACCATGTTGGCGGCGCCCACACCCATCAGCGCAAAGCCTGTCAGGACAGCCATCGGTGCGGGCCACAACAGCGCAAGCAGGATCCCGCCCGTTGCCAGCACGCCACTGGCGCCGAGCACGCGCATGTTGCCCCAGCGCCCGCGTGCGAAATCGCCGCCAAAACGCGCCAGCGCCATCCCGCCCGAAAACGCTGCGTATCCGGCACTGGCAACGGCCTCGGGCGATTGCGCGATCTCGCGCATGTACACGGTCGTCCAGTCATACATCGCGCCTTCGCCGACCAGCCCCAGGAAGGCCAGCACGCCGAGCAGAAACAGCGTACGGCCCGTGGTCGGATGTGCGGATTCGCCTTCAGCATGCACGTGGTCGGGCAGCATGAACGGGCCGGCACACAGCGCCGTCGCCATGGTGACGAGCGCCATGCCGCCGCAATGCACGGCCGGCGGCACGCCCAGTTCCAGCAGCACGCCACCCACCGCCGCGCCCACCATGCCGCCCAGGCTGAACATGCCGTGCAGCGAGGAAATGATCGGCTTGTGATGATTGGCCTCGACCGTGGCAGCTTGCGCGTTCATTGCGACATCGAAACCGGCGTTGGTGATGCCGAACAGCAGCAGCACGGCCAGCAGTGCCGGGTAGCTCGGCATCAGCATGATGAGAGCCGTCATGACACCAAATGCCACGCCGGCCTGCACGCTTGCGCGCCGCGTGCCGACGCGCGCCGCCCACTGGCCCGCAAACTTCATCGCGACGATGGCACCGGCGGCCACCATGAACATCGCCAACGACAGCGACGCCTCGGACAGCCCAAAGCGCGCCTTCACCGTCGGAATGTGAATGCCCCACGTCGCAAACGTTGCACCGTTGGCAAAAAAGAGAGCCATCGTCGCCGCGCGCGCCGACAGGGGAAGCCGGCGGGGCCGCAGCGCGCCGGCAGATTGGACGTATTCGGAAGACATGAAGGACAGCTGGGAAAAACGCGCAGCGCGAGCGGGTCGCGCCGCAAAGGCCTCATGCTACCGCGCTCTGCTGATGAACGTATGACGCCGCCCCGCGCCGCGCAGGTATGCGGCTTGCGTCACCACGCTCGAATCCACCGCATCGGGAGACCTGCCATGCCCCGCGTGATCTGGAAGGGCGCCGTGAGTTTCGGCCTCGTCCATATTCCCGTTGCGCTGTATCCGGCCACCCGCAGCGACGACCTCGACTTCGACTGGCTCGACCGTCGCACCATGGACCGCGTCGGCTACAAGCGCATCAACAAGACCACCGGCAAAGAAGTGCCGCGCGAACAGATCGTGCGCGGCTATGCCTACGAGAAAGACCGCTATGTGATCCTCACCGACGAGGACATCCGCGCCGCCAACCCGGTCTCGACGCAGACGGTTGATTTGCTGACCTTCGTGGATGCCGCGGAGATTCCGTTTCTCTATCTCGATACGCCGTACTTTCTTGCGCCCGACCGGCGCGGGGAAAAGGTCTACGCGCTGCTGCGCGAGGCGTTGACGCGCTCGCAGAAGATCGGGGTCGCCAACGTCGTGCTGCACACCAAGCAGCATCTGGCCGCGCTGATCCCGATGGGGCCGGTGCTCGTGCTGCATACGCTGCGCTGGTCCAACGAAGTGCGCGACTGGTCCGAACTCGACTTGCCGGAAGAAGGCACGAAGGCCGCCAAGCTCACGGCCAAAGAAATCGACATGGCCGAAAAGCTGATCGACGACATGAGCGGCACCTGGGACCCTGCCGAGTATCACGACACCTTCCGCGACGACATTCTCACGCTGGTCGATCGCAAGGTGCGCGAAGGCCGCACGGAGTCGGTCGAGCCGATGGAAGCCGAAAACGCTGCGCCGCGTACCGGCAACGTAATCGACCTGACCGACCTGCTGCGGCAGAGCTTGCCAAGCGCGGCAAGGGCAAAGGGGCATCTAACGACGACGATGCGGAAGACGAACCTGCTCCGCGCAAGCGTGCACCGCGCAAGGCCGCCGCCAAGACAGCGCGCAAGACCGCCACACGCAAGCGCGCATAACACGACGGAGCCGACGCCATGCCACGCCATCTCGCCGACTACCGCCGCAAGCGCGATTTCACGCAGACCCAGGAACCTGCCGGCGCGCGCCGCAAAGCCGATGAGCGGCGTGACAACGACGCCCTGCACTTCGTGATCCAGAAGCACGACGCGACGCGGCTGCATTACGACTTCCGGCTGGAGCTTGACGGCACGCTCAAGAGTTGGGCCGTTCCCAAGGGCCCGAGCCTGGACCCGGCCGACAAGCGCCTCGCCGTGCATGTTGAAGACCACCCGCTCGACTACGCCGATTTCGAAGGCCACATCCCCGAAGGCCAATACGGCGGTGGCGATGTGATCGTGTGGGACCGCGGTACGTGGCACCCGCATGGCGATCCGCGCAAGGCGTACCGAGACGGCAAGCTCAAGTTCGATCTCGACGGCGAGAAACTGCACGGCGCGTGGGCGCTGGTGCGCACGCATTTGCACGGCACCGGGCGGCATCCGAAAGAACAGTGGCTGCTGATCAAGGAGCGCGACGATCAGGTTCGGCCATCCAGCGACTACGACGTGACGCAGGCCTTGCCCGCAAGCGTGATCACCGGAGAGAACGTCGGCGCGAAACCCAAGGCCAAAGGAAAGGCCAAGGCCGATGATGGCAAGACGGAGCGCTCGGAACCGGCGCAAGTCCAACCGCCCGCCGGCGCCGTGCCCGCCACGTTGCCCAGGACGCTGGAGCCCCAACTCGCCACGCTCGTCGCTGGGCCGCCCACGCAGGGCGAATGGGACTACGAAGTGAAGTTCGACGGCTACCGCATCCTCGCGCGCATCGACGGCAACACCGTGCGCCTGTTCAGCCGCAACGGCCGCGACTGGACGGCCAAGCTGCCGCGTCAGGCGCGCACGCTGCAGGCGCTGGGCCTGCGTGAGGCGTGGCTCGACGGTGAAGTCGTGGTGATGGGCGAGCGCGGCGTGCCCGACTTCCAGGCGCTGCAGAACGCCTTCGAAACCGCGCATGCCGAACACATTGCCTACTACCTGTTCGACATTCCGTTCTGCAACGGCATGGATTTGCGCGGCGTGCCGTTGCGCGAGCGGCGGGCGCTGCTGCAGCGCATTCTCGAGGCGGCCCCGGGGGATCTCGACCGCGACGCGGTGCTGTTCTCGGGCACGTTCAACGCAGAGCCCGAAGACCTGCTGTCTTCCGCGTGCAGCATGTCGCTCGAAGGCGTGATCGGCAAACGCGCCGATGCGCCGTACCGCGCCGGCCGCAGCCCCGCGTGGATCAAGCTCAAATGCGGGCAGCGGCAGGAGTTCGTGATCGGCGGCTACAGCGCGCCCAAGGGCAGCCGCAGCGGCTTCGGCGCATTGCTGCTCGGCGTCTATGACGACGCGGGCAAGCTGCGCTATGCGGGGCGCGTCGGCACAGGCTTCAACGAGACGAGCCTGCACGCTTTGCATCATGAATTGACGGGGCTGACCGTCGACACGCCGCCCTTTGCGAACCCGCCCACCGGCAGCGATGCGCGCGACGTGCAATGGGTCAAGCCAGAGCGCGTGGCCGAAATCGCCTTTGCCGAATGGACGCGCGAAGGCATCGTGCGGCAAGCCGTCTTCCAAGGTTTGCGCGACGACAAGCCAGCGCGCAATATCGTGCGTGAACAAGCCAAGCCGCCCAGCGCCGCTGCCCGCAAGGAGACCCGCGCCGTGAATGCTGCCGAACGCAAGGTGCGGCCCGGTGCCGAACGCATCGCCGATGTCGACGTCACGCATCCGGATCGCGTGATCGAGAAAGCGAGCGGCACCACCAAGGCCGACCTCGCACGCTATTACGCGGGCGTGGCCGAGTGGATGCTGCCGCATCTGCACAACCGGCCGACGTCGCTGGTGCGGGCGCCCGATGGCATCGACGGCGAGCGCTTCTTTCAAAAACATTCCGCGGCGCTCAAGCTGCAAGGCATCACGCAGCTGGACCCATCGCTCGATCCGGGGCATCCGTCGCTGCTGGCGATCAACTCGGCGGAGGCGCTGGTCGGCGCAGTGCAGATGGGCACGGTGGAGTTCCACACGTGGAATGCGCTGGCCGACCGCATCGAACAGCCTGACCGCATCGTCTTCGACATCGACCCGGACCCGGCGCTGCCCTTCGCCCGGGTGATCGAGGCCACGCAACTCATGCTGGCCATGCTGGATGAACTTGGGCTGACGGCCTTCCTGAAAACCAGCGGCGGCCACGGCATGCATGTGGTGGTGCCACTCACGCGCCGCGAGTCTTCCGGTTGGGACACGCTCAAGACGTTCGCACAAGCCGTGGTGCAGCACATGGCCGCAACCTTCCCCGACCGCTTTGTCGCCAAGATGGGGCCGCAGAACCGCGTGGGAAAGATCTTCATCGACTACCTGCGCAACAACCGCGGCGCGAGCACGGTGGCCGCCTATTCGGTGCGCGCGCGGACGGGGTTGCCGGTGTCGGTGCCGATCCGCCATGACGAACTCGAAGGGCTGCAGTCGTCTGCCCAGTGGACGCTGCGCACGCTGCCGGATCGGTTGGCCAAGCTCAAGGGCGACCCCTGGGCGGACTATGCCGGCACACGCCAGTCGGTGACCGCCGACATGCGCAAACGCGTCGGCGCCCATGACTGAACCGTCACACAGAGGCGACTCCGAAAGAATTGGGCGGTGAACGCCCCATTGCTTGTCGGCCGAAGTGTGGGGTCGCTGCGTTAACATGCCTGCGTCTGCACTTGGCGCACGCATGTGCGCCCCACTCTGCCCCCCGCCGATGGCCCGAATTCGTCCGACCCGTTTGCTCAACCTGTCGCGCAGCGCGCTTGCCTGCGCGGTGCTCCTCGCCATTGCGGCCTCGCCGCTGGCGCATGCCAAGAAAGCCAAGGCCAACGCGGCGCCGCGCCCTACCGCCACGCAGGCACGCCAAGCTGCGCATAACCCGGCCGGGTTGCCTGCCAACGTGGCGTTGGCCTTTGCGCGCGCGCATATCCCGCTGGATGCGGTCAGCGTG
The DNA here is from genome assembly GCF_007997035.1 of Ralstonia sp. TCR112. Lineage (GTDB taxonomy): Bacteria > Pseudomonadota > Gammaproteobacteria > Burkholderiales > Burkholderiaceae > Ralstonia > Ralstonia edaphi. The sequence continues at coordinate 53,429 of NZ_VOSS01000020.1, read as the reverse complement.
TTCGTCATCCGCACCGGCACGGCCACGCCCATCCTGCAATGGAACGCCGACACCGGAATGAACCCGGCGTCGACCATGAAGCTGCTGACCACCTTCGCGGGGCTGGACCTGCTCGGCCCGGATTTTCGCTGGAAGACCACGGCCTATGCCGACAGCGCTCCCGTCAACGGCACGCTCAACGGCAACCTGTACCTGCGTGGCCAGGGCGATCCGAAGCTGATTCCCGAAGAACTCGTCAAGCTGGTGACCGACGTGCGCCGCGCCGGCGTGGACGAACTGGCCGGCAACATCGTGCTGGATCGCACCTATTTCGAAAGCGGCCTCTCAGAAGCGCCGCCGCTGGACGGCGACAGCGCGCGTGCCTACAACGTTGCGCCCGACGCGCTGCTGTATTCGTTCAAGACACTGACGTTCACGCTGTCGCCGGATGCCGGCAATGGCGCGGTCAACATCGATGTATCGCCGCCGCTGGCGCAGTTGCAGATCGACAACCAGTTGCGTACCACGCGCGGCGGCTGCGGCGACTGGAAGACAAGCTCCGGCGCGAACATCTCCACGCAAACCGACGGGCATGTACTCGCCAGCTTCGACGGCCGCTACGCCGCCGCGTGCGGGGAACGCGTCTTCAATATCGCCGCGCTTACGCATGCCGACTTCATCTGGGGCGGCTTCCTCGCACTGTGGCAGCAGGCCGGTGGTACGACGCGTTTCACGCCGGGCTTGCGCGAAGGCAAGGTGCCGCGCCAGGCCGTTCTGCTGGCCACGCACTACGGCCCGCCGTTGTCGGAAGTCGTGCACGACATCGACAAGTATTCGAACAACGTGATGGCGCGGCAGCTCTTCCTGACCATCGGCGCGGAAATCGGCCGCAAGCCGGCATCGGTGCGGCAATCCACCGAGGTCATCAACCGCTGGCTCGCCAAACAGAACCTGACGATGCCGGAGCTGGTGCTGGAAAACGGTTCCGGCCTGTCGCGTGTGGAGCGCATCAGCGCACGCAACATGGGGCGCTGCTGCAGCAGGCTGACGCCAACCCGAACGGCGGCGTGCTGCGCGATGCGCTGCCCGTTGTCGGCGTGGACGGCACCATGCGCAACCGCCTGACACGTGCCGGGGTGGCGGGCAACGCCGAGATCAAGACCGGCACGCTCAACGACGTGCGCGCCATCGCGGGGTATGTGGAAGGCGAAGGCGGCCAGCGCTTCGTGGTGGTCAGCATGATCAACCACCCAAACGCCAGCGCCGGCCAGGCCGCACACGATGCGCTGCTGCAATGGATCTACCAGGGCGCACAGCGATGAGTTCCCGCAAGGCCCTGCTGGGCATCACCGGCACGTCGGGCAGCGGCAAGACCACGCTCGTCGAACAGCTCATCGCCCGCTTCGTGCGTGACGGGCGCCGCGTTGCGGCCATCAAGCACACGCATCACGGCTTCGATCTCGATTCGCCCGGCAAGGATTCGCACCGCATGCGCGAAGCCGGCAGCGCCGAAGTCGTGCTCGTGGGCGGTGAACGCCTCGTGCTGATGCGCGAATACGCCAACGCCGTGGAACCTGAACTCGACGACGTGCTGGCGCTGCTTTCTCCCGCCACCGACCTCGTCATCGTTGAAGGCTACAAGCGCAGCACCTTCCCAAAAATCGAAGTGTTCCGCCCTTCGCTGGGCCGCCCGCCGCTGTGGCCAGAGATTGGCGGCGTGGTGGCCGTCGCGACCGATACCCCCGATGCCGTGCAGGCACCGGAAGGCGTGGCCGTGCTGGATTTGAACGACATCGACGCGGTCTACGCGTTTGCCGTACAACAACTCGCCGGCGCTGCCATATGAAGCACTCTTAACATCCGGGCAAGGCAGCTTGGCTATGATGGGGCCATCCGGTTTTTCCGCCAGCCCCCACCCAACAACATGCTTTCCCGTCTATCGGCCGCGCTGCTTGGCGCGGCATTTTTTTGCGCCGCCTTCCCAGCCACTGCGCGCGATTGGGTCGCCCCGAATGCCACGCTCGGGCGCGGCGCGCAGGTCCACCAGTTCGTGCTCGTCGACCCGGTGACCCGGCGCCCGATGCCCAACGCGCGCTACCGCCTGTTCCTGCCCGACCACACCATCGCCGGCAAGCCGCCGCGCGAGGGCGAAACCAACAGCGTGATCTTCGGCACCACTGACAGCGCCGGGCGCACCGCCAAGGTCCGGCTGCCGAAGCGCTATGCGGCGGCACGCTGGGTGCTCAATCCGGTGGTCGGCCATGGTGAGCTTGGCGAATCGTTCCGCTTGGTCGATTCCCTCGGCGGCACGCCGATCGAGGGCCACCCCTATTTGGTCGATGTGGTGGGCGAATACCTGTTCTGCGGGCGCTCCAACGCCGGCGGGTATACCGCCTACGTGCAATCACGCGAGTCGCGCACCGTGCAGCTTGAAAACACCGTGACCTTCACGCGGGCCGACGACGCATGGTGTGCAGGCGAAGCCCGCGCGATCGCCGACAGCGGCAACACGCCCGGCGCACCCGATCTCTACACGCAGTACCTCGGCACGCTCTCCGCCAACGCGGCCACACTCAGCGAAGACTTACAGAGCCGCATCGCGCGCAAGCTGATGTCGCTGGCGATTGCCGAACGCGACGACGCGCGCATCGACCTCGCCCTCGATCTGCAACCGGTGCCGGAAGATCGCCTCAACAGCTACGGCTATGAACTCGCCGATGCTGGGGTGCGCGTGGAACGCGGCCTGTCGATGATCGAGGCCTATCTGGCCAAGCATCCGGACGACCCATTCGCCCTCGACAGCAAAGGCTGGGCGCTGTACCGGCTCGGCCGCAACGATGAAGCGCTGACGTGGTTCGACCGCTCCATCGCCGTCTTCGCACAACCGGGCGCCGACTACGAAGCGAGCGATGAGGCGGTACGCGAAGCACGCGCGGAAGGCCTCGCGCACAAGGGCGAAGTGCTGTGGAAGCTGGGTCGCGCAGACGAAGCGCAGGATTGCTTCAAGCAGGGGCTCGCCATCTCGCCGCAGAACGATGTGCTCAAGGCCACGCTAGCCCGCCTGGCGGTGACTCTGCCGACGGCCGATGCAAAGTAACGCGACCATCGCTGCAAACAAAAACGCCCGCGTAAAGCGGGCGTTTTGCCAAGCACGATGTGCCGAGTCAATGCACCAGATTGTCTGCAAGCAGGCGCTGCAGCACATTGCTTGCAATCAGGCGATGGCCGCCCGTGGTGGGATGCACGCCGTCGGCAAACAGGTAGGAGGTATCGGCGCCCGTGGCCACCAACGTGTTGGCCGAGCAGAACAGCGAGCTGCCGCCCGCGCCCGGCACGAGCGCGTTGATCTTGGTGGCATCACACGCCGGCACGCTGGTATTGCTGAACCCGAACGTCGCGCCATTCTGGATCACGGCAGTCAGCTGCGAGTTGAAGTCGATCACGCGCGCGCTGGTACCTGCCAAGCCAGCTTGCAGTGTGGCGTTGAACGCGCCCACCAGCGCATGCAGCAATGCCTGGCCGGTCGCGCCGCCCGCCACGCCCTGCGGCGTCAGACTGCTGTCGGGCAGGTTGAACACGTAGAGTTGCGTCGCGTTCTTGCTGATCATGTCCTTTACATACCCGACCAGATCGGTCGCCGCTTGTTGCACCTGTGCGGTAGCGATGGCGGGCGTCACGCCCGAGTTGGGTGTCGCGACAGCGGCAGCCCAGTAGAAGATGTCGTTGTTGCCGCCAAAGACGAACACCACGTCGTTGTTGCCGTTGAAGGTGTTGTTGCTGGCCGCGTAGAAGTTGGCGAGTTGCTGTTTGACGGGATACGTGAGCGCCCCTGCGCCACCGTTGTGCCCGATACCGTTGGGGTCGGTCACGCGCGAGCCGCCTTGCGCATAGTCGAAGCAACCGGGTTTCGGGCAGTTCTGCACCGAGGTGGCGTAACCCATCACGGCCGGCGTGAGCGCCACACCGAGTTGCGCGGCCACGGTTTCCGCCCAGATCGGGCCAGGGTTTGTCGTGAACTTGCCGCCGCCCACGGCAGCCGCTGCCGGCGTGTAGGTTCCGGCGTCGCTCAGGCTGTCGCCGAACACCACCATGCGCTGCACCTTGGCGACGTTGGGGTTGCCGCTCTGATCGCTTTCACCACCGCCGCAAGCGGCCAGGCTCAAGGCCAGGGTCGCCGATGCGACGACGCCCATCCATTGACGCAACTTCATGATGTCTGTCTCCGTGTGGAATTTTTATGGTTTGTGGTGCCGCGGTGCGTAACCTCGCCGTACGCGTTTGAAGCACGCGGAACGACACAACGCCCAAGTGTAGCGAGGTTGCTGGGCGCACGGCGGACGCGCGGCCCGGAAGAATTAGAGGTCCGACTCGAACTACGCGGTGAACGCGGCGGCCGCGCGACGCAGGCGATCGTTGACCGCAGCCCAGGCGGGCGTGTCGGCTAGGGTTTCCACCCAGATGGCGTCGTAACCGCCGCGATCGAGTTCGCGCAAGAGCGCGTAGAGCGCATTGGCATAGGCGGCGGGCGTGGCCGGAGCGACGCGTTGATCGCAGCCGTCACGTAGTGCCACGGGGGCACCGAGCCACACGATGCGCTTGTCCGCGGGCAGTGCAGCGAGGCGTGCAGGCACCTCGGCGGCCGACAGCAAATACAACGGCGTGCGCGGCGCGTAGTGCGCCTTCAACGTGCCCGAAGCGCGCGGTGCAGCAGCATCAGGAAGCGCCGGCAATTCGCCTGTCACACGCTCGATGTCTTCCGGCGTGATGGCGCCCGGGCGCAGCAGCACGGGGCCAATGCCCTGATCCAGCCGCGACAGATCGATGATGGTCGACTCAATGCCCACGTCCACGCCGTCACCTTCGAGCACGAAGACGGCATCGCCGAATTCGTCCCGAACGTGCTGCGCGGTGGTCGGGCTGACCTGGCCGAACTTGTTGGCCGACGGCGCTGCAATGCCGCCGCGCCCCCGCTTGAAGCGCGAGAGCAACGCCTGCGCCACCGGGTGCGACGGGCAACGCAGCCCGATGCTGTCCTGCCCGCCCGCCACGGCGGCAGGGATGTGCGGCGCACGCTTCAGGATCAGCGTCAGCGGCCCCGGCCAGAAGGCTTCGATGAGCTGCAACGCGATGCCGGGCACATCGTCGGTCCAGTACGAAATATCGGCACCATCCACCACGTGCACGATGACGGGGTGATTGGACGGGCGCCCCTTGGCCGCGTAGATCTTGGCGATGGCCTGCGGGCTTTCCGCATCGGCGCCGAGTCCGTACACGGTCTCGGTCGGGAAAGCGACCAGCTCGCCGGCCTCCAGCCTGCGCGCGGCCTCATCAAGGCGTTGAGCGGAAGGCATGGTGTAGGGCGTTTTGGTCCGATGCGGCATGGGCGACTCGTCTTCAGTCGGGCTGCAAACCGAGCACGTGCGCGGCATGGCGGAACGCCTCGTCCACCACTTCCGGCGAGGTGCCGACGCAGTTCACGTGGCCCATCTTGCGGCCCGGGCGTGCATCGGCCTTGCCATACAGGTGGACCTTCGCACCGCTGTGGCCCATCACTTCGTGCCACGCGGGCGTACGTTCCAGGCCGTATTCGAACCAGACGTCGCCCAGCACATTCAGCATGCGCCCCGGGGAGTGCTGGCGCGTGCTGCCCAGCGGCAGGCGGGCCATGGCGCGCACCTGCTGCTCGAACTGGCTGGTCTCGCACACATCCATGGTGATGTGGCCGGAGTTGTGCGGGCGCGGCGCCATTTCGTTGGCGACGAGCGAGCCGTCCTGCAGCACGAAGAACTCGATGCACAGCACTCCGACGTAGCCCATTTCTTCGGCGATCATCGCGGCGGCGGCGCGGGTGCGCGTGGCAATGTCGTCCGACACGCTGCGCGACGGCATGATCGTCGAAAAGAGGATGCCGTCACGGTGCGCGTTCTCTGCCAGGGGCCACGTGGCCGTGCTGCCATCGGCGCCGCGGGCGGCGAGCACGGACACCTCGTACGCCAGCGGCAACATCTTCTCCAGCACGCACGGCACGTGCTGCATGGCGGCCCAGGCTGCGCGCAACTCGTCAACCGTCGAGACACGCGCCTGGCCCTTTCCGTCGTAGCCCATGCGGGCAATCTTCAGGATGCCGGGCAGCAGGTCGGCCGGCAGTTGTTCGATGTCGGCTTCGTGCTCGATCACCCAGCTCGGTGCGGGATGGATGCCGGTGCGTGCGGCGCACAACGCGAAGAATTTCTTCTCGGCGATGCGGTTCTGCGCGATCGATACGCAGTTGGCGCGCGGCGCCACAAACGCGCCGAGTTGCTCCAGGCGGTCGAGCGCCATGGCCGGCACATTCTCGAATTCGGTGGTGACGGCCGGACACAGCGCAGCCATCTCGGCCAGTGCGGCTTCGTCGGTATAGCCCGCGCACAGATGGCGCTCGGCGATGGTGCCGGCGGGGCTGTTCGGGTCCGGGTCGAGCACGCAGACCTTGTAGCCCATGGCCTGCGCGGCGTGCGTGAACATGCGGCCGAGCTGGCCGCCGCCGAGCATGCCAAGCCAGGCATCGGGCAGGATCGCGTTGGGAACGTTCAGCGCGCGGGATTCCGCGGTGTGGGCTTGCGCCAGGCGCGGGTTCAGGTCGTCGGCCATGAATCGGGTCGTAGGTTGCTTAGGCGCCGTGCACAGGGAGCGTCATGCCGCGTGCGACTTCCGTCTGCTGGGCGCGGAACGCTTCGAGCTTGTCGGCCAGGGCCGCGTCGGTGGTGGCGATGGTCGCGATGGCAGCCAGCGCTGCGTTGGCCGCACCGGCTTCGCCAATCGCGAATGTCGACACCGGAATGCCCTTGGGCATCTGCACGATGGAAAGCAGCGAGTCTTCGCCGCGCAGGTACTTGGACGGCACCGGCACGCCGAACACCGGCACGATCGTCTTTGCGGCGATCATGCCCGGCAGGTGCGCTGCCCCGCCCGCGCCGGCGATGATGGCGCGCAAACCGCGGCCGCGTGCGGCTTCGGCGTAACGGAACATGTCGTCCGGCATGCGGTGCGCAGAAACAACCTGCGCCTCGAACGGAATGCCGAACTGCGTGAGCATGTCGACGGCGTGGCGCATCACTTCCCAGTCGGAGCTGGAGCCCATCACCACGCCAACGAGCGGAGCGGATTGCTGTGCGGTCATTGTCATCGCTCCGGTTTAACGCAGGGATTCACCGGTCAGGCGGGTCAGCGCTTCGCGGTATTTGTCAGCGGTTTTTTCGATCACGTCGGCAGGCAGCTGCGGCGCCGGCGCAGTCTTCGGCCAGGGCTTGCCGTCAATGCGCACGGCTTCGAGCCAGTCGCGCACGAACTGCTTGTCGAACGACGGCGGGTTCGTGCCGACCTGGTACGAATCGGCCGGCCAGAAGCGCGACGAGTCTGCGGTCAGCGCCTCGTCCATCAGCGTGAGCGTGCCGTTTTCATCCAAGCCAAACTCGAACTTCGTGTCGGCGATGATGATGCCGCGCGTGGCGGCAAAGTCGGAGGCTTCCTTGTACAGGCGGATGCTCACATCGCGGATCTGCGCGGCGAGGTCCGGGCCGATGCGGCGCTCGACCTCATCGAACGAGATGTTCTCGTCGTGCTCGCCCATCTCGGCCTTGGCGGCTGGCGTGAAGATCGGCTCGGGCAGCTTCTGCGCGTTCTGCAGGCCAGGGGCCAGATGCACGCCGCAGACAGCGCCGGTCGCTTGGTAATCCTTCCAGCCGCTGCCGGCAAGGTAGCCACGCACCACGGCTTCCACCAGGATCGGCTTCAGCCGCTTGACCACGATCGCGCGGCCGCGCACCTGGTCGACTTCATTCGGGGCCACCACGGTTTCCGGGGCGATGCCGGTCTCGTGCGTCGGCACGATGTGGCGCAGCTTGTTGAACCAGAAATCCGACATCTGCGCGAGCACACGGCCCTTGTCCGGAATCGGCTGACCGAGAATCACGTCAAACGCCGAGAGGCGGTCAGTGGTGACCATCAGCAGCTTGTCGTCGCCGACAGCGTAGTTCTCGCGCACCTTGCCACGGCCGAGCAACGGCAAGCTGGTGATCGACGATTCGTAAAGGGCGGAGGATGCAGCGGGGTTGTTGGATGCGGCGGACACGGCGGAACCCGGAGGAGAGAAGAAAACGTGGAAGGCCAGCATTATACGTGGCCCATGCGGTGGCCCATGCAATGCAAAACGGCTGGCGCAGTGCCAGCCGTTTGCTAAATGTGACGCAAAATGCTTATTGCACCACTTGCGCCAGATCGCCGCTTTGGTACTTCTGCGCCATCACCGACAGGCCGATCGGCTTGATCTTGCCAGCCTGACCTTCGCAGCCGAACTGGATATAGCGCGCCTTGCAGATTTGCTTGGCGGCTTCGCGCGCCGGCTTGAGCCATTCGCGGGCGTCGAACTTGTCCGGGTTTTCGGCCAGGAACTTGCGCACCGCGCCCGTCATGGCCAGGCGGATGTCGGTGTCGATGTTGATCTTGCGCACGCCGTACTTGATGGCTTCCTGGATTTCCTCGACGGGCACGCCGTAGGTTTCCTTCATCTTGCCGCCGTACTGGTTGATGATGGCCAGCAGCTCTTGCGGCACGCTCGACGAGCCGTGCATCACCAGGTGGGTGTTCGGGATGCGGGCGTGGATTTCCTTCACGCGGCTGATCGCCAGGATGTCGCCGGTCGGCTTGCGCGTGAACTTGTAGGCGCCGTGGCTTGTGCCGATGGCGATCGCCAGCGCGTCCAGTTGCGTCGCCTTGACGAACTGGGCAGCCTCTTCCGGGTCGGTCAGCAGGGACGAGTGGTCGAGCTTGCCTTCCGCGCCGTGGCCGTCTTCCTCGCCAGCCATGCCGGTTTCCAGCGAGCCCAGGCAGCCGAGTTCGCCTTCAACGGTCACGCCAACCTTGTGGGCCATCTCGACCACGCGGCGGGTGACGTCGACGTTGTAATCGAAATCGGCCGGCGTCTTGCCGTCTTCGCGCAGCGAGCCGTCCATCATGACCGAGCCGAAGCCCAGGTCGATGGCGCCCTGGCAGATGGCCGGGCTTTGGCCGTGATCCTGATGCATGACCAGCGGGATCTCCGGATAAGCCTCGACAGCGGCCTGGATCAGGTGCTTGATGAACGATTCGCCGGCGTATTTGCGGGCGCCTGCGCTGGCTTGCAGGATGACGGGTGCGCCGGCTTCCTTGGCAGCTTCCATCACGGCCTGGACTTGCTCCAGGTTGTTCACGTTGAATGCCGGCAGGCCGTAGCCGTTTTCAGCGGCGTGGTCCAGCAGTTGGCGCATCGAGACGAGTGGCATGGTTTTCTCCTATGGATCGATCTGTATTCGGTCTCAGGAACGCGTGGTCATCTAGAAGACGTAGCAAACGGCGTTCGTCGTGGGCGTCAGTGCATGCCGACGCGAACAATCTTGAGCGTGTTGGTGCCGCCGGCCTGGCCCATCGGCTCGCCGACGGTCAGGACGATGAAGTCGCCGCGCTGCACGACGCCGCGCGCGACCAGCAGTTCTTCGGCCTGGTGCAGCGCTTCGTCGCGGTCGGTGCTGTTGGCCAGCGGCAGCGACTGCACGTTGCGGTACAGGGCCATCTTGCGCTGCGAGGCCACGTTCGGCGTCATCGCATAAATGGGAATGTTGATGCCGTGGCGGCTCATCCAGAGCGCCGTGGCGCCCGAATCGGTGAGCGCGGCAATCGCCTTGACCTGCAGGTGGTGCGCCGTGAACAGCGCGCCCATGGCGATCGACTGGTCGATGCGGCTGAAGGTCTGGTCGAGGAAGTCTGCATCCAGATGTACGGATTGCGACTTCTCGGCTTCTACGCAGATGGCAGCCATGGCTTCGATGGTCTCGACCGGGTAGCGGCCAGCGGCCGTTTCCGCCGACAGCATCACCGCGTCGGTGCCGTCGAGGACGGCGTTGGCAACGTCCGACACCTCGGCGCGCGTCGGCACGGGGTTGACGATCATCGATTCCATCATCTGCGTGGCGGTGATGGCGAGCTTGTTGTTTTCGCGGGCCAGCTTGATCATGCGCTTCTGCAGCGCCGGCACGGCCGCGTTGCCGACTTCCACCGCGAGGTCGCCACGCGCGACCATGATGCCGTCGGACGCCGCCAGGATCTCTTCGAGCACGCCCGGGCGGATGGCCTCGGCACGCTCGATCTTGGCGATCATGCGGGTCTTGTGGTTATGCGGCGCGCCGGCCACGGCGGCCAGTTGGCGCGCCATTTCCATGTCGGTCGCGTTCTTCGGGAAGCTGACCGCGACGTAATCGGCGCCCAGCGCCATCGCGGTCTTGATGTCTTCCATGTCCTTTGCGGTCAGCGCCGGCGCCGACAGCCCGCCGCCCTGGCGGTTGATGCCCTTGTTGTTGGACAGATCGCCGCCGATCTTGACGATGGTCTCGATCTCTTCACCCACCACGCGCTCGACCTGCAGCACGATCAGCCCGTCGTTGAGCAGCAGCAGATCGCCCGGGCCCACATCGCGCGGCAGTTCCTTGTAGTCCAGGCCGACGCGCTCCTGGTTGCCCAGCTCGCAGCGAGCGTCGAGCGTAAAGCGATCGCCCGGCTCGAGCGTGATCTTGCCGTTCTCGAACTTGCCGACGCGGATCTTCGGGCCCTGCAGGTCGGCCATGATGGCCACCTCGCGGCCCACCGAGCGCGCCACTTCGCGCACCAGCTGCGCGCGATCGATGTGATCCTGCGCCGCCCCGTGCGAGAAGTTCAACCGCACCACGTCGACCCCCGCAGCGATCATGCGGGTCAGGACTTCCTGCGTGCTGGACGCGGGGCCGAGCGTTGCGACGATCTTGGTAGCACGGGTCATGGGCGGCGGTGTCTCGTTGTTGTGGTGGGAATGTTCGCGGCGTTTGCGTCAGGCGACAACGGCCGGGTTCTGCGCGCGTTGCTCCAGGATTTCGACGGCCGGCAACGTCTTGCCTTCCAGGAATTCGAGGAACGCACCGCCGCCGGTGGAGATGTAGCCCACCTTGTCGGCAATGTTGTACTTGGCGATGGCAGCCAGCGTGTCGCCGCCGCCCGCAATCGAGAAACCCGACGAGGCAGCAATCGCCTCGGCCAGCACCTTCGTGCCATTGCCGAACTGGTCGAACTCGAATACGCCGACCGGGCCGTTCCAGACGATGGTGCCGGCGCTCTTCAGTTGTTCGGCCAGTTGCGCGGCCGTCTTCGGGCCGATGTCGAGGATCATGTCGTCGTCGGCCACATCGGCCACGTCCTTGACGGTAGCGGCCGCGGTGGCGCTGAATTCCTTGGCGCACACCACGTCAACGGGAATGGGTACCGACGCGCCGCGCGCCGCCAGCATCTCGATGATGGCCTTGGCATCGCCCACGAGGTCGGCTTCCGCCAGCGATTTGCCGATCTTCAGGCCGGCGGCCAGCATGAACGTGTTGGCAATACCACCGCCCACGATCAGGTTGTCGACCTTGTCGGCCAGCGATTTCAGGATGGTCAGCTTGGTCGACACCTTCGAGCCGGCCACGATGGCCACCAGCGGACGGGCCGGCTGGCCCAGCGCCTTGCCCAGCGCGTCCAGCTCGGCGGCCAGCAGCGGGCCGGCGCAGGCGACGGGAGCAAACTTGGCGATGCCGTGCGTGGTGGCTTCCGCGCGGTGGGCGGTGCCGAAGGCGTCGTTGACGTACACGTCGCACAGCTTGGCCATCTTCTGGGCCAACTCGTCGCTGTTCTTCTTCTCGCCCTTGTTCACGCGGCAGTTTTCCAGCAGCACGACCTGGCCGGGCGCGACATCCACGCCATCCACCCAGTTCTGGACGAGCTTCACGTCACGGCCGAGCAGTTCGGACAGGCGCTTGGCAACCGGTGCCAGCGAATCTTCCGGCTTGAATTCGCCCTCGGTCGGACGGCCCAGGTGCGAGGTCACCATGACGGCGGCACCGGCGTCCAGGGCAGCCTTGACGGCCGGCACGGAAGCGCGGATGCGCGTGTCTTCGGTGATGTTGCCGGCATCGTCTTGCGGCACGTTGAGGTCGGCGCGGATGAACACGCGCTTACCGGCAAGCTTTCCTTCGGAGATGAGATCGGACAGACGCAGAACGTGAGGCATGGCAGCTTCGGAAGAAATCGCGGAAAACAGCGATTTTACCCGATGCGCCTGGTCAAAACGTGCGTTTCTCGGCGGAGTCCCCCGGGGCTCGGCCGTCTTGCCGAGGCCGATTGGCGGGGACTACGCCGGCAGCGGCGTGCGGCGGCGCAGTTGCATCCAGCTTTCGGCCGAATACACGGCCAGACCTGCCCAGATCAGCACATAGCCGGCCACCTTGGGGCCCGCAAACGGCTCGTTATAGAGCCAGACGCCCAGCAGCAGCTGCAGCGTCGGGCTCACGTACTGCAGCAAACCCAGCAGCGACAACGGAATACGCCGGGCGCCGGCGCCAAACAGCAGCAGCGGCAGCGCCGTCAGCGGACCGGCCAGCGCCAGGAGCAGCTGCGTGCCCGGTGATGCGGCCAGGAAGGCGTTCTGATGCTGCGAAGCCAGCCAGCCGAGGTAGGCCAGCGCCAGCGGAAACAGCAGCAATGTTTCCAGCGTCAGGCCTTCCAGCGCGCCCAGCGGCGAAGTCTTGCGCAGCAGACCGTAGAACCCAAACGAAAACGCCAGCGCCAGGGCGATCCACGGCAGCGTGCCCGCCTGCCACGTCAGCCACGCCACGCCCGCAGCGGCCAGCGCCACTGAAACCCACTGCACCGGCCGCAGCCGCTCGCCCAGCACCAGCGCGGCCAGCATCACCACCACGAGCGGGTTGATGAAATAGCCCAGGCTGGCTTCCAGCACATGGTCGTGGTTGACGGCCCAGATGTAAGTCAGCCAGTTCGCGGCCAACAGGCTGGTGCTGGCTGCGTAGCGCCCCACCACGCGCGGTTGCGTCCGCAACGCCCACAGCCACGCCCAATGCCGCTTCACGAGCAGGATCACCACCATCACGGCCAATGACCAGATCACCCGGTGCGACAGAATCTCGACCGGCGACACCGCCTTGAGCAGCTTGAAGTACAGCGGAAACAGGCCCCACATCGTGTAGGCCAGAAACGCGAAGATCACGCCGTTGCGATTGGAAGCCGACATGTTCATCCCCAGAGGCGCAGCACGGTAAAGACCCCCATGCCGACGAAGATCATGCCGAGCATGCGCCGCGTGGCGACGTAGAACGCGGTGGCGGCAATGCCGGCCATCAGGCGCGGGTTGGTCCAGTTGGCGTCGAAGTGCCCCTGGTTCCATAGCAGATCGGGCAGAACGATGGCGACGAGCGCGGCAGCCGGCGCGAAACGCAGGGCGTGCTGCACGCGCGTGGGCAGGGTCAGGCGGTTGCCCACGATCAGGAACAGCGAGCGCGTGACGATCGTCACCACGGTCATCCCCGCAATGACGAGCCAGATTTCGACTGCGCTCATGCTTCGTCCTCTTCGACTGCGGCGCGGGCAGCGTGGCGCCGTTGCCATTGCAGGCGCGCAGCCGCTTCGTCTGCAGCCAGGCCGGCGGCCATCGCGCCGGTCACGGCAATCACGAGGCTCAATCGATACGGCAGCTTGAAGGCAACCAGCGCCAGCACCGCCGCCACAGCCACCGCCATAAGCGTGGCACGGCTACGAATGGTCGACACCATGACAGGAATGAGCGCAAGCGTCCCGGCCAATGCCAGGCCCCACGCATCCGGAAACAGGCTCGCCGCAACGATGCCCAGGATGGATGACACCTGCCAGCCCACGAAGCTCAGCAGGACCATGCCCCAGTAATAGCCCTCCTTGCCCGCCTGAGGCGCGGCCGAGGGGTACTGCTGAGTGAACAGCACGAACGGCAGATCGCCGTTGAACACACCCAGGACCACGCGCCGCATGAACGGCAGGTGCCCGAAATGCTGCATCAGCCCGGCGCTGAAGATGATGAAGCGCACATTCACGATGAAGGCCGTCAGCAGCGCCGTCCAGATCGGCAGCCCCGCCGCCAACAGCGGTAGCACCGCCAGCTGCGACGACCCGGCATACACGAAGATCGTCATGCCGATGGCCTGCGGGATCGTCAGTACCGATTTGCTCATCGCCACGCCCGTCACCAGCCCCCAGGCCAGCACCGGCGGCATCGACGGCATATAGGCACGCACGCCGGCAAAGAAGCCCGCGCGTTCGGCCGGGTCGATGGCCTCCCAGCGGCGCTGCAATGCCGCCGCCCAGCGGACTAGCGCCATGGCGCCCCCAAAAGTGGTGAATCAGACTCTTTTTGAGGCGGCGGGCAGGGGCAGCCGGCAGCGCGGGCGCGCAGGAACGTCGGGGGCGACATGGGTGGCTCGTAGGAAACACACGATTATACTTTTGATGTTAAGCATCCGCTTAACGGCAAAGCTCGCGCGTCCCACCGATCGAACGATTCATGCCGGGCGCCACGCACTGCAACAATCGGCGTTGGCGCGCCTGCGCCCACCCCTTACAATTTCGCCTTTGTCGGTTCTTGAACCTGCGGCCCATATCACGGCGTGGCTGACCTGCTCAGACCGCGCCGGCATTCCTCACTCACCATGACCACGCAAACCGCACCCACGATCGAAATCGGCGCAGACGACCTGCCGCTGCACTGCCCGACCGCCAAAACGCCGGCCTGGAATTACCACCCGCGCGTGTTCCTCGACATCGCCGACACCGGCGAAGCCAAGTGCCCCTACTGCGGCACCGTCTACAAGCTGGCCCCCGGCGTTGAACTGAAGGGCCACCATTGAGCCCGATTCACCTGCAGTACACCGGTCGCCGCACTCGCCTGGCGATTCGATGATGCGCAAGATTCTCGTCGTCGCCCCCAACTGGATCGGTGATGCGCTGATGGCGCAGCCGCTGTTCGCGCAACTCAAGGCGCGGCATCCGCGCGCGCAGATCCACGCGATCGCCCCGAAATGGGTGGCGCCCGTGCTCGCGCGCATGCCGGAAATCGCCCGCGTGCTGCCCACCGAACTCGCCCACGGCAAGCTGCAGCTCGGCAGCCGCACGATGTTCGCCCAGCAGCTCAAGGGCGAAACCTTCGATGCAGCGTACGTGCTGCCGAATTCGTTCAAGAGCGCGCTGATCCCGTGGCTGGCCGGCATTCCGCTGCGCATCGGCTACAAGGGCGAGTCGCGCCTGGGCGTGCTGAACGTGCGGTACCCGAATCCGCCCAAAGACGCGCGTCCGCCCATGGTGCTGCACTACGCGGCGCTGGCTTTCAAGCCGCACGCCAAGCTGCCCGACACGCTGCCCGATCCGAAGCTGGACGTTGATGTGCAGCGCGTGGCCACCACGTCCGCCAAGTTCGGCATTCCGGGCAACGCGCGGCTGATTGCCTTCTGCCCCGGCGCGGAATACGGCCCGGCCAAGCGCTGGCCGGCCGAGCATTTCGCAGAGCTGGCGCAGATGCTGCGCCGCTCGTTCCCGTACGCGCAGATCGTCGCGCTCGGTTCGGGCAAGGACCGCGACATGGCCAACGCCATCGTCGAGCGCGCGCCGTTCGTGCGCAACCTGTGCGGCGAGACCTCGCTGGACGAAGCCATCGAGCTGCTCGCCCGTGCCGAAGCCGCGATCTGCAACGATTCGGGCCTGATGCACGTGACGGCTGCCCTGGGACGCCCGCAGGTGGCCGTGTTCGGCTCCAGCGACCCCCGCCACACGCCGCCGCTGTCGCCCGCTGCGAGTATCATGTGGCTCCACCTGGAGTGCAGCCCGTGCTTTGCACGCGAATGCCCGCTGGGCCACTTGCGCTGCCTGCGCGACATCGGCCCCGAGATGGTGTTTCATGAATTGCGCCGGCTGCTGCAGCCGCAGTAACACGCTCTCCTTAACGCTCACCGCCATGCCACGATTTGCCCGCCTGTTCGAAGCCGCCGAGGACATCCTCGAAGCCTATCGCGATGCGCTCAAGCGCCGCGATGCCGATAGCGCGCTCAAGCTGTGGCTCGACGAGGATTCGGTGAGCTTCATCCTGCCCGACGGCCAGCGCCTGCACGGCCACGAGCAGCTGCGCGGCTGCCTCGATGCGCTGGTCGAGAAGAATCCGGTCTGGATCGAATGCCTATCGCAGCAGGTGCATTCGTCGCTGGGGGTGTCGATCTTCGAAGCCACGGAAGCGCTGCGCTTCTCGGCCACCGCCACCGAGGCCGATCTGTACGTGCATACGACTTACGTGCTGATGCAGAACCACGAAGGCTGGCGCATCGCCCACGTGCATTCCAGCCAGGCTGCCGAAGAACGCGTGGCTGCGTCCATCGCCAGCGTCACGCACTCTCTGCACTAAGCTGCCGCGCTCGGCGTGGCCGCCGTCTCTTTCGATGACCCATCCGTCTCGCCACGCCACTCCCCTTGAACTGAATCTGAGCGCCCTGCTTGCAGGGCGTTCGAGCCGCACGCGTTCCGTTCACCGTGGTGGCTGATCGGCGGCAATGCGCAGACGATCGTGCCCGCGCGCCTGTGGCGCTTTCCGCGGATTGCGTATCGGCGCGAACGCTGGAACACGCCCGACCACGACTTCATCGACCTCGACTGGACCACGCACGAAACCGACGCGCACGCGCCGCTCGTCGTCATGTTCCACGGCCTGGAGGGCGATTCACGCAGCCATTACGCGCGGCTGCTGATGGACGCGTTGCGCGGCCGCCGCTGGCCCGGCGTCATTCCGCACTTTCGCGGGTGCTCGGGCGAGATGAACCTCGCACCGCGCATGTACCACTGCGGGGATGGCGCCGAGATCGCGTGGATCCTGGAACGCCTTTATCGGACGGTTTGCCAGCCGCAGGGCCGCAAGCTGCTGGTTGTCGGCATCTCGCTGGGCGGCAATGCGTTGCTGCGCTACCTGGGCGAACACGGCAGCGATGCCCGCTACGTGACCGCGGCTGCGACGGTCTCCGCACCGCTGGACATGCGCGCCGGCGGCGCAGCGCTGTCCAAAGGCTTCAACATGGTCTACACGCGCATGTTCCTGCGCACGCTCAAAGCCAAGGCCAATGCGAAGCTCGACCAGCACTCCGGCCTGTACGACCGCGACGCCATGATGGCCACGCGCACACTGGGCCAATTCGACAACCTCGTCACCGCGCCGCTGCACGGTTTTCGCGACGTGCTCGACTACTGGACGCGCGCCTCGTCGAAACCCGTGCTGCGCGAGGTGCGTGTGCCGGCGCTGGTGCTGAACGCGCGCAATGATCCGTTCCTGCCCGGACAGCATCTGCCGGGCGTGGCCGACGTGTCACCCGACATCACTCTGGACCAGCCGCTGCACGGCGGCCACGTCGGCTTCCTGCTGCGCCATGGCAAGACAGGCCGGGTCGATTGGATGCCCGCACGCGTCCTGCGCTTTTTCGATGATGTGCTGGGCCGCCAATCCGACACGGACCACGCTCATGGATGACATCGTCCGCCAGGCCATGGCCAAGTGGCCGAACGTGCCGAATTGCTTCGGCTGGCTGGCGCTGGATCGGCGCGGCCAATGGCGCATGCGCAACGAATATGCGCAGGCCAACAAACTGTCCGGCGAGCCGATTCGCCACACGGCGCTCATCGACTTCATCGTGCGCAACTACGCGCATGACGATGCCGGACGCTGGTTCTTCCAGAACGGGCCACAGCGCGTGTTTGTCGAACTCGACTACACGCCCTGGGTGGCGCGGCTGTCGGCCGGTGGCACGCCGCCAGCCTTCACGACGACCACGGGCGCTGCGTTCTCGCCGACCGGCTGCTTTGTCGACGAACAAGGCAGCGTGCTGCTCTCGGGCCGCGTGGCGGGATTCGAAGCAGAGGAAACCATCGCCCTGCTGCACGATCATGACCTGGAGCCGTTTTCTTCGTTGGCCAACTGGCACGGAGAAGCGTGCGGAGCCGCGCTGGGAACGCTGACGTTGGGAGACCGGACATTCGACATTGAGCCGATTGCGCGCACGGAAGTCGCAAAGCGCTATGGCTTTGTGGCCCAGCCAGCGGAATAGGATCGACTGGGCGCCCTACTTCGGCAGCGCCTTGTCTTCCGCCTTCTCTTCGCGGTATTGCCGCTCCATCTGGTGCAAGCGCGCATCGACTTCGGATAGCGTGTAGAAATCCGCATCGCCTGCATCGCGGGCGAGCTTCAGCTGCTCCACGGCCGACCCCCACGCCCCATCCCGCGCGTATTTCTCTGCCAGCGCGCGATGCTGCTCAACGCGCTTACCCTTGTCGGCGTAGGCCCGCGCGAGCATGTCCCACCAGATCGGCTGGGCAGTATCTTCGCGAGTCTTGTCTTTCAGATACGGAATCGCGTCATCGGCCCGGCCGGCCGACAGCAGCGTTTGCGCATAGCTGATGCCCACCGCGCGCGACAGCGGATACGCAGCCAGCGCCGCACGTGCCAACGTCAGCGCCTCCGGCGCACGGTTACGCGCGCGTGCAAGTTCGATGGCCGTGACGTCAAGCTCGACGCTGCCCGACGTAATGCCGGGAATGTTGCCGTACAGGCGCCGCGCTTCCTGCAGCGCTTGTTCAGCGTCATCCAGCCGCCCCGCCATCTGATTGGCAACTGCCACGCCGTACCACAAGGCTGCGCGCCTCTCCACCGGCGCATCCGGCGCTGACGACAGCTGCGAGCGCATCGCGTTGCGCACATCGATATAGCCGCTCGTCGACGTTTCCTGCAGCACACGCGCACGCACCTTCGCGAAACCAAATTCCGGGCGGCGCGGCTGGCGCGGATGCGGCAAGCCACGCGCGCGGTCTTCCATGTCGGCGATGCGCTCGCCGGTCAGCGGGTGGGTGCGCGCATAACCGGGAATCACGCCGGTATCTGCAATGTTCGTGACGCGCTGCAGGCGACGGAAGAAGTCCGGCATGCCGTCCGGGTTGTAGCCCGCGCCCGTGAGCAGTATGAAACCGACGCGATCGGCCTCGCGCTCCGCGCCGCGCGAGAACGCGAGCTGGTTCGACACCGCCGCCGCCTGCCCGCCCATCGCCAGCGCCTGCGCGGCGTCACCGCTCTTGGTGGCGGCCAGACCGGCCAGCAGAATCGACGCCAGCGCAATCCACATCGACTCGCCCGATTTATCAATGCCGCGCGCAATATGCCGCTGCAGCACGTGGCCGATTTCGTGGCCGAGCACCGAGGCCAGCTCCGATTCACTCTCGGTCGCGACCAACGTACCCGTGTTCACGCCGATGTAGCCACCCGGCAACGCAAACGCGTTGATGCCGGGATCCCGCACGGCAAACAGCTCGAAGCTCGACGCCGACGTGCTGCCCGCGACATGCTGACGGCGCGCCGCTTCGATCAGCTTGTAGCCGATGGTGTTGAGGTAGTCGGTGATCAGCGGGTCAGGCACGAAATCCGGATCACGGCGGATCTGGCGCATCACGCGGTCGCCGAGGCGCCGCTCCATCTCGGGCGACAGCGACGCCGTCGACGGATCGCCCATGTCGGGCAACTCGTACGTCGGCGCGTCAATGACGGTCGGCTCCTTCGGCAAGTACGGCGACTGCCGACCGATCTGCACGCTGCGATTCAGGTTGCTCTGCACCTGATCGGCTGCCCCGGCAGAACCCAGGCCAGGGTTGACCGAAGCTGCCGGCGCGGACGCCGCCGCCTGCGCCAGCACGGGCAACGGCAGAGGCGCTAGCCACGTCGACAACAACACAGCGGCCGTCAGCTTGCGGACGCGCGGCCGAAAAAGGGAAAGCGTCATACGGAAAGCACGGGGAGCGGAATCAGCGCGGCAACATCGCCGTAAGCCGGGTGCTTGTTATCATAAAACGCTTCGTACCCTGCCTCGCAAAACGCGCTGTCACTCATGTCGCAACTCACCCACTTCGATTCCGCCGGACAAGCCCACATGGTCGACGTCGGCGACAAAGCCGTCACGCACCGCGTGGCTGTCGCCACCGGCACGATCCACATGCTGCCCGAGACGTTTGCGCTGGTGCGCGATGGCAATGCAAAAAAAGGCGATGTGCTGGGGATTGCGCGCGTTGCTGCGATTCAGGGGTCCAAGCGGACGTCGGATTTGATTCCGTTGTGTCATCCGTTGGCGTTGACGAAGGTGGGGGTGGAGTTTGAACTGAATGAGGCTGAGCACAGCGTCCGTTGCACCGTTCGTGCGGAGACGCGTGGGCAGACCGGCGTGGAAATGGAAGCGCTGACTGCGGTGCAAGTGGGACTGCTGACGATCTACGATATGTGTAAGGCTGTGGATCGGGGGATGGTGATTGGGGATGTGCGGTTATTGGAAAAGCATGGGGGGAAGTCGGGGGATTGGGTGGCGGATTAGAAAGAACAGAGAGCGCCGGCGGCGCTCTCGTGATTCGGCGATTAAATTAACGGCATTCTGCGGGAGCAACGTT
The DNA here is from genome assembly GCF_007997035.1 of Ralstonia sp. TCR112. GTDB lineage: Bacteria > Pseudomonadota > Gammaproteobacteria > Burkholderiales > Burkholderiaceae > Ralstonia > Ralstonia edaphi. The sequence continues at coordinate 33,107 of NZ_VOSS01000020.1, read as the reverse complement.
TGCCGCCAGCGACGGCTTCGTCTCAAGTTCCGCCGTTCCGACTCTGACAGTGGCGTCCTTTGCATAGCAATCCCAACGAATTGGACCTGTGGGCCGAACACTGCTCGCGCTCGATCCGCTCATAGCCTCGTCATGGGTTGTCGGCTTGAGTACCAAGACGTTTTCACCGTCTTTCGCCACCGGATCAGTGTATTTGATCTGAATTTCGCCAGTCTTTTGGCTGATCACGATGCCCTTCGCTTGAACGTAGCGCGTGGCTTTGGTGTCGGAAGCATAGCCTTGGTCGAAGGGCACGCCTGCGCTGGCATTCTCTGCCACAGTGGTCTTGGCCGAGGCGGCTAGGGCCAACCCCTCGCTGACGCGGGCACGTGTGACGTAGTCTTGATAGGCGGGCACAGCGATCGCGGCCAGAATACCGACAACCGCGACGACGATCATCAACTCGATCAAAGTAAAACCGCGCTGGCGTCGCGCGTTGAACAGGCAATGCAACTGCATTTTTCTCCTCCCTCCAAAAAAAACGGAATAAGCCCTCATTGAATCCGGTGAGGTGGAGAGGAGAGTAATCAATCGATAGTGTGTTGACGTAAGACGCAACTCATTTTCACAAAATCAGTCGGCATGAAAAAATAAAACGCCTCAATGAGGCGTTCAATTTCATTCAGAATTTTCTCACGGCCCTAATTGATACCAACAAGCAGGCCCTCAGACTTCAGTCGATTGCAGAACACCTTAAGATCATCGGCCTTCTGCGCGCAGGATTGAGTGAGCAGGGATGATTGCGCTGCGTAGTCGGTCCAGTATTGATTATGCAGACGCCGAACTTGCGTCACAGCCTCTTCCGTCTTCCCTTGGAACGCCAACGTGAGGGCGTAGCGCTGCGATGTAGCAGCTCCCGGATAAAACTGGGTTGCTTGGCGCTCCAATGCTGCCATAACGGCCGCCATTTCATATGTAATTCCCGAGTTAATTGCAATGGCCAGCGTTGCGTAAGGCACCAAAAGCATTTGTCCGCTTGCTTGATATATCGGCAGCTCCTTACTTAACCCGCCAGGTGCGTAGTACAGACGCTCGACTGACTTGTAGTCAATCCACATTCGGGTGGACAGTACCCCACAGCACACCAGAACTACGCCACTCAGAACCCAAGTCATGCTGGGCGATGGAAAACGCAACGTGCGCGTATCCAGGTAGCCAAGCGCAAATGCAAAAGGCATCAAGAAATAAAGATAGTGCAGCGGATATTCCAGCATCGAATGAATGATCAGCACAACAACCACCGACCATAAAAAAGCCGCTGCGGGTGTCAGCCGAGACTTCCAGAGAAGCGAGATCAGCCCGACTGCTGGCAGCAGAACTGCAAGCAACCCCGCCGCGCCGACTTTTGCAAGTAGGTCGAGGACGATGTTGTGCGCATTCATTGACATCTCAACATGACCGAGCACATCGGTTTGGACGTATTGGTTCCACGCGTAATCGCCCCACCCTGCGCCGAGCCAGGGATGCGCAATGAACATGTGCCATGCATGGTTCCACAGCAGTGGGCGCAACCCCGCCCCCTGCTGCATGCGTTCACCCAATGACGTCGGCAAGCCCCATTGCCACAGAACGTTGCCGTAATCCATCAACCAGTTGCACAACTGATAGGCAATCACCAATACCACCGCCGGCGTCGCGAAAACGAGCCACCGACGACGGCCTGTCGCTCTTGAGGCCAAAGACCATCCCGCGAACACACCTACGGCGATCAGGTGTAGCCACGCCACGCGGGAAACAGTGAGCGCAGTGCCAAACAGAAAGACCAGCACCACGATGCCTAGCACAATGCGCAAACCTAACGAGCGGAGTCGCTGCCAGAGGAAGAGGCAGGCGGCAAGACCGAACGCCAAGTACGAAGCCACGTGGTTTGGCTGGTTCAAGTTGCCCCACATGCGGCGGCCAAGCCCGGTGGGGGGCAATCCGACAAGAATGTCCGGTACTCCCGGGAGTCGCCACAGGTGGACTTGCTCCACTGCGACCGTTGCCAATCCGCCCAAAATCGTACCGACCGCAACGGCCTCAACCACACCCGGCATGTCCCGGCATCGAGCACCCAAACCACAAACAATCATCGCTGCCAGCAAACAAACACATGCGGCAAAGGAAAAAAATGGATTGAGAGGGGTCGCGATTCCCAGTTGCACGACGAGCACCACACTCAAAGCGAGTGGAGCGAGCGCAATCCTTGGCGGGCCAGCCCTACCACGCCAACTAAGCCCCAGCACGACCAACGCGAAGGCAGTCCAGCACCATGCAGACGTGGATTCGGCATAAAACGTTGGAATTGGATAGGTGTGCGGTGCGACCAAGAAGGGCACACAAAAGCAAACCGCTGCGAAAACCCAAAGGGGCCACAACAAAAATCGCGACTGAGGCATTTGAAGTGAAATGGGATCGGCGAAATAAAAAGAGCGCCCGAAGGCGCTCTTTAATCAACGGTTAGTGCAGCTTAGCGGCACTCAGCCGGAGCCCACTTAGCCAGCAGCGTACCAGCCGTGATGGTAACGCCCGACGGAGCAGTTGCGCCAGCAGCAGCGCACTTCCACTGAATCGGTGCACCCGGAGCCGAACTGACAACCAAGTTGCTGTTCGTTGCGCCGACCGTCACATACGGCGTCAGGCTCAGCGTCACGCCATTCGACACAGCAGAAGTGTAGGTCAGCGTGATGGCACCGTTGGACGAAGCAACGGCGATGGCCGATACGTTCTTCGTGGCAGCGGGAGCTACAAAGCCCGACGATAGATCGCTTTGAGCGTTCGCGGCGTTTTCAGCCACGAGCACCTTAGCGGCAGCAGCCAACGAGAGACCTTCCGTCACTCGAGCGCGGATGGTGTAGTCCTGATAAGCCGGAATGGCAATGGCGGCCAGAATACCGACGATCGCGACCACGATCATCAGTTCGATCAGCGTGAAACCCTTCTGGACACGCTTGTTCAGACGACGCATCGATTTCATTGAATTTTCCCCCGGAAAAATTTGGTTAAGGATGATGCAGGTCCATTAGAGCAGGGACTGTGCCACCTCGATTCTGTGAACTTGTGTGTCAAAACTGTCGCTATTCGCTCTACTGCTTGGGCATGGAGTGACAGTTTTTGACATGCCGTGACGTGGATCGTCAATTTCTGCAGAGCGGGCACCAAGTCATCAGTGGCCGCCTGATCACAGAAAAATGGCGTGCGCCAGCGCCCGCCTGCGCGCAACGATCGCTATCTACATTCCGCCGGAGCATACCGAGCCTCCAAAGTTGGCGTCCCGATCCGGTTGACGTTCGGTGGCATTTGCTTGCCATTCGCCGAACAGGCCCACATCACGACCGCTGGAGGCGCAGATCCTGCACTCAGGTTCGCGTAAGTAGATGACGCAGTGCCCGAGTAGGGTGTAAGAATTAGCGTATTGCTGCCGGCTCCAGCCACACTAGAGGTGAACCCGATTGAAATTTCACCAGAGCTACTATCAACATCTAATGAGGCCACATTGCGTGTGGCCGGTAGCGAAGCGGCGCCCAAAGATAGGCTGCTTTGTGCGTTTGCGGCATTCTCCACCACCAGCGCCTTCGCCTGCACCGCAATGATCAGCCCCTCCGTCACCCGCGACCGAATCGTATAGTCCTGATAAGCCGGAATCGCTAACGCCGCCAGAATCCCAACAATCGCCACCACAATCATCAATTCGATCAGCGTAAAACCGCCCGCCTGACGCCTTGTTCCCTTGCTCTGCTTGAAGCCCATGACCTCTCCCCAAAAGGCATTTTGTTATTGGGAGGCCACGTGCACGGACCATGCCAAGGCACACACCATATTCAGGGAAACGAACTGGCGCGCTTTGTCGAAATTTCTGGCGTGAATCTGACCGTTCTTGACAGAATTCCGGACAGAACCCGTCATCACCTACTTCCGTGGGGATTCGTTCGGACTAGGCCTGGCGCAACGTTCGCCGGCTGAGCCATCGGCCTACGCTCACGACCAGCAGCGCCCCAACGCACCCCACCACTACATCCGCATACGGCACGGCGCGCTCGAACCACGCCGCATCAATCGGATCGGTGACCAGCATGTCGCCGGCCAGATAGCCAAGCAGCGCCGCCCCGAGCGTGATGATGACCGGGAAGCGCGCCATGACCCCCACCAGCAGCGTGCTGCCGAACACGATCAGCGGTACGGACAATCCAAGCCCCAACACCAGCAGCAGGAACGTCGTGCCGGGCGGTCCTTTCTCGGCCGCGGCGGCCACAGCGACCACGTTATCGAGCGACATCACAAAGTCGGCGATCAGGATGGTCTGGATGGCGGGCCACAGGCCGGCACGCTGATGGCGATCGGCGGCTTCGTCTTCGGCTTCCGTCAGCAGCTTCACGCCGATGTAGGCCAGCAGCAGTGCACCAATCGTTTTCAGGTACGGCAGCGCAAGCAGCTTGACGGCCAGCACGGTCAACACCACGCGCAGCACAATGGCGCCGGCGCTGCCCCAGAAAATGGCCCTCCTCTGCTGGCGCTTTGGCAAGTTGCGCGCGGCCAGCGCGATGACCACCGCGTTGTCGCCCGACAGCACGATGTTGGTCAGGATGATGGAGCCGAGTGCGAACCAGAATGCGCTTGAGGTGAGCGCCATAGTGTTCTCGAAGATGTCCTTGCGGGTTGGCGGGGAAATCGGTTTGCAGCGTCTTGGGTGCTTATACACATGTCGTGCCTGGATCGCATGCTGCATCGCGATCAAACAAAAACGGGAGCCGAAGCCCCCGTTCTCGCACAACCTCAAACCTTGCCGATTACAGCATCGCCTTGAGCAGACGCGCCATTTCCGACGGGTTCTTGGTGGTCTTGATGCCGCACTCTTCCATGATGTCGAGCTTGGCTTGTGCGGTGTCGGCACCGCCCGAGATCAGCGCGCCGGCGTGGCCCATGCGCTTGCCCGGAGGAGCCGTCACGCCAGCGATGAAGCCAACCACCGGCTTCTTCATGTTGTCCTTGATCCAGTAAGCCGCGTTGGCTTCGTCCGGACCGCCGATCTCGCCGATCATGACCACGGCGTCCGTTTCCGGATCATCGTTGAACATCTTCATCACGTCGATGTGCTTCAGACCGTTGATCGGGTCGCCGCCGATACCGACTGCCGACGATTGACCCAGGCCCAGCGCGGTGAGCTGGCCCACGGCTTCGTACGTCAGCGTGCCCGAGCGCGACACCACGCCGATGCGGCCCTTGCGGTGAATGTGACCCGGCATGATGCCGATCTTGATTTCGTCCGGCGTGATCAGGCCCGGGCAGTTCGGACCCAGCAGCAGCGTCTTGCTGCCGGCCTTACGCATCTTGTCCTTGACCATCATCATGTCGCGCACGGGGATGCCTTCGGTGATGCAAACCACCAGGTCCAGTTCGGCTTCGACAGCTTCCCAGATGGCATCAGCGGCGCCTGCGGGCGGCACGTAGATCACCGACACGGTTGCGCCGGTCTGTGCCTTGGCGTCCTTGACGGTTGCGTAGATGGGAATGCCTTCGAAATCTTCGCCGGCCTTCTTCGGGTTCACGCCGGCGACGAAGCAGTTCTTGCCGTTGGCGTAGTCGCGGCAGCCGCGGGTGTGGAACTGGCCGGTCTTGCCGGTGATCCCCTGGGTGATGACCTTGGTGTCTTTGTTGATCAGAATCGACATGCTGTAATCCTTGGTTGCAGCGAGCCGCGCCGTCGTACGGTTGCGTACTTCGAGGCGCCGCCCGCGTTCGCGTATGGTTGGGTCAGCGGGCGGCTTACTTGCCGGCGGCTGCGGCCACGACCTTCTCGGCGGCCTCTGCCATCGTGTCTGCGGCGATGATGGGCAGACCCGAGTCAGCCAGCATCTTCTTGCCGAGGTCTTCGTTGGTGCCCTTCATGCGCACGACCAGCGGCACCGACAGCGACACAGCCTTGGCCGCCGCGATCACGCCTTCGGCAATCACGTCGCAACGCATGATGCCGCCGAAGATGTTGACCAGGATCGCCTTCACGTCCGGGTTCTTCAGCATCAGCTTGAAGGCTTCGGTCACTTTCTCGGTGGTGGCACCGCCGCCCACGTCGAGGAAGTTGGCCGGCTCGCCGCCGAACAGCTTGATGGTGTCCATCGTCGCCATGGCCAGGCCGGCGCCGTTCACGAGGCAGCCGATGTTGCCGTCGAGCGAGATGTAGGCCAGGTCGAACTTCGAGGCTTCGATTTCCGCCGGGTCTTCTTCATCCAGATCGCGGTAGGCGACGATTTCCGGGTGACGGAACAGCGCGTTCGAATCGAAGTTGAACTTGGCGTCCAGTGCGATGACCTTGCCGTCACCGGTCAGGATCAGCGGGTTGATTTCAGCTTGCGAAGCGTCGGTTTCCCAGAACGCCTTGTACAGGCCTTGCAGGGCTTGGCGAGCTTGCGCGATCGAAGCATCCGGCACGCCGATCTTGCGGGCGATGTCGTCAGCCTGCGCGTCTTGCAGACCGGCTTGCGGATCGATCAGCAGCGTGTGGATCTTTTCCGGGTGCGTTGCGGCGACTTCTTCGATGTCCATGCCGCCTTCGCTCGAGGCCATCAGCGCCACTTGCTGCGACACCCGATCCACCACCAGCGACACGTACAGTTCCTTCTTGATGTCCGCGCCTTCCTCGATCAGCAGACGCTTGACCAGCTTGCCTTCCGGACCGGTCTGGTGCGTCACCAGCGTCATGCCGAGGATGCTGCTGGCGTATTCCTTGACCTGCTCCATGCTCTTGGCAACCTTCACGCCGCCGCCCTTGCCACGGCCACCCGCATGAATCTGCGCCTTCACGACCCACACCGGGCCGCCCAGGGTTTCAGCAGCCTTGATGGCCTCGTCGACCGAGAAGGCCGGAATGCCGCGCGGAACCGGCACATTGTATTTGCGCAGGATTTCCTTGCCTTGGTACTCATGGATATTCATGCGTGTTTCCTTTGCTAGGCAGAGTGAGTGTGATGAGTATTGAAAACGCGAACAGCGCGGTGCCCTTCAGGACGAGGGCTCGGGCGCGAGTTCGGTGGGTGGCGGTTGGATCTTGGCTTCAGGCTGGTATGCAAACCAGCGCGGGTAATGCTTGCGGACCACCTCGCCTTCAAGATGCAGGGCATGGCAGCCGTGGAGTTGGTACGGCGGCTTCTCGCCAGGCTCGATCGGACGCAGGTCGGTGGAGTTATCGCGCACCGGAAAGACATCGCCGGCGAAGGCCTGGATGGCGGCGGTCGGCAGCACGCCACACAACTCGGTCAGATGCGTACAGCCCGCCACGCCGCCGAGTCTCTCACGCGAGGCCTTTCGAAAACCCTTCATCAGGTTCAGGCCGATGAGTTTGCGGTAGGCCGGGCCGATCGTGTCGCAATGTGTAGGGTACGGCACCCAGTCGGAACACGCTTCGGCATCCACGACGTTCATGCGGGTATCGATGGTCACGCGCAGCCACAGGTCATGCAGCGGCTGGCCTTCGGGACGCACGCCGCCGCTGGCCAGGGGGATATCGCGAGGCTTGGTGTCGGTCAGGCGCGCTTCAATGTCCCACAGGCCGTCTTCCCGCAAATAGGCCTCCACCGTGATGGCACGGCGGTGGCGCATGACGCGCGGGACGGGGGCAGACAGAGGCATGGACCAGACAGACCGATAGGACCGATGGAGGCGGCACACGCGGATCGCGCGCATCGCCTACGGGACGTATGCGACAGCGCATCAGCCGCCACACACGAACATACCGCCCTGCAACCAGAATTGAGGTTCGGGGCGGTATCAAAGACCAGTATTTTAACACGTCGTCACGGCCAAGCCGGTCGCCTGCTGCAATGCAGTGCGAAAGCGGTTGCAACAACCGCGTGAGGTGCAACCAACGCGATTCATGCGCAGCCGGATTGTCCGAGCGAATTGTTGGGAGATGGACGGCATTCAAGCCGACTCGTCGCCATCTTCCAACAGTTCATCGGCCCCGGCGATGATGCGCGACACGACGGAACGGGAGAAACCGCGGGCCATCATGTAGCGCACCTGCTTGGCGCGTTCGACCAGGTCCGCCGGCGGGCGGCCGAAGCGCTTTTCCCACAAGGCTTTGGCTCGCGCCGCCTCCGTACTTTGCAATTGCGCCTTGACCTCGCCCAGCGTCTCTGCGCCAAGCTGATGGGTTTTCAGCTCCTGCATCAGGCGAGCCGTACCGTAACGGCCAGCGCGGCGGTGCACCATGCTCTCGGCAAAGCGCGTGTTGGAGAGCCAATTCTCGCCTTCCAGCCAATCCAGCAGCGCGTCGACCTCTTCGACAGACTCGGCGTGCGGCACCAACTTACGGCGCAATTCGACGCGACTGTGCTCGCGCCGAGACAGATAGCCCAGCGCACGAGCCTTCAGCGATAACGGTGGGCGCGGCAACGGCATACGATTTCAGGCTCAAAAAGAAAACGCCCGCCGTTGGGGGACGGCAGGCGTATGAAGCTCGATAGAGCCGTCGATCTGCGCCGACGGCCAACCCAATTACTCTTCTCCGATTTCCTCGGCCACTGCGACGGCGCCCATCGGCGTCACGCCCAGTGCTTCGCGAACCTTGTTCTCGATGTCACGGGCGAGGTCGGGGTTCTCGCGCAGGTATTCACGGCAGTTGTCGCGGCCTTGGCCGATGCGCTCACCGCCGTAGCTGTACCAAGCGCCAGACTTTTCGACGATCTTGGCTTCCACACCAAGGTCGATGATTTCGCCTTCGCGCGACACACCCTGGCCATAAAGGATGTCGAAAATGGCTTCGCGGAACGGCGGCGCCACCTTGTTCTTGACGACCTTGACCTTGGTTTCGTTGCCGACCACGTCGTCGCCCTTCTTGATCGAGCCGATACGGCGGATGTCCAGACGCACCGAAGCGTAGAACTTCAGTGCGTTACCACCCGTGGTCGTTTCCGGCGAGCCGAACATCACACCGATCTTCATGCGGATCTGGTTGATGAAGATGACCATGCAATTGGTCTTCTTGATGGTGCCGGTCAGCTTGCGCAGCGCCTGGCTCATCAGACGGGCCTGCAGGCCGGGCAACGCGTCGCCCATTTCGCCTTCAATTTCAGCCTTCGGCACCAGCGCGGCCACCGAGTCGATGACGATCAGGTCAACCGAGCCCGAGCGCACCAGCGCGTCGGCAATTTCCAGAGCCTGCTCACCCGTGTCCGGCTGGGAGATCAGCAGGTCCGGCACGCTGACGCCAATCTTGTCCGCATAAGTGACGTCAAGCGCATGTTCTGCGTCGATGAAGGCACACGTGCCGCCCAGCTTCTGCATCTCGGCAACCACTTGCAGTGTCAGCGTGGTCTTACCCGACGATTCCGGACCGTAGATTTCAATGACGCGGCCGCGCGGCAGGCCGCCAACGCCCAGCGCCACGTCCAACCCGAGCGAACCCGTCGACACGACCTGGACCGGCTCGACCTCGGCGTCGCCCATCTTCATGATGGAACCCTTGCCGAACTGCTTTTCGATCTGCGCGAGCGCGGCAGCCAGCGCCTTCTGCTTTTCTGCGCTCATCGCGGCTGCCTTCTTACCGTCTTCCATGGTCGTCCTTCGTGCAAATTGGTGTATAAATGGGCCGCAAGGGCTTGCGATTCCAGCGGTTGCCTGCAACAACGGGCCGCTGGCTGATTGCCCCGACGCGACCTATTCCATGACTTTAGCGCCGCCAAGACTACAGCACCGCGAATTCGGAGTACTGTATAAAAAACCAGTGGTTTTGACAAGTCTCCAGAACAGATGTCGCGCGAAAACAATGTAGCGGGCGGGATGGGCAAGGTATCTTGCCCGGCATCGCGGGGAGACACGCATGCGCATCCTGATTGCCGAAGACGACGCCACGCTGGCTGACGGGCTTACACGCTCGCTGCGCCAGGCGGGTTATGCCGTCGACCAGGCCTCCGACGGGGCGACTGCCGACGCGGCGCTGTCCGCGCAGACGGCCCAGACCTATGACCTGCTGATTCTCGATGTGGGCCTGCCCCGTATGTCGGGGCTGGAGGTCCTCAAACGCCTGCGCTCGCGCGGGGCCATGCTGCCGGTGCTGATCCTGACCGCCGCCGACAGCGTGGAAGAACGCGTCAAGGGCCTGGACCTGGGCGCCGACGATTACATGGCCAAGCCTTTCGCGCTGTCCGAGCTGGAAGCACGCGTGCGTGCACTGGTGCGACGCGGCACGGGCGGCGGCGCCACACTCGTGCGCCACGGCCCGCTGGCATTCGACCAGGTCGGGCGCATTGCCTATATCCATGATCAGGTGGTGGAACTCTCGGCGCGCGAGATTGGGCTGCTGGAGATTCTGCTGGCGCGCGTCGGCCGCCTGGTGTCGAAAGAGCAGCTGGTCGACCACCTCTGCGGCTGGGGCGAAGAAGTCAGCAACAACGCCATCGAGGTCTACATCCACCGGCTGCGCAAGAAGATCGAAGTGGAAGGCCTCCGCATCGCGACCGTGCGCGGGCTGGGCTATTGCCTGGAACGCATGGCCACCCCCACGACCACCACCGCGACTGCTGCCCATGGGTGATCGGCTGGCCTGGCCGTGGCGTCGGCATCGCGCATCGCTGCGCGAGCGCGGCGACACGGCGCCCGGGGCCAATGGCCGCGACGACGACAGCGACCTCGCCGATACCCTCCCCCACCTCGAAGACGACGCCACGCGGCCCGTCGCCCGGTCCCTCTTCGGCGAAATTCTCGACTGGATGCTCGCGCCGCTGCTGTTGCTGTGGCCAATGAGCATTGCGGTGACGTACCTGGTGGCCAAGTCGATTGCGAATGCGCCATACGACCGCGCGTTGGAATCGAGCGCGATCGTGCTCAGCCAGCAACTGCGCGAAGTCAACGGACGCGTGACGCTGCAGTTGCCGATCTCCGCGCGTGAGATTTTGCGTGCGGACGAAACCGACAACATTTACTACCAGGTGCTGGGCACCAACGGCGAGTTTGTCTCCGGGGACCGCGACCTGCCGCTGCCGCCCGAAGAAGACGCCAATGCGGGCGGCCTCGTGCAACTGCGCGACGACCACATCCACGGCACAGAGATCCGCGTTGCCTATACCTTTGTGCAGCGGCCGGGCTCGGACGGCAAACCCGCTCTGGTCCAGGTGGCGGAGACGCTCGACAAGCGCGCGCAACTGGCCAACGAAATCATCAAGGGCGTGATCCTGCCGCAGTTCGTGATCCTGCCGTTGGCGGTGATCCTGGTGTGGTTTGGGCTCACGCGCGGGCTGGCGCCGCTCAATGCGATCCAGGAGCGCATCCGCGCGCGCAACCCCGGCGACACCAGCCCCATCGACGAAGGTGCCGCGCCGCAGGAGCTGACGCCGCTGGTGGCATCGTTCAATGACTTGCTCGGGCGCCTTGAGCAATCGGTGCACACGCAGAAGCGCTTCATTGCGGATGCCGCGCATCAGATGAAGACGCCGCTGGCCGGTCTGCGCATGCAGGCTGAGTTGGCACAGCGCGAACAGTCGCCCGACGAACTGCGCCGCACGCTCGCACATATCGCCGACAGCTCGGATCGCACCGCGCACCTCGTCAAGCAGCTGCTTTCGCTCGCGCGCATGGAAAACATGGGGGCCACCGACGGCATGGTGCCGCTGGATATCTGCGCGCTGTCGCGCCAGGTGGTGGCCGACTGGCTGCCCAAGGCGTGGGCCAAGCAGATCGACCTCGGCTTCGAGGAGCCTGGGCCGCCCGTCACGATTTCGGGCAACGCGACGATGCTCGCCGAGATGCTCAACAACCTGCTCGACAACGCGATCCGCTACACGCCCGACGGCGGACATGTCACCGTGCGCGTGACCACCGCGCCGTTCGAGCCGTTCGTCTTCATCGACGTGGACGACACCGGCCCCGGCATCCCCGTGGCGGAGCGCGAACGCGTGATGCAGCGCTTCTACCGCATTCTCGGCACGCAGGCCGAGGGCAGCGGGCTGGGCCTGGCCATCGTGCGGGAAATCGTGCAGCAGCACGGCGGCGACATCGAGGTGCTCGACAACGTGTATCAGGCGTCGCCGCGGCTGGCGGGGGCGCGCTTTCGCATCACGTTGCATCGCGCCTCCCTCGGCGACGAGGCCACCGCATGAGCATCACGCCCGGAACCCCGGCGCGCCGCCGGTGGGTTGCCAACATGCGCTGGATCGCGGCGCTGCTCGCGATGTGGTTTGTGGTGACGTTCGTGGTCGCCTTCTTTGCGCGGGACCTGTCGATGCACGTCTTCAACTCGGACTGGACCTTCGCCTACTGGGTCGGCGCGCAGGGTGCGCCCATCGTCTATGTGCTGATTACCGTGCTGTATGCATGGCGCACCAACCGCGCTGCGGATGCAGCCACACAAGACGACGAAGCGGCGCAGGGCGACGGGTCGGAACCCACCCAGCCGCCGTCCATCTGACACCGCGCCGCGCGCGTTATGCCGCCCCCAAGTGGCGCAGCTTCACAAAGGCCAACGCGGCCATTACCGCGTCGTTGAGCGCCTCGTGCGCGTCCCACGTCGGCAAATCCAGTTCCTTCATGACGGTGGCGAAGCGCAGGTCCAGATCGGGATCGCCCTGCTGCCGATACGGCGGCAGCTGGCGAAACTGATGGTCGTAATACAAGGCGGAGACTTCAATCTTGGGCTGCGGCAGACCGATGCCAAGCATAGGCATCACCACCCGATTGAGCATCGCCACATCGAACTCAAGGTAGTAGCCCACCAAAGGCCTGCTGCCGATGAAATGCAGCAGTGTGTGGACGGCCTGCTCGATCGACACACCGCTGTCCAGGTCGCGATTGCGCAGACGATGCACGCAGATGCTTTCGGGGCGCATCTCGCCTTGCGGGCGGATCAGCAACTCCAGGCATTCGCTGGTCAGGATGCGATTGCCGACAATACGGACGGCGCCGATGGAGATGATTTCGTCGGTGCGCACGTTCAGGCCGGTGGTCTCGCAATCGAGCGCGATCCACTCGTCTAAGGGCGGAGCGTCGAACAGGAAGCGGAACGCCGGATCGCGCAACCTGCGCAGCAGGCGCCGCTTGCGCAGTGCCTGCAGCCAGGCAGAAAAACCGCCGCCGATGATCACATCCACTCCGTCCGCCAGCGTTGCCGCAGCAGCGCCTTGAACCGTTTGACCGCGCCCAGCGCGTCCTTGAGCAGGTCACGCTCCAGCGACGACAGGCGCGCCAGATGCACGTCGCACGACAGCGGTTGACGCGCCTCGAGCTCCGCGAGCCCGGCCTTGAGCCGCAGCGTCATCAGGAAGTGCAGGCTCTCGGCCAGCTCGCCAGCCATCTGCGCATCGAGGGCCTCGGCACGCACAAGCGCGTCCAGGCGCGGCACGGTGCCGGTCTCGTCGAGTATCTGGTGGGCGAGTGCAAGGCTGCGCACGCCGTGGACGATCGGGAAGATGCCCTCCTTCTTCACGTCGATGACCGGATCGGGATCGGCAAACCCCAGCAGGCGATCGCGCCAGCCCGGCGCGGAACTGAAGGCTTCAACAGCAGCGGCAAAGCGGCCCAGAACGGCGTCGTTGTCGATCGTCAGTTCCAGCAACGTCCGTCGCAGTTGTTTGAGCAACGCGGCATCGCCGCACACCGCATGGGCATCGAAGAAGATGGCCAGATGCATCAAGCCCTCGGGGCTTGGCAGGATCAGCCATTCGCGAATGCGCCGCGCAAAGTCGCTTGCGTTCATGCACCACTCAGGCCGGCTGAGCATGATGCCGCCGGGGCAAGGCGGGTAGCCGAACGCGGCCAGCGCGTCGGAGAAGCGCGTGACGATGTGCTGCAGATCACCCGGAGGCACATAGCCATCGCGCAGCACCAGCGCGTTGTCCTGATCGGTCTTGAGCAGTTGCTCGCCACGCCCCTCGCTGCCCATGACGAACAGGCAACTGTTTTCCACCAGTTCCGGTGGCGCGATCATCTGCCAGGCACGCTCAAACAGGCGCGCGTTGATTTCGCGTACGAGGCTGGCAACGTGGTCAATGCGTGAGCCGCCACGCGTGAGCAGCGCGACCATCCGCGTGATCTGCGCGGCCACCTGCGCGAGCGCGTCTAGATCCTGCGCCAGGTTGATCTGCACGGTCAGCAGATACGAATGATTGGCCAGGAAGCTGAACACATCCAGCGATTCAAGCAGACCCAGAATATCGTCCCCCTGCGTGACGACCAGGCGGTGAACGCGGTGGCGCAGCATCAGCGTCAGGGCGTCGCCGATCTGTGCGGAGGCGGGCACGGTGATGAGCGAGAACTGGCTCATCTGCCCCACCGGCAGACGATCCAGCGGTGTGCCCTGCAGGACGGCGCGCTGCAAGGAGCTGCGTGTGAAGATGCCCACGCGCGGTGGGCTGCTGGTGCCATCACGCACCAGCACGTTGGAAGTGTTATGTGCCTGGAACAGCTTGACCACGGACACCACGTCCGTGTCGGCGTCAACAAAATGGGCGGGCCGGATGAAGGCGTCGCTGACGTGCGAGACGGCCAGCGACTGCATCGTTTCCATGCTTTGCCGCTGCGCAATGGCGCTGAGCTTGCTGCCCAGATCGGAGAACAGCAGCGCGCCAAAAGTGGCGTTGGCGGCAATGAGGTCACGCACGGCCTGCCGCGCAACCTGATAGACGACGACTTCTTCAGCAGCAACGAAGCGGCTGCTCGCCTTGCCGGCCACCAGCGCTCGGCCGTCAAAGCAATCGTCGGGGCCATAGGTGGCGATGAGCTCGTCGCCGTCGTACTGGGCGACGTGGCCTTTGATGATCAGGAACAGGTGCAGCGGTGCAACACCCGTATCGAGAATGGTCTGCCCTTCCGGGTAGTAGCCGATGTCGACGGCTTCGCGCACCAGGCGCTGCTCGTCCTGGTTCAGGCAGTCGAACGGCCAGACGGCGAAGCTGAAAGCGCTGGGCATGGTTGCCTTGGAGGCGGGCGATGCGATGCGTCGCCCGCCTCCGATCAGCGTGAGCAGTTGCCGATCAGTGGCCCGATGCGCCAGCCGCACCGAGGCCCGTTTCCGAGCGAACCTGCTGCGCGGCAAACGACGCCTTCTCGTTCTTGGCGCGAACACTGCTGTCCAGCACCGAGAACAGCCACACGCCGACGAAGCCGATCGTCATCGAGAACAGCGCCGGCGACGTGTACGGGAACCACGCCGAACCCTTCGGATAGCCGAGCGTGGCTTCCCACACCGATGGCGACACGATCGTCAGACCCACCGACGAGATCAACCCCAGGAACCCGCCGATAACGGCTCCACGCGTGGTGCAGCCCTTCCACAGCATCGAGAGGAACAGCACCGGGAAGTTGGCCGACGCCGCCACCGCAAACGCCAGCGACACCATGAACGCGATGTTCTGCTTCTCAAACGCGATGCCCAGCAGCACGGCGATCACGCCCAGCACCAACGTGGTGATGCGCGACACCCGCAGCTCATCTGCGCTGTTGGCCTTGCCATGCTTGAAGACCGTGGCGTAGAGATCATGCGACACCGCCGACGCACCCGACAGCGTGAGCCCCGCCACCACCGCCAGAATCGTTGCAAAGGCCACGGCCGAGATGAAACCGTAGAACACATCGCCGCCCACCGTCTTGGCCACCAGCACAGCAGCCATGTTGGCCGTGCCCGCACCGCCCTTGATGACGCCCTTGGCCACGTCGGACAGTTCCGGGTTCGTCAGGACCAGCGTGATCGCACCAAAGCCGATGATGAAGATCAGGATGTAGAAGTAGCCGATCCAGGTGGTCGCCCAGAAGACTGATTTGCGCGCTTCCTTGGCATCGGGCACCGTGAAGAAACGCATCAGGATGTGCGGCAGACCGGCGGTGCCGAACATCAGCGCCATGCCGAACGAGATGGCCGAGATCGGGTCCTTGATGAAGCCACCCGGCGCCATCACCGACAGACCGATCTTGGCGGCCTCGTCAGGCGATTTGCCTGCGTTGGCTGCAATGGCCGTCTTGACCTGCACGGCCTTGGCGAACAGCGCCTCCAGGCTGAAACCGTACTGCGCCAGCACCATGATGGCCATGAACGTCACGCCGGCCAGCAGCAGGCACGCCTTGATGATCTGCACCCAGGTGGTTGCAGTCATGCCGCCGAAGAGCACGTAGACCATCATCAACGCGCCGACGATGACCACCGCGATCCAGTAATCCAGCCCGAACAGCAGCTTGATGAGCTGGCCTGCACCCACCATCTGAGCGATCAGGTAGAACGCCACCACCACCAGCGTGCCCACGGCGGCAAAGCTGCGGATGGGGCCTTGCTCGAACCGGTAGCCGGCCACGTCTGCAAAGGTGAACTTGCCGAGGTTGCGCAGCCGCTCTGCCATCAGGAACGTGATGATCGGCCAGCCGACCAGGAAGCCGATGGAGTAGATCAGGCCGTCATACCCGGAAGTCATCACGGCGGCGGAAATGCCCAGGAAGGACGCTGCCGACATGTAGTCGCCCGAGATGGCCAGGCCATTCTGGAAGCCGGTGATGCCGCCCCCGGCCGTGTAGAAATCTGCCGCAGAGCGCGTACGCTTGGCAGCCCACTTCGTGATCCAAAGCGTGCCGGCCACAAACAATGCGAACAGCACGATGGCAGTGGTGTTGGTTTCCTGCTTGGCGGTCTGTCCGACATCGCCGCCGGCAGCCAGAGCGGCTCCGCAGGCGCCAGCGGCCAGCAACGCCACCAGCAGGATCGAAAGCATCTTCTTCATTTGGCGACGTCCTTCAGGATGTCCTGCGTCAGTTGATCGTATTCGCTGTTGGCCCGGCGTACGTAGATGCCGGTAATGACGACGGTGAAGATGATCACCGCCATACCGACGGGCACGCCCACGCTCATCACGCCTGTGCCCACGGGCTTGGCGAGAAACGGCTTATCGAATGCGATCAGCGCGATGTAGCCGTAGTACACGGCCAGCATCAGCACTGTCAGAACGAGGCCTAGCTTGTTGCGCCGCTGTTTGAGCTGCGCATATTTCGGATGCGCCTCGATTTTTCCTACCAATCCATCCTGCATCGCCTGTCTCCTGGTTTGCTCTTGGAATGTGTGCGGCGATTCTGGATAGCGAAACTGACTGAACTCTTACTCACGCCGTCGGCGGCGGTTTACTGCGATAGTGGTTTTCCCTAGCGCTGCAAAACAACGTAAGAAACCGCAGACGACATCCAGTGGAAAACGGGCGGCGCGGCCGCTCGGATCGCCCGAAGCGAGGTTGGCGATCGCCCCCCATCTTGTGCGTTTGCACATTCGCAGTAGGTGCGCATGCCGTCTGGCGAAGCACCGCCGGCCTGGTGTTCGATGATGCAGCGCACGCATTCCGGCAAGGGGGCAGATCGCAGCACCAGCAGTCCACGCCGCAAGCCCAAGTGCTTGATTTCTTTGAGATCGGAACCGCCCCTCGCGTGCATCGAAAGGCACATGCCTGTCAGAACGCCGTAAGTTTCGGCTCCCACAATCCTTGACACTTCCGCGGGCGAAAAGCGTTTGCGTTGTCATGTCAGTGCCCAGCGGGACGACCTACGACAAAAACAGGAGACAACATGGCAACCGTGCAAAGTGCACCGAACGCGCCCGCCGGGCGCGTGCAGCCCGCGCCCATGACGAAGGAGGAGAAGAAGGTCATCTTCGCCTCGTCGCTGGGGACGGTGTTCGAGTGGTACGACTTCTATCTCTACGGCTCGTTGGCGGCCATCATCGCCAAGCAGTTCTTCTCGGGCCTGGACCCCACGGCGGGCTTCATCTTTGCGTTGCTGGCGTTTGCCGCTGGCTTCCTGGTACGCCCGTTCGGCGCGCTGGTGTTCGGCCGTCTGGGCGACATGATCGGGCGCAAGTACACGTTCCTGGTCACCATCGTCATCATGGGTACGTCGACGTTCATCGTCGGCCTGCTTCCGTCATACGGCACGATTGGCGTCACCGCGCCGATCATCCTGATCGCGCTGCGCATGCTGCAAGGTCTGGCGCTGGGCGGCGAGTACGGCGGCGCTGCCACGTATGTCGCCGAGCATGCCCCGCACGGCCGCCGCGGCGCGTACACGTCATGGATCCAGACGACGGCCACGCTGGGCTTGTTCCTCTCGCTGGTCGTCATCCTGGCCGTGCGCGAACTGACCGGCAAGGCGTTCGACGACTGGGGCTGGCGTATCCCGTTCCTGGTCTCGATCCTGCTGCTCGCCACGTCGGTGTACATCCGCCTGTCGATGAGCGAATCGCCGGCATTCCAGAAGATGAAGGCCGAGGGCAAGACCTCCAAGGCCCCGCTGACGGAAGCGTTCGGCCAATGGCGCAACCTGAAGATCGTGATCCTGGCGCTGATCGGCCTGACCGCCGGCCAGGCTGTGGTCTGGTACACGGGCCAGTTCTACGCGCTGTTCTTCCTCACGCAGGTGCTGAAGGTCGACGCCTTCACGGCCAACGTGCTGATTGCCGTGGCGCTTGCCATCGGCACGCCGTTCTTCGTGTTCTTCGGGTCGCTGTCGGACCGCATCGGCCGCAAGAAGATCATCATGGCCGGCTGCCTGCTGGCGGTGCTGACCTACTTCCCGCTGTTCAAGGCGCTCACGCACTACGCCAACCCGGCGCTGGAGCGTGCCCAGCAGACCGCGCAGATCACCATCACGGTCGATCCGAAGGAGTGCTCGTTCCAGGGCAGCCCGATCGCCCGCGAGGTGGACTTCCGCTCGTCGTGCGACATCGCCAAGCGTACGCTGGCGCAGGCGTCGGCCAGCTACGAGACGGTCGAAGGCCCGGCCGGCACGGTGGCCTCGGTGTCGATCGCGGGTAAGCAGATCAGCTCGCTCAACGCCACCCGTACGCCGGACGGTCAGAGTTTCGACGCCGACAGCAAGACGAAGATCGCCGACTTCAAGAAGCAGGTGAGCGAGTCGCTCAAGGCGGCCAACTACCCCGCCAAGGCCGATCCCGCCCAGATGAACACGGTCATGGTGCTGGTGATCCTGGTGATCCTGGTGATCTACGTGACCATGGTCTACGGCCCGATCGCGGCGATGCTGGTGGAGATGTTCCCGACGCGCATCCGGTACTCGTCGATGTCGCTGCCGTATCACATCGGCAACGGCTGGTTCGGGGGCCTGCTGCCGACCATCTCGTTCGCCCTGGTAGCCCAGAACGGCAATATCTACCATGGTCTGTGGTACCCGATCTGGATCGCGGCCATCACCTTCGTGATCGGTGTGCTGTTCGTGCGCGAGACCAAGGATGTGGATATTTATCGCAACGACTGACGCAGGGGGTTGACATATTCGCCGAAGACGGTAGAATCCCGCTTCTTCGGCGAATTAGCTCAGTCGGTTAGAGCGACGGAATCATAATCCGCAGGTCCGGGGTTCGAGTCCCTGATTCGCCACCAAATACCAAAAAGCCCTGCTTCGGCAGGGCTTTTTGCTTTTCTGCTGCAGCCCTGGCAGCCGCCAGGGTCATCACATTACGCAAGCGCCCTGGCTTGCACAGGCGCCTCGGCGGCCACCGCCAACACCCAATCCGTCGTCAACGCCGGCTGCGTCACGGGCAGCATATGGCCGCCGTCGATGATGCGCAGGTTCACACGATCCAGCTTCTGCTTGAGCGCTTCGCCCTGGCGCTTGACGTTGAGGATGCGGTCTCCGCGGCCGTACAACACGTCGACAGGCACCGTCATCGATGCATAACGGCGCTCCATGTCGGGCAGATCTTCCGGGGCGGCGACCAGATCCGACGATGCCGCATAGAACACGTGCGGACGCAGCCCCAGCAGACCGCCGCCCTTGAACGGGAAATCCTTCGGCATGGCCTCGGGCGCGAACACCGCTGCGATGGCCTTGCGGGAGTTGATGATCGACAGGGGGATCGCCAGCGTCCATGACACCAGCCTGCGCACCAGCGGCGACGGCAACACCAGGCCCCCGAACGCACCCGGAGGCGCGCTCTCTGCATGCGTGAGCGGCGCAATCAACGCGAGCCGGCGAATGACTTGCGGATGGTTCAGCCCGACCGCCAGTGAAATCGCCCCGCCAAGCGAATGCCCCACCAGCACGGGCTTGTCGAGCCCAAGCTTCTCGATGCACTGCGCGACCATGCGCGCCTGCGCGTAAATATTGGCCGGCGAATCGGCGCCGCGCACGGATCGCCCTGCCCCCGGTCGGTCGATCACGATCACGCGGTGTGAGCGCGCCAGCCGTTCCATATCCAGGTAGGCAAAGTTGCGCAGATTCCCGCACAGGCCATGCACGAACACGATGGCCGGCCCCTTGCCCCGATCGGTGTAATGCACGCGATCTGCGCCGACATCGAGGAACTTGCCTTCGGGCGGAAACCCCTTGGTGACGCGGCGAGCGATGAAAAACGTGAACGCAACAGGCGCCAGGATGGCAAGCGCGATGACGCCAAGAACGATGCTGGTCATAGTGTCCCCAAAGCGGGAGGCGGTTAGGCGGGCTGCGCCGCGCCGATCGGCTGAGCGCGACGCTCGAACTGCATGGCGCTGTCGGCCAGTGTGCCGAACTTCAGCATCATCAGATCGCGCGCGTAGTTCTGATACGACTTCCACGGCTGCTTGTCACCCTGTTTGGGCAGGATGGCCGCCGCGCGTTGGATGTAGCCAGAGGTCAGATCGACGGCGGGCTCGCGGCTCATGGCTTCGTCATCAAGACGCGGCACGCAGGTATCGAAACCGTTGGCCTGCATGTGGTTGAGCAGCCTGCAGACGTATTGCGCAATCAGCTCGGCCTTCAACGTCCACGACGCATTCGTATAGCCGAACGACGACGCCAGGTTCGGCACGCCGCTGTACATCATGCCCTTGTACGACACTGTCTCGGCCAGATTCACGGCACGCCCGTCGACGGTGATGGCCGCGCCGCCCAGCACCTTCAGCTTGAGCCCCGTGGCCGTGACGATCACGTCGGCGTCGAGATGTTCACCGCTCTTGAGCTGCAGACCGGTCGGCGTGAAGCGTGCGATTTCGTCCGTCGCAATCGACGCCTTGCCCGCGCGAATCGTCTTGAACAGATCGCCATCCGGCACGAGACACAGGCGCTGGTCCCACGGGTTGTAGCGCGGGGTCAGGTGTTTGCGCACGTCGAAGCCGGGACCGATCTGCTTGCCGGCCATGCGGATGATGAAGTCTTTGAATGCCTTGGGCTTGCGACGCGCGAGGCTATAGAAGTACATCGTCAGCAGCACGTTCTTCGTACGCACCAGCCGGTGAGCGAGGCCCGACGGCAGCCAGCGGCGCAACGTGTTGGCCACGGCATCCTGCTCCGGCCGCGACACGATGTACGTGGGCGAGCGCTGCAGCATCGTCACGTGCTGCGCGGTGCCGGCCATCGCGGGCACCAGCGTGACGGCCGTGGCGCCGCTGCCGATCACCACCACGCGCTTGCCCGCGTACGACAGATCGTTCGGCCAGTGCTGCGGATGGACGATGCGGCCCTGGAACGTGTCCATTTCGGGCCACGTCGGCGCGTGGCCCTCTTCGTAATCGTAGTAGCCGCTGCACATGTAGAGGAACTTGCAGGTGAACTGCACCGGCTCCTCGCGCGTGCCATCGCTGCGCAGCGCCTGCACGGTCCAGCGCGCGGCGGTGGAATCCCAGCTCGCGCCCGTCACCTTGTGGCGGAAACGGATCGACTTGTCGATGCCGAACACGCGCGCGGTGTCGCGGATGTAATCGAGAATCGTCTGGCCGTCAGAGATGGCCTTGCTGCTGTGCCACGGCCGGAAGCTGTAGCCGAGCGTGAACATGTCGGAGTCCGAGCGGATGCCCGGATAGCGGAACAAGTCCCATGTGCCGCCGATGGTTTCGCGCCCTTCGAGGATGGTGAAACGCGCCGACGGGCAGCGCTCGCGCAGGTGATACGCCGCGCCAATGCCCGAAAGGCCCGCGCCGACGATGAGCACGTCGAGGTCGGTATCCGGCGCGGCTGCCCGGTTGCGGGGCGCGGTCCGGCTGGCGCTGTGCTTCATCGTCGTGTCCATGCGGTCTCCTGTTCGCGACCCGGCTGCGGGCGTGGCAAATTTCGTCTTAAATGTGGTGTGATTCGTCACCACTTTAATTTTCGGGCGTCCTGACGTCAAATAGCGAAATGGAGAAAACACTTGAAACAGCCGACGCACCCGCCAGAAAAGGCCGCCCGTACGGCGGTGTGCCGCCGGAGGCACGCGCAGCAGAGCGCCGCGATGCGTTGATCCGCGCTGGCACGCGGGTCTTCGGCACGGTGGGCTTTCGCAAGGCCACCGTGCGCGCGATCTGCCAGGAAGCGAAGCTCAATGATCGGTATTTCTACGCCGCGTTCGACAGTACCGAAGCCCTGCTGCGTGCGACCTACCAGCAGCATGCCGAAGACTTGCGCGCACAGGTGTCGGACGCCACCGCCGCTGTTAGCAACACGCTGGAGGCACGTGTCGACGCCGGCCTGCACGCGTTTTTCGCGTTCTTGCGTGACCCCTGCGCGGCGCGCGTGCTGCTGCTCGAAGTGATGGGCGTGAGCCCGGAAACGGACGCGACCTACCAGCGCAACCTGCTGGAGTTTGGCAAGCAGATCATGGCGAATGCCCAACTGCCCGGCGCCCCGGATGACGACGACGCCGAGCTGCGCGCCGACCAACGCATCATCGGCCTGGCCCTGGTGGGCGCCCTGACCAACGTCGGTGCAGCGTGGCTTCTGACCGGCTATCGAGACCCCGAAGAGAAGATGGTGCGCAACTGCCGCCAGGTCGTGCTCGGCACGTTGCGCGCCATGCTCGGCGCTTAAGCCCCGCCTTCCGGTTTGCCGAGCCGGACCACGGTCACGCCGGGCGCCAGATGCCGCAGCGACGGCTGCAGCAGCACGCAGTTGTCGTATGGCGTGACGATGTTCGATTCGCCATCGGTGGCGATGACGGTGCCGGCGCGCGCGATGGTTTCCATGCCGCGATAGTCGTCCACAAAGCGGAACGCCGTGGAGTTGGCGACGACCGGATCCGTCACGCGAATGCAGCGCACGTCCAGCGCAGGCGCCATGCCCAGCCATTCCGATACCGTAGATGCATCGACGGTGCCCAGCGCCACCAGGAAGCGCGCGCACGCATCCAGCGCCACATCGCGGCTCACGCGCTCGAAGTGCTGACCGCATTCGATCAGCAGCGCGTTCTTCGTACTGGCGGCATCGCCAAAGCCGCCGTAGTCGCGCAGGCGGCGGCCGGCAGCATGGCCGGCATCGATCATCAGATGCGTAGGCGCACCGACCTGGCGGCCCAATGCGACGCCTTTGGCATGCGGACCGGTCAGCATCAGCGGCTCGGCCTTCTCATGCATCGAGTGGATATCGAGCAGGTAATCCACCGTGTCGATCACCGGGCGCAACTCGCGCGCGCGGCGCAGTTCCAGCGTGTTGCCCGGGCCATCCAGCTTGTCCGCAGACCACACGCGGTTGAGGTCTTCATCGATGAAGCGCGTGGCATCCGGGTCGTTGATATCGAAGCGCTCATACGCCTCGACGTTGGCGAATGACAGCGTGAGCCTGCCACGTGCCGGACACACGCCGGCAGCCAGCAGCGCATCCACGGCAATCGCACCGCACAGCTCGTTGCCGTGCGTGAGCGCGTTGATCATGACGTGCGGGCCGGGCATTCCGCTGTCGAACGTATGGACGTAATCGATGCCGTGCGTGCCGGTTTTCCAACGGCGGATATCAGGCTTGCGCAACTCGATCGGGTAGACCGGGAGCGTGGCGCGCAGCGCCTCCAGGGTCATCATGCGAAATCCTTCGGTGTGACGAGAAGTCTGTTCAGTTGCGAGCCGCACGAGCGCGCCCGCGCAGCGTCCACAGCGAGGCCAGGCTGATCAGCGTGGTCGCAAACACATAGAAACTTGGCGACGTCTTGATGTGCGTGACACCGATCAGCCACGTGACGATCAGCGGCGAGAACCCGCCGAAGATCGTTACCGACAGGTTGTAGCTCAGCGCCAGGCCCGTGCCGCGTGTACGCGTCGGGAAAATGTCGGCGAGCAACGCAGGCAGCGGCGCCAGGATGGCTGCGAGCAATACACCAACGATGGCCTGCATGACCAGCAGCGTCCAGAACGTCGGCTGTGCCACCAGCGTGGCAAACATCGGATACGTCGACAGCGCAATCACCACCATCGCAATCGACACCACGCGGATGCTGCCGAAACGATCCGCCAGCAGGCCGAACGCCGGCGCCATGATCATCAGCATCGCGCCCGTGATCATCGTGCAGACCAGCGATGCACTGGTCGCGATGTGGAGTTGATTGATGGCATAGGTCGGCATGTAGACCTTCTGCACGTAGTTGAATGCGGTGACGGCCACGACCACCCCCGCGCCCAGCAGTAGCCCCGGCAAACCCTGCGTGAGCGTGTCGCGCAGCGGCGAGCGCTCCTGCAGCGCGGCCGGCGCTTCCGCCTGCATGGCCACGAACTCCGGCGTTTCCGGCGTATGGCGGCGGATGTAGACGCCAATCGGCCCGATCAGCAAGCCGAACAGGAACGCCACACGCCAGCTCCATGACTCCACCTGTGCCGGGGTCAGCGCGTAGGTGATCCACGCGCTCAAGCCCGCTGCCAGCAAGGTGGCGAGACCCTGCGTGGCGGCCTGCCAGCTCGCGTTGTAGCCCATGCGCTTGCCGTTGGCGTGCTCGATCATGAACGCCGTGGCAGATCCGAATTCTCCGCCGGCCGAAAAGCCCTGCAGCAGCCGCGCCACGATCACGATGGCCGGCGACCATAGACCGATCGATGCGTATGTCGGCGCGAACGCGATCATCGCCGTGCCCAGCATCATCAGCAGGATCGACCACGTCAGCGCGGCCTTGCGGCCCACGCGGTCTGCATAGCTGCCAAGCACCATCGAGCCCAGCGGCCGCATGATGAACGACACGCCGAACGTGCCGACGGAGAGCATCAGCGAACTCCACGCATCGCCCGTCGGGAAGAACAGCTTGCCGATGGTGATGGCGAAATAGCCGTAGATCAGCAGATCGTAGTATTCGAGCGCGTTGCCGACGCTGGCAGCCAGCACGGCGCGCCAGGGCGCGGGATGTCGATGGGTGTCGGCGGCGCGTGCTGCTGCGCCGCTCGCGTTGAGGGTGTGGGCTGGCATGGTTGTCTCCCCGTGGTCTGTGCCGATCCGCCTGTTTTGCCGAACAGCGCTGGCGGGCGAAGGTTGCGGAGGAGTCTAGGTGCCGCGCCGAGGCGGTTTGTGCCGTTTCGGCACAAGGTTGGGCTTTTTGCGATGCGCCTCAGGCGAGATCGGTACGGGCATTGGCGTTATCGACGGCCCGTTGCCACACCTCGTCGAGCAGCACGCTCTGGTTGCTGCGCACCCGCATCATGCGGATGTTGACGTGGATGTGCCAGGCGTCGTCGCCAGCGGGGCGCAGTTCACCCGCGTTCAGATGCGGCCTGGCCAGCCGATACGGCAGCCACGCCATGCCGAATCCACGCAAGGCCATCTCTTCCACCGCTTCGTAAAAATCCGCCTGGAACACAGGCTGCAGATGCGCCTTGCGATCAGCGGCGGCCAGATGGCTGTCCAGCATCTGCCGCAACGTCAGCCCCCGCGCAAAGGCCAGCCACGGCAGCGGCGCAGCGGCCGAACCGGGCAGCGTGAAGCGCGGGCGGCCGCGCTTGTCGGGGGCGCTCACCGGCACGAGCGTCTCGCTGCCCAGCAGGCAATGGTCGTACTTGCGCGGATCGAGCAACGCATCGGCCTGCGGGCTGGCGTAGGCGATCAGCAAATCGACGGTGCCATCGGCAAGTGCCAACACGCCTTCCTGCGTGCCGCCCGTCGTCACGCTGAGCGGAAACACGCCGCGCTGGCGCGCCAGCGTCTCATACCACCCGGGGACAAACGTGCGCGCCAGCGTGCGCCCCGTGCCGATCTTGACCGCCACGGGCAGTTGCGCCTCCCTCAGCAGCAAGCGCGCATCGTTCAGGCCGTCGACGGCATTGGCCGCTGCATCCAGAAACAAGCGCCCTGCCGCCGTGAGCGTGACCGGGTGCTCGTTGCGCTCGACCAGCGCGGTGCCCACCCATTCTTCCAGCGCCTTGATCCGGCGGCCGAATGCGGGGTGCGTGACGTTGCGGTTCTCGGCGGCGCGGCTGAAGCTGCGCGTCTTGGCCAGTTCCTTGAAGTCTTCCAGCCATTTGATCTGCATGGCGCGTCCGGTCTTGTGAGGTGGGCGGGAGGTCTGCGCATTATCTCCGCAGCCTGCGCGAACAGCCTTAACGTGCGTGCCGTATCGTTATCATCTTGCGCAAACGATCCGCCACGCCTTCATGTCCGCATCCCGCCCGCTGTCCATCGGCATTGCCGGCGCCGGTAACGCCGGCCTCGCCGCCGCCATCGCGTTTGCCCGCCAGGGGCACGACGTGCACGTCTTCGAAAAGCACCCGCAGCTGACCGCCATGGGCGCGGGCCTGCTGATCCAGCCGCAGGGCATCCGCGCGCTGGAGGCGCTCGGCGTGGGCCGTGAGCTCGAGGGCATCGGCGCGCCGATCGATCGGCTGATCGGTATAAGCCATCGCGGCTGGCGTCTGCTCGACATCGACTACGCCGAGACGCCCGGCCGCGCCGTCACGCGGCACGCGCTGTCGTCCATGCTGTACGACGCCGCCGTGCATGCCGGTGCAGCATTCCACTTTGGTTGCACGATCCAGCAATTGCTTGATGATGGTCCGCGCGCGCGGGTCGGGCACACGCAGGGCGAATCCACCTTCGACCTGTTTGTGATTGCCGATGGCGCGGCGTCTGCGCTGCGTGAGCCCGCAGGCCTGGCCGGCCCGTCGAGCACCTACCGATGGGGCACGCTGTGGTTCCAAGGATGGGTGGATGGGTGGAACCCGCGTGTGCTGCAGCAGCGCTTTCGCGGCACGCGCGAGATGATGGGCCTGCTGCCCACCGACGTGGATGGCAGCCGCACGCGCCTGTCGATGTTCTGGAGCCTGCCCGGCGATGCCGTCGACGCCTGGCGCCAGACCGACATCACACAGTGGAAGGCGCATGTGCTGAGCCTGTGGCCGCAAGCCGCGCCCATGGTCGAGCAGATCGGCTCGCACGACGATATGCCTTTTGCCGTCTATCGCCACACGTGGCCGCGCGCGTTGGCCAAACCGCCCTACTGCGTCATCGGCGATGCCGCGCATGCCATGAGCCCGCAACTCGGCCTGGGGACCACGCTGGCCGCGCAAGATGCACTCGCACTGGCGGCCTGCGTGCAAGCCCATGGCGCCGCCGATGGCGCGCTCGCCTATCACGCCCGCCGTCTGCGCACCGTGCAGGCCTACCAGACGCTAAGCCGCGCGCTGACGCCATGCTTCCAGGCGCAATACGGCGGTTGGATCCGAGACGTGGTGTTTGCCACCGGCTTGCGCGTGCCCGGTGTCGCATGGCTGATGAAACGCAGCCTGGCAGAACCGCCCGCACGTGATGCCGCATTCGCTCCGGCCGCGGCTTCCACGGCTGGGAGCGAAAAGCCCCTGGCATGACACGACGCCATCCATCGCCATGAGCCTGTTGCAGACCTTCCTTCCCGAGCATCAATTCAGCGAGCAGCACCATATACGCGTCAACGCATGCCCGGCACGCGTGCTCGACATGGTCTCGCAACTCGATGTCACCGATTTCCCGGTGGCCAGGCTATTCCTGCATCTGCGCGCCATCCCGGCGCGCATCGCCGCCGCGCTGGGCAGGCCCAGTGCGCGACGGATCGATGCCGGATTCGGCCTGCACGATTTCACGGTTCTCGGCCGCGATGGAAATCAGGAATTTGCCGTAGGCTTGGTGGGCCGTTTCTGGGAGGCCGCCGGCGGGCTCATTCGCGTGGAAGCCAGTGCATTTCGCGCGTTCTCCGACCCCGATGTCGCCAAGCTTGTCATGACGTTCGCCGCTCAGCCCGAGGGCGCCGGCACGCTGCTGACCACGCGCACGTGCGTGCATTGCTGCAGCACCAAGGCGCGCCGCCGCTTCACGCCTTACTGGTTGCTGATCCGCATTCCGAGCGGGCTGATCCGCCGGATGATGCTGCAGCGAATCAAGCAGCTTGCGGAGGCAGACGACGCCCCGCTTACACGTCCAGAATGACCAGCGTGCCGGCGCTGCCGGCGTCCACGCTGTGCGGCACGCCGGCAGGCACCACGTACAGCTCACCGCGCGAGACCGTCACCGCTTGGTCGTGGATGCGCAGGCGCAACTCGCCATCGATCACCAGCAGGCCTTCGGCATAGTCGTGCACTTCGTCGGGATACGTCGTGCCATCCATGCGCAGCACCTTGAAGTTGGCACCGCCAAAACGCTCCAGCACGCGAGACGACCATGCGCGCGGCAGCGCTTCGGCCTCTGCATTGAGATTCACAAGCGGCACACCGGCCTCGTCCAAAGAATGAGAGGTGCCGAGCATACCAGCCGATGAACGAAAAAAAGGGCGCCCCGCATTCCTGCCGTGACGCCCCTCCCGCGCAGATCAATCCGCTTCCGGTCAGGCCCCGTACGATGCGACGTCCATGTCGGACAGCGCATTGATGTCGTCGGCCGGCTTCAAGTGATCCACCCGGTAACCGTGTTTGTACACCGCAACCAGTCGCACCTCGTTCTCGGGTTCGATATTCAGCTTCATGCGGATGCGGGAGACGTGGCTATCGATCGTGCGCGTGTACTCCGAGGAATTTCGGCCCCACACCTGCCCAAAGATGTGGTCGCGCGAAAGAGTGCGGCCCACGTTCGAGAACAGCAGCAATGCCAGTTGGAATTCGATCGCTGTCAGCGTCACCCGCTCGCCGTGCAACGTGACCTGCTGTCGCTGCGGGCTGAAATGGTACGGCCCCACCGCGAACGGCAGGCGGCCATATGGAATCGGATAGGAACGACGCAGCAGCGCATCGACACGCGCACGCAGTTCAGCGATGCGGAACGGTTTGGCGATGTAGTCATCGGCGCCTTGCGTGAGTGCGCGCACCAGGCTCTTCTCGCCTTCTTCAGCCGTGACGAACAGGATCGGCAGCACTTCCCGGTGGCGGCTGCGCACCACGCTCAGCACGTCGATACCCAGCATCCCGGGCGTGTGCCAGTCGAGAATCAGCATGTCGTACGAGGCACGGCCGAGCATGCGCAGCAACGTTGCGCCATCGTTGTACGTCATCACGTCGTGCCCCGATTGGGACAGTATCTGGACGATGACTTCGCTTTGGAAGGGGTCGTCTTCGAGCAAGGCGATACGCATGTCGGGCTCCATGGAAATTGTGCACATGCGTGCCAGGAGGCTGGAGCTGGCGTTGATAGCGCCCAACCCATCGGCGATCCGTTGCATGTGTTACGTGCCGGCAATTTTCATGGCGGGGTTTGCTACGAACCATGAGAAGAGTCCTAATTTGTGAAGACCCTTGAACCGCCCGACGCCATATCCACGGAATCCGGACAAAAAAAAGCCCGGACAACGAGGTCCGGGCGGCGGTGCTTCCCACAACGTGACGGGATCGGAAACACCCAAGGGTCGCATGTGCCGGACACATCGCAGTGCACCGGGGGGAAACACTGGGACGCTTACGGGGGATGACGTCAAGGAGGGTCGACGTACTGGTCCGCACATGCGAAGCGCATGATGCCGTGGGATATGCGTGACCGGAGCACTCGTGACAACATTTGACGCGCCCGCGTTCCGGGTGGCGATACTCAGGTGGGATCGGCGTTTTCGAGTTCTCGCCGAATCGACTCGGTCAGCATATCGATCAGCAGGCGGACGCGTTTGGGAACGAACCGAGCGGACGGTGTGACGAGGTTGATCGGTTCTCCGCTGGTCGCATAGTCGGGCAGCACGCGCACCAAGCGCGGTAGCGGCGCGTTGGCGCGCGCCACGGCACTCGCGTACAGCGGCAGCGGACCGATCCCGGCGCCCGACGCGATCAACGTTTCCAGGTAGATCAGGCTGTCGGCATTCAGGCGGGCGCGCACGGCCACGGTTTTCAGGCCATCGGGGCCGACGAGGCGCCATTGCGTTTCGCCGCGGCCGGTACCGCGAAAATCGAGGCAGCAATGGTCGGCCAGCGCTTGCACTGTGTCGGGCGCACCGCGGCGCTGCAGGTAATCGGGCGAGGCAAACAGGCCGATGCGCAACACGCCAAGCGACCGCGCCACCAGCGAACTGTCGGCCAAGCGCCCCACGCGGACAGCAAGGTCAAACCCTTCCTGCACGAGATCGACATTGCGCGGCGTCAGCACGACGTCCAGATCGATCTCCGGATACTGCTGCATGAAGCGCGCCGCCACCGGGGCTACCAACAGACGGCCGACGTCTTCCGAAGACGTGATCCGGACCTTGCCGCGCGGCAGGTCCTGGAGTTCCCCAGCACAGGTCGTGGCGCGTTCAATGTCTTCCAGTGCGTGTGACGCCACCTGATACAGGCTCTGGCCCGCGTCCGTCAGATGGAGCGTGCGCGTGGTGCGCTGTAACAGTCGCACGTTCAAATCCTGCTCAAGTGCGGCAATGCCGCGGCTGACGGACGATTTCGGCAAATCGAGCCGCGTTGCCGCTGCCGTGAAGCTCCCCGCTTCGACCACGCGCACGAACAGCGCCAATTGATTCAGATCCATGGTTTCCTCCTCTTATCGTGATGCGCGCCGGCCGTTATTGTTATTGTCTCGCCTGAAGCAACATTTTTTCCCACAATAACCGACTAGTGCAAACGAGGCAACTACCCTACATTCGGCGTATGACAAATGCCGAATTTCAGGAGAACAACATGGAAACCCTCGTGCAACCGCAAGTGCAGCTCGTGCAACGTGGCCGCCGCGTGGAACGCATCATCACCGGCCGTCCCACCTCGGACGGCGCGGGCGTGAAGCTCACTCGCGTGCTGACGAACAATCTGCAACGCCGGCTCGATCCGTTCCTGATGCTGGACGCTTTCCGCAGTGACGACCCGAACGACTATCTGGCCGGTTTTCCCGACCATCCGCACCGCGGCTTTGAAACGGTGACGTACATGATCGCGGGCCGCATGCGCCACCGCGACAGCGCCGGCCACGAAGGCTTGCTGCAACACGGCGGCGTGCAATGGATGACGGCCGGTAGCGGCGTCGTGCACTCGGAAATGCCGGAACAGGAAGACGGTGTGATGGAAGGCTTCCAGCTGTGGCTGAACCTGCCTGCCCGCGACAAGATGACGACGCCGTGGTACCGCGACATTCCGTCGAACGAGATCCCCGAGTTCACGACGGAAGACGGCGTGGCCGTGCGCGTGATCGCCGGTGAATCGCACGGTGTGCAAGGCGCGATGACGCGCGAAGCGACACAGCCGCTGTACCTCGACATCACGCTGCCGGCGGGCGCGTCGTTTGCGCAGGCGCTGCCGGCCGGACACAACGCGTTCGTCTATGTGTTCCGTGGCAGTGCGCTGGTGGGCGACGCCGAAGCAGCCGGCAACGCCGGGCTGCAGCGCGTGGAAGACAAGCAGATGGCCATCCTCGCCAACACGGAGGGCAGCGACGGTGTGGTCATCCGTGCAGGCGATGCCGAGGCGCGCGTGCTGCTGGTGGCCGGCAAGCCGCTGAACGAGTCGATCGCGCAATACGGCCCGTTCGTGATGAACACGCAGGAAGAAATCTTCCAGGCCGTGCGTGACTTCCAGGCCGGCAAGTTCGCCTAAGCCCTAGCCTCAAAGAAAAACCGCCGCTCGGTGTCACCAGAGCGGCGGTTCGTCCAACAGCGCGATCTGCTCGCGCAATTCCAACACCCGGTCCTGCCAGTAGCGTTGCGTGTTGAACCACGGAAACGCGGCAGGAAACGCCGGATCATTCCACCGGCGCGCCAACCACGCGCTGTAGTGCAGCAAGCGCAGCGTGCGCAGCGCTTCCACCAGATACAGCTCGCGCGTGTCGAATTCGCAGAAGTCCTCATAGCCGGCCAGCAGGCTGGCGAGCTGCGATTGCATTGATGCGCGATCCCCCGAGAGCAGCATCCACAGGTCCTGCACAGCGGGGCCGGTACGGCTGTCGTCAAAATCGACGAAATGCGGGCCGGCGCTGCGCAGCGGATCACCCTGCTTGGCGTCGGCCTCTTCAATCCACAGCACGTTCGAGGCGTGGCAATCGCCGTGCAGGCGCAGCAGCGAAACGTCGCCCGCGCGGTCGTAGCAGCGGCGCACGCCGTCGAGTGCGGCGTCGGCCACGCTGCGCCACGCCGGCAACAAATCGGGCGGAATGAAATCGTGTTCGAGCAGCCAGTCGCGCGATTGCACGCCGAAGGTGTCGATGTCGAGCGCCGGACGGGCCATGAACGGCCGCTGCGCGCCGATGGCATGGATGCGGCCAAGGAAGCGGCCCATCCATTCGAGCGTGTCGTCCTGGTCGATGGCGGGCACGCGGCCCGCGCAGCGCGGGAAGACCGCGAAGTGCCAGCGTTCGAACGCGTGCAGCGTGCGGCCATCGATTTCCAGCGGCGCGATCACGGGGACTTCCGCCGCTGCCAGCTCGGCCGTAAAGGTGTGCTCTTCGACGATCTGCGTGTCGGTCCAGCGGCCCGGGCGGTAGAACTTGACCACCACCGGCGCGCTGTCTTCCACGCCGACCTGGTACACGCGGTTTTCGTAGCTGTTGAGCGCGAACATGCGGCCGTCCGGCATCAGCCCGACCTCCGCCAGCGCATCGAGGATGCTGTCTGGCGTCAGGCCGTCGTAGGGCGCGTCAGCTGATGCGGGTTGGCCGTCGTCGTGCATGAACGTCAGGCTTTACGACCGCCGAGCAACGCAGCCGCCTTGGCGAACAAACCATTGAACGGCTGCTTGGCCGGCTGTCCCTTGTGGGCCGGCTGCGCGGCTTGCGTGTTCGATGCACGGCGTTGTTGACCGCCCTGCCCGCCTTGTCCATTGCCATTGCCTTGGCCCTGGCCTTGACCGTTGCCCTGTCGCTGGCCGCGCGCTTGCGATTGGCCGTTGCGCGGTTTGGGCGCAGCTTGACCGTCGCGTTGGCCTTGCGCCTGGCGCTGGCGGCTGCCGCCACCATTACGACCCTGGCCTTGGCCTTGATTCTGCCCCTGCCCCTGGCCGTTGCCGCTCGACTCGCGACGCGGTTCGCGAGGCTCACGCGGAGCACGCGGCTCGCGCGGGGCAGCGTTGCCGCTG
>NZ_VOSS01000002.1 GCF_007997035.1 Ralstonia sp. TCR112 | reverse complement strand
GTTGCGCGCGATGCCCAGCTCGGTCGCCAGCTGCCGCGACGACGGCAGGCGGGTGCCCGGCTGCAGTTCGTCGCGCAGGATGCCCTCTTGCAGCACGCGATACAGACGGCGGTGGTCGGGCTCGCCGCCCGGCCCGGCACGGTCGAAGCGGCGCTGCAGGTAGTCGACCAGCATGCTGGCGCGGTGCGTAGGTGAGTGGTCGGCCATGGCGGGTGATGGAGCCAAAGTGGTTCCAAAAGAAAAACCTGATTGGGTCTTATTGTACAGAGCCAATGGCGCCACACTGGCTCGCATCCGACTTTCTTGACCCAACGCACACGACCGCCATGAACGCCCGAGACCCGCAACAGAACGCCCAATGGAATGCCCGCCGCCTCGCCGCTACGCCGCGCGGTGTCGGTGTGATGACCGACCGCTACGCCGAGCGTGCCGAGAACGCGCTGTTCTGGGACGTCGAAGGCCGCCGCTACATCGACTTCGCGGCCGGCATTGCCGTGGTCAACACGGGCCACCGCCACCCGCGGCTGGTGCAGGCCGTGCGCGAGCAGCTGGATCACTTCACGCATACCGCTTTCCAGATCGTGCCGTACGGCTCGTACGTCGAATTGGCCGAGCGCCTGAACACGATCACGCCCGGCACGCACGCCAAGAAAACCGCGTTCTTCACCACCGGCGCCGAGGCTGTCGAAAACGCCATCAAGATCGCACGGGCGCACACGGGCCGCCCGGGTGTGATAGCGCTCACGGGCGCGTTCCACGGCCGTACGTTCATGGGCATGTCGCTGACGGGCAAAGTCGTGCCGTACAAGACAGGCTTCGGACCGTTCCCCGGCAGCATCTACCACGTGCCCGCGCCGGTCGCGCTGCATGGTGTGAGCACGCAGGATGCGCTGGATGCCATCCAGCGTCTGTTCAAGGCCGATATCGATCCGCGCCAGGTGGCGGCCATCATTTTCGAGCCGGTGCAGGGCGAAGGCGGCTTCTACCAGATGCCTGCCGACTTTGTGCGCGCCATCCGCGCACTGTGCGACGAGCACGGCATCGTGATGATCGCCGACGAAGTGCAAACCGGCTTTGCCCGCACCGGCAAGCTGTTTGCCATGGAGCACACCGGCGTGCTGCCGGACATCACGACAATGGCCAAGGGCCTGGCCGGCGGCCTGCCGCTGTCCGCTGTCACGGGCCGCGCAGAGATCATGGACGCACCGGCTCCGGGCGGGCTCGGCGGCACCTACGCCGGCAACCCGCTGGCCGTGGCCTCTGCACATGCCGTGCTCGACATCATTGCCGACGAGAACCTCTGCGAGCGCTCCGCCGCGCTGGGCGCACGTCTGGTCGATGCACTGAACGCTGCCAAGGCCAAGCAGCCACGCATTGCAGAAGTGCGTGGCGTGGGCGCGATGGTTGCTGTCGAATTCAACACGCCGGGCGGCAAGCCCGACGCCGATTTCACCAAGCTCGTGCAGCAACGGGCGCTCGAAGCCGGCCTGCTCCTGCTGTCGTGCGGCGTGTACGGCAACGTGATCCGCTTCCTGTTCCCGCTCACGATTGAAGACGCGGTATTCGAAGAGGGCCTTGCCATCCTGCAACGCGCACTGGAGGGCTGACACCATGACCCGCACCGATTTGCCGAGCGCGCCGGTTACGCCGCCGATCGCACTGAAAGACCCCGGCCTGTGGCGCACGCAGGCGTTCCTCGCCGGCACCTGGGCCGATGCCGACGACGGCGCCACGCGCGACGTGACCGATCCGGCCACCGGCCGCAAGATCGGCACCGTGCCCGGCATGGGCGCTGCCGAAACGCGCCGCGCCATCGATGCCGCCCAGGTCGCGCAACGCGCCTGGCGCAAGGTGAGCGCACGCGATCGCGCCAGGATCCTGCGCAAGCTGGCCGATCTGATGATGGAGCACCAGCAGGATCTCGCAGCCATCCTCACCGCCGAACAAGGCAAGCCGCTGCCCGAAGCCGCCGGTGAAATCGCTTACGCCGCGTCGTTCATCGAATGGTTTGCGGAAGAGGCACGCCGCATTTACGGCGACACCATTCCGTCGCCGCAGGGCGATCGCCGCATCGTCGTGCAGAAGGAGCCGATCGGCGTGAGCGCGGCCATCACGCCGTGGAATTTCCCCATCGCGATGATGACGCGCAAGGTCGGCCCCGCGCTGGCGGCGGGCTGCTCGATGGTGGTCAAGCCGGCGCTGGAAACGCCCTACTCTGCGCTCGCGTTTGCCGAGTTGGCGGCGCGCGCCGGCGTGCCGGCAGGCTTGCTGTCGATCGTCACCGGCGATTCGCAGGCGATTGGCGGCGAGCTGACGTCCAACCCTGTCGTGCGCAAGCTCAGCTTCACGGGCTCGACGGCCGTGGGTCGTTTGCTGATGCGCCAGTGCGCGGACGACATTAAGAAGCTCTCGCTCGAGTTGGGCGGTAACGCGCCGTTCATCGTGTTTGACGATGCCGACGTCGATGCGGCCGTGGAAGGCGCGATGATCGCCAAGTACCGCAACGCGGGCCAGACCTGCGTGTGCGCGAACCGCTTCTACGTGCAGCGCGGCATCTACGACACGTTCGCTGCCAAGCTGGCTGACGCGGTGCGCGCGCTGCGCGTGGGCAACGGCACGGAGCCCGGCGTGCAGCAGGGCCCGCTGATCCACATGCGCGCGATGGAGAAGGTGCAACAGCATCTGGACGACGCCGTACGCCAAGGCGCCCGCGTGCTGGTCGGTGGCAAGCCGCACGCGTTGTCCGCACAGGGCGGCGCGTTTTTTGAGCCGACCGTCGTCGTGGACGCCAAGGCCGACATGCTGGTCGCGCATGAAGAAACGTTCGGCCCGCTGGCTGCGCTCATTCCTTTCGACACGGAAGACGAAGCCGTGGCGGCCGCAAACGACACCGAGTTCGGTCTTGCTGCGTATTTCTACACGCGCGATCTGGGCCGTGCCTGGCGTGTTTCGGATGCGTTGGAATCGGGCATGGTCGGCGTCAATACGGGGCTGATCTCGACGGCGGAGGCGCCGTTTGGCGGCGTCAAGCAATCGGGGCTGGGCCGCGAAGGCTCGAAATACGGCATCGACGAGTACCTGGAGATCAAGTACATCAACATGGCCGGCCTTTGAGCCTGCGGATGGTCGGGATCGGACGCATCACGCTGCGGTGATGCGTCCGCCGCCGCTTGCTCTATAATCACCCTTCTCTGGCGCGCCGATTTGACGACTGGCTTGCGGGCGCGCGGGAGTCCAGACATACACGCATGTGGCTCTGGGCTCTCATTACAAATGCGGCTAAAGAGGTTCGGTCAGAGCGGGGGTGGTGAAAGCAAGCGCCCCACGTGCGCCACATGAGAACCCGATTGGTTGCGTGAACAGCGTTGCCGGTCGGGTTTTTTCTTTGGTGCCATGACAGACATCCAGGCTGACCCCGCGGTCACCGCAGCCGATGCGGCGCAGGCCGATCCCTCCACTCCGAAGGCACATCAGGGCAAACCGGCCAACGCCATCGGCCTGGTCGTGCCCGAGCGCGTGCACTTTGCCGAGCCGCTGCAACTGCGCAACGGCTCGCAGATCAGCGGCTACGACCTGATGGTCGAAACCTACGGCACGCTCAATGCCGACCGTTCCAACGCCGTGCTGGTCTGCCACGCGCTCAACGCCTCGCACCACGTGGCCGGCGTGCACGCCGAGGGCGAAGTCGGCTGGTGGGACAACATGGTCGGCCCGGGCAAGCCGGTCGACACCAACCGCTTCTTCGTCATCGGGGTGAACAACCTGGGGTCGTGTTTCGGCTCGACCGGCCCCATGAGCCCGCATCCGGAAACCGGCCTGCCTTATGGCGCGCGCTTCCCCGTGGTGACGGTGGAAGACTGGGTAAACGCCCAAG
Source organism: Ralstonia sp. TCR112 (assembly GCF_007997035.1). GTDB lineage: Bacteria > Pseudomonadota > Gammaproteobacteria > Burkholderiales > Burkholderiaceae > Ralstonia > Ralstonia edaphi. Next base: position 51,028 of record NZ_VOSS01000002.1, on the reverse strand, counting down.
CGCGCGTGGCGGATCGTTTCGGCATCCAGCAGTTTGCGGCGGTGATGGGCGGCAGCCTCGGCGGCATGCAGGCGCTGGCCTGGAGCCTGATGTATCCCGATCGGCTGCGGCACTGCGTGGTGGTGGCCTCTACGCCCAAGCTGTCGGCGCAGAACATCGCCTTCAACGAAGTGGCGCGCAGCGCGATCTTGTCTGACCCCGATTTCCACGGCGGCGATTATTACGCGCACAACGTCAAGCCCAAGCGCGGCCTGCGCGTGGCCCGGATGATCGGCCACATCACGTATCTGTCGGACGAAGACATGGCCGCGAAATTCGGTCGCGAGCTGAAGGCGGAAGACATCCGTTTCTCGTTCGACGTCGAGTTCCAGGTCGAGAGCTACCTGCGCTACCAGGGCGACAAGTTTGCCGAGTATTTCGATGCGAACACGTATCTGCTCATCACGCGCGCGCTCGATTACTTCGACCCCGCACTGGCCTACGGCGGCAGCCTGACCAAGGCCGTCGCGCATACCAAGGCGAGCTACCTCGTCGTCAGCTTCATGACCGACTGGCGATTCGCCCCGGCGCGCAGCCGCGAGCTGGTCAAGGCGCTGCTCGACAACAAGCATCCCGTCACCTACGGCGAGATCGACGCGCCCCACGGCCACGACGCTTTCCTGCTGGAAGACGCGCGCTACCACGCGCTGGTGCGCGCCTATTACGAACGCATCGCCCAGGAGATCGGCGCATGACAACGCAAACGCTGAACCCCGCTGCGCCGTCCGCGGTACCGAACATCCTGGCCGATCGCGCGGACTTCCGTGCCATCGCCCGCTGGATCGAGCCGCGCTCCACCGTGCTCGACCTCGGCTGCGGCGACGGCAGCCTGCTGCGCGTGTTGCAGGACGAGCTCGACGTGCTGGCCTACGGCATCGAGATCGACGATGCGGGCGTGCTGGCCTCCACTAAAAAGGGCGTGCACGTGATCCAGCAGAACATGGAGGGCGGGCTGGCGCTGTTCGAGGACAAGAGTTTCGATACGGTCATCCTTTCGCAGACGCTGCAGACCATCCACAACACGGCGCAGGTGCTGCGCGAGATGCTGCGCGTGGGCCGCGAGTGCATCGTGTCGTTCCCGAACTTCGGTTACTGGCCGCATCGGCTGTCGATCTTCCGGGGGCGGATGCCGGTGTCCAAGTCGCTGCCCTACGAGTGGTACAACACGCCCAACGTGCGCGTGCTGACCATCCGCGACTTTGAAGCGCTGGCACCCAAGGTGGGGCTGGTCATTCTCGATCGCGTTGTACTGCACGAAGGCAGCGTGGTGCGCTGGGGCGCCAACTGGCGCGGCAGCGTGGCGGTGTACCGGGTGCGCGCGGGCTGATTGCCCGGGCATCGACCGTTTAGCGGTGTGCTGATTTGTGCGCACCGACGCGGACCACAGCGGCGCGCTACACTCGATCATCTTCCGATGAGGAGCGTGCGATGAGCAGAGAGATCCGGCGTAGAAGTTGGCGCATCCTGCAGGCGGCGTTGGTGGTTGCGATCGGGATGGCGGCGCCTTTTGCACTGGCCGCACCCTCTCCGCAGGATGTGCGGGGCGACGCCGACGCCCTCACCCAGATTGCCATCGCGCACTACGAAAAGAACGATTTCGGCCACGCCTTCGACGAATTTGCCGAGGCCGCGCAGCGCGGCAACCGGCTCGCACAATTCAACTACGCGATGATGCTGATGCGCGGCGAAGGCACCGTCGCGCGGCCCGACGAAGCGGTCAAATGGCTGCGTCGTGCCGCCGATAACCAGATGACCCACGCGCAGTTTGCCTACGGGGAATTGTTCGAACGCGGCGAGCTGGTTCCGCGCTCCCTGGAAGAAGCCAACAAGTGGTACGAACGTGCCGCCGTCGGCGGGCATGTCGAGGCGCAGCGCGCGCTCGCCACCGACTACTTCACCGGACGCGGTGTGCCGCGCGACTACGGGCGTGCGTTCACTTGGTACAAGAAGGCGGCCGAGGGCGGCGACGCGCCATCGCAGTACATCGTCGGCAGCTATTACGAGCGCGGTGAGCCCGGCGTGGTGGCGCAGGATATCGAGCAGGCCAAGAAGTGGTACGGCAGGGCGGCTGCCCAAGGCGACGTCGGCGCACTGGGCAAGCTGCGGGCACTGGTGGAGCAAACGTATCGCGCCAAGCATGGCGATCCGCCCACAGCGGCACGTCAGTCCATGTAGGACACGCAAGAAAAACCGCCGGGCATGGCAGCATGCACCGGCGGTTCTTGTTTTGGAGCGCGTTCAACCGATCGTCAACAGCACCGGCCGACGCGGCCGGCGTAGCGCGCGTCCTGGCGTTCGCGGAAGAAGTCTTCGTACGTCATGACGGCCTGGTCGGGGTGCGTCTCCTGCATGTGCCGCACGTAGGTGTCGTAGTCCGGCACGCCGACCATCAGACGCAGCGTCTGGCCCAGGTAGCGGCCGAAGTTTTCGAGTTCTTCGCGCATGCCCGTGCTCATGCGCCCAGCGCTTCGTACGGCGTTTCGTTGGCGGTCGGGCGGCTCGCGGCGCGTGCCTTGAGCACCGTGCGCAGGCCATACCACGCGATGCTGACCACCACGAGAATGAACAGGCCGCACAGGAACGCGTCGATGCGGTCGTTCAGCACCACCTGCTGCATCTGCGCCATCGACTTGGCCGGGGCCAGCAGCTTGCCTTCGGCGATCGCGCCGGCGTACTTGTTGGCATGCGCCAGGAAGCCGATCTTCGGGTCCGGATCGAACAGCTTCTGCCAGCCGGCGGTGAGCGTGCAGATCAGCAGCCAGGCGGTCGGCAGCAGCGTCACCCACACGTAGCGGTCGCGCTTCATCTTGACCAGCACGCAGGTGCCCAGCGTCAGCGCAATCGCGGCGAGCATCTGGTTGGAGATGCCAAAGAGCGGCCACAGCGTATTGATGCCGCCCAGCGGATCGACCACGCCCTGGTACAGGAAGTAGCCCCACAGCGCGACGGTCGCGGCCGTGGCGATGAGGTTGGCGACGAGCGAATCCGTGCGCTTGAGTGCCGGCACAAACGTGCCCAGCAGATCCTGCAGCATGAAGCGCCCGGCGCGCGTGCCTGCATCGACGGCCGTGAGGATGAACAGCGCCTCGAACAGGATCGCAAAGTGGTACCAGAAGGCCATCATGGCCTGGCCGCCCACCACTTGGTGGAGGATGTGCGCCATGCCGACGGCGAGCGTCGGGGCGCCGCCTGCACGGGCAAGGATGGTGTTCTCGCCGACGTCCTTGGCCGTCTGGATCAGCACGTCAGGGGTGATGACGAAGCCCCAGGTGGACAGCGTGTGCGCCACCGTATCCGGCGTCGCGCCCACGAGTGCTGCCGGGCTGTTCATCGCGAAGTACACGCCCGGATCGATGACCGAAGCGGCCACCAGCGCCATGATGGCGACGAACGATTCCATCAGCATCGCGCCGTAGCCGATGAAGCGGGCCTGCGTTTCGTTCTCCAGCAACTTGGGCGTGGTGCCCGACGAGATGAGCGAGTGGAAGCCCGATACCGCGCCGCACGCAATGGTGATGAACAGGAACGGGAACAGGTTGCCCGACCACACCGGGCCGCCGCCGCCGGCAAACTGCGTCAGCGAAGGCATCTGCATCTTGGGCGCGACGATCAGGATGCCGATCGCCAGGGCGAGGATCGTGCCGATCTTCAGGAACGTCGACAGGTAATCACGCGGGGCCAGCAGCAGCCACACCGGCAGCACCGAGGCGACAAAGCCGTAGCCGATCAGCATCCACGTGAGGGCCTTGCCGTCGAACGTGAACAGCGGCGCGAGGGCAGCATTTTCGTGCACCGCCTGGCCACCGATGATGGCCAGCATCAGCAGCACGAAGCCGATGATGGAGATCTCGCCGATACGGCCCGGGCGGATGTAGCGTACGTACACGCCCATGAACAGCGCGATGGGAATCGTCGCGGCCACCGTGAAGGTGCCCCACGGCGAGCCGACCAGCGCCTTCACCACGATCAGCGCCAGCACGGCCAGGATGATGATCATGATGAGGAACGCGCCAAACAGCGCGATCACGCCAGGCACCGTGCCCATCTCGCTCTTCACGAGGTCGCCCAGCGAGCGGCCGTCGCGGCGGCTGGAGATGAACAGCACGATGAAATCCTGCACCGCACCGGCAAACACGACGCCGGCCAGGATCCACAGCATGCCCGGCAGGTAGCCCATCTGCGCGGCCAGCACGGGGCCCACCAGCGGGCCAGCGCCGGCAATGGCCGCAAAGTGGTGGCCGAACAGCACATGCTTGTTGGTGGGAACGTAGTCGAGCCCGTCGTTGTAACGCCAGGCGGGCGTTTTACGGGTGCCGTCCAGGCCGAGCACCTTGTCGGCGATGAAACGGCTGTAGTAGCGATACGCGATCAGGTAGATGCATACGGCGGCCACCACCACCCATAGCGCGCTGACAGCCTCGCCGCGCGCAAGCGCAACGGTGGCAAAGGCAGACGCGCCAAGAATGGCGACGACCAGCCAGATCAGGTGTTGCCTGACGAAGCTCATGTCGGTCTCCTCGAACCTTGGTCGAAGTAATCTGTTGAATGCGGGATGTGGGTTCATCCCTGCGGTGAGTCCTGCCCCGTGACAGGGGCGTGTAGTATTTGCCAGCCGCACCCCGCACCACAAGCGGAGGACTACGCAGCGCACGTCCGTAGTTCTACGCAGGCGCCACACCCGACCGAGACCGCGGCGCCCGCTTGCGATGCCGCAATGCCCGCCGCGTTTTGCCATGAAGCTCCGCCAGAAGATCCTGCTGCTCGCCGTCGCACCGCTGACCATCGCCATGCTGGCGATCATGCTGACCGTGCGCCATCAGTCGATCGCGCTGGCGCGGCACGAGCGGCAGTTGGTGGAGTACGCGTATCTGCAGGCCAAGGAGACCGAGCTGCGGTCTTACGTCAAGCTTGCGCAGAGCGCCATCGCGCCGCTGCTGGCAGCCGGCCATGGCGGCGACCCGGCCCGGGACGAAGCCACACGCGACGAGGCCATGCGCACTCTCGCCCGTCTCGACTTCGGCACCGACGGCTATTTCTTTCTCTATGACCTGCGCGGCCGCAACCTGATGCACCCGCGCCAGCCCGAACTTGTCGGCCGCGATCTATGGGACCTGACGGACGCCGGGGGCCAGCCGACCATCCAGAAGCTCGTCTCCGCCGCGCAGGCTGGGGGTGGTTTCGTGCGCTACATGTGGGACAAGCCATCCACGCACCAGAGCGTGCCCAAGCTCGGTTACGTCGAGCCCATTCCGCAGTGGGGCTGGATGGTCGGCACCGGCCTGTACCTGGACGACATCGAACAGACCTTGCGTGAGATTGACCGGCGCGCGCAGGCCAACATCGACCAGACGCTGGCCTGGGTGGTGGGCATTGCCGCGATCAGCATCCTGCTGGTGGCCGGCAGCGGCTTGGCGCTGAACGTGAGCGACCACCGCCAGGCCGATGCCAAGCTGCGCCAGCTCGCGCAGCAGGTGGTGAAGTCCCAGGAAGACGAACGCGCGCGCGTCTCGCGTGAACTGCACGACGGCATCAGTCAGGTGCTGGTGTCGACCAAGCTGCTGCTGGAAACCGCGCATGGCCATCTTGAAGCCGCGCCTGCATCGCCGGCGTCGATCGAGCGGGCGGACAGCATGCTGCGCCGCGCGCTCGACCGGTTGAACGGAGCGCTGGGCGAGGTGCGCCGCGTGTCGCACAACCTGCGCCCTGCGCTGCTGGATGATCTTGGCTTGGCGGCTGCGTTGGAGTTGCTCGTGCGCGAAACGCGCGAGGCGCACGAAGACACCCAGCCGGGGTTTGCGATTGCGCTGGAACTTGTCGGCCCGCCCGTGCAACTGCCGGACGCGTGCAACACCGCGCTGTTCCGCATTGCGCAGGAGGCCGTCTCGAACATCGAGCGCCACGCCACGCAAGCGACGCGCATCGGCGTCCTGCTCGAAAACGATATCGATGCCGTGCGTTTGTCCATTCGCGACAACGGCCCGGGCTTCGATGTGGAGTCCGTGCAGGTCGACCCGCAACACGGGATCGGCCTGCGCAACATGCGCGAGCGCATGGCGGCGCTGGGCGGCACCTGTACCATCGCCTCGGGCCCGCACGGCACCGAGGTGAGCGCCGTGCTGCCGCATGCCGTCATCGCTCAACTGGCTTCCGCCCCCTCTTCTCCTCTCGTATGAACATGCGTACTCCTGCGCCCGTCAAACTGCTCCTCGTCGACGATCACCCGCTCGTGCGCGATGGCGTGCGCGTGCGGCTCGAAGCCGTGCCGCATTTCGAAGTGGTGGGCGAAGCCGGCGACGCTGAAGCCGCCCTGCAGGCCGCGCGCACGCTGTCGCCCGACCTGGCGCTGATGGACATCGGTATGCGCGGCATGAACGGCATCGCGCTCACCGAGAAGTTTGCCGAGGAATTTCCCGAGATTGCCGTGCTCGTGCTGTCGATGCACGACAACCTGGAATATGTACGGCAGGTGATGCGCGCCGGCGCGCGCGGCTACGTGCTCAAGGACGCGCCCGCCAGCGAACTGGTCGAGGCCATCGACGCCGTGCTGGCCGGCCGACCGTTCTACAGCGCGCAGCTGGCGATGCGCATGGCCGAGCAGGCTGTCATGCCCACGCCGGTGGAGGCGCTTACGCCGCGCGAGCGTGACATTCTCGACGGCATCGCCAAGGGCTACGCCAACAAGCGCATCGCCGACGAGCTGGGCTTGTCCGTGCGCACGGTGGAATCGCACCGCCTGAACCTGAAGCGCAAACTCGGCATCGAGGGCCAGGCGGAACTGGTGAAGTTTGCGGTCGAGCTGGGAAAGGGTCGTTAGACGCCCTTCGCGCTGTCCACGTAATCGCGCACCATCGCTTCGAACGAGGTGTCGCGGCCAAAGCCCATGGCATCGGCGCGGGCGGTATCGAAGCGCGCCGGCCAGCTTTGCACGATGGCCTTGATGCGGGCGTCCGGCTCCCAACGGATACGCGAAACCGGCGCATCGCCCGCCACCTTGCGCAACGCCTCCACCATCTCGCCCACGCGCACCGTAATGCCCGGCAGGTTCAGTGATCGGCGATGGCCCCATGCCGACGCCGGCAGCGTGTACGCGTGCAGCAGCGAGGCCACCACCTGGCGCGGCGAGGCGAGCCACAGCTCAGTCTCGGCTTCCACCGGACAGATGGCTTCCTCGCCTGACAACGGCTCGCGGATGATGCCGCTGGCAAAGCTCGAGGCCGCGCCGTTCGGTTTGCCCGGGCGCACCGACACCGTGGGGATGCGCACCGCGCGGCCGTCGATGTAGCCCTTGCGCGAATACTCACCCACCAGGAACTCGCCCATCAGCTTCTGGACGCCGTACGAGGCCTGCGGTGTGGCGGCCGTGTTGTCGGTGACAACGGCGGGCAACTGGCCGCCAAACACCGCCACGGAGCTTGCGAACAGCACGCGCGGCGCACGGCCGGTCTTGGCGTGCTGCGCGCGCAGCGCATCGAGCAATGCGCGCGTGCCGTCCAGGTTCACGCGCATGCCGAGGTCGAAGTCAGCCTCGGCGGTGCCGCTCACCACGGCGGCCAGGTGGAACACGCCCCCCACGTTTTCGTCGATCACCTTGGCGATCAGGGCGGGGTCGGAGGCATCGCCGGTCACGTAGCGCACGCGCGCATCGGCAATCTGACCGGCCACCTGGTCCAGCACGATGAAGGTCTCAACGGGCTGCACCGAGCCGTCCGCACCCGGCAGGCCGGGTTGTTCGAGCAGTGCCGCCAGCACGCGCTGGCCCAGGAAACCGGCGCCGCCGGTGATGACGATGTTCATGGTGTCTCCTTGTTGCCCGACGTAACGCGCCGGGCGTTCTGATCGATGCCTAGGGTAAACAGGGATGAAGCTCCGCGACTCAACTTGTATGATGACACGACGAATTTATGCTTGCCAAGACATCCCGGCCACCTCCATGTTTGAACGACTCGACGCCGCGCCTTCCTTGTCCGATCGCGTGGCCCAGACCCTGATGGACAAGATCGACGCGGGCGAACTGCGCCGCGGCGAACGCATGCCGTCCGAAACCGTGCTCGGGCAGGAATTCGGTGTGAGCCGTACCGTGATCCGCGAAGCCATCTCGCGGCTGCGCCACGAAGGCGTGGTGGAAGCGCGCCAGGGCAGCGGCGTGTACGTCACGCAGCAAGCTGGTCTGAAGCCGCTGCGGATCGACGCGGCGCAGGCCGGGTCGATCGACGCCGTGCTGCACATCATCGAACTGCGCCGCGCGCTGGAGGCCGAAGGCGCCGCGCTGGCCGCCCAGCGTCGCACCGATGCCGAGATGATCGAGATCGACGCCGCACTTGACGGCATTGACGCTGCCGTGGCCGCCGGCGGTGACGGCGTGGCCGAAGACCTGCGTTTTCACCACGCCATCGCGGCGGCCAGCGGCAATCCGTTCCTCGTGCAGGCGCTTGGCTTCTTCAGCCAATACCTGGAGGAAGCGATTGGCGTGACGCGCAGCAACGAAGCGCGCCGCGAAGACTTCGCCCGCCAGGTTCGCGACGAGCACCGCGCGATGGTGGAGGCCATCCGCCACCGCGACGCACTGGCTGCACGCAATGCCGCGCAGACCCACATGTTCAATGCCGCACGTCGTTTGGCCGAAGGGCGCGACGTGGCGCAAGACTGATTTCAGGAGCCATTCATGACGCAATCGACGGCTGACCGGAAGGTCGGCGTGATCGGACTCGGCGCCATGGGCCTGGGCATTGCCAAGACCCTGCGCAATCACGGCTACACCGTGCATGCCTGCGATGCGCGCCCCGGTGCCGCTGCGGATTTCGCCAAGGAAGGCGGCGTGGCCTGCGCAACGCCCGCCGAGGTGGCGGCTGGCGTGGACGTGGTGGTTTCGGTGGTGGTCAACGCTGCGCAGACCGAGGCCGTGCTGTTCGGCGAGGATGGTGCTGCGGCCGCCATGCGACCGGGCAGCACGTTCGTCATGTGCTCAACGGTGGACCCGAACTGGTCGATTGCGCTTGAGGCGCGCCTCGCGCAACTTGGCATTCTATATGTGGATGGCCCCATCTCCGGCGGCGCTGCCAAGGCTGCCTCGGGCCAGATGACCATGATGACCTCGGCCACGCCCGAGGCGTATGCCGCGGCGGGCCATGTGCTTGACGCCATGGCCGGCAAGGTCTATCGCCTGGGCGACAAGGCTGGCGCGGGCAGCAAGGTCAAGATCATCAACCAGCTGCTGGCCGGCGTGCACATCGCCGCCGCCGCCGAAGCCATGGCCCTGGGCCTGCGCGAAGGCGTGGCAGCGGATGCGCTGTACGAAGTCATCACGCATAGCGCGGGCAACAGCTGGATGTTCGAAAACCGCATGGCCCACGTGCTGGCCGGCGATTACACGCCGCTGTCCGCCGTCGACATCTTCGTCAAGGATCTGGGCTTGGTGCTCGATACCGCGCGCGCGACCAAGTTTCCGCTGCCGCTGGCGGCTACCGCGCATCAGATGTTCATGCAGGCATCCACGGCCGGTTATGCGAAGGAAGACGATTCGGCCGTCATCAAGATCTTCCCGGGCATCACGTTGCCGGAGGGCCAACCGAAATGAGCGCAGCGCCCACGTCCCGCCCAGTCCTCGGTTGCATCGCCGACGACTTCACCGGTGCGACCGACCTTGCCAACATGCTCGTGCGCGCCGGCATGCGCACGGTGCAGACCATTGGTGTGCCGCAGGCTGGCGGCGAGGCCATCGCGGCGGATGCCGATGCGATCGTCGTTGCGCTCAAGTCGCGCACGATTGCCGCGGCCGATGCCGTGGCGCAGTCGTTGAATGCACTGCACTGGCTGCGCGCGCAAGGCTGCTCGCGCTTCTTTTTCAAATACTGCTCGACCTTCGATTCCACCGATGCCGGCAACATCGGCCCCGTGGCCGAAGCGTTGATGGCTGAGCTGGGTACCGATTTCACATTGGCCTGCCCGGCGTTTCCGGAAAACGGCCGCACGATCTTCCGTGGTCATCTGTTCGTGGGTGACGTGCTGCTCAACGCGTCGGGCATGGAGCACCATCCGCTCACGCCGATGCGCGATCCGAACCTCGTGTCGGTGCTCGCGCGCCAGAGTGCGGGCAAGGTCGGCCTGCTGCGTTACGACGCCATCATGCGCGGTGCGCAGGCTGCGCGCGACCAGGCCCAGCAACTGCGCGCCGACGGCGTGAAGCTCGCCATTGCCGACGCCATTTCGAACGACGACCTCATCGTGCTGGGCGAGGCGTTTGCCGAGCTGCCGTTGCTGACGGGCGGCTCGGGCCTGGCGCTGGGCCTGCCGGCGCAATATCGCCGCGCAGGGCTGATTACCGCGCAGGGCAACGCGGCGCAGCTGCCCGCGGTGGCCGATTCGGCGATCGTGCTGTCGGGCAGCTGCTCGCGCGCGACGAATGCCCAGGTGGCGCACTGGCGTGCCTCGCGCCCTGCGTTCCAGGTTGATCCGCTGGCGTTGGCTGAAGGCAAACCGGTGGTGGTCGAGGCGCTCGATTTCGTGCATCGCCACGCAGGTCAGACGGTGTTGGTGTACGCCACCAGCGCGCCGGAGCAAGTGGCCCACGTACAGAAGGCGCTGGGCGTGGAGCGCGCCGGCAAGTTGGTGGAAGACGCACTGGGCCGCATCGCGCGCACGCTGCATGCCGACGGCGTGCGCCGCTTCGTGGTGGCTGGCGGCGAGACCTCGGGCGCGGTGGTGCAGGCGCTGGATGTGAGCGCGCTGCGCATCGGCCCGCAGATTGATCCGGGCGTGCCCTGGACGGCCACGATCGACAACGACCCCGTTGCACTGGCCTTGAAGTCCGGCAATTTCGGGACGGTGGATTTCTTCGAGAAGGCGCTTGCGCAGCTCGCCCAGGCCACCGCGGAGGCTGCGGTATGAGCGCCGCCACCGAAAACGCGCTGCGTGAAGAGATCGCCCGCGTCGGCCAGAGCCTGTATGCGCGTGGTTACACCGTCGGCACCGCGGGCAACATCAGCGCGCGCCTGCCTGACGGCTGGCTCATCACCCCCACCGACGCCTGCCTCGGCACGCTGGACCCGGCGCGCATTGCCAAGGTGCTGGCGACAGGCGAGTGGGTCGGCGGCGACAAACCATCGAAAACGCTCGCCCTGCATCGCGGCATCTACGACCGCAATGCCGACGCGCATGCCGTGGTGCACACGCATTCGACGCATCTCGTGGCGCTCACGCTGGCGGGCGTCTGGCATGAAGCCGACGTGCTGCCGCCCATCACGCCGTACTACGTGATGAAGGTCGGCCACGTGCCGCTTGTCCGCTATCAGCGGCCGGGGCATCCGGATGTCGCCGCGCAGATTGCTGAGTTGGCGTGCGATGTGCGTGCCGTGCTGCTCGACCGGCTGGGGCCCGTGGTCTGGCACGGCTCGGTGTCGAACGCGGCGTACGCGCTGGAAGAACTGGAAGAAACCGCACGGCTTTGGTTGATGACCGAACCCAAGCCGGCACCGCTGTCCGACGCGCAGGTCGACGAACTGCGCCAGACGTTCGGGGCCCGTTGGTAGCGATCAGAGGCAAATCGGTAGCCCGCTGCCCGGCCGACATAAAACCTACACCGGAGACCACATGAACACCTCGACCGCCACCACGGCGCGTTGCCTTCGCACGCCGTTTCAAAAGAGGACAGCGTCTATGCGCGCGTGTCGCGCCGCATCGTCCCGCTCATCATGCTCTGCTACGTGGTCGCGTACCTCGACCGCGTGAACGTCGGGTTTGCGAAGCTGCAGATGTCGCAGGCGCTGAACTTCTCTGAGACGGTGTACGGGCTCGGTGCCGGCATCTTCTTCATTGGCTATTTCCTCTTTGAGGTGCCGAGCAATCTGCTGATGAACAAGATCGGCGCGCGCATCTGGATCGCGCGGATCATGATCACGTGGGGCTTGATCTCCGGCGCGTTCGCATTCGTGCAGACGCCCACGCAGTTCTATGTGATGCGCTTTCTCCTGGGCCTGGCAGAAGCCGGCTTCTACCCCGGCATCATCCTGTACCTGACGTACTGGTATCCGTCGCACCGCCGCGCACGCATCGTGGCGATGTTCATGGCAGCCATTCCCATCTCAGGCATCTTCGGCAACCCGCTGTCGGGCTGGATCATGAGTGCGTTCCACGGAGCGGGCGCCGGCGAAGGCTGGCAGGGCTGGCAGTGGATGTTCGTGATCGAAGCCATTCCCGCCGTCCTCGTTGGGCTGCTGGTGCTCTGGAAGTTTGATGACAGCATCCGCAAGGCCAAGTGGCTGTCGGAAGACGAAAAGCAGATCCTCGAAGCCAACATTGCGGCCGATAACAAAGGCAAGACCGAGCACCCCGGCATCGGCAAGGTGTTCTCCGATCCGCGCGTGTGGATGATGAGCCTGATCTACTTCGCCTTCGTCATGGGCCAGTACGGCTTGACGTTCTGGATGCCGACGCTGGTGAAAAACGCCGGCGTGAAAGACACCCTGATGGTGGGCGTGCTCTCTGCCATTCCGTATGTCTGTGCGGCGATCACGATGGTGCTGATCGGCCGCAGCGCCGATGCACGACGCGAGCGTCGCTGGCACCTTGTTGTGCCGGCGCTGATGGGCGCAGTCGGGTTTGCCGTGGTGGCGACCGCCGGGCACAACGTGGCGCTGTCGATCGTGTTCCTCTCACTGGCTGCCGCCGGTGTGCTGACGTGTGCGCCGCTGTTCTGGTCGCTGCCGACGGCATTTCTGCAAGGCACCGCTGCCGCGGCCGGCATTGCCGCCATCAACTCGGTCGGCAACTTGGCCGGGTTCGTGAGCCCCTATATGATCGGTGCGCTCAAGGACATGACGGGCAGCACATCCGCCGGCATGTACGCGCTGGCGGGCGTGCTCGTGCTTGGCTGCATTGCCGTGTTGCGCACGCCGCCCAAGTTGGTCAATAAATAAGCAATCGTATTCAGAGGTCTTTCATGCCGCGCTTTGCCGCCAACCTGTCCATGATGTACCAGGAGCACGCGTTCCTCGACCGCTTTGCCGCCGCGGCAAAAGACGGCTTCGAGGGCGTGGAGTTTCTCTTTCCTTACGACTTCGACAAGGCCGATATCCGCGCCCGTCTTGACGACGCTGGGCTCACGCAAGCGCTGTTCAATGCCCCGCCGGGCGATTGGGCAGGCGGCGAGCGCGGCATCGCCTCATTGCCCGGTCGCGAAGAGGAATTCAAGCGCGGCATTGCGACGGCGCTGGAGTATGCGCAGATGCTCGGCAACACGCGCCTGCACGTCATGGCCGGCCTGCTGCCCGCCGGTGCAGACCGCGCACGCCATCACGCCACCTACGTGAGCAACGTCGCCTACGCTGCGCGCGAGGCTGCCGGCGCGGGTCTCACCATCGTGCTGGAACCGATCAACACGCGCGACATGCCCGGCTTCTTCCTTACGCATCAGGCGCAGGCGCATGCGGTGTGCGAGGAAGTCGGCGCGGCCAACGTCAAGGTGCAGTTCGACCTGTACCACGCGCAGATCATGGAGGGCGATCTGTCGGTCAAGCTCAAGCAGTACGTCGATGGTGTGGGCCACGTGCAGATCGCCGGCGTGCCCGATCGCCACGAACCGGACGAAGGCGAGCTGCACTATCCGCACCTCTTTGCGTTGCTGGATGCGCTTGGCTACAACGGCTGGGTCGGCTGCGAGTATCGGCCCCGTGCCGGCACCAGCGAAGGGCTCGGCTGGCTCAAGCGCTGGCGTGAGAGCCAACGCTGATCGGGCTTCCCCAAACAAAAACGGCCGGCGCTGCGTGTGCAGTCCGGCGTTGTCTTTTGGTGCGTCGCTTACGACTTGCACGCGCCGAGGTAGCGGCCCTGGTAGTGGAAGCCGCTCTTCATCGGTCCGAACTGCGGATGCTGATACTGCCCATTGCCGCTGATGTTGTACGACGTCGGCGTCAGCGGGCCGCTCGCTTCCAGCACGCCCTTGCCGCCTTGCGGGTCTTCGCACGACAGCGTGACCTTGAGCGTGCCGAGCGTGTAGTTCCAGCGCGTGAGCTTGCAGCCTTGTTGATCGCGGCGAATGGAACGCTCGAACATGGCGCGCACGTCCCCGGCATCGTTGGCGCTCAGGCAGCCGCGTTCGGGGCGGCTCGGTACTTGGCGGCCTTGCTCGTCAAAGTGCGGCAACGGCTTGCCGTTCAGCGTCACGCTCGCCGTGCTTTCCCACAAACCTGGCGTGACTTCCTGCGCGTGCGCGCCCAGCGCCAGTCCAGCCAGCAGTACACCGCTGTGCCACAGCTTCATATTCGATACCTTGAACGGATGAGATGACGCGACGCCTCGATCGCCGCCCGGCATGAGCGGCGATGGGATGGTCGTCAGGGATGCGCGATGCGCGTTGGATCGACCTGGGCTCAGGCGCCCGGGCGCACCGGTTCCTTGGCCAGCGAACGCGATGTCGGCATGTGGCCGTACGACGGCAGTTCGGCCTTACGGGTCGCGGCTTCCAGCTGCAGGCCGATCGCTTCGGCCGCATGCATCGCCGTTGCGCCGCTGGTGCCGACGACGAGGCGATAGCCGCCGCCGCGCACGGTCTGGATCAGGCCATCGCACGGCGTGCCGGCCAGCGCCACGCGCAGCTTGCGCACGTGCACATCGACCGTGCGCTCACCCACGAAGACATGGTTGCCCCACACGCGATCCAGCAGTTGCGTGCGCGAATGCACGCGTTGCGGATGCGCGACGAGAAAGTGCAGCAGGCGGAATTCCAGCGGGCTGAGCGGAATGGCGCGCGGGCCGGTGTCGGTCTGGGCGGTCACGCCCAGCGTCAGCGGATCGAGGCGCAGGCCGTTGACCTGCAGGATGTCGTCGCCATGCTGATGCGGCGCGCGGCGGCGCAGTACGGCGCGGATGCGGGCATGCAGCTCGCCCGTGTCGCACGGCTTGACGACGTAGTCGTCGGCCCCGGCGTCGAGCGCGGCAATCTTGGCACGCGCATCGCCATGACGGGACAGCACGATGACCGGCAGGCCGCGCGTCTGCATGTTGGCGCGCAACGCCAGCAGCATGTCGATCGACTCGCGTTCGGGCCACGTCCACTCCATGAGGAGAAGCTCGGGCATGGCGGCCAGGATGGCCGCCTGCGCCTGGCCCGGATGGCTGACCCGTTGAACATCGTGTCCACCATCACGCAGGGAAAACGACAGACGCTCCCCCTCTGCCTGGTCTTGTTCGACCAGCAAGATCTGAATACCCACTTTGTTATACCTCCCGTCTAACCAGCCGACACACTCCGGCGAGCAGCCTTGCGGCTGCGCTCTGCTGTCTGCGGTGCGCGTTGTTATGAGTGCCATGCGGGCAGTTGCGCTTGTGCTCGCATGTCGTTTCTTGCGGGCGCTGTTGCCTGGCCGTCGGCCTTGCGCGGATCGTCATGCTGCGGTTCCCGTCGACGATCGCCAGCGGAGCCTCCTGGGTGGTGTCCAGGGTGGTCCTGAGAAAGGTCTGCAAACCCCTCGGCGCCTGCCGCAGCGTGCCGAACCATGCAATCGTTTGCACAGTTTGCGGCGTTGTCTGCGCGCAATCCGAGCCGGCGCCCCCCCGAGCGCCGGGGAAGTAGGGATCCCCCACCTCCGTTGGCATAAGGCTTGTTCGCCCTTTCCCGTTTCCTCTAGTCGTGACCCCCCCTCTGGCTCAGAGAGAAAGGATTCCGTTTTGCCGGATTATAAGAATCCCGTAGGGATTCGTCACGCAGGAATTTTAAAATTTGGAAATTCATTCAACCCGACACGCATTGGGGTGCCGCAGTTGACATGCATTCTTCATAAAGCTATGCCAGGCAACGTTCTTGGCCGATACCATGCGGGCAATGATTCAAACCCGGCATAAATGCATGACGATTATGCTCGCGCCGCCATAATGGCTGCTCTCATGTGCGCGTCGGTATTTTTTACAAAACAAATTGATTCGCTAAAAATCAATTGATCTGTTTTGCTGGCAGGGGTAATTCACGCGATTTAAAACTTTAGGATTACTGCTCACTGTTTGGGCAACCTTCTGCGGGCGAAAAAAAAAAAGCCCGCGCGAGGCGGGCTTCTTCCTGATGCCGAGGCGGCTGCCGGTGTCAGCTGTCCAGGCGTTCTTCGAGGCGGGTTTTGGCGTCGGGCAGCGCCTGCGGCAGGCCGTGCGCCAGTTTCGTGAACAGCTCGTCGTGCAGCGCCAGCTCCTGCTTCCAGGCCTCTGCGTCCAGCGAGATCACCTTGGCGAACTGCTCGGCCGTGAAGTCCAGGCCATCCCAGCTCAGTTCTTCGTAGCGCGGCGACACACCGAAGACGTGCTCCTCGCCCTGTGCCTGGCCTTCGATGCGATCGACCATCCACTTGAGCACGCGCATGTTCTCGCCAAAGCCCGGCCACACGAACTTGCCGTTTTCATCCTTGCGGAACCAGTTCACGCAGAAGATCTTCGGCAGCGTCGCGCCGCTTTCGGCCAGCTTCTCGCCGAGCTTGAGCCAGTGCGCGAAGTAGTCGGCCATGTTGTAGCCGCAGAACGGCAGCATGGCGAACGGATCGCGGCGCACCACGCCTTGCTGGCCCGCAGCGGCGGCGGTGGTTTCCGAGCCCATCGTGGCTGCCATGTACACGCCTTCGGTCCAGTCGCGCGCTTCGGTCACGAGCGGCACGGTGGTCGAACGGCGGCCGCCGAAGATGAACGCATCAATGGGTACGCCGGCCGGGTTGTCCCATTCCGGATCGATCGACGGGCATTGCGCGGCCGGCGCCGTGAAACGCGCGTTCGGATGGGCAGCCTTGCGGCCGGTTTCCTTGGCGGTCTCGGGCGTCCAATCCTGGCCTTGCCAGTCGATCAGGTGCGCCGGCGGCGTGTCGGTCATGCCTTCCCACCACACGTCGCCGTCGTCGGTCAGGGCCACGTTGGTGAAGATGACGTTCTCTTTGAGCGTGGCCATCGCGTTGAAGTTGGTCTTCTCGCTCGTGCCCGGTGCCACGCCAAAGTAGCCGGCTTCCGGGTTGATGGCGTACAGGCGGGTCTTGCCGGCGGCGTCCTTGCGGGGCTTGATCCAGGCGATGTCGTCGCCGATGGTCGTCACCTTCCAGCCGTTCAGGCCTGCGGGCGGAATCAGCATCGCAAAGTTGGTCTTGCCGCAGGCCGACGGGAAGGCCGCTGCCACGTGATATGTCTTGCCTTCCGGCGACGTCACGCCCAGGATCAGCATGTGTTCGGCCAGCCAGCCCTGGTCGCGGCCCATGGTGGAGGCGATCCGCAGCGCGAAGCATTTCTTGCCCAGCAGCGCGTTGCCGCCGTAGCCGGAGCCGAACGACCAGATTTCACGCGTTTCCGGGAAATGCACGATGTACTTGGTCGGGTTGCACGGCCACGGCACGTCTTTCTCGCCCGCGGCGAGCGGCTTGCCGACGGTGTGCACGCACGGCACGAAATCGCCGTCGCTGCCCAGCACGTCGTACACCGGGCGGCCCATGCGGGTCATGATGCGCATGTTGACGGCCACAT
Source organism: Ralstonia sp. TCR112 (assembly GCF_007997035.1). Taxonomy (GTDB): domain Bacteria; phylum Pseudomonadota; class Gammaproteobacteria; order Burkholderiales; family Burkholderiaceae; genus Ralstonia; species Ralstonia edaphi. Next base: position 33,514 of record NZ_VOSS01000002.1, on the reverse strand, counting down.
ACGGGCTGTCCGACAGCTCCACGCCGATGTGTGCGATCGGCGAGCCCAGGGGGCCCATCGAGAACGGCACCACGTACAGCGTGCGGCCGCGCATGCTGCCGTCAAACAGGCCGTTCAGCGTCTGGCGCATCTCGGCCGGGGCCGTCCAGTTGTTGGTGGGGCCGGCGTCTTCCTTCTTCTGCGAGCAGATGAAGGTGCGGTCTTCCACGCGCGCCACGTCCGACGGGTCCGACAACGCCAGGTACGAGTTCTTGCGCTTGGCCGGATTGAGCTGCTTCATCGTGCCGGCGGCCACCATTTCGGCGCACAGGCGGTCGTATTCTTCTTGCGAACCATCGCACCAGACGATGCGCTCCGGCTTGGTGAGCGCTGCCACCTCGCCCACCCACGCGATCAGGCGTGGGTGTTTCACGTAATCGGGCACGTTCAATGCGGGCACGCCCTGCATCACGGGTTGATTCATGACCAAAACTCCAATGGAAGTGAGAAAGAAATCGGTGTCGGATCAGCACGGTGGCCGCGCCCAGCGGCGGGGTGGAAAGCGATCGACGGCGCATCAGCAGCAAGCCGGATCAGCGATTTCCAGAGGGAGAGGTGAGGCAGGCGGAGGGACGGTAGCCGTGCTGATTTCACATTCAGTTACAAAGCGGAGCGCTGGCGGAATGTGGGTTTTTCCGGGCAGCGGGGGCCGCGTGCGCTAAAGTGGCGGGACCGAGGTCAACAGACCCTAGAACAAGGACTCGTCACCAGCGGGGCTGCGCAAATTGCGTGCCCGCGGCGGGCAATTCCGAACGTCGACACGGATTGTCGTGCGACGAGGGATGGGAAGAATACCACCGCGAGGGATCGCTGTTTTTTGCTGCGCACCATTGTTCGAAGTGAGATGTCGATGAAGATTGCCGTACTGGACGACTACCAAGACGCTGTTCGCAAGCTGGACTGCTTCAGCCTGCTGCAAGACCACGAAGTCAAAGTGTTCAACAACACCGTCAAAGGCGTGGGGCAATTGGCCGCACGCGTGGCGGACGTTGAAGCCATCGTGCTGATCCGGGAGCGCACGCGCGTCACGCGTCAGCTGCTCGATCGTCTGCCCAAACTCAAGATCATCAGCCAGACCGGCCGCGTATCGCGCGATTCGGGCGGCCATATCGATCTGGATGCCTGCACCGACAAGGGTGTGGTCGTGCTGGAGGGCAAGGGCTCGCCCGTGGCGCCTGCCGAGCTGACCTGGGCGCTGGTGATGGCCGCACAGCGCCGTATCCCGCAATATGTGGCCAGCCTCAAGCACGGCGCGTGGCAGCAATCGGGGCTCAAATCCACGACGATGCCGCCCAACTTTGGCATCGGCCGCGTCCTGAAGGGCCAGACGCTGGGCATCTATGGCTACGGAAAGATCGGCCAGCTCGTGGCCGGCTACGGCCGTGCTTTCGGCATGAATGTGCTGGTGTGGGGCCGCGAGGGATCGCAGGAACGCGCGCGTGCCGATGGCTTTGCCGTGGCGGACTCGAAGGAGGCGCTGTTCGAGCAGTCCGATGTGTTGTCCGTCCACCTGCGCCTGAACGACGAAACGCGCGGCATCGTGACGGTGGCCGATCTCACGCGCATGAAGCCGACCGCCCTGTTCGTCAACACGAGCCGCGCCGAGCTGGTGGAAGAAAACGGCCTGGTGACGTCGCTCAACCGCGGGCGCCCCGGCATGGCCGCCATCGACGTGTTTGAAACGGAGCCCATCCTGCAAGGCCACACCTTGCTGCGCATGGAGAACTGCATCTGCACGCCGCACATCGGCTACGTCGAGCGCGAAGGTTACGAGCTGTACTTCAGCATCGCGTTCCAGAACATCCTCGATGTTCTGCAGGGCAACGTCGACAGCGTGGTCAATCCGACGGCACTGGCGCCTGCGCTGATCCGCGCATAACGCCAGTCGCTCTACCCGTCGTTTCCATCAATCAAGCCGCGGCGCGCAGCTGCGGCTGATTGGCGCCTGCGCCGTCAAAGCGGAAGCTGTCCATCGCCAGCGATCCGTACGTCACCGTATCGACCACGTGCTGAGCCTGCACGCCGCCCGGCGTGGTCTGGCTCGGCTGCCCCATCGCGGCCCCCAGCGCCACGTACAGCGGCATCAGGTGTTCGTCGGTCGGGTGGGCGTGGGCGGCGTTCGGGGCTTGCGCGCGGTAATCGCAGAAGCGGGTGAAATCGCCGCTGCGGATGCCGTCGGTCATCGTTTCGATCATCCATTCGCGGAAGGCCGTTACCCACGGTTCGACCGGCACGCCGTGCTGCGCCATGCCCGGGCCGCGCATCAACGCGCGCAGGTTGTGCGTGAAGCTGCCGGAGCCGACGATCAGCACGCCCTCGTCGCGCAGCGGCGCGAGCGTGCGCCCCATCGCCATCTGGCACGCCGGCGACAAGCCCGGCATCAAGGAGACCTGCACCACGGGGATGTTCGCCTCCGGAAACATCAGCATCAGCGGCACCCAGGCGCCGTGGTCCAGCGGCTGACGCGGGTCCAGCACGGTGGAGGCCTGTTCTTCCAGCCCGGGGACGATGTTGCCGTCGATCAGCGTGCGGATGCGTTCGGCCAAGTCCGGCGCGCCCGGCGGGGCGTATTCCAGGGCGTAGAGCTGCGGCGGGAAGCCGCCGAAGTCGTGCCAGGCTTCCTGCTGCGCGCGCGCCGTGACGGCGGGTCGGCGCGTCATCCAGTGCGGCGAAACCACAACGATGGCGCGCGGCTTGAGGGCTGCCATCTCTTGCCCGAGCGCCGCCAGCATCTTGCCGACGGGGCCGGGATCGGCCGCCAGCATGGGCGACCCATGGGACAGGTAAAGCACGGGGAGCATGTCAAATTTCCTGAAGAATATGCCTGTCATTCTGCGCCGACGCCGCGCCCGTAACGTGCATGGATTTGCAGGGCGGGATCAGGAAAATTGAATGAGTGCGCTTACATGCTCAGCAATTCTTCCGCCACGGTGGGGTGCAGGCCCACGGTGGACTGCAGATGCTTGAGCCGCACGCCCATGCGCACGGCCACCGCGAGCGCCTGGATGATCTCCGGGGCAGCGTTGTCGACGATGTGCGCGCCCAGCACGCGGCCGCTGCGCGCGTTGCACACCAGCTTGATCAGCGACTCCATGCCCGTGCCCGCAAAGCGCTGTTCCAGCGAGACAAAGCGGCGGACGACCACGTCGATGCGGTCGGCGAGCGCGCGTTTGTCGGTGTCTGGGCCGCGTTTGCCCAATTCAGGCCAGCGCGCGCGGGCGTCGGCCTCGGTCAGGCCCACGCTGGCGATGGCCGGATCGCAGAACACGGCCATCGGCACGGTGTTCATGTCAGGCAGCTTGATGCCTTTGCCGAACAGGCGTTCGGCCACGTAGCGGCCCTGCGCCGCGGCCACGGGCGTCAATTGCAGCGGGCTGCCGCCGCAGACGTCGCCGACTGCGTGGACGCCGCGGGCGCGCGTACGGAAGTGGCGGTCGACGGCAATGCGCCCGTGCGCATCGAGTGTGACGCCCGCCGCGTCCAGGCCAAGGCCGGCAAGGTTCGGCGCGCGGCCGATGGCGCTCATGACACGCTGGGCGCGGAGCACGCGCAGAGCGTCGCTGCCCTCGGTGCTCGCGTAGACGGCCATGCCGCCGCCGTTTACGGCATCGTGTTCGATGCGGACGACGTCGGCGTTCAGGATCAGGTCGACGCCGCAGCCAGCCAGCGACTGCGCGGCGGCCTCGCCCACCGTGGCATCAAATTCCGGCAGCACGCGCGCATCGCGCGTCAGCACGGTCACCCGGACGCCAAAGCGCGCCAGCGTGGACGCCATTTCCACCGCGACAACACCGCCGCCCGCGATGATGAGCGAGGCGGGCAGCGCGTCCCAGCCGAACACGTCGTCGGAAGTGCAGGCCAGCTCCGCGCCGGGTACGGGGAGCGGCGTGGGTCGCGCGCCGGCGGCCAGCACGATCTGGCGCGCGCGCAGCGTAGCTTTGCCGGACTCGGTTTGCAGCCGGACGATGCCGCGCCCGCGCAGCGATGCGGTGCCGCTCAGCCACTGCACACCGGCATCGGCCAAGTGCGCGAAATGCGTTTCGTGCAGGCGGGCAACTTCGGCGCGCGTGCGGGCGATGGCATCGGCCCAGGCATCGGTGGCGTCTGCGGCGCGCAGGCATTGGGATACCGCCTGCGACCAGGCAGCGCCGTAGCCGAGCAGTTTCTTGGGCACACACCCGCGGTTGACGCAGGTGCCGCCCACTTGCGCCCGATCGATCAGCAGCGTGCGCGCGCCCAGTTGCGCAGATCGACGCGCAGCCGCGAGCCCGGCCGAACCGGCGCCAATCACGATCAGGTCAAACGCATGTGCAGGGTTTGCGGGCATGAAGTGTCCGTCGAAGAAGCATCGGCCGGACGACCCTGGTGGCACGCCGGCGGGCGCGCCATGTGGAGCAAGCGGCGCGCCCGCCGCCTGTCTTGGGGGAGGTGGTTACGCAGCCACCGCCGTGGCGAACCCGCGTGGAAGTTCGCGCAGGAAGGTTTCGCCGTCATGACGGCCGAGCGCATAGGCATCGCGCATGGCGCCGGGGCGGGTGTAATCCCAGCTCGAAATGGGGACCTTGCGCGAGGGCTGTACATAAAAGCGGCGCTGCACGCCGTCCGCCACCGGCACGTCCATGCGGAAATACGTCGGCCGCGGATACAGGCGCGTGACCAGCACCAGCGCGTCGCCCGGCGTGGCGTCCAGCGCGTGCACGGGCACGTTGTCGACCATGCCGCCGTCGAGCACGGGCCGCCCCGCACGCCGCAGCACCGGCGTGAACGGCGGCGTGGAAGCGGATTGCAGCAGCAGGTCTGCCAAGTCTTCCGGGGTGGCGCAATCCTGCGCGCGCACGATTTCCGGCGTGAAGCCGAGGCGCTTGCCCAGCGTCGGGTGCAGCGTCTTGCGAACGTGCTTTTCGATGTTGTACGCAATCAGCCCCGCCGCCACCGCTGAGCGTGCGCCCAGCCAGCGCGGGATATGCGCCACGCCGATGCGGATTTCGGGCGCCTGCGCCAGCCGCGCGAAGCGGCCCTCGCCGAACACCGTCAGCAGCGCCGTGCGGTACATGCCGTAGTGGGGAAACACGCGCTCGCCGCGCAGCAGGTTGCCCCAATGGGCGTTGCGGGTGTTTTGGCGCAAGGCTTCGCCGTAGTAATCCATCAGCTCGGCCGAATTCCATGCATGCAGCATGCACGCCGTCGACGCGCCGGCCGAGATGCCGGCAATCACGCGCGGCGCCAGGCCCAGTTCGGGCTGCACGACGTCCCACCAGCCGGCCTGCCACCAGCAGCGATTGCCGCCGCCGGCAAAGACCATCTGATCGAACACCGGCGCGCTCATGCCGAGGCCCCGCTGCGGGCGGCCGCTGCGGCTGCCGGCTCCAGCCGCAGCGACGGCGCATATTTGAGGGTGTCGATGCAGGCGTCCAGCAGGCGCTCGCGCTTGGTGGCGAGGCTCGAGGCGTCCGGGTAGAACAGGTAATCGCCCATGATGCCGTTGAATGTCGCATGAAAATGCGCCACGGCCAGCGGGATGTCGAGGTCGGCCGGCAACTGCCCGCGCCGCGCCGCCTGCTCGATGATGCTCGTCAGATGGGCCATGCCTTCCTCAAACGATTCCTGCTGGCGCTTGAGGATGGGGCTTGTGTCTTCCACGAACTCGCACTTGTTGAACATGATCTCGAAGACCTTGCGCCAGTGCGCGTCTTCCACGAGTTGCCGCAGCAGGAAGTTGCCCACGGTGCGCAGTTCACCCAGCGGGTCATCGGCCTCCACGCCAAGTGGGGTACACATGGTCTCCATCGGCAGCTTCACGCGCTCGCACATGGCGGCGAAGACGTCGGTTTTGTTACGGAAGTGCCAATAGATGGCGCCGCGCGTCACGCCCGCGGCCTGCGCGATATCCGACAGCGATGTGCGTGCCACGCCGCGCGCATAGAACACGTCTTCCGCCGCATCCAGGATGCGGTTACGTGTTTCCAGGGCTTCTTCCTTTGTTCGTCTGACCATGATCTTCCAGAGGAACGCCGCGGTATCTCGTCCGGCGTTCTTTCGATTGGCTTTTGTGCAATGCACAATTCCAGGCAACGCACCATTGCGCCCCGCACAACGCGGCAGCAGGTCCGTTGGCTGACAATGCTTGTCGCAGCGCGGTATGCGCAGCCTGTTCGCTTGATCGCCGTCATTGCTACGAACCCCGGAAACGTGTCAACGGAGTCCCTATTCGTCGAGGGCGAGACTTACATACATACGCGAACGTATCTATAATAGCGCGCACTCCGTCGCTTGCCCATGGCCGTATGCGCCACATTCATGCAGGCAAGCGGCCCGGGCCCGACTTCGTCTCTTGTCGGTCAGCGGGCTGGAGATCGACTGCCGATCGCTCCCGCGTCTTAGCATTCTGGTCCGAGTTGTTGCGAGTTCGTCGCAAAGGCCATATCGCATGCCGCGAGATGCAGCTAGCATCGGACGTTTTCGTTTTGTGTTTTTTGGTTTCGCTGACGGCTTGCCGGCGTCGCACTCGTTTGCGCGGCGTTGCGGCACCCGGCATTCCGCTTATCGCCACATGGGGTCATCTATGACGAACACCCGCCGTTATCACCAACTCGCTGCCGCCGCATTCATGGTGGTGGCACTTGCAGCCTGCGGCAACAAGCAGGCACAAGGGCCGGGCGGCGCCGGCATGCCTCCGACCGAAGTCGGCGTTGTGACCGTGCAGCCGCACTCCGTTGGCCTGACCAGCGAGTTGCCGGGCCGCCTGGAGGCCACGCGTGTGGCACAGGTGCGCGCACGGGTCGCGGGCATCGTGCTCAAGCGCACCTACGCTGAAGGCAGCGACGTGAAGGCCGGCCAGCAGTTGTTCCAGATCGATCCGGCGCAGTATCAGGCGTCGCTGGACAGCGCCAAGGCACAGCTTGCGCGTTCGGAAGCCACGCAAACGCAGGCGCAGTTGAAGGCTGAGCGCTACAAGCCGCTGGTTGCCACCAACGCCATCAGCAAGCAGGACTACGACGACGCCACTGCCGCCGCCAAGCAAGCCACCGCTGACGTGGCCGCCGCCCGCGCTGCCGTCGAAACCGCCAAGTTGAACCTCGGCTATGCCAGCGTGACTTCGCCCATCTCCGGCCGTGCCGGTCTGGCGCAGGTCACCGAAGGCGCGCTCGTCGGCCAGGGCGAGGCGACGCTGCTGACGACCGTGCAGCAGATCGATCCGATCTATCTGACCTTCACGCAGTCGAGCACCGAAGTGATGCGTCTGCAGCAGGCGCTCAAGGACGGCAAGCTGGCCAAGGCCGGTGGCGATGCGGCCAAAGTTACGCTCGTGACGGAAGACGGCCGTGCCTATGCCCAATCGGGCAAGCTCTACTTCTCGGACCTGACGGTGGATCCGGCCACGGGCACGATCACGCTGCGCGCGATCGTTCCGAACGCCGACCGCACGCTGCTGCCGGGCATGTACGTGCGTGCCCGTCTGGAGCAGGCCGTGGACGAGCAGGCGATCACGGTGCCGCAACAAGCCGTGACGCGCAGCCCGGACGGCGCCTCCGTCATGGTGGTCGACGAGAAGGGCATGGCAGCCGTGCGCCAGGTCCAGGCCGACCGCTCGACCGGTACCGAATGGATCGTCTCCAGCGGCCTGAAGGCGGGCGACAAGGTGATCGTCGACGGCCTGCAGAAGGTTCGTCCGGGCGCACCGGTCAAGGCCGTGCCGTGGCAGCCGATGCAGGCAGGCCAGGGCAAGGCCCCGCAAGGTCAGGGCGGCCAGGGTAGCGGCGCGGCACCCGCACCGGCAGCCAGCGCCCCTGCTGCAAGCACTCCCGCTGCCAGCGCACCGGCAGCCAAGCAGTAAACAAGGAGCCATCGCATGGCAAAGTTTTTTATCGATCGCCCGGTCTTTGCCTGGGTGCTCGCGCTGTTCATCATCCTTGCTGGGGCGATTTCGATCACCCAGCTGCCGATCTCGCAGTACCCGACCATTGCGCCGCCGTCCGTCATCATCACGGCAACGTATCCGGGTGCAAATGCGAAGACGCTGGACGAATCCGTCACCAGCATCATCGAGCAGGAAATGAACGGTGCGGACGGCCTGCTCTATATGGAGTCGGTCAGCCAGGGCGGTAACGGCCAGGCGCAGATCACCGTGACGTTCAAGGCCGGTACCGATCCGGCGCTGGCGCAGGTGGACGTGCAGAACCGCCTGAAGCGCGTGGAAGCGCGTTTGCCGTCTGCGGTGACGCAGCAGGGCGTGCAGGTCGACAAGGCCCGCTCGAACTTCCTGCTGTTCGCCACGCTGGCATCCACCGACGGCAAGATGGATCCGGTGGCGCTGGGCGACTACATCTCGCGCAACGTGCTGAACGAAATCAAGCGCGTGCCGGGCGTCGGTCAGGCGGTGCTGTTCGGTACGGAGCGCGCGATGCGCGTCTGGATCGATCCGGCCAAGCTGGTCGGCTACAAGCTGACCCCGACGGACGTCTACAACGCCATCCGTGCGCAGAACGCGCTGGTCTCGGCCGGTACGATCGGCGATCTGCCGTCCGTCTCCGACCAACCGCTCGCGGCGACGGTCGTGGTGGAAGGCCAGCTCACGACCACCGAGCAGTTCGGCAACATCGTGCTGGTCGCCAAGCCGGACGGCTCACTCGTGCGCGTGAAGGACGTTGCGCGCCTGGAACTGGGCGGCCAGACCTACTCGACGTCTGCGCGGATCAACGGCCAGCCGATTTCGGCCATTGGTGTGCAGCTCTCGCCCACGGGTAACGCGCTGGGCACCGCGAAGGCCGTGAAGGCCAAGCTGGAAGAGCTCTCGAAGTACTTCCCGGCCGGCGTGGAATACAAGGTGCCGTACGACACCTCGAAGTTCGTCCAGATCTCAATCGAAGAAGTGGTCAAGACGCTGTTCGAGGCCATGGTGCTGGTGTTCCTGGTGATGCTGCTGTTCCTGCAGAACATCCGCTACACGCTGGTGCCGTCGATCGTGGTCCCGATCTCGCTGCTGGGCGCGTTTGCCGTCATGAACGCGATGGGTTTCTCCATCAACGTGCTGACGATGTTCGGCCTCGTGCTGGCGATCGGTATTCTCGTTGATGATGCCATCGTGGTGGTGGAAAACGTCGAGCGGATCATGGCCGAAGAAGGCCTGCCCCCGCGCGAAGCGACCCGCAAGGCCATGGGCCAGATCACAGGCGCCATCATCGGTATTACGCTGGTGCTGATGGCCGTGTTCATCCCGATGGCGTTCTTCTCGGGCTCGGTGGGCGCGATCTATCGCCAGTTCTCGCTGTCGATGGTGTCGTCGATCTTCTTCTCGGCACTCATGGCGCTGACGCTCACGCCGGCACTGTGCTCGACGCTGCTCAAGCCGATCGAGAAGGGTTCGCACCACGAGAAGAAGGGCTTCTTCGGCTGGTTCAACCGCATGTTCAGCACCACCACGAACCGCTATCAGAGCTTCGTGGAACGCATCCTGAAGAAGACCTTCCGCTACATGGTCATCTATGTTGCGCTGATCGCGGCGGTGGTGTTCCTGTTCCTGCGCCTGCCGTCTTCGTTCCTGCCGACCGAAGACCAGGGCTACATCGTGACCAACATCCAGTTGCCGCCGGGGGCATCGGCCAACCGCACGTTGGAAGTGATCAAGCAGGTCGAGAACTACTACAAGCAGGAAAAGGCGGTCGAGAACATCGTGGCCGTGCAGGGCTTCAGCTTCTCGGGTAACGGCCCGAACGCCGGTATCGTCTTCACCCCGTTCAAGGACTGGAGCGAGCGCAAGGGCAAGGACCAAACCGCTGATGCCGTGGCCGGCCGTGCCTTTGGTGCGCTGTTCGGCGGCATTCGCGATGCGATTGTCTTCCCGCTGAACCCGCCGCCGATTCCGGAACTGGGTAACGCCACGGGCTTCACGTTCCGTCTGCAGGACCGCGCGGGCCTGGGCCACGACGCGCTGATGGCTGCTCGCAATCAGCTGATGGGGATGGCGGCGCAAAGCAAGATCATCACCGGCATGCGCCCGGAAGGTCTGGAAGATTCGCCGCAGTACCAGGTGGACATCGACCGCGAGAAGGCCAATGCGCTGGGCGTCTCGTTCACCGACATCAACGCTGTGCTGTCGACGGCGCTCGGTTCGGCATACGCCAACGACTTCCCGAACTACGGTCGTCAGCAGCGTGTGATCGTGCAAGCGGACAAGATCAACCGCATGCAGCCCGAAGACATCATGAACCTGTACGTGCGCAACGCGCAGGGCAACATGGTGCCGATGTCGACGTTCGCGAAGGGCCATTGGATCGTCGGCCCGGTGCAGCTCGTGCGCTACAACGGCTATCCGGCTGTTCGCCTGTCGGGTGCGGCCGCGCCGGGTGCCAGCTCGGGTGACGCCATGGCCGAGATGGAGCGCCTGGCCGCCAAGCTGCCGGCCGGTATCGGCTACGAGTGGACGGGCCAGTCGCTGCAGGAAAAGGCTTCGGGCTCGCAGGCGCCGGCGCTGTATGCGCTGTCGCTGCTGGCGGTGTTCCTGGTGCTGGCCGCGCTGTATGAAAGCTGGTCGATCCCGGCGGCGGTGATTCTGGTGGTGCCGCTGGGTGTGCTTGGCGCACTGCTGGGCGTGACGCTGCGCGCAATGCCCGATGACGTGTACTTCAAGGTCGGCCTGATTGCGGTGGTGGGCCTGTCCGCAAAGAACGCAATTCTGATCATCGAGTTTGCGAAGGACTTGCAGGCGCAAGGCAAGGGCCTGATCGAGGCGACGCTCGAAGCCGTGCACCTGCGGTTCCGCCCGATCATCATGACGTCGTTCGCCTTCATCCTGGGTGTGCTGCCGCTGGCGATTGCCACGGGCGCCAGCTCCGCCAGCCAACGCGCCATCGGTACCGGCGTGATGGGCGGGATGTTCACCGCGACGGTGCTGGCCGTGGTGCTGGTGCCTGTGTTCTTCGTGGTGGTCCGCCGCGTCTTCAAGGGCAGCGAGCGTCAACGCCGTCTGGATGCCGCGCACCGTCCGCTGGACGAGGAAATCTGAACATGCAGAAAACGATGACCTTTCGAACCCCCGCGCTGCTGCCGGCGCTCCTGCTGGTCGCGGGCGTGCTGTCCGGCTGCTCGCTGGCGCCCACCTATGAGCGCCCGGATGCTCCGATAACGAGCACGTATCCGCAGGCACCAGCGGGCTATGCCGTGCCGGCAGACTCCGCCAAGCCCGGCGAGAACGCGCCCCGCGCGACCGAACTGGGCTGGCGCGAGTTCTTCCCCGATGCGCGCCTGCAGAAGCTGATCGGCCTGGCGCTTGAGAACAACCGCGACCTGCGCGTGGCCATGCTCAACGTCGAGGCCGCGCGTGCGCAGTACCGCCTGCAGATCGCTGACCTGCTGCCGCCGGTCAATGCGTCTGCCACGTACACGCGCAGCCATACGCCGCCGTCGATCTCAACCACCGGCGGCGACATCTACACCAAGCAGTACCAGCTTGGCGTGGGCATCAGCAACTACCAGGTGAACCTGTTCAGCGTGGGCGACGTCACGTCGTCTGCGCGTGCGAGTTATCTCGCAACGGACGAAGGCCGGCGTGCCGCGCAGATCAGCCTGATCTCGCAGGTCGCCAAGGCTTACTTGAACGAGCGCGCGTACGCCGAGCAGCTTGAACTGGCCCAGCAGACCCTGAAGGGACGCGAGGACTACTACAAGCTGGCCAAGCAGCGTTTTGACGTAGGCGCCTCGTCGGCGCTGGATCTGCGCCAGACCGAGACGCTGGTGGATCGGTGCGTGTGTCGGTGGCGCAGCTGACGCGCCAGTATGCCCAGGCGACCAACGCCCTCGTGCTGCTGGTGGGCGCCCCGCTGCCGGCCGATCTTCCTGCGCCGACCACGGTGTCGTCGGAGAAGATCGTGGCCGACATTCCGCCGGGTCTGCCGTCGGAGCTGCTGGAGCAACGCCCTGACATCCGCCAGGCCGAGCAGAAGCTGATTGCCGCCAACGCCAACATTGGCGTGGCGCGTGCGGCGTTCTTCCCGAGCATCGGGCTGACGTCCAACGTGGGCACGGCAAGCGGCGCGCTGCATGATCTGTTCAAGAGCGGAACGGGGTTTTGGTCGTTCGTGCCGAACCTGACGCTGCCGATCTTCAACTGGGGCACCAACATCTTCAATCTGGACTTGACGAAGACCAACCAGAAGATTGCGGTTGCCAATTACGAGAAGACGATCCAGACGGCCTTCCGCGAGGTGTCCGACGCCCTCGTGGCGCGCGGTACGCTGGAAGATCAGGTGGCCGCCCAGAAGCGCTTCCGCGATGCCACGGCCGATCGCCTGACGCTGTCTGACCAGCGCTATCGCAACGGCGTGTCGAGCTTCCTCGATGTGCTCGACGCGCAGCGCGATCTGTTCAGCGCCGACCAGACGCTGGTGCAGACGCGCCTAGCCCGCCTGACCAACGCCATCGATCTGTACACGGCGCTGGGCGGTGGCCTGCAGGAGCACAGCACCACTGTGGCCGCACAGCAAGCTCAGCCGACGGCTGCGCCAGGCGTTGCGCCCGCCACGCCCGACATGACGCCGCAGCAATCGAAGTAAGTTTGCGGCCGTTCGCTCGGAAGCCCGCCTCGTTCAGGCGGGCTTTTTTTTGCCGGCGCCGTTTGTGCCGGCGGTGCGTTCGAGAAATTGAAGCAGGGCCACCTCTTCCCGTCGCAGGCCCTTGCGTGCCCGAACCGGGGGCAGGGCTTCCAGCTCGCCCGCCAGGAATGCGTCCACCACGGCCGGATGCACGTAGCACTTGCGGCAGACGGCCGGCGTGTTCCCCAGGCGTTGAGCGACTGCGGCAATGGCCTCCACCACTTGCCGGCGTGCCTCGGTGGCATTGGTCGCTGGTCGCCCGCGCAGCAGGTCCAGCGCCAGCACGCTGCCCGCCCATGTGCGGTAGTCTTTCGCCGTAAAATCCGCGCCCGAAATTTCCTGTAAGTACGCATTCACATCCGAGGAATCCACCGCACGGCGCTCGCCAGCTTCGTCGATGTACTGGAATAACTCCTGCCCCGGCAGATCGACGCAGCGCCGGATGATGCGCGCCAGGCGCGGATCCGATACCGACACGTCATGCTCCACGCCGCTCTTGCCGCGAAACTGAAAGCGCACCGTGTTGCCGTGGACCTCCACATGCCGATTTCGCAGCGTCGTGAGCCCATAGGACCGGTTGTCGCGCGCATAGGTCGCGTTGCCCACGCGCACCAGCGTCACGTCCAGCAGGTAGACCACCGTCGCCAGCATCTTTTCGCGCGACAGGCCCGGCGCCCCCAAATGGCCCGTGATCGCCTCGCGCACGCGCGGCAGCACCGCCCCGAAGGCCAGCAGGCGCCCGTATTTATCGGCATCGCGAAAGGCGCGCCATTCTGCGTGATAGCGATATTGCTTGCGCCCACGCGCGTCACGCCCCGTCGCCTGCAGATGACCGCCCGCGTGTGGGCAGATCCAGACGTCGGTATAGGCCGGCGGGATCGCCAGCTTGTTGATGCGCGCAATGACCGCCGGATCGCGGATGCGTTGGCCGCGCGTGTCGAAATAGACGAATTGGCCGCGCAGCCGGCGCCGGGTGTAGCCCGGGCGTGTGTCGTCCACATAGCGCAGCTGTTCGGGCAGCGCTTCGGCGAGAAGGGTGGCGCTTGCGGCAACCGGCGCGGGCGCAGACTTGGGAACGCGTTCCACAGTAGAGGCCTGGAGAGATGCTCGCGTTGAGCAAGCGGCGTTCCTTCCTCGCTTCTTCCGCTGGCGAGTCGCTCCCGACGTAGTATCAAGGCCACGCATCTACGCAAAATTGCGGCAGAAAATGGCCTTTCCGCCACAATCGGAAGTGCCTTGCATCGGTAAACAGATTCAACTACACTGCACGCCCTCTGGGCGGTATATAATCCGCTGTTTCGCCGTCCACCCGAATACTGAGCAAGGGACCCGATGACCACCATCCGTCTGAAAGAAAACGAGCCGGTCGAAGTTGCGCTGCGCCGCTTCCGCCGTGAAATCGAGCGCACTGGCCTGATCAAGGAACTGCGCGCCCGCACCGCTTACGAAAAGCCGACGACCGAGCGCAAGCGCAAGAAGGCTGCTGCTGTGTCGCGTACGCGTAAACGCCTGCGTTCGCAAATGCTGCCGAAGAAGCTCTACTAAGATCGCGCGATTGTTTCGGTAGCACCAATCGGGTGCTGCCGCTGGCGGTGTGAAGTCATTCGACCTCCGTTCCGCCGAGCTTGGTTTGTAGCGCCTTGCGCGTGCCGGAAGCCTTTCCGGAATCAACCAACGCTCCACTCCCCGATACAGAAGCTAGCAAGATGCGGTTGATGGCCTGTGCGCCATTGTCCGCCGCTTCGGTGCGCCCTGCGCGCCCTTCTCTGTTGCAAACGACATCCGCCAGCGGTAAATGACCGGCTGGCTGTTGGCGTTTGTTTCGCCGATTCTGTGCGGGAGTACAGTAGCGGGCATCCTTTGCACGCGCTTTCCCAAACAACGATGTCTACCGATTCCAACGAGTACTGGTTTCCCGCCAAGCGGTACGGCTGGGGATGGGGTTTCCCTTCGCGTTGGCAGGGCTGGGTAGTGCTCGCCATTTATGCCGTACTGCTGGCGGCTGGCATCGTCGGGCTGCAGCCGGGGCGCACGCAGTTGGGTTTTTCGTTGTACGTCCTGAGCGTGTCAGTGCTGCTGGTGCTGGTTTGCTGGTGGAAGGGCGAGCCGCCGCGCTGGCGGTGGGGCCGGGATTGAGCGGCTGCCTGGCAGTCAACCGCGCAAATGCGGCCCGACTCGTTTCTCCAGCAAGGCGACGAGTTCCGGCTGCATGAATACGTAGTCGTCTGGAATATTCAGACACACGACGCGCTTGCCGCGCAGCCGCGCGTCAAACCGTTGCGACAGGCGTCGCTGGTGGCTGCGTTCCATGACAAAAATCACTTCGGCCCAGTCGAGCTGGTCGGCGTCGAGTTGTACGTCTGCGTCGGGCGCCAAGCCCGCAGAGTCGGTCTCGACGTTGGGCCACTTGGCGAAGACCGCTTCCGCCGTCGGGCTGCGTAGCCGATTGCGGCTGCAGATGAAGAGCGCACGCATCGGCTAGGCCGCTGCCTTCAGCGCCGCCGCTATCGACGCCCGATAGCCCTCCGGCAAATTCACCGGCAACGCATCCGGCGCAAACAGCCCGAGGCGCTTGTGTTCATGACTGACGTCGGCTCGAACGGGCCGACCAGCGCGCACGCATACGTCGCAATGAACACATGCTTGCCCGGCACGACTTCGAACAGGTACGTGTCGATCAACGCGCCCACTTCCACGCGCAGGTTCAGCTCTTCGGCGATCTCGCGAACCAGGCATTCGGTGGACGTTTCGCCAAGTTCGATGCGGCCGCCGGGCAACTCCCATTCCTCCCGCTCATTGAGCAGCAGAACGATATCGCCGGTGGGGGCGCGGAGGACGCCTTTGATGGAGACGGGGTAGGCAGACATGGGGCCGTCACTTGCCGATGCAGAACCGACTAAAAATCACCCCCAGCAAATCATCACTCGAAAACGCCCCCGTAATGCTGTTCAACGCCTCCTGCGCAAGCCGCAACTCCTCGGCAAACAGATCCAGCGATTGCGCTTGCTGTGCCGCGTGCTCCGCCGCTGTGGCGAGATGTTCGCGGGCCGTGCGCAGCGCAGCGAGATGGCGCTCGCGGGCGAGGTAAAGCCCCTCGCCGCCGCCCTGCCAGCCGGCAATCTCCAGCAACGCCGCGCGCAGCAGTTCGACGCCAAGGCCATCGCGCGCCGATAGCCAGACCTCGGGCGGCTCTGCATCCACGCGGCCCGGTACGGCCACGCCCGAGAGGTCGATCTTGTTGATGACGCGCAGCGTCGGCACGCCGGCGGGCACGTGCTCGGCGATGCGCGCGTCGATGGCGGCATCTTCGGGCGAGAGGCCGTTGGCGCGATAGTCCGCCGCATCCAGCAGATGCAGGACGACATCGGCGCGGGCGATGGCGGCCCAGGTGCGCTCGATGCCGATGCGTTCGACTTCGTCTTCCGTATCGCGCAGGCCAGCCGTGTCGACGATGTTCAGCGGGATGCCTTCAATCTGGATCGTCTGCTGCACCTTGTCACGCGTGGTGCCGGCAATCGGCGTGACGATGGCAAGCTCCGCGCCGGCCAGCGCATTGAGCAGCGACGACTTACCGACGTTCGGCTGCCCCGCCAGCACCACGTGCAGGCCTTCGCGCAGCAGCGCACCCTGGCGCGCCTGCGCCAGCACGCCGTCAACGGCGGCACGAATGTCGGCAAGCTGACCGCGCGCGTCGGAGGCTTCCAGGAAGTCGATTTCCTCCTCGGGAAAATCCAGCGTCGCTTCGACCAGCATGCGCAGATGGATCACGCGCTCGACCAGCGCATGCACCGCCTGCGAAAACGCGCCATCGAGCGAGCGCGCCGCCGAACGTGCGGCCGCTTCGGTGCTGGCTTCGATCAGATCGGCGACCGCCTCGGCCTGCGCCAGATCCATCTTGTCGTTGAGGAAGGCGCGGCGCGTGAACTCGCCGGGCTCGGCCACGCGCAGGCCGATCTCGCGGCCTGCGGCCAGGCAGCGCTGCAGCAGCAGTTGCATCACGACGGGGCCGCCGTGGCCCTGCAGCTCGAGCACGTCTTCGCCGGTGTACGAATGCGGCGCGGGAAACCACAGCGCGATGCCGCGATCGATGGCGTTGCCGTCGGCGTCGAGGAACGGCAGGTAGGTTGCCAGGCGCGGCGTCAGCACGCGTCCGCACACGGCTTGCATGACGGCACGCACATCAGGCCCCGACACGCGCACCACGCCGATGCCGCCCCGCCCCGGCGCGGTCGCAATCGCAGCGATGGGGATCGTGAGGATGGGCGCGCGTGGCGCGGTGGAAGCGTTCGGCAAGGCGGTGGGGTGGTCAGCAGCAGTCATGGGCGGTATTGTGCGGCAGCCGCGCAGTTGCGCGCCAGTTTCCAACCAAGGAGATTCGGATGATCGATCACACCGGCGTCGTCGTCAGCGATTTCGACGCCAGCAAGCGGTTCTACGAGCAGGCACTTGGCGCCATTGGTCTGGCCAAGGTGCTGGAGTTTCCCGCGGCCGTGACCGGCCACACCGACGTGGCCGGCTTTGGCCCGCCGGGCAAGGCGGAGTTCTGGATTTCGGCGGCGATGGCGGGGCAGGCGCCGAACAAGCCGCCGCTGCACGTGGCCTTTCGCGTCGATACGCGTGGCGAGGTGGAGGCGTTCTACGCCGCTGCGACGGCTGCCGGCGGCACCGACAACGGCGCGCCTGGCGTGCGCGCGCACTATCACCCGAACTACTACGCCGCGTTCGTGCGCGACCCCGACGGTCACAACATCGAGGCCGTTTGCCACGCACCGGTTTGAGGTCTTGAAGCCTTTCTGGCAGGCATGAAAAAGGGCACCCGAAGGTGCCCTTTTTTCTGAAGCGCATTCGCCTTACTTGGCGGGTGCCGCCTTGTTGTTGGTGCCCAGCATGCGGTTGATCGACCATTGCTGCGCGATCGACAGGCAGTTGTTCACCACCCAGTACAGCACCAGGCCGGCCGGGAAGAAGAAGAACATCACCGAGAACGCGATCGGCATGAACATCATCACCTTGGCCTGCACCGGGTCCGGCGGCGTCGGGTTCAGCTTGGTCTGCACGAACATCGACACGGCCATCAGCACCGGCAGGATGTAGAACGGGTCAGGCGTGGACAGATCGTGCACCCAGCCGATCCACGGCGCGCCGCGCATTTCCACCGACGACAGCAGCGCCCAGTACAACGCCATGAACACCGGAATCTGGATCACGATCGGCAGGCAGCCGCCGAGCGGATTGACCTTCTCGGTGCGGTACAGCGTCATCATTTCCTGGTTCATCTTCTGCGGATCGCCCTTGTGGCGCTCGCGGATGGCCGTCATGCGCGGCTGCAGGTCCTTCATCTTCGCCATCGAACGGTAGCTCGTGGCCGACAGCGGGAAGAACACCAGCTTGATCAGCACCGTGAGTGCCACGATCGACCAGCCCCAGTTGCCCAGCAGCGCGTGGATCTTCTCGAGCAGCCAGAACAGCGGCTTGGCGACGATGGTCAGCCAGCCATAGTCCTTCACCAGGTCCAGGCCCGGGGTGATGGCTTCAAGCATGCGCGCTTGCTGCGGGCCGGCGAACAGACGTGCCGTGGCCGACACGCTGGCGCCCGGCGCCACGGTGCCCAGCGGCTCCTGGATGCCGATGCGGTAGAAGTTGTTGTCGACGCGGTTGACGTAGTACTCGCGCTTGACGTTGTCTGCCGGAATCCAGGCCGATGCAAAGTAGTGCTGTACCATCGCCACCCAGCCGCTGTCGGTCGGGGCCGGCACCTGTGCCTTGCCCTTGTCGATGTCGGCAAAGGTGATCTTGTGGAACTTGTCGCCGTCGGTGTACACGGCCGGGCCGGTGAACGTGCTGTAGAAGCGCGACTGCTCGATGGCGCCGCCGTCGCGGGCCAGTTCCAGGTACAGCGTCGGGTTGATCGGGGCAGTGCCGTCGTTCGTCACGTCGAAGCGCGTGTCGATCACGTAGCTGCCGCGCTTGAAGACGTACGTCTTGGCCAGCTTGGCGCCGCCTTTGTCGGCCGTCAGCGTGATCGAGACATCGTTGCCCGTGCCAAGGTCACGCGGGCCGGCCGATGCCGTGAACACCGTCGTGTGGTTCGGGAAGTCGCCGCCGATCAGGCCCGAGCGAGCCAGATAAGTGCGCTCGACGCTGCGGTCGAACAGCACCATCGGGTTGCCGTCGTGGTCTTTCTGATCGAGTAGTTCGAGCTTGGTGACGATGGCGCCGTCGGTGTCGATGGTGGCGCGCAGCAGGTCGGTCGAGATGACGATCTTTTCCGAAGCCGGTGCCTGCGAAGCGGCGCCCGTGGCCGGGGCAGCTTGCGACCCGGCGGCTGCCGTCGTCGAGGCGCTCTTCGGCACATCGCCTGCGGGCGTGCTGCCCGGCGCAGCGGCCGTCGTCGTGGCCGTTTGCGGCGTCGGGAAGAACATCGACTGGTGGCCATTCGCGCGTTGCCAGTTGTCGAACAGCAGGACAACCGCCAGCGAGAAGATCACCCAGAGAATGGTGCGTTTGATATCCATGTCGGATTACGGTCTGGGAAGGTGAAGCCAGCGCCGAAAAACGGCTGCGCAGCCCGGTCTTGAACCTGCGTTGCTCACCGTACCCTTGTACGGTTGCGCTTCTCGGTCCAATTTTGGGCTGCTCGCTACGTTTTCCGGCACTGCCTGGATCGACGGCCGCGCAGGCTGGGGGGCAGCTGCGGTCGCGTCGGTCGATGCGGGATCGGTGGAGCGGGGCACAGCGTCGCCAGCGGCGGGCGGCACAGGATCATACCCGCCTTGTGCGAACGGATGGCAGCGGCATAGACGTTTTGCCGCAAGATAACTGCCGTAACCGGGCCCGTGAGCGAGCACGGCGTCGCGCGCGTAGTCGGAACAGGTCGGTAGGAAACGGCATTGCGCGCCCACAAACGGGCTGAACGCCACTTTGTAGATGCGCAGCAGAAACAGCAGCACGCGCGTCATGGCGTGCTCCCAGCGCCGGGCTGGGACGGTGTGGCCGAAGGCGGGGCCGGCAATGGACGCGCGGCAACCTCAAAGAGATGCACCAGCTCTTCGCGGCAGATGCGCTTGAAGGCGGTCACGGTCGGTACGTCCTGGCGCGGAAACTTGGCGTGCAGGCGGATCAGCACGTCGCGACCGCCCAGCAGGGGCTGCCGCAGGCGGAACAACTCGCGGCACTGACGCTTGATGAGGTTGCGCTCGACAGCGCGTTTGGCGAATTTCTTGCCGATCACCACGCCCAGGCGTGCTTGGGCGGCGCCGTTGGCGCGCACATACAGAACGAAGTGACGACTACGCCGGACCGGCCGCAAAGCAAAAACGGATGAAAACTCATCCGTTTTTGTCAGCCTCGCGGCCTTGGGGTAGGCGTGCAAGCCCATCGCCAGCGTGCCGCAAAGCCATGGGCAACGACTATGAGCCGCCACCCTCGGCGCGGCCGTCTTTAGATGGCCAGGCGCTTACGGCCCTTGGCGCGGCGTGCGTTCAGCACAGCACGGCCACCACGGGTCTTCATGCGAACACGGAAACCGTGGGTGCGCTTGCGACGGGTAACGGAAGGTTGATAGGTACGCTTCATGATGCACTCTCTTGTTAATGGGTGGTGCGGACATTGCCGCACGCGCCGGGCCTAGGGCTACCGCCGCGGCCTGGTGTCGATTCAGTCAGAGAAATCGCCCACGCAGACTGCCGTGCGCTATGTTGTTCAGGTCTAGGGTGTCACCGGAACATCGGGCACCGAGAGCATCGGGCCTAAGCCGGATCAGTCGCGACGAAGTGTTTCTCGCCCCGCATCTGACACGAACAAGCGTGCGCTCCCCTGCTGCGCATCGCAGAACCCGACATTTAAGCGGCATTTTCCACATCTGTCAAGCCTTGCTGATTGGGGATAACGTGCGCTCCGCGCCCGAAATCCACCCATTGGCGAGTTGTCCCCATCGCCTTGTGCGGCTTGGTGTGCTCTGCGAAAAGCGTTGTCGGGACTGGGTTTGCGGGAAGTCAACAAAATCGGTTGTCCACTGCTACTCACAGCGGGTCCACAGGTTATCCACAGACTTATCCTTTGTGGATAACTTTCGGCAGGGGGTACAATCCCGTTCCAATAACGAAAGCCACCCGGTTTCTGGCCTGCGCCAGAAGCCCGGCGGCCGGCCCTCCCGGGGACGTCATCAGACGCGTGTGGCGCCGGTCAAACACCTAACGATAACGATGCAGGATTTCTGGCATGCGGCGTCGGCTCAGCTCGAGAGTGAGCTGACACCGCAACAATTCAAGACGTGGATCAAGCCGCTGACGCCGCTGTCGTTTGACGAGCAGGCGTGCACGCTGCGGATTGCCGCGCCCAACCGCTTCAAGCTCGACTGGGTCAAGAGCCAGTTCTCGGGCCGCATCCAGTCGCTCGCGTGCGACTACTGGGAGGCGGCGGTCGATGTGCAGTTCGTGCTCGACCCGACCGCCGGCCAGCGCCAGGCGGCCCTCCAGCCCGCGCTCGCGCCGGTGCCGATGCAACCCCTCGGCGGGCAAGCAATTCAACCGCGGCAGGTCATGCCGGCCGGCAACGGTGTTGCACATGACGCCACCACGCTGCGCCCCGCGCCGTCCGTGTACCGCGAAACCGCACTCGCAACGGCCAGCCATGCCGCCGCCGATATCGACGTGCCCGTGATGGACGCCGCCGAGGTCAGCGCGCAGTCGTACCGCATGCCGCCGCAGGCGCCCGCCGTGGTCACGAGCCTGGCCGCGCCGCCGCAGGCGCCGGTGGACGATTCCGTGCACGAGCGCTCGCGGCTCAATCAGATCCTGACGTTCGACAACTTCGTCACCGGCAAGGCGAACCAGTTGGCGCGCGCCGCGGCCATCCAGGTGGCCAACAACCCGGGCAAGTCGTACAACCCGCTGTACCTGTACGGCGGCGTGGGCCTGGGCAAGACGCACTTGATCCATGCCATCGGCAACTTCATGCTGATGGAGAACCCCCGTGCGCGCATCCGCTACATCCACGCGGAGCAGTACGTGTCCGATGTGGTGAAGGCATACCAGCGCAAGGCGTTCGACGATTTCAAGCGCTACTACCACTCGCTCGATCTGCTGCTGATCGATGACATTCAATTCTTCTCGGGCAAGAACCGCACGCAGGAAGAATTCTTCTACGCGTTCGAGGCGCTGATCGCCAACCGCGCGCAGGTCATCATCACCAGCGATACGTATCCGAAAGAGATCACCGGCATCGACGACCGCCTGATCTCGCGCTTCGACTCCGGCCTGACCGTGGCCATCGAGCCGCCCGAGCTGGAAATGCGCGTCGCGATTCTGATGAAGAAGGCGCAGGCCGAGAACGTGACCGTGCCGGAAGAGGTGGCCTTCTTCGTCGCCAAGCACCTGCGCTCGAACGTGCGTGAGCTGGAAGGCGCGCTGCGCAAGATCCTGGCGTACTCGAACTTCCACGGCAAAGAGATCACGATCGAGGTCACGCGCGAGGCGCTCAAAGACCTGCTGACCGTGCAGAACCGCCAGATCTCGGTGGAGAACATCCAGAAGACCTGCGCGGATTTCTACAACATCAAGGTCGCGGACATGTACTCCAAGAAGCGGCCGGCCAACATCGCGCGGCCGCGTCAGATCGCCATGTATCTGGCCAAGGAACTCACGCAGAAGAGCCTGCCCGAGATTGGCGAATTGTTCGGCGGACGCGACCACACCACGGTGCTGCACGCCGTGCGCAAGATCGCCGACGAGCGCACCAAGGACGCCCAGCTCAATCACGAGTTGCATGTGCTTGAGCAAACGCTCAAGGGCTGACCCCGCGATGGTCAGCAGAGCGCATGGCAACGCCATTCGCCCTGAATCAAGTCTCGACAGACGCCCGCTCGAATGCGGGCGTCTTTTCATGCACAATAGACATATTTGCCGCGCGCGTGACGCTATCCAGCGCCCCCTTATTTGCGGTATAATTTGTGATTAACCCCTTGATTTACAACAACTTTGGGTTAATCGCGAATGCTCCTGCAGGCACCGGCCCATGTGGCCCAGGCTGGGGCGCGCGCGGTGTCACCTCTCAAGCCAAGGATCGCCTTCATGCAATTGGTCAAAACCTCGCGAGACAACCTGCTGCGTCCGCTGCAAATCGTGAGCGGCATCGTGGAACGCCGACACACGCTGCCCATCCTGGCCAATCTGCTGATCACCAAGCAAGGTGAACGGGTTTCCTTCCTGTCCACCGACATCGAAATCCAGATCACCACGCACGCCGATTGCGGCGCCGGCGCCGGCGATATCGCCACCACCGTGGCTGCCCGCAAGCTGGTCGACATCCTGCGTGCGATGCCCGACGGCGAAGTAGCGCTCACGCTCAACGACAAGCGCATGACGGTGCAATCCGGCAAGAGCCGCTTTGCGCTGCAGACGCTGGCCGCCGAAGAATTCCCGACCGTCGCAGAGGCAACCGATTTCGGTGCCCGCATCACGCTGCCGCAGAAGACGCTCAAGCACCTGCTGGCGATGGTGCACTTCGCGATGGCCCAGCAAGACATCCGCTACTACCTCAACGGCATGCTGCTGGTGGTGGACGGCAAGCAAGTCATGGCTGTCGCCACCGATGGCCACCGCCTGGCCTACTGCGGGGTTGAAACCGGCGAGCAACCGGCAGGCGCCGGCGGCCGCCAGGAAGTCATCATCCCGCGCAAGACCATCCTCGAACTGCAACGCCTGCTGGAAGACGTGGACGATCCCGTCTCGGTGCAACTCGCCTCCAACCAGGTCAAGTTCACCTTCGGCAATATCGAGCTGATCTCCAAGCTGGTCGAAGGCAAGTTCCCGGATTTCCAGCGCGTGATCCCGAAGGGTTACCGCAACAGCTTCACGATCGACCGTGCCTTCCTGCAGCAGGCGCTGCAACGCACGGCCATCCTGACCACCGACAAGTTCAAGGGCGTGCGCTGCATGCTCGACACCAACGTCCTGAAGATCAGCTCCACCAACGCTGACCAGGAAGAAGCGCAGGAAGAACTCGAAATCGACTACCAGGGCGATGCACTGGATATCGGTTTCAACGTCACCTACCTGCTGGACGTGCTGGCCAACCTCAAGGCCGAAAAAGTGCAGGTGAGCCTGGGCGACTCCAACTCGAGCGCACTCATCACCCTGCCGGACGACGACACCTTCAAGTACGTCGTCATGCCGATGCGCATTTGACGCACCGCTGCACCCAGAGCAAGACGAGGGGCTGGATCGTGACGATCCGCCCCTTCGCCGTTTTTAAGCAACCCCGCTATGTGCGCAAAACGCCCATGGCAGCGAGCAGAACGACATGACCGAAGAGCAGAAACCGCAATCCACCCCCGCCGAGGCCAACAGCTATGACGCCGCCTCGATCCAGATCCTGGAAGGCCTGGAGGCGGTACGCAAGCGGCCGGGCATGTACATCGGCGACACCTCGGATGGCACCGGCCTGCACCACCTCGTGTTCGAGGTGCTGGACAACTCCATCGACGAAGCACTGGCCGGGCATTGCACCGAGATCCAGGTCACCATCCACACGGACAACTCCATCTCCGTGATCGACAACGGCCGCGGCATCCCGACCGGCATCAAGTTTGACGACAAGCACGAGCCCAAGCGCAGCGCGACCGAGATCGCCATGACCGAGCTGCACGCCGGTGGCAAGTTCAACCAGAACAGCTACAAGGTGTCGGGCGCCTGCACGGCGTGGGCGTGTCTTGCGTGAACGGCCTGTCGAAGTGGATGAAGGTGACCGTCCGCCAGGGCGGCAAGGTGCATTACATCGAGTTTGCGCAGGGCGTTCCGCAAAACCGCCTGATCGAAACGGTGCAAGCGCCGGACGGCCAGACGGTCGAAGTCTCGCCGCTGCGCGTGCTGGGCGCCACGGACAAGCGCGGCACCGAAGTGCACTTCCTCGCCGACGAAGAGATCTTCACCAACGTCGAATACCACTACGAGATCCTCTCCAAGCGGATTCGCGAGCTTTCGTTCCTGAACAACGGCGTGCACATCAGGCTGACCGACCAGCGCACCGGCAAGGAAGAAGACTTCGCCTTCTCGGGCGGCGTAAAGGGCTTTGTTGAATACATCAACAAGAACAAGACCGTCCTGCACCCCACCATCTTCTTTGCCGCAGGCGAGAAAGACGGCGTGGCCGTCGAAGTGTCGATGCAGTGGAACGACGCCTACAACGAACAGGTGCTCTGCTTCACCAACAACATCCCGCAGCGTGACGGCGGCACCCACCTCACGGGCCTGCGCGCCGCCATGACGCGCGTCATCAACAAGTACATCACCGACAACGAGATCGCCAAGAAAGCCAAGGTCGACACCTCGGGCGACGACATGCGCGAAGGCCTGACCTGCGTGCTGTCCGTCAAGGTGCCCGAGCCCAAGTTCAGCTCGCAAACCAAGGACAAGCTCGTCTCGTCTGAAGTGCGCCTGCCGGTGGAAGACATCGTCAGCAAGGCCCTGGCCGAATTCCTGGACGAAACGCCCGTTGATGCCAAGATCATCTGCGGCAAGATCGTAGAAGCTGCCCGCGCGCGTGAAGCCGCCCGCAAGGCCCGCGAAATGACGCGCCGCAAGGGCGTGCTCGACGGCATGGGCCTGCCCGGCAAACTGGCCGACTGCCAAGAGAAGGACCCCGCGCTGTCAGAACTCTTCATCGTCGAGGGTGACTCCGCAGGCGGCTCTGCCAAGCAAGGCCGCGACCGCAAGTTCCAGGCAATCCTGCCGCTCAAGGGCAAGATCCTGAACGTCGAGCGCGCGCGCTTTGACAAGATGCTCTCCAGCCAGGAAGTGCTCACGCTCATCACCGCCATGGGCACCGGCATTGGCAAAGACGACTACAACCTCGACAAGCTGCGCTACCACCGCATCATCATCATGACCGATGCTGACGTGGACGGCTCGCACATCCGCACGCTGCTGCTCACGTTCTTCTACCGCCAGATGCCCGAGATCATCGAGCGCGGCCACGTGTACATCGCCCAGCCGCCGCTCTACAAGATCAAGCACGGCAAGGAAGAGCGCTACATCAAAGACGACGTCGAGATGGCCGCCTACCTCGTGCGCCAGGCGCTGGACACCGCCGTGCTGGTGCGTGCCGACGGCACCGAGATTGCCGGCGACGCCCTGGCTGAACTCGCACGCCAGTACCAGCTCAGCCGCGGCGTGATCGAGCGTCTGTCTCGCGTGATTGACGCTGACGCCCTGCGCGCCATTGCCGAAGGCGTGGCCCTGGACCTGTCCAGCGAACCCGCAGCCGAAGCCAGCGCCCGCACGCTCAAGGCCCGCCTGCTCGAAATGCAAGGCAACGCCAGCAGCGCCAACGGCGGCGCCACCGCAGACGCCTTCATGCAGTACGACGAAAAGAGCGAGAAATACCGCGTCATGGTCGTACGCCGCCAGCACGGCAACCAGCGCCTGAGCCACATCGACGCCGACTTCGTGGCCGGCGCCGACTACGCCGCCCTGGCCACCACCGCCCAGACCTTCCAGGGCCTGATTGGCGAAGGCGCTAAGGTGCGCCGCGGCACCGGCGACAAGGTGCGCGAGCAAAACGTCTCTGACTTCCACGCCGCCATGACCTGGCTGCTGAGCGAAGCCGAGCGCGGCGTAAGCCGCCAGCGCTACAAGGGCCTGGGCGAAATGAACCCCGAGCAGCTGTGGGAAACCACCATGGACGTCACCCAGCGCCGCCTGCTGCGCGTGCAGATTGAAGACGCCATTGCCGCGGACCAGATTTTCACCACGCTGATGGGCGACGACGTGGAACCACGCCGGAACTTCATTGAGAGCAATGCGTTGGTGGCGCGGAATATTGATGTTTGATCGCTCGTTTTGAGCGATATGAAAACCGCGTCGTCAATGGGCGCCGACACAACGCCAGAGCCACAGCAATTCTCGCTGTTCGAAGCTGAGCCGTCCGCGGCAGCCGAAGAAGCCGTCGGCGCCGCGAATCCGCCCCCAGGCCGGTTCAGTAATTTTGTTGTCTACGTGGATGAAAGCGGCGACCACGGCTTACAGACGCTCGACCCGAACTATCCAGTCTTCGTGCTGGCGTTTTGCGTCTTCTATAAACGGCATTACAGCGAAAAAGTTGTTCCGGCGCTGCACAAGCTGAAGTTCAACCACTTCGGTCACGACCTAGTGGTCTTGCACGAGCATGAAATCCGCAAGGAAAAAGGGGCGTTCAAGTTCGCTAATCGGCAGCACAAGCAACAGTTCTTGTCAGAGCTGACCGACATCATCGAGATCAGCAACTTTATCTTGATCAGCTGCGTCATCGACAAGAAGAAGCTGCGCGACCAAGGTAAGACAGACGGCAACCCTTATCACCTAGCGCTCGGTTTCTGCTTGGAGACCTTGTACGAACTTCTGCAGGAAAAGAATCAGGACGGCGCGCTGACACACGTGATTGTCGAGTGTCGCGGCAAGAAGGAAGACAACGAGCTGGAGCTGGAATTCCGGCGCATCTGCGATGGAGCAAACCGACTCGGTATCACGTTGCCCTTCGACATCGTATTTGCCGACAAGAAGGTGGACTCACCGGGGTTGCAGCTTGCTGATCTCGTGGCACGCCCGGTTGGCATGCATGTGTTGCGACCGGAGCAAGAAAACCGGGCCTTCGAGGTCCTAAAGCGCAAGTTCTTCTGCAGCGGCGGCCGGGAGAAGCTAGGGGAAGGCTTTGAGGATTGGGGGCTGAAGATGTTTCCGCCCCTAGAAAGCGAAAAGCCCCGATGAAACTCACCGAGGCTTAGACGCCGACCGGGAACTCCCAGTCCACTTGGGCGCGAGTATAAGTAACGGCTTGCCGCTTGACAAGCAAATTTACTTTACAGGTGCCTTTTCCGCTGCTTCGCCGACAAATCTGCTTACTGCACCAGCCGCACGCGAGCCCGGGGCGCCACGTAAGCCGCCAGCGCTACAAGGGCCTGGGCGAAATGAACCCCGAGCAGCTGTGGGAAACCACCATGGACGTCACCCAGCGCCGCCTGCTGCGCGTGCAGATTGAAGACGCCATTGCCGCGGACCAGATTTTCACCACCCTGATGGGCGACGACGTGGAACCGCGCCGGAACTTCATTGAGAGCAATGCGTTGGTGGCGCGGAATATTGATGTTTGAGGGAGCGGCCTTAATGGCTAGGTAGTCGTAGCCTCCCCATTCTCTTGCGCTGTGCGCAATGGCAAGGGCGCCAGATCTTAGATCTGGCGCCCTTTTTCTATTTCCTCTGAAGCAGCAATCTCGCACCGTTGTAATTTGCGGTCTGAAAATTGAGCTTGTGTAGAAAATCGCACGCACTCGTCACAAACTATTTTAGACTGATGGACATACGACGATTTGCAATACGAGAAAAAATGCGCGCTGCGTCAACACCTCTGATTAAGTGGCCTGGCGGTAAGAGAGCCCTGCTCCCAGAGATTCTCTCAAAGATGCCATCCACATTTGGGACCTACTATGAACCCTTCTTTGGTGGGGGCGCGGTATTCTTTGGACTTGCACCCGAGAACGCGGTGATCTCCGACGCGAACGAGGAGCTAGTCAACGCATACATTCAAGTTCGAGATAACCCTGACACGCTCATCAAAGAGCTAAAGCGGTTACCGAACGCCGAAGAAGTTTATTATCGAGTGCGGGCTTCTAATCCCAAATCGAGTGTAAGGCGTGCCGCAAGATTGTTGTATCTCACACGGCTATCGTTCAATGGTATCCACCGAGTCAATCTTGCTGGCCAATTTAACGTTCCATATGGGAAGAAGAGCCACCTGTCTTCCGTCGAGCCGGAAAAGCTCCTCGCTATTTCGGAGCTCTTGCAAGGTATCGATATTAGGTCCGGCGATTTCAAAGAGATAACGAACTCCGCATCAGCCGGCGATCTCGTTTATTTTGATCCACCATATACCGTTGCTCATGCTCACAACGGTTTCGTGAAATATAACGAGCGAATTTTTTCGTGGAGTGATCAGGAGCGCTTGGCAGAGCACGCTAGACAACTCGCCAGTCGGGGTTGCCACGTCGTCATTAGCAACGCCGATCATGCCTCTATTCACGAACTATATAAAGGCTTCGAATGCACTGTCATTAATAGGCCATCCGTCATAGCGGCCTCCAGTGCACATCGACGCACCATTACCGAATGCATCTTTGTTTTAGGGGGATGAAGTTGCTCGAGAATATTCAACGGAGCGAAGACCTCAAGTCTCTGGCCCGCCAAGCGAGCCGTTCGTATGAGGTCAAAAGCACGAATCTAAAAAACATCGGGCGGGAAGAGGCCGATGGTTGGTCCGTTATCAGGAAATCCAAAACGTCTGCTCGCATGCAGCGCGAAAAAGCCGGATTTAGGTTGGCTCGCGACAGGGTTTGGACGCTGCTGTTTCGACTGTCTTTTGGTCTGCTGTCGACAAACGAAGGTTGTACGCTATTGCTCGACCAGCGCGCAGCGGAAAGTCCCTCCAAGGTCCTGGACGTGGTTGCGATTGATGAAGAGGTCGTCGTTGCCGTTGACATTCTCCGACCCCTTGAATCAGGGAAAATCGATTTGCAGGGAATGGTTTCCAGCATCCTTGCTATTCGGGACCGCCTGACGAGGAGTGTCGCGGCTCAATTTCCTAGCGAGCAAAAACGCCAAACCGTGCTCGCAATATATGTCGCAAGTAGCAATCTATCGGAAGAAGATCGCGACGTAGCGAAAAGATCTAACGTCGTCCTCATAGACGATTCCGATCTTGCTTATTACGAGAACCTCGTATTGCATCTTGGGGCGGCAGCAAAGTACCAGTTTTTGGCCGATATGCTGCCTGGGAAAACAATTGCAGGCTTAGAAATTAAGGTTCCTGCAGTCAAGACGAAGATGGGGCGCAATACCTGCTACACATTTCCCATTTCTCCAGACTATCTGTTGAAGATTGCCTACGTATCTCATAGAACCAAGGGCAAGGCTTCGGATATTAATACATATCAACGGATGATCGCTCGAAGCCGGCTTAATAAGATTCGGCAGTACATATCCGAGCATGGTGTATTTCCAACCAATATCGTCTTGAATATCGACAAGCGCTTTATAAATTTCCAGCGAAGCAAGCAGGAAAACGGGGCGGCAGATTCTGATGCTAGCGGTACCATTGGATGGCTGCACCTTCGTCCTGCCTACAAATCTGCTTGGGTAATCGATGGGCAGCACCGTCTTTTTGCCTATTCCGGCCATCCATTTGCGAAATCAGGACATCTTTCTGTGCTTGCATTCGAAGGCTTGCCGCCAAGCTCTCAGGCCCGGCTGTTTGTGGACATTAATGCCAAGCAGAAGAGTGTAAAGCCGTCTTTGCTTCAAGAGCTTTTTGCTGAATTGAACTGGGATGCAGACTCCTTCGAGCTCAGGTCGCAAGCTATTGTATCTAAGGCGGTTCAGGTTCTCGATAAGGACAAGGCGTCTCCTCTTTTTAATAGAATTCAGACAGCCGACACATCGAAGGATTCTATTAGATGTATATCTCTTGCTAGTTTGTTTAAAGCAATCGAGAGATCTGAGTTTTTTTCAGGGAAATCGAGAAAGGGAGATGGTCAAGAGTGGGGCCCGCTATGGGCAGATAACAACGAAGCGACGCTGAATAGAACGGTTAGCACGCTCAAGTTCTGGTTGAACACCGCTCGAAGTGGAGCCCCGGATTGGTGGGATCTCGGTTCCGGGGAGGGCGGAGGTTTTGCGATGAACGATAGCGTCACAGCGTGTATCAATGTTCTTAGATCAGTGCTGACTCATCTGGATAAGTCTGGGTCGAAACTTCGCGCTTTATCTAACAATGAGCTTAATTCGCTTTTGAGCCCATATGCACGGTCTTTGGCTGCATACTTCGGGACATTTTCTACTGAGGACCGCAAGCGGTATCGCGAGCTTCGAGGTGTGCAGGGGCAAACCGCAAGAACCAGACGATGTCAGGCCGCCATTAGAAGTGAAATACCGGAATTTAATCCTCCGGGATTGGACGATTTCATTCAAAGAGAAAAAACAGAAACAAACCTGCAAGCCAAAACTATCATCGACGATATCGAGGTGCAGTTGAAAGAGTTTGTGGTTGAGGAGCTGAGACAGGAGTTCCGCGATTCTGAGAACGCTTGGTGGCAAGATGGAGTTCCCAAGGCGGTGCGGCTTGAGGTTACGGGTCGAAAAGAAAGAGATGATTCTAAGCGTGGGTCAATGGAGGCATATTTCGATCTCATTGACTATCGTGCAATTGCTTTGAATAATTGGGAACTGTTCAAGAACGCGCTTAGTATTGGTGGCGGAAACAAAGAAAAACAGACGAAATGGATGGTGGATGTTAATGAGCTGAGGAATCAGGTGGCTCATGCATCGTCTGGTGTCGTTTTGTCGATAGAAGCACTGACTAGGCTGCAGGGATATCAAGAAATTTTGACGCGGAATATCAATGCCGCGATTTCGGTCGATGCTTCGCATGAAGAGGCGGATACTGACGAAGGTTTCGAAGAGGCTTAGTAGGAGCATGCGCCGAAATCGGACTGCTGCCCCTCGCAGTCCAGAGAAGTGCCCGTGTGTCGGTGAGACTCAACAAGTGAATGCGAGGTACCCCGCTCTCTGAGCAGTTGAGGCGTGTCGCAAATTTATGCCGTAATGAATGAGAAAAACCGCCCAAGGGGCGGTTTTTCTCATGGTTCTTCAACCGAAATTGAGGTTACTGTGGTACCTCCTCCACCTTTTTCCTACGCCCCCGGCTAAACCGCGCCGACAACGCCTGCCGAGCCGTATCCAGCCCTTCTCCCTTACCAGCAACCTTCAGGAAGGCATACCCTTCCAGCGAACCCGTCATCAAATCGCTGCCCAGCAGCCAGCTGCGAGTCGCGCATCTTTTCGTAGAGTTTTTCAATACGGACCAAGCGAGGCCGGAGCGTGTCAAAGCCGGCAAGGTCACGGCGCAGCTCTGCAAGGCTGAAGTTGGCTGGCAGCACGCCGGGGTTGTTGCCCAACACTTCCACGGCCTTACGGCAAAACGCCTCCGACTTGTCGCCCATCTTCATCAGCGTGCTGCG
This sequence comes from Ralstonia sp. TCR112, assembly GCF_007997035.1. Classification (GTDB taxonomy): domain Bacteria; phylum Pseudomonadota; class Gammaproteobacteria; order Burkholderiales; family Burkholderiaceae; genus Ralstonia; species Ralstonia edaphi. Next base: position 1,846 of record NZ_VOSS01000002.1, on the reverse strand, counting down.
TTGCTCGATCGACAAGTCGATCAGACCCGCAAGCTTCTCTTCCAGTGTCTTAAGCGCGGCGTCGACGGCTGTCAGGTCCGCAGGGCTTGGCTGAAACGAAATCAGGTTTTGTGACATTGCAATCCTTATTGGTTGGCAACGTTATGCCGGTTGGCACAACCGGGCGAGATTGGCGTGCCGCTGCCTCGGTAGCAATGCAAGCAGCGACATTTGACAATTGGACCGGCATGCTCCGAAGGAAAGCACTCGGTCGCCGCCTGTTTCGTTTCAGTGTTGGAGAGTGACGCTCGACGCTTGGACAGTCGAGTCCGAGTGTTTGAGAGTCGACCCTGACTCTCAGAGCGTGACGTTTCAGTGTCTAACGGTGGGGCGCGAGGCTCAAACACTCACGCTTCAGTGTTCGAGGGTGACTACCTCCACCCTCAGACAGTGAGACTCCAGTGTTTGAGGGTGAAGCTCGACCGTCGGAGGCTCGAGCTTCACCGTTTTAGGCTGAAGCACGACTCTTTGAGTGTGGCGCTCCACGGTCTGATGGTGGAGCGCTAGTCTCAGGCAGACGATGACGGGGCGCTGACGGAAAGCTAGGGAGAGTTTCCGCCGGCGAACGGCGCTTCCTTTGCCGCGATGCGAGCGCGTAGCTCGTCGTTTCGGTGTTGGCCGTTCTCGCCAAAGTGAATCAGGCGATGGCACGTAGGGCAGATGGCGCCGACGTACTTCGGGTGGTCTAGCCCGCCGTCGGACAGCCTGTTTATGTGGTGCGGTTCCAGATACGGTGTGCCGTCGCTCTTGCGATTGAACGGTGCCGGTGCGTCGCAAAGCTCGCAGTGGCCCTGCGCTCGCGCTAAGACATATCGCTTAACGCGCACACTGCGCTGGTATGCGATCCGCACAGTCTCTTTCGGGTCTGCGATGGGGCCGCCGGGCTGACATGCAGCAATCGCCGCTTGCCTCAATGTCGACAGCTCCCCAGGCTGGCTCTCGGCTTCCGCCGCACCGTCGTCGTTTTGATCGGGCAGATCGTCCAGTTCGCGATGCAGCGTGTTCGATACCGGCATCAGCCGGAACACGATTACATCGCGTTCGTTTCCCTCGCGGTCCGCGTCTCGTTTGAAGAAGTGCGAATCACAAGCGAACTCGCCCAAGTACACGCATGGCTTCCCTTTGCCGGTCATCTGAAAGACATGCAGTGCACGGCCGTCCTTCGCGTGAGAGGCAATGGCGAGGTTGCCTTTCGTCATCTTCATATCGCCGAGCTGGCCCTCACCAACGTAGTGCAGGTGACCAAACTCATTGAACTCGTCCTTGTAGCCGTGCTGTTCGCCGTTCCCTGTAAAAAGAAAGACGGCTGGGGACTGGCGAGAAGGCGCGATGCCGCTTTGGCCGCTGCCCCCGAACTTTCCCGTGATCTCTTTTCTGCGGTTGTAGGCCTTCCCGATGACGAACTCGGGAATCTCCGTCGCCGTCGCAGCCGTGGGCCGAACGGTGTCCTGAACGTTACTGGGCAGCATGCAATCCCCCCGGATTGGCTGTAAATTTTTGTGCCCATTTTATGCCACGCTGGTCCGCACTGAGTGACGCACTCAGTTGCGTGGGACCTGCGCCATCAAGCCGTCGTCAGCCTTCGCGCCGGAAATAAAGGGGCTGCTTTTGCTCTTCGCTTTCGTATAATCCCCAGCGCTGCCGCACCAACGGTAGCCGGGTTTGGCGACCTGCATAGCAGTTCTTAGAGAGGCTATCGCGCAAGCGATGGTCCGCTCTTGCTCGCTTGTGTTGTTTATGGCGGGCCGGGCGGGGAGACCTTCGGGTCTGCCGGTCGTTCTCTAAGGGCCGGTTCGCCAGCCCCGCC
>NZ_VOSS01000199.1 GCF_007997035.1 Ralstonia sp. TCR112 | reverse complement strand
CTGATGGATGCCCTGTTCATCGCCCGCAAAGGCGGCCTGGATGGCGACGATGCCTCGTGGCGCCTGCAGGTCGCGCTGATGACGCATCTGGAAAGCATCTGGCAAACGCCCGACGAAGGCATCTGGGAAGTCCGCGGCCCCTCGCGCCATTTCACGCATTCCAAGGTGATGGCGTGGGTGGCCTTCGACCGCGCCGTCAAAACCATCGAGCAATTCAATGTCGACGGCCCCGTAGAACGCTGGCGCGCCGTGCGCGATCGCATCCACGCGGAGGTCTGCGCCCACGGCTACAACGCCGCCCGCGGCTGCTTCGTGCAGAGCTACGGCAGCGAAGAACTGGACGCCGCGCTGCTGATGCTGCCGCTCGTCGGCTTTCTGCCGGCATCCGACCCGCGCATCCAGGGCACGGTCAAGGCCATCGAAGAAGACCTGCTCGTCGATGGCCTCGTGCGCCGCTACCGCACCGAAGCCGTGACCGACGGCCTGCCCGAGGGCGAAGGCGTATTCCTGGCCTGCAGCTTCTGGTATGTCGACAACCTCGTCATGCAGGGCCGCCATGACGAAGCGCGCGCGCTGTTCACCAAGCTGCTGGCGCTGCGCAACGACGTGGGCCTGCTGGCCGAAGAATACGACCCGCGCGTACAACGGCTGGTGGGCAATTTCCCGCAG
>NZ_VOSS01000198.1 GCF_007997035.1 Ralstonia sp. TCR112 | reverse complement strand
GTGGTCTTGCCCGCGCCGTTCTCACCGATGATGGCAATCCGCTCGCCCGCCCGCACAGCCATCGTCAGGCCATCGAAAATCTTGCGGTCGTACGTCTTGCGCGCGTTCTCGGTTTCCACTGCTAGGTTGTGCAGCTTCTTCTCCATCTCGAAGCGGACGAACGGATTCTGGCGCGACGACGGCTTGATGTCTTCCACCTTGATCTTGTCGATCATCTTCAGGCGCGACGTGGCCTGGCGAGCCTTGGACTTGTTGGCCGAGAAGCGGCGCACGAAGTCCTGCAGGTCAGAGATGCGCTCCTTGGCCCGCGCGTTGGCGGCTTGCAGGCGTTCGCGCGCCTGCAGGGAGGCTTCCATGTAGTCGTCGTAGTTGCCCGGGTAGACCTTCAGGGTGCCGTAATCCATGTCGGCCATGTGCGTGCAGACCGAGTTCAGGAAGTGGCGATCGTGGGAAATGATGATCATGGTGGAATTGCGCTCGTTGAGCACCGATTCCAACCAGCGGATCGTATTGATGTCGAGGTTGTTGGTCGGCTCGTCCAGCA
>NZ_VOSS01000197.1 GCF_007997035.1 Ralstonia sp. TCR112 | reverse complement strand
CCCGTTCGTCAGCGGCACCGTGCCGAGCCACAGCAGGCCCATCACGATGGCAAACGCATACAGCGTTGCCGGCGACAGCGGCAGCAGGATAAACAGCGCAATCGCCGCCGTGCGGATCAGGTACAGCAACGAGAGCAGATACTTGCGCCGGAACAGCCCGCCCAGCGCGCCGCAGTAATACGTGCCGACGATGTTGGCAGCGGCAATCAGCGCCAGCGCCACCATGCCGTGGCGGCCGGTGAGCCCCTTGTCGAGCAGATACGCCGGCATGTGCGCACCGATAAAGGCGAGCTGGAATCCGCACGTCAGGAACCCGAGGTTCAGCAGCCAGAAACCGCGGTGCGCAAAGGCCTCGCGGATGGCCGCGCCCATGCTTTGATGCGCCTCCTGCGTGGCGACAGTGGATGCCCTCTCGCGCAACGGCGCCGCCAACGGCAAGAAGATCGCCATGACCACCGCCATGACGACCAGCGCCGTCACCCAGCCGACCGTGCTCAGCAAGCCCTGCGCCGTCGGCACCATCACGAACTGGCCGACACCGCCCACTGCGCCCGCCACGCCCAGCGCCCAGCTGCGCCGCTCAGGCGGCGTCAACCGGCTGATCGCGCCATACACCACGCCGAACGACGTGCCTGACAGCCCGAGCCCGATCAGCC
>NZ_VOSS01000196.1 GCF_007997035.1 Ralstonia sp. TCR112 | reverse complement strand
GGGCCGCGCAGACGCGCCGATCTACTCGCTGGAAGCTTCGGTCGACCGCGTGCGCGCTGCGGTGGAGGCTGCGCGCGCGTTGCCGTTTCCGTTCACGCTGACCGCCCGCGCCGAAAACCACCTGCACGGTCGCAACGACCTGGCCGACACGATCCGCCGCCTGCAGGCCTTTCAGGACGCCGGCGCCGACGTGCTCTACGCCCCGGGCCTGAAAACGCGCGACGAAATCGCCACCGTGCTGCGCGAGATCGATCGGCCGCTCAACGTGCTGATGGGCTTCGCCGACGGCAACCTCAGCGTGGCCAAGTTGACGGAATTGGGCGTCAAGCGCATCAGCGTGGGAGGCACGCTGGCACGCGTTGCCATGGGTGCATTCCTGCGGGCGGCGGAAGAGTTGCGCACCACCGGCACGTTCGCCTTCGCGCGCGATGCCGCCAGCGGCGCCAAGCTCAACAGCCTCTTCGCGCCGTTCGCCTGACGCTCTCGATCGAAGGAAAACCAATCGTCCATGGCACCCTCCCCGACCGACACCAAGCCGCCCGGCGGCCTGCGCCAGATTCCCGCCGGCATCTGGGTGCTGGGCTGCGTCAGCCTGCTGATGGACATTGCCTCCGAGATGATCCACAGCCTGCTGCCGCTGTTCATGGTGTCGGCGCTAGGCGCCAGTGCGTTGTCGGTCGGACTGATCGAAGGCCTGGG
>NZ_VOSS01000195.1 GCF_007997035.1 Ralstonia sp. TCR112 | reverse complement strand
CCACGGCCGGCATTGTGCTGACGGCGCGCCTACTTGACCGCGTTGGCAAGGGCGTCCGCGGTGCGCCGCGCGATGCCCTGGTCGCCGACATTGCCCCGCCTGCGCTGCGCGGCGCGGCCTTCGGGCTGCGGCAGTCGCTCGATACCGTGGGCGCGTTTCTGGGGCCATTGCTGGCCGTCGGGTTGATGTTGCTGTGGGCCGATGATTTTCGCGCTGTGTTCTGGGTGGCCGTGGTGCCGGCGCTGCTCTCTGTTGCGCTACTGATGTTCGGCTTGCGCGAGCCCGAAACTCACAACGGCGCCCGCCGCACCAACCCGATCCGCCGCGACAACCTGCAGCGGCTGGACAGCGCGTACTGGTGGGTGGTGATGATCGGCGCGGTCTTCACGCTCGCACGGTTTTCCGAAGCCTTCCTGGTCCTGCGGGCACAGCAAGGCGGCATTTCCGTCGCGCTTGTGCCGCTGGTCATGGTGGCGATGAACATCGTCTATGCGGTGGCGGCGTATCCGTTCGGCAAGCTCTCTGACCGCATGAGTCACACGAAGCTGCTCGCGCT
>NZ_VOSS01000194.1 GCF_007997035.1 Ralstonia sp. TCR112 | reverse complement strand
GGGGCTGGACCGCGCGGATTGGCGGCGCTTCTGGCAGCAAGCCGGGGCGCCCACGTGGCTGCGCGAGCTGCGTGCCATGCAGCCGACGCATCGCGTGCCGGTCGCCGATCTGCTCGCCGCGCTGCGCAGCGTTCCGGCCGATGGGCGCGAAACGGCCGCGCAAACGCTCGTCTCCGTGCTGACCGTCGGGCGTGGCGAGGGCACGGTGTCGGACTTCGGCGGCCTGCTGCGCGCCAAGACCTGGACGATGCCTGACCCGCAGCGGCCCGGCGCGTCGATCGGCGGGGCAGCAGGCTGGCTGGCCGACGGCACGCCCGTCTGGCTCGGCGGTGCCGGGTCGAGCAACCAGGTGCTGGCCGCTGCCGCACCGCGCCTGACGCCGCTGATCGAACAGACGCCCGTGCCCGACGACGATGCCTGTGTCGTGGTGGACTTCTTTGCGCGCTATCCGATTCGCGAGGTGCGCGACGCCAGCGGCAAGCCCGTCACGGCCGGTCGCCTGGAAGGCCGCTACGCCGTGCGCTTCGTCAACGGCAACACGCTGCCGATCGAGAGCCGGGGCGAGTTGACGCTCTCGCGCCAGAACAACCTGCCTGTCATCACCGGCCGCCTGGGCATGAACGACTACGTGGCGCGCGTGGTCGAGCGGGAAGGCCAGCTCGCCGAGCCGCAGGCCGCGCGTGCGTTGGCCGTGGCGGCGCGCAGTTACCTCGTGCAGCACGCCTCGCGCGACAAGGGCTGCTACCGCATCGCCGACAGCTCTCGCACGCAGCGCGTGCTGCCGCGCCCGCCGCTGGCCGCTGCGCGCAACGCAGCCGAATTTACCGACGCGCTGGTGCTGACCGGCCAGTCCGTGCAGTACCACGGCACCATCAGCGCGCGCGGCCAGATGAGTTGGA
>NZ_VOSS01000193.1 GCF_007997035.1 Ralstonia sp. TCR112 | reverse complement strand
TACACGCGTGTGTGCAGACCGAGGTTGATGCCGCGCGCAAACAGGATCATGCAGATGTGCGGCGCCTGCGTGGTCCCGCTGCGGCGGCTAGCGCCCGGCTTGATGGTGTCAAGCGATAGACGCCGGTATCGAAATCGGCGCCGGCGCGGCCCCAGCCACGAAATGCCGGGTCGACAGGCTTGTCTTGCCGATCGGCCGGATGGGCGTATTTGCCGTCCGCGTTGGCTTGCCAGATCTCGATCAGCACGTCGCGCACGAGCGAGCCCGAGCCATCGTAGACGCGGCCTTCCAGCGCGATGCGCTCGCCGCGTGTGGCGGGCGTCGTCAGGACGCTGCCGAATTCCTTGTCGTAGATGTCGAAGCCGGCCTGGCGCGGTGCGAGGCCGATGTGCACGTACGGGCCACCCGTCTGCGAGGCGGTTTCGTTGAAATGCGCGAACGGCGGCGTTGTCGTCATGGCCGTTGCCTGGGCACGTTCGAGCGATTCACGCAGTGTGGTCGTGGTCATCACTTGGCTCCTTGCAGGGCGGGCACGGCGTTTTCGAAATGCGTGGCACGGCGGCCGCGCAGCGTGATGTCGAAGCGGTAGCAGCGGCTGTCGAGGGGCACGTGGTTCGCCGTGTCGTGCAGCGCGATCAG
>NZ_VOSS01000192.1 GCF_007997035.1 Ralstonia sp. TCR112 | reverse complement strand
GAGCGCGGCCGGCAAGGCGCACGGCTCACCGCGGCCGGCGAGCAATTCCTGCGGCATGCAGTCGGCGTGACGCAGGCGCTGGAATCGGCCACCGCCGCGCTGATGGGATCGACGGACGCATCCGCGCCGGTCGTGCATGTGGGCGCCCTGCCGACGGTGGCCAGCAGCCTGCTGCCCCAGGCGATTGCCCATTTGCACGCGCAGCGCCCGCATGCCGGCGTGCGGTTGCGCACCGGCACCAATGTCGAACTGCTGACCGCGCTCAAGGCCGGCGAACTCGATTTCATCGTCGGGCGCATGGCCGAGCCGGACCGCATGCAGGGGCTGTCGTTCGAGTTGCTGTATGCCGAGCCGCTGGCGCTGGTCGTGCGGCCCGGGCATCCGCTGCTAACGCAGCCGGGTGCATCGGCCTCGCTGCAGGCGGTGCTGGATTACCCGCTGGTGATCGCCACGCCGGGCACGGTGCCGCGCCATCACACCGAAGCGCTGTTCCAGACGCACGGGCTGCGCTTGCCGGCGG
>NZ_VOSS01000191.1 GCF_007997035.1 Ralstonia sp. TCR112 | reverse complement strand
GCGTCGGGCTGGCGGCCATCGAGATCGGCAAGGCGATCGGTGCGCGCGTCATCGCTGCGGCATCGAGCGACGAGAAACTCGCAGTCTGCAAGGACCACGGCGCCGACGCTGTCATCAACTATTCGACCGAAGACCTGCGCGAGCGCATCAAGGAACTGACGGACGGCAAAGGCCCCGACGTGATCTACGACCCGGTCGGCGGCATCTACGCGGAGCCGGCGTTCCGCTCCATCGCCTGGCGGGGCCGCTACCTCGTGGTCGGATTTGCCAACGGAGAGATCCCCAAGATGCCGCTGAACCTTGCGTTGCTGAAAGGCGCATCGCTGGTGGGCGTGTTCTGGGGCGAATTCGCGCGCCGCGAGCCGAAGGCGAATCTGGCGAACATGATGCAGATGCTCGGCTGGATGCAGGAAGGCAAGATCCGGCCGCATATCTCTGCGCGCTATCCGCTGGAGCAGACAACGCAGGCGCTGCTGGACATGGCGGCGCGCAAGGTGACGGGCAAGGTCGTGATTCAGCCTTAAAAACGTCAGCGCTGAACAAAAAAAA
>NZ_VOSS01000190.1 GCF_007997035.1 Ralstonia sp. TCR112 | reverse complement strand
TCCGAGCTCGGAGCTCGGCGCATGAGGCTTTTAGCTCGGCCGTTTGAGGCTCGGAGCTCGGCGCGCGAGGCTTTTAGCTCGGCCGTTGAGGCTCGGAGCTCGGCGCGTGAGGCTTTTAGCTCGGCGGTTGAGGCTCAGAGCTCGGCGCGTGAGGCTTTTAGCTCGGCGGTTGAGGCTCAGAGCTCGGCACGCGAGGCTTTTAGCTCGGCGGTTGAGGCTCGGAGCTCGGCGTGTGAGGCTTTTAGCTCGGCAATTGAGGTTCAGAACTCGACGTGTGAGGCTTTTAGCCCGGCAATTGAGGTTCGGAACGCCACGTTTGGAGTCCGGAACGCCGCGCGCGACTGGTGCGTTTCCAGCGCCGGAGTTGTGCGACGCACCAAAACTGGGCGGCGGTCTGACCGCTCAGCCGGCCATCACATCGATCACGCGTTGGGCGGCTTCCACCAGCTTGATGTTGCGATCCATCGCCATCTTGCGCAGGCGCTTGAAGGCGTCGTCTTCCGACAGGTTCATCTGCTTCATCAGCAGGCCCTTGGCGCGCTCAAGCACCTTGCGCTCGGCGAGTTGCGTCTTGGCGGTGTCCAGCTCGGCCCGCAATTCACGCTCGTGTTCGAAGCGGGCATAGGCAACGTCCAGCACGGCCTTGACACGCGTGGGCTTGATGCCGTCGACGATGTAGGCGGTGATGCCGGCGGCAAACGCCGTCTTGATGCGCGCGGCGTCGTCGTTGTCGGTGAAGAGCACGATCGGGCGGGGCGCATGCTGGGTGGCCACGCAAACGTGCTCGATGGTGTCCCGCGCGGCCGATTCGGAGGCGACGATCACCATGTCGGGTTGTGTCTCGGCAATGCGCTCGGGCAGCGTCAGGTCGGCATCCGCCAGGCCGACGTCCACAAAGCCCGCCTCGGCCAGCCCGGCGCGGATCAACTCCAGGTTGATCTGTTCGGCATCGAGCGGATCGCGCACGAGCAGCACGCGCATCGGCGCGGCCGGGTGCGGGGCGGCGGGCGGGGCAGACGGGGCGGGCGGTTTCGTTTGCATGGTGCAAAGTGGGGCAATGTGCACGCCACTCATGCAAGAACCGCGCCGGGCCGGTGCGGGTGTATCCTCGCAAACTCGTCGGTCGCCGGGGGGCGGTGGCCGCAGTGTCCCCACCTGTTCCAATCCAGCTTAGTTCGAGGAGACCCGCATGACCGATTTCGTCGTCACCCCGCCCGCCGTCAACGGCATTCCCGTACGTGGCGGGCAAGGCCAGTTTCCGGTGCGCCGTGTGTACTGCGTCGGCCGCAACTACGCCGCCCATGCACGCGAGATGGGTTCCGACCCCGACCGCGAACCGCCGTTCTTCTTCTGCAAGCCGGCCGACGCCGTGCGCTACATCCCCGACGGCGAGACCGGCCAGTTCGTCTACCCGACTGAAACCAAGGATTGCCACTACGAGATCGAACTCGTGGTCGCCATCGGCACGGGCGGGCGCGACATCGCCGTGGAAACGGCAGCCAACCATATCTACGGTTACGCCATCGGCCTGGACATGACGCGCCGCGACCTGCAGAACGCCGCCAAGAAGGGCGGCCGCCCCTGGGAGACCGGCAAGGCCTTCGACGGCTCGGCGCCCATCGGCCCGATCGTGCCGGCCAAGGATGTGGCGCTTCCGGACAAGGGCGCCATCACGCTGTCGGTCAATGGCCGTGAACACCAGCGCGGTGACCTGTCGGACCTGATCTGGTCGGTGCCGGAAACCATTGCGTATCTGTCGCGCCTGTTCGAGCTGCGCCCGGGCGATCTGATCTACACCGGCACGCCCGAAGGCGTCGGCCCGGTCGTCGTCGGCGACCTGATGGTCGGCAAGATCGACGGCGTGGGCGAACTGCACGTGAAGGTTATTTGACAGACCCGACAGAAGAGTCAGAAGCCATGTCGATCAAGCTGTACAACTACTTCCGCAGTTCGGCGTCGTTCCGCGTGCGCATCGCCCTGGAGATCAAGGGCCTGCTGTACGACTACGCGCCGGTGCACCTGCTCAAGGGCGAGCAACTCGCGCCGGAATTCGTCAAGCTGAACCCCGATGCGCTGGTGCCCGTGCTGTGCGACGGCAACGACGTGCTGAACCAGTCGTTGGCGATCGTCGAATACCTGGAAGAGACGCATCCCGAGCCCACGCTGCTGCCGGGCTCGCCCAGCAATCGCGCACACATCCGCGCGATTGCGCTGGCGATTGCCTGCGAGATCCATCCGCTGAACAACCCGCGCGTGCTGAAGTACCTGAAGAACACGTTCAACGTGGAAGAAGAGGCGCGCAACGACTGGTATCGCTACTGGGTGAAGCTGGGGTTCGCGGCGTTGGAAACGCGGCTGTCACAGTCGCCGCTGACCGGTGCCTACTGTGTTGGCGACACCCCGACGCTGGCCGACGTGTGCCTCGTGCCGCAGGTGTTCAACGGCAAGCGGTTCGATGTGGCGGTGGAGGATTACCCCACGCTTGCGCGCATCTTCGAGCATTGCATGGCGCAGGAGGCGTTTCAGAGGGCGGCGCCTGGGGTGCAGCCGGATGCGGCTTCCGCGTAATCTGCAGCGTTACTGCGCAAAACAAAACGCCCTGATCAACTCAGGGCGTTTTTACGTTGAAGCGTTGCGCGCGAGGGGGTCACCCCAACAACGCATCCGCAAATTCGCGCGCAGAAAACGGCTGCAGATCCTCCACCTGCTCGCCCACGCCGATGAAGTACACCGGCACCGGGCGCTGCCGCGCGATGGCGGCCAGGATGCCGCCCTTGGCCGTGCCGTCCAGCTTGGTGACGATCAGGCCCGTGAGGCCCAGCGCTTCGTCAAAGGCTTTGACTTGCGCGAGGGCGTTCTGCCCCGTGTTGCCGTCGATCACCAGCAGCGTTTCGTGCGGCGCCGTGGCCATCGCCTTGGCGGTGACGCGGCGCACTTTCTTGAGTTCTTCCATCAGGTGCAGCTGCGTCGGCAGGCGGCCGGCGGTGTCGGCCATGACGATATCGATGCCACGTGCACGCGCGGCGTTCACTGCATCGAAGATCACGGCGGCCGGGTCGCCCGATTCCTGCGCCACGACCGTGACGTTGTTGCGCTGACCCCAGATCACGAGTTGCTCGCGCGCGGCGGCGCGGAATGTGTCGCCCGCTGCCAGCAGCACCGATTGACCGTAGGTCTGGAAGTGCTTGCACAGCTTGCCGATGCTGGTCGTCTTACCGGCGCCGTT
>NZ_VOSS01000019.1 GCF_007997035.1 Ralstonia sp. TCR112 | reverse complement strand
TCTAGGGCAGGGTACGGCCAAACCGTCTGGGCGCTGGCGTTGCGCCCGTGTTCAGTTCTGCATGCCCCAGCGTTTGACGGTGCGGGCTTCCAGCGTGCGGAATACTAGGTTCTCTACCAGCAGGCCGATGATGATCACCGTCAGCAGGCCGGCAAAGACTTCGGGAATCTGCAGTTGATTCTTGTTTTCGTAGATGTACCAGCCCAGGCCGCCCTGGCCGGAGCTGACGCCAAACACCAGTTCCGATGCGATCAACGTGCGCCATGCGAAGGCCCAGCCGATCTTCAGGCCGGTGAGGATGGACGGGAACGCGGCCGGGATCAGGATCTTGGTGAGGTATCCCATGCCGGAGAGCCCGTAGTTGCGGCCCACCATGCGCAGCGTGTTCGATACCGACAGGAAACCGGCATGCGTGTTGAGCGACACCGCCCACACTACCGAATGCACGATCACGAAGATCAGGCTGCCGTTGCCGAGCCCGAACCACACCAGCGCGATCGGCAGCAGGGCGATGGCGGGCAGCGGGTTGAACATGGCGGTGAGCGTTTCCAGGAAGTCCTGCCCGAGCCGGTTGCTGATGCCGAGCACGACCAGCGCGCAGGACAACGCCAAGCCGAGCGCGTAGCCTGCCAGCAGCGTTTGCATCGACGTGCCGATACGAGCGAACAGCGTGCCGCTGGCCAGCCCGGCCCACAGTGCCTGGGCGGTGTCGGAGAACGTCGGCATCAGCAGCGGGTTGTCGAGCCAGCGCGCCCCGCCTTCCCAGACGAGTGCGAGCACGACGAGGATGACGAGCTTGCGCAGCCATGCCTGTTCGTACAAACGCTCGGCCATGGAAAGCGGTTTTTCGACCACGCCGATACGCTCGAACGCCACGGGCGTGCTGTAGACGGGCGCGCGGTTGCTGATGTCGGGGGTGGCCGGCATGGAAAGGGTTTCAGTCTGCATGGGTTTCCTCCACTGCGCGGGCGAACAGCATGTCGTGGATCTCGGCTTCGAGCGCCTTGAAGCGCTCCGGGTCATCATCGCCGCGCGCGAGGCTCGGCAGCTCTGCGCGGACCTGGCCCGGATGCGGCGACAGGATCAGGATGCGGCTGCCGCAGCGGATCGCCTCCGGAATCGAGTGCGTGACGAACAGCACGGTGAAGCGCGTTTCGTCCCACAGCTGCAGCAGCTCGTCCTGCATCTTGCGGCGCGTGAGCGCGTCGAGCGCGGCGAACGGCTCATCCATCAGCAGCACGTCAGGCTCCATCGCCATGCCGCGCGCAATGGCCACGCGTTGCTTCATCCCGCCTGACAGCATGTGCGGGTGGTGGTCGGCAAACTTGGTGAGGTTGACCTTGTTGATGTAGTGCAGCGCGCGTTCTTCGGCTTCGCGCGCGCCCAGCTTGCCGGTGGAGAGCAGCGGGAACAGCACGTTCTCTTTCACCGTCTTCCACGGCAGGAGCTGGTCGAACTCCTGGAACACCATCATGCGATCCGGCCCCGGCTTGGTCACGGGTTGGCCCTTCAGGCGGATCTCGCCCTCGGTGGGCGTGAGGTAGCCGCCGATGGCCTTGAGCAATGTCGATTTACCGCAGCCCGACGGCCCGAGCAGGATGTAGCGCTCCCCGGGGTAGACCTGGAAGTCGACGCGGTAGGTGGCCGTCACCAGATGCTGGCGTGTCTTGTACTGCAGCGTGACGCCGCGCACGTCCAGCAGCGGCGGCGCGGTCGGTGAGTTGGCCTGCATGATGTTGTCTCCTGTGTGTGTTTTTGTCGGATTGGGTTGCGGCGTATGCGGCGCTACCGGATATCCACGTGGTACCGGAAGTGCGCCGCCGCGCCGCGCGAGCGCCGCCATTCGAGCGGTACCCGGTCGTAGCCCCGCGCAACGCGTTCGATGACCATCACCGGATCGCCGGCCTGGATGCGCAACAGCCGCGCATACGTTGCGTTGACGGCCTCGGCGGTGAGCGTTTCCTCAGCGCTGGCAATGATCTGCCCGCAGTGCGATTCGTACAGCGGATACAGCAGGTCGCCAAACGCGTCCAGTTCGAGCGTGGCGAGCGGTGCAAAACGGTCGTAAGGCAACCAGATCTCTTCGGCCAGCATCGGCGCGCCATCCAGCAAGCGAAGCCGGGTCAGGCGAATGACCGGTGAGCCCGTTTCGATCTGCAGGCCCGCAGCCGGTGCAGACGGCGCATCGAGCACATCGCGTTTGAGGATGCGGCTCTCAGGAATGCGCCGTTCGCCGCTTTCGCTCTGGAAGCGGAAGAACCGGAACAAGGAGCTGGCAAAGCTGGCGCGCCGCACGAAGGTGCCGCGGCCCTGGAAGCGTTCGAGCAGCCCTTCGGTCACCAACACGTCGACGGCTTTGCGGACCGTGCCGACCGCCACGTTGTACGTCTTGGCAAGCTCGGCTTCAGTCGGGATGGCGTCGCCCGGGCGCCAGTGCTGCTGGGCGATCTGCGCGGCCAGATCGTCGCGCAATTGCTGGTAGCGGGGCAGGCGGAGATCGGCGGGCATGGGGTATCGAAAGTGGTCAACTATTCATCTATATGATTTGTCATTGTAGGGAGATTGAGGGCGGTGGGCATTACAGGAAAACCCGCAGGGCCCGGTCTGCTCGACACGGGCCCTGCGGGTTTTGGTGGAACTGCTTGGGTCAAGGATTAACGCGTGGCCCGAACAGAAGCCGGCAGCGGCTCAGTCTGTTGTGCCTTCGGACGGCGCAGCAACCGCAGCGCATACCAGGCCAGCACAAGCGCACCGATGGCGAACACGATGTCACCGGGCACGCGCAGCCAGACCAGCGTTTCCATCACCTTCGAGTGCACGACTTCCGGCGAGCGGGCGTACCACATGCCCTTGGTGACGCTGGCCCAGGCCTGGTAGATACCGGCCGGCAGCAGCGACATGAACACCATCATGGCCAGGCCGATGTTCAGGCCCCAGAACGCGGGCTTGAGCAGGCGGTCGGCATGCAGGCTGCGCGCATACAGGCCGCGCAGGCAGAACAGCATCAGGCCGATACCGAGCATGCCGTACACCCCGAACAGTGCGGCGTGCCCGTGGGCGGCGTCATGTTCAGACCTTGCACGTAGTACAGCGAAGCCGGCGGGTTGATGGCGAAGCCGAGCAGGCCGGCGCCGACGGTGTTCCAGAAGCCCACGGCCACGAAGCACAGCACGGGCCACTTGTAGGCATTGAGCCATGGCGTGCCTTGCGTGCGGCGATAGTTCTGCAGCGCTTCGAGCCCGATCAGCGTGAGCGGCACCACTTCCAGCGCAGAGAACACGGCACCCACCGAGATGATCGAGGTCGGTGTCCCCGTGAAGTACAGGTGGTGGAGCGTGCCCAGGATGCCGCCAAACAGGAACACGATCGTCTCGGCCACGATGGCGCGGTTGGCGCTGCTGGCGCGAATCAGGCCCAGGCGCGTGAAGATGAGCGCGATGACGGCGGTGGCGAACACTTCAAAGAAGCCTTCGACCCACAGGTGGACGAGCCACCAGCGCCAGTACTCGATCATCGAATAGTGCGTGTGTTGGCCCCACACCAGCGACGTCGAATAGAACCCGCCGATGCACGTGGCCGACAGGAACACCATGGCGATCAGCCCGCGCGATTCCGACGGTGTCTTCAGTGCCGGCCACAGCGCCCGGCCCAGCAGCACGACCCAGAACAGCAGGCCGACGAACAGCAAGATTTGCCACACGCGGCCCATGCTGGTGTATTCCAGCCCCTGGTTGCCGACCCAGAAGCCGAAGTCCGCACCGCGATGTTGCAGCGTGCCGAGCCAGCCGGTGGCGATGGAGCCCACCACGATAAAGATCAGCGCCCAGAACAGCAGGTCAACGCCAAGCTTCTGGAACTTCGGTTCACGCCCCGACAGCAGCGGCGCAATGTACAGGCCCGTAGCGAGCCACGCCGTGGCAATCCACAGCACGCCGAGTTGCGTATGCACGGTCCGGCTGATCACGTACGGCAGCACCTGTGCCAGCGGAATCCCGAAGAACGATTCACCCTCCACCGCATAGTGCGCGGTGATGGCGCCCATGCCGATCTGTACCAGCATCAGGCCGATCACGGCAAAGAAGTACTTGCGCGTGGCCTTCATCGACGGTGTGGCAACCACGTTGAGGAACGGATCGGCCGGCAGCGGCGCAGCCTCTTCTTCGTGCTTGCTGCTGCCGTGCAGCCACAGCATGGCGGCAATACCGCCCAGCAGCAGCACGATGCTGACCATCGACCACATGGCGGCGCCGCCGGTCATGGTGTTGCCCACGAGCGGTTCATGCGGCCAGTTGCTCGTGTACGAGATGTCGGTCTCGCCCGGGCGTCCGCTGCGGCGGCCCACGATGTCCAGAAGAAGAATGCCGCCAGGGCTTCGCGGTCGGCCGCTTCCGGCAGCACCCCGGTGGCCATGGCGTATTGGTCGCGCAGCGTTGCCAGCGACGGATCGGTGCCGAACAGCGCCTCGAAGTGCTGCGCCACACCACGGATGGCCTCTGCGCGCTCACGCGATACGGTCAGGATGTCGTGATTGGCGTCGTACGTGTTGCGGCGCATTTCCTCCTTCACGCTGGCGTCGACGGCGGCTTGCTGCACGGTCGTCAGCGGCGCGTCGGTATCGAACTGCTGACGCGCGCGGATGGCTTGCAGCGCCGTGGCTTCCCGGTGCAGCCAATCGGCAGACCAATCAGGCGCAACGTAGCTGCCGTGGCCCCAGACGGTGCCGAGCTGCTGGCCCCCGGCTGCCAGCCAAGCCTCTTGCCCGCGCTGGATTTGTTCGCCGGTAAAGAGCACCTCGCCCACAGAGGTGACGACGGCATGCGGAATCGGCGGCGCTGCCAGATAGATCTGCCGGCCCAGATAGCCCAATGCCCCGAACGACAGGATGAAGATCAGGCCGAGCCACCGCCACAGCCTTTGGTTGTTTTTCATGACAAGGTTCCTTGCAGGATGCAATCGGAAATTCAGGCGCCACCACCGCAACCGCCGCAGCAGTGGCCGGCGCTGGCGGCAGACGCCACCTTGGTGATGGCAACGCGCCACGTGGCGGGGCCGCGCTCAAGGTAGTCCCAGGAAAACTGGCCCGGGCGCTGCACTTGAAACTGCGACTGCAGCGGGCGCGGATCGTGATCGTTGATCAGCTCCAGGCTCTGGCCGATGCCGAGTTCCCCGAAGGCGGAGAAGATTAGCGGATGGCGCTCGCGCGGCGCCAGCACGCGGAGGTCGAGCTGGATGGTGGAGGCGGACTGTGTCATGGGGATGCCCTCTGTGGGTGTCGCATCAAAAAGATGCATTAAGGATGCAACTATATTAGTGGCCGGAATCTCCGGCGTTATTGATGTACGTCAGATGCTTGTTTTATGGGTATCTTGATGCGGCGAATCGCGCCACGACTGGGGTTGCCCGCTATACGGCGTGGCGGATGTGCTGGTTTGGGCCGTTTTTCGTTTGCGCTGTATCAAAGCCCTACTGGCTGTCGGGGCCTAACGTGGAGCGGACGACACCAGACCGATATACGGGGGAAAAAATGAGCCGTCTTCACACCGTCCGCAGCCTCATGCGCGCGGGCCTGATTTCTGTGGTGATGGGCGCACTGCTTGCGGGCACTGCGGCCCGCGCCGCCAGCGCCAAATTGCCGGGCGACTTCGGGCCGCCACGCGGCGAGCCGATCCACGCCGTCCTGACAAGTCCGCCGCTTGTGCCGCCGCCGGTCAACCGGAACTATCCGGCCAAGGTCATCGTGGAACTGGAAGTGGTCGAGAAGGAAATGCAGATCTCCGAAGGGGTCAGCTACACCTTCTGGACGTTCGGGGGCACCGTTCCCGGCAGCTTCATCCGCGTACGCCAGGGCGACACGGTGGAGTTCCACCTCAAGAACCACCCGAGCAGCAAGATGCCGCACAACATCGACCTGCACGGCGTGACCGGGCCGGGCGGCGGCGCAGCATCGAGCTTCACCGCACCGGGCCATGAGTCGCAATTCACCTTCAAGGCGCTCAACGAGGGCATCTACGTCTACCACTGCGCCACCGCGCCCGTGGGTATGCATATCGCCAACGGCATGTACGGCCTGATCCTCGTCGAGCCGCCCGAAGGCTTGCCCAAGGTGGATCACGAGTACTACGTCATGCAGGGCGATTTCTACACGGCCGGCAAGTACCGCGAGAAGGGCCTTCAGCCGTTCGACATGGAAAAGGCCATTGATGAACGTCCGAGCTACGTGCTCTTCAACGGTGCGGAAGGTGCACTCACCGGTGACAAGGCGCTGCATGCCAAGGTGGGCGAAACGGTGCGCATCTTCGTGGGCAATGGCGGGCCGAACCTAGTCTCCAGCTTCCATGTGATTGGCGCCATCTTCGACCAGGTGCGCTACGAGGGCGGCACCAACGTGCAGAAGAACGTGCAGACCACGTTGATCCCGGCAGGCGGCGCGGCGGTTGTGAAGTTCACCGCGCGCGTGCCTGGCAGCTACGTGCTGGTCGACCACTCGATCTTCCGTGCCTTCAACAAGGGTGCGCTGGCCATCCTCAAGATCGATGGGCCGGAGAACAAGCAGGTCTATTCCGGCAAGGAGCTGGATTCTGTGTACCTGGGCGATCGCGCGGCTCCCAACATGAGCGCCGTCACCAAGGCAACCCAGGCATCCGTGAGCGGCACGCTGACCGTGCAGGATCAGGTGCAGGCTGGCCGCGCGCTGTTTGCGGGTACCTGCTCGGTGTGCCACCAGGGTAATGGCGCCGGGTTGCCGGGCGTGTTCCCGCCGCTGGCCAAGTCCGATTTTCTGGCAGCAGACCCGAAGCGTGCGATGAACATCGTGCTGCACGGCCTGAACGGCAAGATCAAGGTCAACGGGCAGGAATACGACTCCGTCATGCCGCCGATGACGCAGCTCAATGACGACGAGGTCGCCAACATCCTGACCTACGTGCTCAACAGCTGGGACAACCCCGGCGGCCGCGTGAGCGCAGACGAAGTCAAGAAGGTGCGTGCCCAGCCGGCGCCTGCCAAGCCGCGGCCGAGCATTGAGCGGACCCGCACGACCATGTCCCGCCTGACCTTGCACCTTGCTGCCGTGTTGATGGCGCTGGCCAGTGCAACCGCACACGGGGCCGCCTATGTGCGGGTGCCCGGCGGCGACTTCGACAGCGTGCTGCCCCAGAACGCACCGGGTCAGCCGCAGCGGGTGCGTATCGAGCCGTTTGAGCTGCGCTCCACGCCCGTCACCATCGGCGAATTCCAGACCTTCGTGCAACGCCACGAAGCCTGGCAGCGTGGCCGGGTGCCGCAAGTCTTTGCCGGCAAGGCCTACCTTGCCGACTGGGCCGATGCGACGCACGCCGATCCGCAAGCGTCGCCGCAAGCGCCGGTGACCGGCGTGAGCTGGTTTGCCGCCCGTGCCTATTGCGAAAGCGAAGGCGCGCGGCTGCCGACGTGGCTCGAGTGGGAATCCGCCGCCGCGGCCGATGCCACCCGCGCAGACGCCCGCGACGACCCGCAATGGGCGCAACGCATTCTCGGCTGGTACGAACGGCCCGCGACGCGTGTGTTGCCACCCGTTGGCGGCCCCGCGGATGTCCATGGCGTGCGCGACCTGCATGGCCTGATCTGGGAATGGGTCGACGATTTCAACGCACTGTTCATTGCCGGAGACAGCCGCACCCAGGGCGACCCCGACAAGCAGAAGTTCTGCGGCGCTGGTGCCATCAGCATCGTCCGCCGCGACAGTTACGCCGTGCTGATGCGCGTGGCGTTGCTGTCATCACTTGAAGGCGCCGATGCCACGGGAAGCCTTGGCTTTCGCTGCGCCCGATCCATCAATGGAGAACGTCCATGACGCTTCTTAAGCAACTTTGCCGTGCCTTCGTGGCATGTGTGCTGGCGGGTGCCGCTGCAGGCGCGCTTGCCGCCGGGCCCGTGGCTTCGGGCTCGCTGTATCAATCCGAAGTGGCGCTGACCGACCAGAACGGCCGCGTCTTCCACCTGGCCGACCTGCGCGGCCAGCCGGTGCTGGTGAGCATGTTCTATTCGTCGTGCCAAATGGTCTGCCCGATGATCTTCGAGACCATTCGCGCGACGCTGGCCAAGGGCGGCAAGCCCGCGCACGATGGTGTGCGTGTCCTGATGGTGACGGTCGATCCGGAGCGTGATTCCGTTGCGGCGCTCAAGAAGACCGCCGCCGCGCACAACGCAGACGAGCACTGGCAGGTCGCCCGTGCTGATGCGAGCGGCACGCGTGAGGTGGCGGCCTTGCTGGGCGTGCAATACCGCCGTCTGGCCGATGGCGATTTCAACCATTCGAGCACGATCCTGCTGCTGGACGCGGAAGGGCGCATCAATGCGCGCACCAACACGCTGGGCGCGGTCGATCCGAAACTGGTGGATGCCATGCGCAAGCTGGTGGCGGCGCAGCGTTGAGCGGCTAGGCGGCTAGGCGGCTGGCGCAGCGGCTCCCCGTTGGGGAAGCGGCAGGTGGAGAGGTACGATGCACCATCCCGTCCCTCCGGTTCACCTTCGCACCCGCCATGTCCCTCCGCGCCTTGAGAACGCTCGTCGCCATCGCCCGCCACCGTACGTTTGCGCGTGCCGGGGAGGCCATCGGGCTCACGCAGTCGGCTGTCAGCCTGCAGGTGAAATCGCTGGAGGAGGAGTTCAACGTCCGCCTGTTCGACCGCTCGCGCCGCGAGCCCGCGCTGACAGAGGCCGGCCGTATCGTGCTCGCCCAGGCCGAACAGATCCTCGCCCTGTATGACCGCATTCCCGATGCACTGAGCGATGAGAAGGCGCTGGTCGGGCGGTTGCGCATCGGCGCCATCCAGACCGCGCTGTCGGGGCCGCTGCCCAATGCGCTGCTGGCCCTGCGGACGGCGCATCCAGGCCTGCGCGTGCACGTGGCCGCCGGCATGTCGGCCGAGCTTGCGCAACGCGTGGCCGATGGTGAGCTGGATGCCGCGATCACGTCGCACCCTGTGCGGCCGCATCCGGCGGAACTGGTCTGGACGACGCTGTATGAAGACCGCTTCTGGCTGCTCGCGCCGGCCCAATATGCCGATCACGATGCGCGCGCGCTGCTGACCGAACTGCCGTTTATCCGCTTCGATGCGCAGGCCTGGGCAGGCCGCATGATCGCTTCCGAACTGCGTCGCCTGGGCGTGCGGGTGCGTGAAGAAATGGTGCTGGACAACAAGGACACGATCGTGCGGATGGTGGCCAGCGGATTGGGGGCCGCCGTGGTGGCGCTTTCCGACTCCGAGTTGACGCAATTGCCGCCCATCGCGCGACTGGCATTCGGGCAACCGCAATTGCATCGCGCGGTGGTCCTGCTTGAACACCAATCGCGGGCGGCGCAGCGCTTTACGCAGGCGTTGGCCGACGCCGTCGTCGCTTCTGCAATGAGAATTTCTCATTGATTGTCAGATAAATAACAATTATTGCTGCTGCGACCGCGTGATAGCTTGGTGGTGTTCCCGTTTTTGCAGAGCACCCGCATGCTGTTCCGGAAGTGTCTTCGCCCGTCATCCCCATTGCAGGCGCGTTGCTGCGCAGGAGCACGGCCATGACCGCTGCCATCCTGCTCGCGCTCGCGCCCGTTGCCCTTCTGGTGGCGCTCGGCCATTGGCTCAAGCGCTCCGCGTTCATCGCTGAAACCTTCTGGCCGCAGGCTGAGCGGCTCTGCTACTACGTCCTGCTGCCGTCGCTATTCATGCATGGGCTGGCCACGGCGCACATGCAGGCCTTGCCCGTGCTGCCGCTGGTGCTGACGTTGATCGGCGCGACATTGCTGGTGGCCGTCGCGCTGATGCTGGCGCGGCCCTGGATGCAGGTGGACGGGGCGGCCTTCACCTCGGTGTTCCAAGGGGCCGTGCGGTTCAACAACTACGTCGGCGTGTCGCTCGCCACGGGCCTCTTCGGCGCCAAGGGGATTGCGCTGGCCGCGGTATGCAACGCGGCGATCGTGCCGACCGTCAACCTGCTGTGCGTGCTCGTTTTGCGCGCTACGGGTCGGTGCGGCTCACCGGCCGCGCGCTGGTGCGTCAGATCGTGACGAACCCGCCGGTGGTCGCCTGCTCGCTCGGGATTGCCATGCAGCTGCTGGGGCTGCAGATGCCTGCGGCCATCGAGCCGGCGGTGCGCGCGCTCGGCCTGGCTTCGATGCCGCTGGGGCTGTTGTGTGTGGGGGCCGCGCTGAACTTCAGCGGTGTGAGGTCTTGGGCGCAGCCGGTGCTCGTGTCGTCGATCATCAAGTTCCTGGCCATGCCCGTGCTGACGCTGGCTCTTGGCCACGCGCTGGGCTTGACCGATGCCGCATTGATCGTGGCGCTGCTGTTCCAGGCGCTGCCCACGGCGTCTTCGTCGTACATCATGGCGCGCCAGCTGGGCGGTGACGCGCCGCTCATGGCCGGCATCACCGCCGCGCAGACGGTGATGGCCGCGGCGGCCATGCCGGCGTGATGATGCTGCTGGCGCTCACACGCGGATTGCCCCAAGGGTTGCTCTCGGCGCTGTGAGCCGCATGCGCCGGTCGCCTCGATGCGCTACAGCTTCACCACATCCAGCATGGCTTGCACAAACGCCTTCGGTGCTTCCTGGGGCAGGTTGTGCCCGATGCCGCCACCGATGTTGCGGTGCTGGTACTGGCCCGTGAACTTTTTCGCGTAAGCCGACGGCTCGGGGTGCGGTGCGCCGTTGGCGTCGCCTTCCATGGTGATGGTCGGCACGGTGATGGCCGGGCCCGCGGCCAGGCGTTGTTCCAGCGCGTCGTACTTCGATTCGCCCTGTGCCAATCCCAGGCGCCAGCGGTAGTTGTGGATGACGATGTCGACGTGGTCGGGGTTGTCGAAGGCGGTGGCGCTGCGGTCGTACGTGGCGTCGTCAAACTTCCACGTGGGCGAGGCGAGCTTCCAGATCAGGCGGTTGAATTCCTTGCAGTTGGCGGCGTAGCCCTGCGCGCCGCGCTCCGTCGTGAAATAGAACTGGTACCACCACGCGAATTCCGCGGCCGGCGGCAGCGGTTTGCGGTTCGCCTCCTGGCTGCCGATCAGGTAGCCGCTCACAGACACCAGCGTCTTGCAGCGTTCCGGCCACAGCGCCGCGATGATGTCCGCCGTGCGCGCGCCCCAGTCGTATCCGCCAAAGTGCGCCTGCTTGATCTTCAGCGCGTCCATGAACGCGATGATGTCGGCGGCCAGCGCAGCCTGCTGCCCGTTGCGCGGGGTGTCTGCTGAGCGGATGCGCGTCGTGCCATAGCCGCGCAGGTACGGCACCAGCACGCGATAGCCCGCCGCCGCCAGCGCCGGTGCCACCTCTGCATAGCTGTAGATGTCATACGGCCAGCCATGCAGCAGGATCATCACGGGGCCGTTCTTGGGGCCCAGATCTGCATAGCCGATGTTGAGCACGCCGGCATCGATCTGTTGCAGCGCGCCGAACGGGTTGGCCTGCCCGCTCAGCAGCGTGCTTGCGCTGGAGGACGGTGCCGGTTGCGCATGCACAAGTTCGGCCAGCCCGAGATCCAGCACACCAATGCTGGCGATGGTGGTGCCCAGAAGGCGGCGACGGCGGAGGTTGACGGGGTTCGACATGGATGTTCTCTCTTTGAGGGGGGAAGGGCGACAGGTTTAGTGAACGAGCGTGACCAGCGGCTCACCGGACTTCACGACATACGTGGCCAGTTCCGAGGCATTGCCGCTGCCGACGTTTCGCGCGGAGTGCGCAACGCCAGCCGGAATGAACAGCGAATCGCCGGCGTGCAGCGTCACGGACGGCTGGCCATCCAGCCGGTATTCGATCGTGCCCTGCAGGACGTGGGCGATTTCCTCGCCAGGGTGGACATGCGCGGGGGCAAACGCACGCTCATCAAAATCCACGCGCACTTGCAGGGTTTCGCGGCCGGGCACGCTCAGGTCGTGATGGACGAGGTCGGTCCGATGCACGCCTGCAGCTTGCGCAAATGCGCTGTGCGCACCCAGCGCGCTTGCGAGGACGAGCAAGGTTGCGGTCAATCGTTTCGGTTGCATGAGGGCTCCAGTGATCAAGGATGGATGACGAGGCGGGGTCTTGCTCCCCTCGTTTCCAGCATTGGGCGCCCGCGATGTATCCGGTCGGTTTCACGATGCCGCCGATTTGTATTGCTTTGTAGCAACGGGCATCGATAGACGGGGTTTTGTATGCGTTTGTATCCGGTGCCGGCTCCGGTACACGTCCAGACAAAACGGGCAGCACATCGCTACGTGGCGGATACGTCGGGCGACTTAAATGCATTCCGTGGCCACGACGCCGGACTAACGCAAAGCACCGGCAGGCCGCACTCCTAACCCAACCGTTCAAAAGGAAAACGATCATGACCCGCAATCTCGCCAAGACCCTTGCTGTTGTTGCTCTCGCTGTGGCCGCTGCCGGCGCGCAAGCCGCTTCATCCGTCGGCGCACGCGACCCGTACACCGAAGGCGCCCGCGCCGTGCAGAGCGCGGTGGATGCCTACACCGAGGGCGCGCGTTCGTCCGACGTCTATACGGACGGTGCGCGCTCCACCGACATCTACACCGACGGTGCCCGCAGCGCGAACCCGTACTACGACGGCGCGCACGCCTGACGCGGCGGCACCACGCATCCCCATCCCACTGAGAACCGAACAGACAACAAGGACCCGACATGTTCAACCGCAAAGCCGTCTCCATCGCAGTGCTGGCACTTGGCATGGCCGCCAGTGCGCCCCTGTTGGCCGCCACGGCAGCCGACGCCGATCAACCTTCCGTCGTGATCGTGCACGGCGCCTTTGCCGATGGATCCGACTGGGCCAAGGTGATCCCGCTGCTGCAGGCCAAGGGCGTGAAGGTGCAGGCGGTGCAGAACGGTCTGAACTCGCTGGCCGACGACGTGGCCGCCACGCGCCGCGCCATCGGCAACCAGCCGGGCAAGGTCATGCTGGTGGGGCACTCGTGGGGCGGCACGGTCATCACCGAAGCCGGCGCGGACAGCAAGGTTGCCGGCCTCGTGTATGTGGCGGCGTTTGCGCCGGACGCTGGCCAGTCGACGGAAGAGGTGGGCAAGGACTACGCGCCCGCGCCGGGCATCGGCAAGCTCGTCGCTGACGCCAACGGCTATCTGTCACTGCCCGCTGCGGCGCTGGCGAGCGACTTTGCGCAGGATGTGCCCGCCGCGCAGGCACGCGTGATGGCCGCGACGCAAGGTCCCATCAAGGCCACGGCATTTGGGGAGCGCACCACGGTGGCGGCATGGCACAGCAAGCCGTCGTGGTTCATCGTCAGCGCGCACGACCGCATGATCCAGCCGGATCTGGAACGCGCCATGGCCAGGAAGATTGGCGCCAAGGTGACGACACTGCCGACGAGCCACGTGCCGCAGCAGTCGCGGCCGCAGGATGTGGCAAAGGTGATTCTCGACGCGGTGCACGCGGTCGAGGCGCGCAACTGAGGCTGCGCATGTTGCCCGCGCGTTAGTTCGGGCGTTGGCCCATGGCGCGCAGGAAGGTCTGCTGCGCGGTCAGCAACTCGCGGTAGGTGAGTGCGCGGTAGTCGAGCGCATGGGCGCGCGCCACCTCGGCCACACGCGCTGCCAGCGCCGGATAGTGCCGGTGGCTATACGTCGGGAAAAGGTGATGCGTCAGGTGCCAGTTCAAGCCGCCAAGCCAGTAGCCGATCCACGCCGGTTGCGGTTGCCAGTCGCACGCGGTGTGGAATGCATGCTCGTGCCACGTGTGCGGCAGCTGGCCCGATTCGGGTGGCAGATAGAACGTCACGTCTGCCCAATGTGTGCCCAGGATCAACGCGACCAGCACGCATGACGCCAGCATCTGCCCTGCGAAGTAGCTGAACACCACCCAGCCCCAGCCGAGGCCGAGCCGATGTGCCACCCACGCGGGCACCGCTACCGCAATGAGCAAGTGCAACGCCTTCGCCAGCAGGAACGTCGCCCAGCCGCGCAGGCCGGGCAACACGCGATCCGCCGCCAGCGGCGTGAGGCCAAGGCGATCCGACCAGTCGTAGATCCAGTTGATGTACGGCAGCGACAGTGCGGCAATCAGTGGCCAGTAGCGGTGCTGATAGCGAAACTGCGGATACCACGGCTGAAAGGGCGTCTGCCGCAGGAAGCGGTTTGCAGCGGTGTCGAGGTCGTAGTGCTCCACGTTGGCATGCGCATGGTGATAGTGCACGTGGCGCACCGTCCAGTAGGCCGGTTCGACGCCGAGCGGGATGGCGGTCACACGCGTCATGAGGCGGTCCAGCCATGCCCAGGGGGAGAGCGCCCGATGCGCGCCGTCGTGCAGCACGTTCATGGCCAGCAGCATCGCGATGAACGGAAAGGCCATGTAGGCGAGCACGAATGTCGTCGCACCCGTGGCCGTCATCATGACGCCATACAGCAGCGCGGATACCACAACGAGCAGGGTGCCCTTGGCAATGAACTGCACATCGGCAAAGCGATGGTCGCCGTGCGCCTGCAGGTGGTCGTGCGCGGTACGGCGCAAATCCTCGGCCAGCGACGAGGAGCGCGGTGAAGCGTAGCGGAGCTTAGCGAGATTCGGCATGCGGCGACGAAGAGAGCGGCGATTCGGTCCGCAGCGCGTGCCACAGTCCGCAAGCAAGACCATGCAACCCGAGCGCAACGGCCAACGTGTCGGACATTGCATCGCCCGCGCCGCATATGCCGATCATCAGCACGGGCAGCGCAAGCGCCAGCAACGGCCAAAGCCAGCGTCCCCAGCCGCGCCCATCCGACAAACCGCCCAGCGCCAGCGTGAGCAGCAGGATGAGCGCGAACCAGGCCGCTTGCCAGTGCCCGGGCCACAGGCCGTCGGTGCGCACATAGTCGATCACCACGCCAAACAGCAGCACACCGCCGGTGGCGATCCAGCCGGCGGGCGTGGTGCGCGTATCGCGTTGCAAATGCGGCGTGCGCAGCCCCAGCCACTGCAATGCCGGCACCACGTTGGCCCAGAACGGGTTGTCGCTGTGGGTGGGCTTGTGCACGCCGTAGCGGATCGGCACGTCGGCCAGCGCGCGCTGATAGGTGCCGAACAGCTTGTCCCACAGCAGCAGCGTGCCGCCGAAGTTGCGATCGATGTATTCCGGGTTGCAGCCATGATGCACGCGGTGGTTGGCGGGCGTGACCATGAAGCGGTCGAGCACGCCCGAGCGGCCGACCAGTCCGCAGTGGTTGTAGAACTGCACCGAGTAATGCAGGCCTGACACCGCCACGAACATTTCCGGCGTGACCCCCAACAGCGCCAGCGGCACGAAGAACGGCAGCGATGTGAGCGACGACAGCCAAGCGTTGCGCACGCCCAGCGACAGGTTGAAATGCTCGCCTTCGTGATGCACGGCATGGATCGCCCACAGAAAGCCCAGCTTGTGGTGCATGCGGTGCAGCCAGTAGAAACCGAGATCCCACGCGACAAACGCGAAGGCCCAGCCCGCAACCGGGTGCCAGCCATCTACCCAATGCAAGCTGGCATGGGCATATAGCCACGTGAAGCCCGCGACTTCCACGCCGCGGCACAGCCACATCAGCACGTGGCCGGAGTTGAGGTTGAGGATGACGTCGCGCCACGGCAGCGGTTGGCCGCGCCACCACTTGAGCGCAGCCAGTTCCAGCAGCACGCAGCCGAGCATCAATGCAAGCGGCAAGGCGAAGGCATTCATGTGGACACCGGTTCGATGGAGAGCGTTGACGCGCGCCGCGCCAACCATAGACGGACAGCCGCGCCGCACAGCACGCCCACGGCCACGCCTGCCGACAGGTCAAGTGCGACGTGCCGGCGCGTCTGGATCGTGGCGTACAGGATGCCGAGCCCCCAGGCTGCGGCGAGCGCTGTGCGCATCGGCCTGCGCGAATCCGCCAGCGCCCATACCGAGAGCAGCGTAAGCGCCCCATGCAGCGAGGGCAGGCAGTTCTGGCTCGAATCCATGGCGATCAGCATGCGTTGCACGCTGCCGGGCAACGATGCATCCGCCAACGGCGGGTAGTGCAGCGTGGTCGGCCACAGCATGAACACCGCACCGCTCACGAGCGCGCTCATCTGCATGGCGCGTTCCAGCCAAGGCAGGCGCGACATGTCGGCCCGCAGATACGCCAGCGGAATCAGCACGAAGAACGACAGGTACAGCCAGATGCCCGACGTGCTGAACGGAATGGCGCGGTCCAGTGCAGTCTCGGGCACGATCGTGCCAACGCCTTGCAGCGCTCCGCAGAGACCATAGACGAGGCCCACCGAACACCAGCCCAAGGCCATATGGCGCAGGCGCGTGGCAAGCGGGCTCATCGTGCCGCTCCCGGCGCCGCGAGCCGGACGATGCGGCGGCGCTTGGTGGTGAAATCGGTGGCGATGCGCTCGGGTGTGGCGTGCCACGTCACGCGCGATGCATCGACGCCCTGGCAGGCGAAGACATCGGCCAGGTGCGCCCGGCACGCGCGCGCAATGTCGGCGTCGGCCGGGTGAATGGACAACGCCAGCGTGTTCGCATCGGTCTGCACCAGGCGGTAATCCGCATGCAGCGGCAGCGCCTGTGCCAGCGCCCGCGAACACACGTCGGCAAACAGCGTGACAGTGCCGCCGCCCAGCGCGGGCAGGACGAGCGTATCGTCGCAGCGGCCTTCGATGCGCTCGATGGCCATCGCCGGGTTGCCGCAGGGGCAAGCGCCCAGCGCCGGGTCGCGGCGGATGAGGATGTCATCCAGCCGGTAGCGCACGATGGGCTGCGTACTGCGCGTGAAATCGGTAATGACGGGGACGAAGCGGTGCGCGTCCAGCCATTGCGGCTCGATGTGCACGTGCGCCTCGTTCAAGTGCAGCGTGCCGTGCGCGCAGGTCGCGCCCAGAAAGCCTTCGGTGGCCTGGTAGACCTCGCCGACGTTGCCAAAAGCCTGTGCAAGCAGTGCGCGGTCCATCGGCTCCAGCACTTCGGCGCCGGACAACACCTGCACGGGCGCGATGCCGAGCCGGCCGGCAAGCTTCTCCATGGCAAGCGCACGCAGCACCTGCGCCGGCCCCACGATGATGGTCGGCTGCAATGCTTCCAGCGGCGCGCGGTGCGATTCGAACGGCGCAAACAGATCAAAGAATGAAAACGTCAGCCACGGGTTGCGCACGGCCGTGTACAGATTGCTGTTGGCGCGCAGGAACAGGGCGACGCGCTCGCCGTGCAACAGCCCGCGCGGCAGCAGCTTGGCGAGCAGGATGCCGGCCCACTGCGCGCGCTCGGTCGGGCTTACAACGAATACGCCGCGTCCGCCGGAGGTGCCAGATGACAAGCCCACCGAATACGCCCCGACCGTCGGCCGGAAATCGCGTGACTGCTCGGCCTGTTGCGCGCAGGCCAGCACGTCGTGCAGGCGCAGGCCGGCGGTGTTCATGGCGTCGAAATTGGCCATCATCGTGGCCTTGTCCATCAACGGCCATTCGTGCATCGGCTTCGATGCGAACGGGCGGAAATACGGGCTGCGAGTCAGCACGCGTTGCGTGAAGCGCGAGATCTGCCGCTGCTGGTGCGCTTCCAGCGCGGCGCGATCAGGCAGCCGCAGCCGGCGCGTTTGCCAGTACGACCACAGCAGGCGGTGCAACGCCGTCACAACGCCCCCTCGTGTGTGAGCAGGATGCGCACGTGGCCGCCCGCATCGAGCGCGTGCAGCTTGCGCAGCGTGTCGAAGTAGGCATGGCGGTCTTCCATGATCGAATACGCCAATACCGATGGCCCGCGCAGTTCGCGATAGCTCAGCGGCGACCAGGCGGCGTCGGCGGCCAGCAGCACCCAGCCTTCCTGCGTGCGCACGAACGCGCCGAGGTGTCCGGCGGCGTGGCCGGGCAGCGGCACGAGCAGCACGTCGCCGTTGCTGTCGGGCACGGCCCAGGCGGATGTGAATGGCGCCAACTCCGGCGGCAGCGCGACTTGCTCGAACTGTTCGACAAAGCGCGTGCGCGTTTCAAAATCTTCGGGAATCAGCCCGGGCACGAAAGCGCGCCGCAACGCGGAAACACCGCGCAGCGCGCGCAGGTGCATCCATCCTTCGCCGGAGCAGATGACGGCACGCCCGGAAAGTCGCGCAGGCCGGCAACGTGGTCCCCGTGGAAATGCGAGACGATCAATCCGTCCAGATCAGCTGGGCGCACGCCCTGTTGCGCGAGCTGCGCCGCCATGGATTCCGACGCATCAAAATACACCGGAGTGACCTTGCGGTAGATCGCAAACAAGCCGCTGCGCGTGTGGTCATGAAAATGCGAGGCATAGCCCGTGTCCCACAGCCAGCGCCGCCCGGCGGCTTCGATCAGCCAGGCGCGTGCGGGAAACGCGCAGGTGCGCAGGCCCGCGCCGCGCAGCGCCACACACGCGGTATGCGTGCAGTACCCGGCTTCAAAAACGGACAACGTTGCCATGTTCACGTAACCAGTGAGCCGTGCGGCGGATGCCTTCGGCCATGTCGATGGGCGGCACGTAGCCGAGTTCGATGCGCGCGCGGTCGTTGGCGAGCGTCATGTCGTAGTGCAGCGCGGCGGCACTGTAGCGCGTGAGCAGCGGCTCGCGACGCGTGACGGCGCTGCCGGCTTCCATGGCGCGTGCGGCCAATGCCATCGCGGGATACGGCACTGCGCGAACGCGATAACGCAGGCCGAGCTGCTGCGCCAGCAGTTGATCGAGCAGATCGCGCAGCGTGGCCGGCGCATGGTTGGTGATGTTGTAAGCGGCGCCGGAAGGCACGCTCGCCCTGGTGGCGCACTGCATGGCGTGCACCACGTTTTCCAGATACGTCAGGTCCATGCGCGCCGCGCCGCCACGGGGCAGGGGCAGCACGCCGCCGCGCAGCTCCAGCAAGTGCAGGATGCGCGGCAGTACCACGCGATCATGCGGGCCGAACAGCCCGCGCGGCCGCAGGATGACAAAGTGCGTGCGGTGCTGCGTGGCGACCTGCTGCTGGATGGCCGCCTCTGCCAGCATCTTCGTCGCCGCGTAATGATTGGCGAAGCGCGCAGGACGATAGTTCTCGGGCAGATCGGCGTGATGCTGGTAGTCGAAATAGATCGACGGCGTGGAGATATGCACGAAGCGGCGGACGCCATGCTTGACGGCACCTTCGGCAAGCGCCGCCGTGGCGCGCACATTGGCCGCGTAGAAGTCCGCATACGCGCCCCAGGGCGATGACAGCGCCGCGCAATGCCAGACCGTGTCGACACCGTCGAGCAGCGCATCCAGCGTGGCCGCTGTCGGCTGTGCCAGGTCGGCCGGCACATAGTCTGCGCCACGGGCGGCAAAGGCGTCGCGTTGCGTGGCATCGCGCCCCGTCGCGCGCACGCGGGCGCCTTGCGCGAGCAGTGCGTCGACCGCGTTGCGGCCGAGCCCACCGGTGGCGCCCGTCACCAGCGTCGTCATAGCGTCAGCACCATGCCGCCGAGCGTCAGGCCGGCCGCCGTGCCGACCAGCAGAACCGGTTTGCCGGGCTCGATGCGTTGGGTCGTCACGGCTTCATGCAGCGCGGTGGGAATCGACGCGGCTACCTGGTTGCCGTGCTGCGCGTAGATATCGACCACGCTGGCTTCCGGCACGCCCAACCGCTTGCGCAGATGCTGCATCCCCAGGTGGCTCGCCTGGTGCGGCACGACGACATGCATGTCGCTCAGCGTGTATTGGCTGCCGGTGAACAGCCGATCGAGGAAACCGTCCATCAGTTGCGAGGCGAGCTTGAATACGCGCTTGCCGTCCATGTGGAACAGGTAATCGGTCGGTTGCGCGCCGGTGCGCGGGTTGCGGCGCGTGCCGCCCGCGCGGATTTCGCAATAGGTTTTGCCGGCGGGGTAGGTCTCCATGCGGTAGGCGTGGATGCCCGCGCCGGATATCGACGGTGCCGCTTCAACGATGACCGCCGCTGCCCCGTCGCCAAAGATCAATGCGGTCTCGGCGTCGTCCCAATCGATGCCGCGCGAGGCGAGGTCGGACGCCACCACGGCGATGCGCTTGTACGCTCCCGTGGTCAGGAGGCTGCTTGCCACATGCAGCGCCGTGAGAAAGCTCAGGCAACTGGCGTTGACGTCAAACGCGGGCGTGCCGGCTGGCAGCCCGGCGGGCTCCAGGACGCGCGCGGCCGTGTTGGGCAGCGCCTGTTCCTGCACGCCCGAGGCGGAGATCAACAGGTCGATGGACGCGGCCGGAACATCGGCGCGGCGCAGTGCATCGCGCACGGCGGCGCCGGCGAGTTCCGACTGATGCTCGGTCAGCGTGGCATGGTGGCGGACGTCGATGCCGGACTTCTTGCGCACGTACCCAGCCCGATGGCCGAGGCGGGCATCCAGTTCAGCGGACGTGACTTGTTGCTCCGGCAGCGCCTTGCCGGTGGAAAGCAGATGAATCGGCAGCATAGATGCAGGCACGCACATGGTGCGATGCCCTGTTCCCTCTTCCGGCTGCGGGCGGCGCGGGGCGCATGCCGCAGCGTAATGATCTTGTCTTGTTGTGCCGCGATTCTAGCGGGTGCGGCTTGCTCTGCCGGATGAAGATTCGTTAATAAAAGCGGCGTCTTCAGGCGCCGTAGCTGCGCAGCCGATCGAGGTCGACGACCGTCACGCCGCCGTATTCGAGCCGCACCACGCCGTCCTTCTCCAGGGCCTTGAGCGACTGGTTGGCCACCTGCCGCGTCATGCCGGAAAGCAGGCCGAGTTCTTCCTGCGTGATCTCCAGGTGGTCGCCCGCGCCCGGGTAGAGCACCGGGTTGAACAGCGATGCAATGCAACGCGCCAGGCGCGGCGTGACATCGAGCAGCCGGTCGTATTCCAGCAGCGCCATGAAGTGCCCGAGCCGCTCGTTGAGCTGCTTCACCAGGAAGCGGTTGAACGCGACGCTGTTTTCAACGAGCCACATGAAGGTGGTGCGGTCCATGAAGGCCATGCGCGTGTCGCGCAGCGCAACGATGTCGTAGCGGCGCGGCTCGTTCTTGAGCACCGTGCCTTCGCCAAACCAGCCGCCGGCCGGCACGCCCGTAAACGTGACGCTGCGCCCTTCGGGCGACACCGTGCCGATCTTGATGAGGCCCGTCACCACGCCCGTCCAGCTCTCCAGCAACGTGTTTTTCGGGCAAATGCAGGCGCCCCGCGCGTAGGTTTTCTCAACGATGCCGGCACAGGCGCGGTCGGCTTCTTCCGCGGGCAGATCGATGGACCACGCCGCGATATGCGCCAGCCGTGCGCGGCTGATGCCGGGGCGCGAGCTGGTGTCGTGCTCAGCCACGTTGAATGCCCACCGGCAGCGTGCTCACGCGCTGCGCTTCGGGCGTGGAGAGCCAGCCAGCGCGCAGGCTCTGCAGGAACATGTCGGTCGCGTCTTCTCCCCAGAACAGCTCGCCGTCGTGCACCAGCGTGGGCACCCCGAACACGCCGAGCGCGATGGCCGCATCGGTGTGCGCACGCAGCGCGTCTTTCACGGCCGGTTGTTCGACAGCGGTGGCGCCTTCTGCAAAGCCGACCGCCTCGCACAGCGCGGCAAAGCCCTCCGGCGACGCCACATCGTTGCCGTCGCGCCAGATATGCCGGAACACCGCCCGGACGGCGTCGAGCGAGCCGCCCATCGCAATCGTCAGCCGCAATGCCTTGATCGGGTTGAACGGGTGCGCGGGCGCATGCGAAACGGAATGCCGAGCTGCTGCGCGCGAAACAGCGCATGCCGATACGTGAACACGCGTTTGGAGGTGATCTCCGCCGGGCCCTTCTGCCCCCAGTGATGGAGGATCGCACCCAGCACCAGTGGGCGCGGGCGGATGACGATGTCGTTCGCCTGCTGCAGCGCATCGAACTGTTCGAGCTGCAGATAGGCAAACGGCGAGATGACATCGAAGAACCAATCGACGGTGGTGGGCATGGCGTCTCCTCAGGCGGCGCGCATCTGCAGCAGCGGCGCCAGCGTGAAGGGCGCTGCCGTCATGGCGCGAATGTCGTCGAGTGTCGCATGCGAGAGGATTTCCCGCAGCACCAGCCCCGCGTCGGTCACGTCGAACACGGCGTGCTCGGTGACGATGACCTTCACGCATCCCCGGCCCGTGAGCGGCAGCGTGCAGCGCGGCAGGATCTTGGAATTGCCGTGCTTGTCGGTGTGCGCCAGCGCGGCAATCACCTTGCGCGTGCCGTAGCAGAGGTCCATTGCCCCGCCAATGCCCGGCCACCATTTGCCGTTGCGATCGCACGCCCAGTTGGCGAGGTTGCCCAGCGCGTCCACTTGCAACGCGCCGAGGATCGTCACGTCGATGTAGCCGTTGCGCATTGCACCGAGCGAGGTGGCGAGGTCCATGAGCGCCGCGCCTGGCATCAGCGTGATGGGCTCGCAGCCGGCGTTGGTGAAGTCGCTGTCGATGGCGTCCAGCGGCGGGCGTCCGCCAAAGCCGAAGGCGCCGTTTTCGGTATGGAAGATGACGCCGGCATTGGCGTCCAGGTAGTTGGCCGTGAGCGTGGGGATTCCCAAGCCAAGGTTGACGACTTCGCCGGCGCGCAGTTCCAGCGCGCAGCGGGCGGCAATGCGTTGCTTGGGCGTTTCGGGCAGGGCTTGCATGGCGGTCTCCTTGTTGTGGGTCTGACGATCACGCTTCGGCAGCGGGCAGGCGGCCGAGCTTCGTCCAGTGGTGCTTGTAGAGCGCATGCTGGTCTTGCAGCGACAGCCCTTGCACCACCGCATTGACGAACACGCCCGGGCAGCCGACGCGCTCGGGCGGAATCGTGCCCACTTCGACGATCTCGTTCACCTCGACGATGGTGTAGTCGCCGGCCATGGCGATGTCGCGCTGGTTCTGCAGCGCCGTGCCGCGAAACTCCACGTTGCCGAAGGTATCGGCGCGCCAGCCCTTGATGATCGACACGTCGGCGCGCAGGGGCGGCTCGACGAAGCACGTCGTGCCGTCGACGGTGAGCGTCTGCTTGGGGGCGCCGCGCTTGGGAAACATTCCGGGCTGGTCGAGGATGCCCACGCCCACCGGCACGAGGGCGCCGCCCAGGCCCAGCGCACCCGCGCGCACTTTTTCCGCCCAGGTGCCCATCGGAAAGAACTCAGCTACGCGCACGGAGTCGGTCAGGTAAGCCTGCGTCGATTCGTCCGTCGTGCCGACGTGCGTCCCGATGAACTCGGCCAGTTGGCCCGAGCTGAACAGCCGGGCTTTGAGAAAGCCGCCGCGCAGCCCCGGCGTGTTGGTGATCAGCGTGAGTTGCCCGATGCCGCTGGCAAGCAGCGCCTCGATGCAGCAGGCCGGCTCGCCGGCGCCCACGAATTCGCCCAGCATCAGGCGGCTGCCGCTGCGGACGTGGGCGATGGCCTCGTCCACGGGAAGGACTTTGTTGGCGTAGCGCATGGGTTGTCTCCTGAGGGTCGCCCTCGCCGTCCTGGGCGAGCGGTCTGCGGCGCAGTGTAGGAGCGGTGTTTTTGCCGCGATGTCTTCTGCATGACATTTGCTTCGTAAGGTTTCGCAAAGGGCAATCCTTATAGTTGTGACGCACCAAGAACAAATCCGCGCCGCAGTTGTCGCACCAGGGCCGATCGGCCCTTTCCCAGCATTTCCGCTCCTCCTGTCTCTGAACCCGCCCCATTTCCATTCCAGGACCGCATGCACGTAGACACCCCGCTCATCTCCACCATCATCGGTGGCATCGTGCTGGCCTTCATCTTCGGCACCATCGCGCAGCGCCTGCGGCTGCCGCCATTGGTGGGCTACCTGATGGCGGGTGTGGTGGCCGGACCGTTCACGCCCGGTTTCGTGGCCGACCAAAGCCTCGCGCCGCAGCTGGCCGAGCTGGGCGTGATCCTCCTGATGTTCGGCGTGGGGCTGCACTTCTCGATGAAGGAGCTGCTGGCGGTGAAGGCCATCGCCATTCCGGGCGCCATCGGCCAGATTGCGCTTGCCACGCTCATGGGCATGGGGCTGGCGTGGCTGCTCGGGTGGGATTGGGGGCCGGGGCTGGTATTCGGCCTGGCGCTCTCGGTGGCGAGCACGGTGGTGCTGCTCAAGGCGCTGGAAGATCGCGGTATCGACAACTCGCACGAAGGCCACATCGCCGTCGGCTGGTTGATCGTGGAAGACTTGGTGATGGTGGTGACGCTCGTGCTGCTGCCTGCCTTGGCGGGTGCGCTGGGCGGCGCCGGCAGCACGGCGGTCAGCGCGTGGGACATCGTCAAGGTGCTTGCGGTCACGCTCTCCAAGGTGGTGGCGTTTGCCGCGCTGATGCTGGTGGTGGGCCGCCGCGTGATCCCGTGGATGCTCGAGCGCATCGTCATGACGGGCAGCCGCGAGCTGTTCCGCCTGGGCGTGCTCGCCACGGCGCTGGGTGTCGCCTATGGCGCCACGGTGCTGTTTGGCGTGTCGTTCGCGCTCGGCGCGTTCTTTGCGGGCATGGTGCTGGCCGAGTCCGAATTCAGCCAGCGCGCGGCGGAAGAATCGCTGCCGCTGCGCGACGCATTTGCGGTGCTGTTTTTCGTGTCGGTGGGCATGCTGTTCGATCCGAGGGTGTTGATCGAAGACCCCTGGGCGGTGCTGGGCACGGTGCTGATCGTGGTGGTGGGCAAGTCGCTGGCGGCGTTTGCGGTGGTGCGCGCGTTTGGCCACGGCAACCGCACGGCGCTCACGATTTCCGCCAGCCTCGCGCAGATCGGCGAGTTTTCGTTCATCCTGATTGGGCTCGGGATCAGTCTGCAAATCCTGCCCGACCGTGCGCGGGGGCTGCTGTTGTCGGCAGCGATTCTGTCGATTCTGCTGAACCCGCTGATGTTTGCCCTGATCAACCGCCTCAAGCGGGAGGTGGCCCCCGAACCGGCGACGGCGGATTGAGCGTCAGCGCCATCCCGAACTGTTTTGCACGCAAGGAGCATTCATGAGCAATCTGACTATCGGAGTGATCGTCGGCAGCCTGCGCAAGGCGTCGTTCAACCGCCAGCTGGCGCAAGCGCTGGCAGGCTTGCTGCCGTCGGGGGCGACCGCGCAGTTCATCGAAATTGGCGAGCTGCCGCTCTACAACCAGGACCTCGACGCGAGCCTGCCCGAGCCGGTACAGCGCTTCAAGGCGGCGGTGGCGGGCGTGGATGCGCTGTTATTCGTGACGCCGGAATACAACCGCGGCATACCGGGCGTACTGAAGAATGCGATTGACTGGGGGTCTCGGCCGTACGGCCAGAGCGTGTGGGGCGGTAAACCGGCCGGCATTGCGGGGGCTTCGCCGGGCGCAATCGGCACGGCGTTGTCGCAGGCGCAATTGCGTAATGTGCTCGCGGCGGTCGGCGTGAAGGTCTTGCCCTTGCCGGAGGTGTTCTTCCACTTTGCGGGGGAGCCCTTTGATGCCCAGGGCGGGGTGACGGATGCGCGGACGCGCCAGTTCTTGCAGGGGTTTGTCGACCGATTCGTCGAGTGGGCGGGTCAGAAGCCAGCCTGACGAATCGATCAACCGGGGTGTTCAGGGCCGGGCGGGGAAGGGGTTCCCGCTCGGCCGTTTTGCCTTTAGGGCAGGGGCGTTAAGCCAGGAAAGCGGCGGCGCTGATGAGCCAGCCGGCTGCCACGCAGCTCGCAATCCAGGCGGCCATGACGGCGCCAATATCCAACCATTTCATCATTGTTCTCCTTACAACACTTGCATTGCTTGTTCAGGCAATCGATGTCTGAACAACTGTCACGAAGTGTAGGTGTTGCAATGCGGAAGAACAATACGGCGCCGGGTGAACAGACTGTTCCAAGAGTAACAACAGATTTCAGCCCTTGCGTGGACGGGCCTGCGCTTGGGAACCGGGGCTGTTAGGCGTGGGACGCTTGTTGTTGCGTTGCAACAATCAGGGCGAAGGCGCGGTGGCTATTTCGTGCGGAAGGTGGCGGCAACCATGTCGGCAAAGCGCGCTTCTTCGGCAAATTCGGCTGGTTCGCTGTGCCCCGCGGTGCCGAATATGCGCAGCAGATAGACGGCGCCATTGCCAAAGAATGCATACCCCCGAACGACGACTGTCCGGGCCGCCGACGTGTTCCATTCGCCTTCCCAGTAAATGACCCGGCGCCCGCCGACGACCTGCTGCGTCGGAGCCCGGCCACGCACGAGGCGGGAGGCCCAGGCCGGGCGATCGCCATGCACGCGCGACTCCATGTGCGTGAGCAGGATCGCCAGATCCCGCGGGCGCAACGTCTCCAGGTAATCAGGCGTGCCTTTGTCGAAATCCGATTTACGCACCGTGACCAGCGCGAAGCTCTCCGGCGCGACCGTTTGCTGCGCAAACACCAGACGTGATGGACCGAAAGGCGAGTTGATGGTCGCCGCAACCGACGGGATGGGTGTGTCGCCGTTCAGCCGCAATGGGCCCCACGTGCGCGGCACGGCGATGCTCGCACCGGCGTCGATGCGCTGCGTGACGGGGTAGGCGAATTTCGGCGCCCCCCACGCTGGGCTGCCGGGTGCCATGCCGGCGAGGGCCATCCATGCGGCCGCGCAGGCGTAACGGACGTGGCGGCCCCCGCGGCGATACCACTCTGTAATGAACGGCGCCACTCGCGGGCTCCTGGCAGAAAAGATGGCGGACGATTCCGAGGGCGCGTGCATACCCCTGCACAGCAATGCCTATGCCCGCGCCTATTCGTGGCGCCGTCTCCCCCGCCGCCAACATATCGATTTGCATGCACGTGCGCTATCGGTGTGTGGCGGGGCATCGAACGGATTAATCCGCGCGTGGGGTGCTGGATGTGGCTCTATCGTTGTGGGCCTCCATGGCTCTTTCCGTGGAGCCAGAGTGTCCGGTAGGGTGAAGGCTCCTTGTCGCTCTCGATTCAGGCTCCACGCATGGCCACCCTCAACGCTTATCAGCAACCCATTGGCGCGCCGCTGCCCGACTGGACGGCCCGTCCGCTGCCGCCGCACACGCCGCTCGCCGGCCGCTACTGCCGGCTCGAGCCGCTTGATGCGGCACGCCATGCCGACGCGTTGTTCCAGGCGTTCAGCCAGGCACCGGACGACCGCGTCTGGACCTACATGGTGGAAGGGCCCTTTGCCGATGCAGCGGCACACCGCGCCTATATCGAGCGCATTGCGGCGAAGCGCGATCCGCTGCAGTACGCAGTCGTCGACATGCGCACTGAACGCCCAGTGGGCACGCTGGCGCTGATGCGCATCACGCCAGACCACGGCGTGGTGGAGGTGGGGGCGGTGACGTTTTCACCGTTGCTGCAGCGAACGCCGGCATCGACGGAAGCGCAGTTCCTGCTGATGAAGCACGTCTTTGAAAACCTCGGCTACCGGCGCTACGAATGGAAGTGCGACAGCCTGAACGCACCGTCGCGGCAGACCGCGCAGCGGCTGGGCTTCCAGTTCGAGGGCATCTTCCGCCAGGCCGTTGTCTACAAGGGGCGCAGCCGCGATACCGCGTGGTTCTCCATCATCGATGCCGATTGGCCGCAGGTGCGGGCCGCATTCGAGCAATGGCTGTCGCCCGACAACTTTGATGAGGCGGGTCGTCAGCGCGCGTCGCTGGCTACGCTGCGTTCGAGCTGACGTACCGCTTCACGCATCGGGGGCAGAGATATCGGCGTACATGCCCCGCAGCGCCAGCGCGCGTTCGGCTTCCGGCAGGGCCAGGATGGAGCGGGAGAAACCGATCAGCGCCTGGCAGCGCTCGGCGGGCGGGGCGGTGTGGCGCAGCGCCGGGACGGTCAGTACGCGCTGCTCGGCCATGGGAAGCGCGGCCACGGCGAGTTGCAGCACCGGCAGGGTCTGAGCGCGCGTGACAACCGGCGCGTGGTCTGGGTCGGCGGCCTGCATCAGGTCTGAAAACAGAGCCTGCTCGCGCGTCACGAGGGCGCGCGGCAATCGCGCGGCAGCGGCGCTCGCGCCGGACGTGCCGTCCAGATAGGCCACGCAGGCTTCAGGGCTCACGCGCTGCAAGGCCTGGGCCTGTTCCAGCGTGAGTTGCGCGTTGGCGAAGAGCAGCGCGTCGGGCGCAGTCGGAATCAGCGCACGGTACAGCTTGCCCGTTTGCTCGCGCAGCAGCGCCACGATCTGCGCATCGGTAACGTTGCGCTGCAGCTCCGGCCACAGCGTGTCGATCAGCCGGCTGAAGTGCGCGGGGTACTTGCGTTCCAGTGCGGCGTACAGCGGGGCGCTGCGCAATTCCGCCGCCAGCGCTTCGCGCGTATTCAGCTGCGTGGCCATCGTCGCGTATTCGCCACCGGGCGATGTGCGCGTGACGACGTGGTCGGCGAGCAATTCCTGCGCGGTGGGAAACCACATCTGGTCGAACGGCGTGTCCTGCACGCGGCGCACGAAGGCGTCGGGTAGACCGGCATCCGAATATGCTCGCCAGAGTTCGCTGTCGATCGCGCCCGGGGTTTGGTCGTGCTCGGCGCCGACCGCACGTGGGCGGTGGAAGCCGATGCGCGCGCCTGGTGCTGCGGCGCGGTCCGCCCCTGCGAGGAAGGCGATCGTGCAAGCGGAAGCGCAGCTGCGCTCAACATACGTGCGCAGATGGCGGCGGCGGATGACGTCTGCCACCAGCGTGCCTTCGCGCAGCCAGCCGCCCTCGGAGCGGAGCACGACGGCCGTGGCGTTCGGCGCCTTGCGCAGCGCGGCTTCCAGTGCATCGGCGGCGCCGTCGTTGATGCCGCCGCTGAACAGGATGGCGCGTCCATCGCGTTGCGGCATCACGGTAAATGGCGAGGCCGCCTGCTCACCGAGCGCGGTACGCAGATGCGCGCCCAGGCGCGGCCCATCGTTGATGAGGCGCGAGGTGGTGCCCACGGCGCCAACCACGATCAT
This sequence comes from Ralstonia sp. TCR112, assembly GCF_007997035.1. Lineage (GTDB taxonomy): Bacteria > Pseudomonadota > Gammaproteobacteria > Burkholderiales > Burkholderiaceae > Ralstonia > Ralstonia edaphi. The sequence goes on along the minus strand of NZ_VOSS01000019.1, from coordinate 37,328 downwards.
CACCTTGGCGATCAGCGGCCACAGATTCGACATGCCGGCAAGCCGGTTGCGCGCCTGTTCGCGATCCGCGGAGCGCCAGGTGCCGACCACCGCCCAGATCCACAGCGCCAATCCCATCACGTAAATCACGAGCAGCGCGGCAGATGCCGCGCGCGCCGGGGCGTTATGCGCGAGCGCGTGCGTGACACCGGCGCTGAGCGCCACCACACCAAACTGCATCAGCGCCGTATGCAGCCAGTACGACCGGGCGAGGCTGTAATCGCCGCGCCAGTGGCGTGCAAAGAAATTGCGCGAGGGCGTGCGCTCCCGATGCGGATCGGAAGGAGCGGTCGGGGGCAGGGCGGCGTCGCTGGCAGCGGAGGTCATGCGTGTTCTCGATGCCGCACATCGGATGGCGGCGCGGCGATTGTCGCTGTCGGCGCCGCAAGCTGGCGTCCCCCCGATGGGAGGGGGTGATGAGCAGGGCGGTCAGGCGTGGGCAACGGCGTCATCCACAAAGAGCCGCCGCCGCGCTGCGCCCGTCAGGCCCTGACGGAAACCAGCGGTGGCTTGGCCGGCGTGATGGCCTCCGCGCTGGCGGGGTGGGCAGCCTGTGCCGCCTGCGCCTGCGCTGCCTCGCGAGTGTGCTGCCGGGTGTCGCTTACGGTGGACGAACCGGTGACCTTGTCGGTCGTGCGGGCCTTGGCGGCCGCATCGGTATTGCTTGTGCCCGAAGCGTTCTTGGATGCGTTGTGGCGGTTCTCCAGCCGGGTCTCGGCTTGCTCGAGGCCGTTCTGCGCCTGAAGGCGCGCGATCTGCGCCTGCACGATCTGGATCTGCTGGCTCAGCAACTGGGCCTGCTCGCGTGCTTGATCGGGCGGCAGATTCTGCGCGGGAAGATCCTGCATCGACTTCTGCAGGTTCTTGAGCTGGCGCTGCAGGCGCTCGATGTCGGCGCCCGAGCTGCTTCCGCTGCCCGATGCGCCGGCGGTCGCAGTAGAAACGGAAGGGGAGGAAAGTTGCATGGCCATCTCGCTGATCAGTACGCCTGTCAACGGATGGCGGGCGGAAAACTTTAGGGTTCGGCCCAACAAATCTCATGAGTCTTTATCGCTGACGTTCTGTTGAAAAGAACGAAGGTTTGTTGTAAAGAACAAATTCGGCGATTTTTTGGTCGGTGGACGTCAATTATCTCCATGATCGGGGACGTTTACGGGTTTACGCCCGTTAACCCGGTCGTTTATGGTCTATAAAATAGAACAAAATTCCATAGAACAGAACGCATCGAGAAAGGCGCGTTCACGGAGACGCCCATGCTTCCTTCCCCTCCGGCCCCGAGCGGCCGACTCCACGCCGGGTTGCCGGCGGTCCAGCTCAATCAGGTTTCGGTGCGGTTCGGCAGCTTCACGGCCGTGCAGGGCGTTGACCTGTCGATTGGTGAAGGCGAATTCGTCGCCGTGGTCGGGCCGACGGGCTGCGGCAAGAGCACGCTGCTGAACGCCGTGACCGGGCTGCTGAAGCCCGCTGGCGGCAGCGTCACGGTGTTTGGTGAGCCGCTGACGGGGCTGAACGGCAATGCCGGTTTCATGATGCAGCAGGACTCGCTGCTGCCCTGGAAGACGGCGCTCGACAACGTCGCGCTGGGCCTGGTGTTCCAGGGCATGCCGGTGGATGAAGCCCGCGAGCGCGCCCGTCCGTGGATGAAGAAGGTCGGCCTGGCCGGCTTCGAGGCGCGCTATCCGCATCAGCTCTCGGGCGGGCAGAAGAAGCGCATCAGCATGGCGCAGACGCTGATCCTCTCGCCCAAGATCGTGCTGATGGACGAGCCGTTCTCGGCGCTCGACGTGCACACGCGCCACCTCATGCAGAGCGAGTTGCTGCGCCTCTGGCAGGAAGACCGCAAATCGCTGCTGTTCATCACGCACGACCTGGAAGAGGCCATTGCCCTGGCCGACCGCGTGGTCGTCATGTCCGCCGGGCCCGCCAGCCGCCCGGTCGGCGATGTCGAAATCACGCTGCCGCGCCCGCGCAACGTGTCTGAAATCAACATGTCCGACGCGTTCATCCGCCTGTATCGCGAGATCTGGTCGATCCTCGGCACCGAAGTGGAGAAGAGCCATGCCGTCCAGCACTAACACGATGTCTGCCGTGGGCACGCAGCGCGCCGGTCTGGCGCACAAGACGAAGATCCGCCTGTTCCAGTTGGCCGTGGTGGTGTTGATGTTCGGCTCGTGGGAGGGCCTCGGCCGCGTGGGCGTGGTCGATCCGTTCTATTTCTCGATGCCGTCGTCGATTGTCGCGCGTATCTGGGAGTGGTTCTCCGGCGGCGACATCTATACGCACCTGGCCATCACGCTGGCCGAGACGATTCTCTCGTTTGGCATCGGCACGCTGCTCGGCATCAGCCTGGGGCTGTGGCTCGGCTTGTCCAAGCTCGCGGCCGAGGTGCTGGACCCGTTCATCAAGGTCTTCAATGCGATCCCGCGCATCCTGCTCGCGCCCATCTTCGTGATGTGGTTCGGGCTGGGGCTGACCTCCAAGGTGGCGCTGGGCGCGACGATGGTGCTGTTCATCACGTTCTTCAATACGTACCAGGGCGTGCGCGAGGTGAACCCCGTCATCCTGGCCAACGCGCGGCTGCTCAAGGCCAGCCGCATCAGCCTGCTGCGCCACGTGTATGTGCCGTCGGCCACCAGCTGGATTCTCTCGAGCCTGCGCGCTTCCGTCGGCATGGCCGTCATGGGCGCGATCGTGGCGGAATACCTCGGCTCGTCTGCCGGCCTGGGCCACCTGATTGCGCAGGCCGAAGGCGTGTTCGATGCCACCGGCGTGTTTTCGGGGATCGTCGTGCTGTCGGCCTTCGTGATTGCGCTGGACCGCAGCGTCGATGCGCTCGAAGGCAAGTTGCTGGTGTGGCGCCCGAAGGTCGACCCCGAAACGGGCGCCTGAGCCCCAATCACAATGATGGAGACAACCATGAAGCGATGGATTTCGGCCCTGCTGTGTGCGGCCGTCTGCACGGCAGCCAACGCCGCCGAGCCGGAGAAGAAGGACGTGAGCCTGTCGGTCGGCTCGATGATCCTGAACTACATGCCGGTGCCGCTCACGCAATCGCTGGGCAACTTCCAGAAGGAAGGGCTCAACGTGAAGGTGGAGAACTTCCAGGCCGGCGGCAGCAAGGCGCTGCAGGCGCTGATTGCCGGATCGACCGATGCGGTGGTCGGTTTCTATGACCACACCATCCACATTCAGGCGCAGGGCAAGGACATTGTGTCGGTCGCGCTGCTCAACACCACGCCCGGCATCGTGCTGGCCGTGCGGCCCGACCTCGATATCAAGAGCGGCAAGGACTTGAAGGGCAAGAAGATCGGCATCACCGCGCCAGGCTCGTCCACCGATCTGTTTGCGCGCTATTACGCCATCAAAAGCGGGCTGCAGGTGAACGACGTGTCGTACATCGCCGTGGGTTCCGGCGCGCCGGGCATGGTGGCGCTGGATCGCAAGGAGATCGATGCACTCGTCAATTTCGACCCCGTGGCGAGCCTGCTGGAGAAGCGCCGCGCCGCCAAGTTCCTCGTCGATACGCGCACCGATGCCGGCTCCAACGCCGTGTTCGGCGGCCGCTACCCGACCGCCACGCTGTACGTGACGCGCGACTTCATGACGAAGAATCCGGAGACGGTGCAGCGCCTGGTGAACGCCTTCATCCGCACGCTCAAATGGATCGACGCCAGCACGCCCGAGGCCATTGCCGACAAGATGCCCAAGGAGCAGCAGGTGGGCGGGCGCGACGTGTTTGTCGATGCGCTGCGCCACTCCAAGCCGATTTTCTCCAAGGACGGCCTGATGACCGATGCCGATGCCAAGGTGGCGCTGACGGTGCTCTCGAGCTACGACGAAAAGATCCGCAACGCCAAGATCGACCTGGCGAAAACGTACACTAACCGCTTCGTCGACCAAGCCCTGAAGACGGTCAAGTGAACCGTCTCGCCCAACCCGCCATGACCGCAGAGCGCCAAACCACCCAGAACGAGATCACGCCCGCCGCCAACGAGGGCGATGCCGCCACGCCGGGGCAGTCGGGCGTGGCTGCGCTGGACCGCGCGTTCTCGATCCTGTTTGCGTTCCGCCCCGGCGATTACGCGCTGACGCTGGCCGAGCTGGCCGCGCGCACCGGGCTCTACAAGAGCACGATCCTGCGGCTTGCCGGCTCGCTCATCCAGCACCGCATGCTGTTCCGCCTGGAAGACGGCCGCTACCAGATCGGCGCCGCCCCGTTGATGCTCGGCGCGCTCTACCAGCGCAGCATGCGCCTGGGCGACGTGGTGCTGCCGCACATGCGCGCGCTGGCTGAGGCCACGGGCGAGGCGGTGTCGCTCTACATCCGTGAGCGCGATGTGCGTGTCTGCCTGCACCGCGTCGATTCGAACCATTCGATTCGCGATCACGTGCGCGAGGGCGACGTGCTGCCGCTGGAGCGCGGTTCGGGCGGGCGCGTGCTGTGCGCGTTCTCGGGCATGCAGGGTGCCACGTACGACGCGATCCGGCGCGATCACTATTACGTCTCGATCGGCGAGCGCGATCGGGAAACGGTGGGCCTGTCGGTGCCGGTGTTTGGCGTGCAGCAGGCGCTGCGGGGTGCGCTGTGCCTTGCCGGTCCGGCGTCGCGCATCGACGGGGCGCTGCTCCAATCGTGGCGCGTGCCGGTGCTGGAGCACGCCGCGCAAATCACGTCCACGCTGGGTGGCGACCCCGCGCCGCTGCGTCTCGCTGCCCAACTGATCTCTAAAACCTAGGCTCCGCCAAGACGCCCAACTTCCTGAACGGGCGAGGGGCGAGCCGACTGTGTAGCAGGAGTTGTTTTCATGGCTTTGCCTCTCGTGGGTTTGCGCGTGCTCGACTTGTCGAACGTGCTGGCCGGGCCGTTCTGCGGCTATCAGCTGGGTTTGCTCGGCGCTGAAGTCATCAAGATCGAGGTGCCCGGCAATGGCGATCTCGCCCGCCGTCTGGGCGCCGATCCGGAGCAGGCGCGCCGCAAGATGGGCGCCTCGTTCGTCGCCGTCAATGCGGGCAAGCAGTCCGTCACCGTCAACCTGAAGCACCCGGAAGGGCGCGCGATCCTGCTCAAGCTGGCGGCGCAGGCCGACGCGCTGATCGAGAACTACCGCCCCGGCGTGATGGACCGCCTGGAACTCGGCTACGACGTGCTGCGCGAGGTCAATCCGCGTCTCGTCTACTGCGCCATCTCGGGCTTCGGCAAGGACGGCCCGCTCAGCGGCAGACCCGCATACGACCAGATCATCCAGGGCATTTCCGGCGTGATGAGCGTCACCGGCGACGATGCATCGGCGCCGCTGCGTGTCGGTTACCCGATCAGCGACACGGTGGGCGGGATCACGGCGGCGCTGGCCGTCACCGCATGCCTGCTCGGCGCGCAGCGTACGGGGCAGGGCTGCATGGTGGACGTGTCGATGCTGGAATCGACGCTTGCCACCATGGGCTGGGTCGTCTCCAATTACCTGAACGCCGGTGTGACGCCGCAGCCGATGGGCAACCAGAACTTCACCGCCGCGCCGTCGGGCACATTCACCACGGGCGATGGACTGATCAACATCGCCGCCAACGAAGACAAGCAATTTGCCGCGCTGTGCCGCGTGGTGGGGCATCCGGAACTGGCCACCGACGTGCGCTTTGCCGAGCGCCATGCACGCAAGGAACATCGCCAGCAGCTCAACGATGCGCTGGAAGCGGCGTTGGCCGCGCGTCCCGCTGCTGAATGGGAGCCGCTGCTGATCGAAGCCGGCGTGCCGGCCGGGCTGGTGCTCGACGTGCCTGGCGTGCTGGCGCACGAACAGGTGACGGGCCGCGGCTTCGTCACCTCGTTCCCGGAAGCCGGGCAGCACGTGACGCGCGCGGGTTTCCGCCTCTCGGGCGAAGACCCGTGCCCGCAGACACCAGCGCCGTCGCTCTCCGCCCATACCGACGACTGGCTCGCCAGGCTCGGTTACCGCCACGACCAAATCGAAGCCTTGCGCGCCGAAGGCGCCATCTGATCATGACGACCGCACCGACACAGGACGCCGCCGGCCTCGCTGCCGATTACTGGCGCACCGACATCATTGACATCGAACCGGGCCGCATCCACGTACGCGGCTACCCGATCCAGGAGCTGATCGGCCAGATCGGCTTTGCCGAAATGATTTGGCTGATGCTGCGTGGCGAATTGCCGGCCAAGCGGCAGGCGGCTTTGCTGGAAGCGGCGCTGGTGGCATCGGTCGATCACGGCCCGCATGCGCCATCCATTGCGATCGCGAAGATGGCGACGAGCTGCGGCTTGCCGCTCAACGGCGCGATGGCGTCTGCGTTGAATGCGCTGGACGACGTGCACGGCGGAGCGGGGCAGCAGGCGGTCGAGCTGTTCCACGATATCGAGGCGCGCATCTTCGACGGCGCCTCGCTGGAGGCGGCCACGGCGGCGGGTGTCGACGCGTTCATCGCTGCGCATGGCAAATACCTGCCGGGCTTCGGGCATCGTTTTCACCCCGTCGACCCGCGCGCGGGGCGCCTGCTCGCGCTCGTGGACGAGGCGGCGCAGGACGGCGTGGTCGGCGGGCGCTATGCCGCTATCGGCCGCGCCATCGAAGCACTGCTCTCCAGCCGCAAGGGCAAGCCGATTCCGATGAACATCGATGGCGCCACGGCCGTCATCTATGCGGAACTGGGTTTTGCTGCGCCGTTGGCGCGCGGCGTGTTCTGCCTGTCGCGTGCCGTTGGCATCCTGGCGCACGCCTGGGAGCAAAGCGGCCGCGGCGAGCGCAACAAGGGCCCGATGCCGCGCCAGTTGCCGTACCGCTATACCGGGCATGCCACGCGGCATCTGGCTCACCCTGAACCCGCCACCGCGCCATGACGTATTTCAACTGGCCCATCGTCGAAACGACCGTCTTTGCGGAGATGCCGGGCGCCTTGCGTCGCCCGATGCCGACCGAATGGTCGCGCGCCAACAAAGGCGGCGCGCCGGTCGATTGCTTTCTGGAAGGCCCGTGCTGGGATGCACACGGCAATCTCTGGCTGGTCGACATTCCGCATGGCCGCATCCTGCGCGTCTCTGCGCAGGGCGATTGGGATGTGGTGGCGGAGTACGACGGCGAACCGAATGGCCTGGCGCTGCGCCATGACGGCACGCTTCTGATTGCCGACTACAAGAATGGGTTGCTGTCGCTCGACCCCAAGACGGGCGCGGTCACGCCGTTCCTCACCCGTCGCAACAGCGAGCGCTTCAAAGGCCCCAACGATCTGATCGTCGCCCGCAACGGCGATGTGTATTTCACCGATCAAGGCCAGACCGGCCTGCATGACCCGACCGGCCGTGTGTATCGCCTGCGCGCGGATGGCCGGCTCGACTGTCTGCTCGCCAATGGCCCGAGCCCCAACGGTCTGGTGCTGACGCCCGACGAATCCGCGCTGTTCGTTGCCATGACGCGCGACAACGCCGTCTGGCGTTTGCCGCTGCTCGCCGACGGCAGCACGAGCAAGGTCGGCCGCTTCGCACAGTTCTACGGCACCAGCGGCCCGGACGGCATGGCGATGGACGCAGCCGGCCACCTCTTCGTCGCGCATGCATCGCTGGGCGCGGTGTTCGTCGTCTCGCCGCATGGCGAACCGCTGGCGCGCATCGCGTCATGCCGGGGGCGCACCACCACCAACGTTGCACTCACGCCCGACGGGCAATCGCTCGTCATCACCGAATCCGCCACGGGCACCGTATTGCGCGCCCGCTGGATCTCGCCGCTCCAAGATTGACGGCACACGTGAGCGGTTGCTGCGGCTCACGTTGTCCTACAGCTGTCCTACAAGAAGGGCGGCCGTCAGATCGTCAAAATTTCCCCAATTTGTCCTCATGAAGGCGGTCAAGCCGCACTTTTTGCTGTGCTGCAGCACGGGAAGTGACGGTACCGTCCTTTCGCGCCTCGGCAAGCTCATCGCTCGGCGGTTTTTTGTATCGTTTAAGTAGACGTGTCTGGTTTAGATAGACAGAAAGGTAGGAGTCGTCCTACAAAATCGCCATTTGACTGTAGGACCGCTCCTACAAAATTGGCCAAAAACGGGTCGGAACTGTCCTACACGGCGTGTAGGAGTGGGTCAGAAGTGTCCTACAAGCGGTTAACCCGGCATCCGATGCTCACAGTCGCAGAAGTGCGACGCCTTCTTTGTTGATTTTCGGCAACTTTAGGCAATTTAATTGCTATCTTTGGCCGTTCATTGGGGTAAATACGTGTCAAACACCCGCTTTAGCGCATCGTCCACCCAGGGCTGTTGCGTCGGCAAAGGCTTCATTTGCAACGTTTATTAACAGATTTGTAGGAAAATCGCCTACAAGAGATCGGACTACCTCACCCCTCCGACGTAGGGGTCCCCCCTTCTTTACTTAGCCCGGACGTAAACCCACAATGTGTTCAACAGAAAACAACTTCGCCATGTCTTTAGCGACGTGAGTAAGAAGGAGCAGGAAGTGCCGACAACGGCGCCGACTGCAGGAACATCCGATCTGTGGGGATTGGTGAACAGCCCGGCGAGGGTAGGCGCAAAAAGAGAGCGCCACCGGACGTCACCATGCGAGATCGGATGCAAGTTGTACTTTTACTGCACACGACGGGACATACATGGACACGCAAGACATTGTTTCCGAGATCAGCGAACTGAATCTCACCTACTTGATGCTTGCCCAGCAGATGCTGGCCAAGGATCGCGATGCCGCGCTCTTTCGCCTGGGCATCTCTGAAGAATTGGCAGACATCCTGTTGACGATGTCGCCCGCGCAGATCGTCAAGCTGGCCAGCACGAACATGATGCTGTGCCGCTTCCGCTTCGACGATCACGCCATCCTGGGTCTGGTGACCCAGCCGCACCGTGACAAGGGCCTGCAGCAATCGCAAATGTCGATTCTGCTGGCACGTCAGGCGGTTGAGCAGATCAGCTGAGCCATTTGCGGCGGGTTTTTCCGCCGGGTTCAGAGATTGCACTTTGGATGGGTAGTAAGCGAAAGCGGGAGCAGTGCCATGCGTCACACCAGCGTCATGAACGAAGTTCAGCAGATCCACCTCGCAGCGGAATTGATTTCGCTCGGTGCGCGCCTGCAATTGCTGGAACAGGAAACCACGCTCAGCCGTGAGCGTCTGGTCAAGCTGTACAAGGAAATCCGTGGGGAATCGCCGCCCAAGGGCATGCTGCCTTTCTCGGCAGACTGGTTCCTGACGTGGTCGCCGAACATCCATTCGTCGATCTTCCTGAACATCTACCGTTTTCTGGGCGAGAACAGCCGCAGCACGGGTGTGCGCCGCTTGATCTCGGCCTACAAGCTGTACCAGGAACATATTCACGTCCACGAACAGGAAGAGGTGCTTTCGATCACCCGCGCGTGGATGATGCTGAAATTCTTCGAGGGGAAGATGCTGCACACCGTGAAGTGCAAGCGCTGCACCGGCCATTTCGTGGCCCACGCAGACGACCTGCACCACGATTTCGTGTGCGGTGTGTGCCAGCCGCCGTCACGCGCAGGCAAGAAAAAGCGCGTCGCTGCTCCGGTTGATGCGATCGCAGAAAAGACGGTCGACGCCTGATCACGGCATTTGCAAGAAGACGGGAATACAGGAAAAGACGGGAGCACGGAAGTTGCAGGACCGCCGGGGGATGGACAAAAAAAGGGCGGACGGGAAATACGGGTAGCAGTACGGGAAATACGGGAATAGCCGGCCAGATCGGCACATAACAATACAAAGAACAAAGAGCAGGAACACAGAGCAGGAAAGCACAGGGGCTCAGGCAGGACAAAAGGGGAAGGGGGTAGGCCGGTCGCAGGAAACTGCGGACCGGCATTTTTTTGCCGCTGGGCGCAGAAAACGGACGAAAAAGTCGGGACGGAAAGCGATTTCCGTCCCTTTTTCTTTGGATTCCCCCAGGGGAACGTCTTCTTTCAGCCAGGTGGTGCTCAAGCCGCCCGTTTTGTTGCCGTTCTTGGGGAAGAAGGGCGCGGCGGCGGGGTTTCGCAAGGTTCGCGCAGCAGCAAAACCAGGGGCTCCGGCCTTCAGTTAACCGGGGGAATGCCGATATTCCCCTTTGTATTGATCGAAGGATCGCCCATTCAGGAGTTCGCCCCGTGTTAGTTGCCATCGGTTACATCGTGATTCTCGCGTCGGTGTTCGGCGGCTACATGCTGGCCGGAGGACACCTCGGGCCCTTGTTCCAGCCGACCGAACTGCTGATCATCTTCGGCGCCGGCATTGGCGCCTTCGTGGTCGGCAACGACAAAAAGGCCATCAACGCCACCGTCAAGGCGCTGCCGGGCCTGTTCAAAGGCTCGAAGTACACCAAGGCCCTCTATATGGAAGTGATGGCGCTGCTGTACGTGGTGCTGTCCAAGATCCGCCGCGAAGGGATGATGTCGATCGAAGCCGACATCGAAGCGCCGCACGAAAGCGCGCTGTTCGCCAATTACCCCGCCATCCAGGCTGATCACCACGCGCTGGATTTCATCTGCGATTACCTCCGCCTGATGGTCGGCGGCAACCTGAATCCGTTCCAGATCGAAGCGCTGATGGATCAGGAAATCGACACCCACCACCACGAAGCCGAGCAACCGGCCCGCATCATCACCAAAGTGGGCGACGCCATGCCGGCCTTCGGCATCGTGGCCGCCGTGATGGGCGTGGTGCACACCATGGGCTCGGTCGGCCTGCCGCCGGCAGAGCTGGGCAAGCTGATCGCGTCCGCGCTGGTCGGTACGTTCCTCGGGATCTTGCTGGCGTACGGCTTCATCGGGCCGCTGGGTTCGCTGCTGGAGCAGCGCGCCGAAGAATCGACCAAGTTGTTCCAGTGCATCAAGGTGACGCTGCTGGCCAGCATGAACGGCTACGCCCCGGCCATTGCCGTGGAGTTCGGCCGCAAGGTGCTGTTCTCGACCGAGCGTCCGTCCTTTGCCGAGCTGGAAGACCACGTCCGTGGCGCCAAGACAGCGTAGCGCTGAACCCCATATGACACAGAGCGTGGCCAACGAGCCAAGCCATTAACGACGCAGCACACACCGACGGGAACGGACCATGAGCAAGTCCAGCACGCCGACCTTCATTGTCATTCGGCGCAACAAGAAAGGCGGACACGGCCACCACGGTGGCGCGTGGAAGATCGCCTACGCCGACTTCGTGACCGCCATGATGGCGTTCTTCCTGCTGATGTGGCTGCTCAGCTCGGTGACCAAGGCCGAGCTGTCGTCGGTCGAAACGTATTTCCGCACGCCGCTGAAGGTGGCGCTGTTCGGTGGCGCCGGTTCGGGCGACCAATCGAGCATCCTGCAGGGCAGCCCCGCGCTCAAGCAGAACATGCCGCAGCCGAACCCAAGCCCCAGCCCGACCGTGCAGCGCCAGCGCAACATCCGCGACGAATCGGACGATGCGGCGCTCAACAAGCTCAAGCAGAAGATTGCCGAGATGGTCGAGACGAACCCGGTGATGAGCCAGTTCAAGCACCAGTTGCTGATCGACATGACCACCGAAGGCCTGCGCATCCAGATCGTCGACCAGCAGAACCGCCCGATGTTTGCCAACGCCAGTGCCGAAGTGCAGCCCTACATGCGCACGATCCTGCGCGAGCTGGGCTCGGCGCTGAACGACGTGCCCAACCCAATCAGCCTGTCGGGCCACACCGACGCCACGCAGTACGCCACGCAGCACGGCTACAGCAACTGGGAACTGTCGGCCGACCGTGCCAACGCATCGCGGCGCGAGCTGGTGGCCGGCGGCATGAAGCCCGAGAAGGTCAGCCGCGTGGTGGGCCTGGAGGCATCGGTGCCGCTGGACAAGGCCAACATCTACAACCCGATCAACCGCCGCATCAGCATCGTCGTGCTCAACGCACGCGCCGCAGAAGCCGTGCGCTCGGGCGGGGTCGAGCCGGTGGCCGACCTGCGCAATGACGGCAAAGACACGCTGACCGACGCCGCCGCACGTGCCACGGGCGTGGCCGACGCGGTGACTGCGGCCAAGCCATAAAGAGCGCCGAGGGGAGAAACAGTCAATGAGCGAGAAACACATCCTGGTGGTGGACGATTCCACATCGATCCGCCGCATGATTGCCGCGTGCCTGCGCGAGTGCGGCTTTGCCGTGACGGAAGCCGGTGACGGCACCGCCGCGCTGGAAGCCGCGCGCACCGCGGCCCAGGGCAGCCACCACCTTGTGATCACCGATCAGGTGATGCCGTCGATGGACGGCCTGACCCTCATCCGTGCGCTGCGCACGCTGCCGGCCTACGCCGACACCCCGATCCTCATGCTGACCACCGAGGCAGACAGCACCATCCGCGACCAGGCACGCGCGGCCGGCGCGACGGGCTTCCTGCCCAAGCCGTTCGACCCGGATGGGCTGACGGATTCGGTGATGCAGTTGCTCGAATGGCATGCGCAGACCCACGGGTCTGCATCGACGCATTAAACGACCGAGACGACAGATATGAACCTCGACCTTAGCCAGTTTTTCGGCGCCTTCTTCGAAGAGGCGGAAGAGCTGCTCGTCGACATGGAGCGGCTGCTGCTCAACCTCGATGTCGCCAATCCTTCTTCTGATGATCTGAACGCCATCTTCCGCTGCGCGCACTCCATCAAGGGTGGTGCTGCGACGTTCGGTTTCACACACATGACGGAACTCACGCATGTGGCCGAATCGATTCTGGACCGCGCTCGCACCGGTACCTTGCAGCTGCGCGAAAACATGGTGGATGCCTTCCTGGAAACGAAAGACGTGTTGAAAAGCCAACTTGATGCCTACCGGCAAGAGCACCCCATCGATACGGCCACGCTCGAATACATGGTGGCCAAGCTCAACAGCCTGACCGCCGAGGAAGGCGCCCCTGTTGCCGCCGCACCGGCGGCTGCGGCGCCCGTGGTGGCGACACCCGAACCGGTGGCTGCGCCTGAACCCGAGCCGGTGGTCGTCGAAGCGCCTGCGGCCGACGCCGTGGGCGACATCGAAGGCGGGCTGGACATCAAGCTCATCAACGTCTCGAACGAAGACTGCGAGCTGATCGTCACCGAACTCAAGCACCTGGGCACCGTGCTGCGCCACGTGCGCACCGGCCGCAACAGCGACATCGTGCTGCAGAGCACCTGCACCGCCGACGACATCATCGCGGTGAGCTGCTTCATCATCGATGCCGACCAGATCGTCATCACGCCGCACGTCGGTGGCGCGGCGCCGGCTGCTGAAGCCGCTGCGCCGGTGGTGGCGGCACCGACTCCCGCTGCCGCACAGACGGAAGTACACGCCCCGGCCGCCAACGAAGCTGCGCCGGCACAGCCGGTCGCAGCGGTTGCGGCCGTTGCCGCCCCGATGCCGACCCGCCCGGCTGCTGCCGACCACAAGCCGGCCGTGGCCGCCGAAACGTCGATCCGCGTGGGCGTGGAAAAGGTCGATCAGCTCATCAACCTGGTGGGCGAACTCGTCATCACGCAGGCCATGCTGGCGCAAACCGCGCAGGCCTTCGACCCGGTGCTCAACGAACGCCTCTTTGCCGGTCTGTCGCAGCTCACGCGCAACGCGCGCGACCTGCAGGAAGCCGCCATGTCCATCCGCATGATGCCGATGGACTACGTGTTCAACCGCTTCCCGCGCCTGGTGCGCGACCTGGCGCACAAGCTGGGCAAGCAGGTCGAGCTGTCGACGTTTGGCAAGTCGACCGAACTGGACAAGGGCCTGATCGAACGCATCATCGATCCGCTTACGCACCTGGTGCGCAACAGCCTGGACCACGGCATCGAACTGCCCGAAGCCCGCGTGGCCGCCGGCAAGGACGCCACCGGCCAGCTGCTGCTGTCTGCGGCCCACCAGGGCGGCAACATCGTTATCGAAGTCAGCGACGACGGCCAGGGCCTGAATCGCGACAAGATCCTCAAGAAGGCCCGCGAGCGCGGTCTGCCCGTGTCGGACAACATGACCGACGACGAGATCAACCAGCTCATCTTCGCGCCGGGCTTCTCCACGGCCGACCAGGTGACGGACGTGTCCGGCCGCGGCGTCGGCATGGACGTGGTCAAGCAGAACATCCAGTCGATGGGCGGCTACGTCGAAATCCAGTCGCAGAAGGGCAAGGGCACGACGATCCGCATCGTGCTGCCGCTTACGCTGGCGATCCTGGACGGCATGTCCGTCAAGACCGGCGACGAAGTGTTCATCCTCCCGCTGTCGTGCGTGGCCGAATCGCTGCAGCCGCGTCCGGAAGACATCAAGGCCGTGCCGGGCGGCGGCCGCCTGCTGAAGGTGCGCAACGAATACCTGACGCTGGTGCCGATGTACGAACGTTTCCGCATCACGCCGTCGCTGCCCGATCCGTCGGAAGGCATCGTTGTGATTCTGGATTCGGAAGGCAAGAAGATCGCGCTGCAGGTGGACGAACTGGTCGGCCAGCAGCAGGTGGTGGTCAAGAACCTCGAGACCAACTACCGCCGCGTGCCCGGCATCTCGGGCGCGACCATCCTGGGCGACGGCAGCGTTGCACTGATCGTCGACGTATCGGCACTGATGCGCGAGACCCGCGCCGGACATTCAGAAAACGCGATGCGTGCCGTTACTGCCGAAAAGCACGAGATGGGCGAAGCACAGGGCGGTCGTTTCTCGACCGAGGCGATGGCCGCGGCATAAGCGTTCACGCCTGCAAGGTGGAATCCGCCACCGCAACGAATTCAATCTAGTGGCCCGATGGGCCGAGGGGAGCCGCAATGGAAGTCAAGGAACACGCGATCGGCGAAGACACCGGCGGGGAGGAATACCTGGCCTTCACGCTGGGCCGCGAGGAATACGGCATCGACATCCTGAAGGTGCAGGAGATCCGCGGCTACGAGACCGTCACGCGCATTGCCAATGCGCCCGATTTCATCAAGGGTGTGATCAACCTGCGCGGCATCATCGTGCCGATCGTTGATCTGCGCATCAAGTTCCAGCTCGATCGCGTCGAGTACAACCAGTACACCGTCGTGATCATCCTGAACCTGATGGACCGCGTGGTCGGCATCGTCGTGGATGGCGTGTCGGACGTGCTGACGCTGCAAAGCCAGCAGATCAAGCCGGCGCCGGAGTTCTCGGGCGCGCTGGACACGGAGTACATCCGCGGCCTGGGTTCGATCGACGAGCGCATGCTGATCCTGGTGGACATCGAGCGTCTGCTGATGTCGGCCGACATGGCACTGTGCGACGAAGCGGAAGCTGCCTGATCGCGACATGAATCCAGCTGGGGCGCGGCGCACGTGCCCACAGCGATTGAGGCCGGGCCGAAGGGGCCCGGTGGGCGACAAGACACCGAAACAACAGGTGCGGCGCCGTTAGGGGAGGGAAGCATGTTCAGCAAAATGACCATCCGGCTCCGCTTGGGGCTGATGATGGCGGGCATTGGTGTGCTCGCCGTCATCGTAGGCGTGACGGGCCTGATCGGCATGCGACACGCCAACATCCGCGTGCAGGACGGCTATGCCGTGCAGCTGGCGGGCACCGTGGCATTGGCCGAATCCGATTCCAACCTCCTGAGCTTCCGCATCGTGCTCGATCGTGCAGCCATGGCGCCCAACGCGCCCGGCATGGAAAAGACGATCGAGCGCGCCAAGATGTTCCTCGACAAGTCCGACGCCGCCTGGAAGCGCTACCGCGCGCTGCCCACCACGGCAGACGAGCGCAAGCTGGCCGACGAGGCCCAGGGCCTGCGCGATGCCTTCGTGCGTGACGGCGCACAGGTGTTGATGCAAGCCGTGCAGGCACACGACGAGGCGCGCATCAACAAGACGGTCATGGACGTCATGCCGGCGCTGTACCGCCCCCTTGGCGACAAGGTCACGGCGCTTAACCGCCTGCAGATGGACACGGCCAAAGCCAGCTACGAAGCCAGCCAGACCGAGCATCACAATCTCAGCGCCCTCACCACGGGCCTGCTGCTGGGCGGCATTCTGGTGGGCGGGCTGCTGACGTGGGCGCTGCGCCGGTCGATCACGGTACCGCTGCTGCGCGCCATCGAACAGGCCGAACACATTACGCAGGGCGACCTTACACACACCATCCAGGTAGACCGCGCCGACGAAACCGGCCGCCTGCTGCATGCGCTGCAACGCATGCAGGACAGCCTGCAGAAGATGGTGGGGCAGGTGCGCTCGGGCTCCGACTCCATTGCCAGTGCCACGCAGCAGATCGCGGCCGGCAACGCAGATCTCTCGCAGCGCACGGAGCAGCAGGCTTCGGCGCTGGAAGAAACCGCGTCGAGCATGGAAGAACTGACGAGCATCGTGCGTCAGAACGCAGACAACGCGCGCCAGGCCAGCACGCTGGCCGGCAACGCATCGGACATCGCCGTCAAGGGCGGTGAAGTCGTCGGCCGGGTGGTGGACACCATGGCCGGCATCAACGACAGCAGCAAGAAGATCGCCGACATCATCGGCGTGATCGAAGGCATTGCCTTCCAGACGAACATCCTGGCGCTGAACGCTGCGGTGGAAGCGGCCGCGCGGGCGAGCAGGGCCGGGGCTTTGCCGTGGTGGCGGGCGAGGTGCGCAGCCTGGCGCAGCGCTCGGCCACGGCAGCCAAGGAAATCAAGGAGCTGATCAGCGATTCGGTCGGCCGCGTTGAAAACGGCACCACGCTGGTGGCAGAGGCGGGCAGCGTCATCGACGAGGTGGTCGTTGCCGTCAAGCGCGTGACCGACATCATGGGCGAGATCAGCTCTGCATCGGACGAACAAAGCGCCGGCATCGAGCAGATCAACCAGGCCGTCACGCAGATGGACGAAGGCACGCAGCAGAACGCCGCGCTGGTGGAGCAAGCCGCCGCCGCTGCGATGTCGCTGCAGGAGCAGGCAAGCGGCCTGCGCCAGGCTGTGGCGGCGTTCCGTGTGCAAGCCGGCACGCAGGCAAAGGCGGTCCCGGCCGTGCCCGTGGCTGCTCGCGCGGCTGCCAAGCCGGCGCCGAAGGCCAAGGCCGCACCGCGCCGTGCCGCCAAGCCGAAGGCCCCGGCACGCAATACCGCTGAACCCGTCGCGCAGACCGCCGCTGCATCCGCAGCACCGGCCGGCGCCAAAGAACAACAACGCGAGCGCACCGCCGCCGCTGCCGTCACCAAAGCGGCTGCGTCAGCGCCCAAGTTGCCCGTACCCAAGCTCGTTGCCGCGGGCGGCGACGATAGCGACTGGGAGACCTTTTGACCATGTATGCACGGGATCTTCGCTGCTCGCGAAAGCTCTCTCGTGTGTGTTTGTGGTGTGCAGCCTGCCCTCTGGGGCAGGTTTTTTTTTGCCTGGGCTAGTGCCCGCTGAAGCCGGGGTGACCCCCCACTGAAGTGGCATGACCCCATGGCGGTTCTAAAGAGCCGTCCTCTCGGAACCGATAGCGGTTAGAGGGGCATATAAGAAACGAGGGGTAGACAGATGACGGGTTGGATCAAGCGCTTGCCGGTGTCCACGATGCTGACAGGCGGATTCCTGATTGTGGCGGCCATGGGCGCAGCCATCGGCGGGTTGGGCATCTACACGATCACGCAGCTGACCAAAGCCAGTGAAGAACTGGCACAAAAGCAGATGCGCGCTATCACGCAGATGGGCACTGCGGCCAACAGCCTGGCGCATGCCAGCCGTGCGCAGACGGCGCTGCTGATTGCCACCACGCTCAGCGAGCGCAAGACGCTCAGCGGGCAGATTGCCGACAGCATGCAGCACCTGAAAGACGGTGTGGAGAACGTGCGCCCGCTGTTTACCTCGGACGAAGGCAAGAAGATGATCCGCGAGGTCGATGCCATCTACCCCGTCTGGGGCAAGCGCATGACCGACTTCGTGGCACTGATGGACAAGCAGGGCCTGGACCCGACCCAGTTCGACAGCCGCGTCACCGCAGAGAACGTCGGCTTGCTCGATGACACTGCCGCGTTTGAAAAGACGCTCGACAAGATGGTCAAGCGTGTGGAGGAGGTCTCCGCCGCGTCCACCGTCAAGGCTCACGACGACGCACACCGCTCGCGCCTGGTGATGATGGTGATGGCCTGTGCGGGCGCGTTGCTCGGCATCGTGCTCGGCCTGGTCATTGCGCGCCGGCTGTCTCGCCAGCTGGGTGGCGAACCGTCGTACGCGGCCGAGATTGCCCGCCGCATTGCCGCCGGCGATCTGGCCGTGCACGTGCAGACCCGCCCCGGCGACCACGACAGCATGCTCTTCGCCATGGCGCAGATGCAGCAGCAACTGACCGGCACGATCACCAACATCAAGCGTTCCGCCGATTCCATTGCCAGCGCCACCAAGCAGATTGCCGCCGGCAATGCCGACCTCTCGCAGCGCACGGAAGAGCAGGCATCCTCGCTGGAGGAAACCGCTTCCAGCATGGAAGAACTCACCAGCATCGTGAAGCAGAACGCCGACAACGCGCGCCAGGCCAGCCAGCTGGCCGGCAGCGCGTCGGACATCGCCGTCAAGGGCGGTGAAGTGGTGGGCCGCGTGGTCGAAACCATGGCCGGCATCAACGACAGCAGCAAGAAGATCGCCGACATCATCGGCGTGATCGAAGGCATTGCCTTCCAGACCAACATCCTCGCCCTGAATGCCGCCGTGGAAGCCGCGCGGGCGGGCGAGCAGGGCCGCGGGTTTGCGGTGGTGGCGGGCGAGGTCCGCAGCCTGGCGCAGCGCTCGGCGACGGCGGCCAAGGAGATCAAGGAGCTGATCGGCGATTCCGTCGGCCGTGTGCGCAACGGGTCGGCCCTGGTGGCCGAAGCCGGTACGGTCATTGAGGAGGTCGTGGTGGCCGTGCGCCGCGTGACCGACATCATGGGCGAGATTTCCGCTGCGTCGGACGAGCAAAGCGCCGGCATCGAGCAGGTCAATCAGGCGGTGAATCAGATGGACGAGGTCACGCAGCAGAACGCCGCGCTGGTCGAGCAAGCCGCCGCCGCGGCCCTGTCGCTGGAAGAGCAGGCCCAACTGCTGCGCAATGCGGTGGCGACGTTCCGCACCGATGCTTCGGCCGAGTTGGCCGTCGGGGCGCCGGCCGTGGTTTCGGCGCCGGCCGCACGCAGCGAGGTCCGCCCTGCAAAGACCGAAATGGTGCCCGCCGTGGCGCGCGCCCTGGCTTCGCGAAAGGCGGCCAAGCCGCCGTGTCCCCGGAGACGGCCCCGGAGCAGGCGCCCGCCGCCGCGCAAGCTAAAAAAGCGCATCACGAAGCACATTTAACGGTTGCACCGGTGGTTGCCGCGGTCGCCGCGGCTGCCGTTTCCGAGGCCGCCGTGGCCCCGGCCCTCAAGCTGAGCGCCGGTTCTGCCGATGAAGATGACTGGAGCACCTTCTGACGCCAGCCCCGCCAACAGCAAACTTGGCGCGGCCCGCGGAAACGGTACCCGCCAACGACTGAGAGCGGGCATCAAGACTCGCCAAACACGGGGTTAGTTATCCATGGCAGCACAAAATTTGGCGCCAGTTTCGCCGACGCTCGCGTCGCGTGAGTTTTCCTTCACCGCCGAAGATTTCGGCCGCATCCGCGACCTGATCTACCGCCGCGTCGCATTTCACTGTCCGACCGCAAGAGCGAAATGGTCTACAGCCGCCTGGCGCGACGCCTGCGTGTCGTGAACCTCGGCTCGTTCCGCGACTACCTGGACGCGCTGGAAAAAGGCCACCTGCCCGACGAGTGGGAGGCCTTCACCAACGCGCTGACCACCAACCTGACCGCGTTCTTTCGCGAGCAGCACCACTTCCCGATCCTGCACGAGCACGCCAAGGCCAAGCGCACGCCGTTTAGCGTGTGGTGCTCGGCGTCTTCGACGGCGAAGAGCCGTACTCGATCGCCATCACGCTGGCCGAGGCCTTTGGCTCGATGTCGCCCAGCCAGGTGAGCGTGATCGCCTCCGATGTGGATACCAACGCGCTGGCGCGCGCCCGCGCCGGCATCTACCCGATGGAGCGTGTCGCGGCCCTGTCGCCCGAGCGCCTGAAGAAATATTTCCTGCGCGGCACCGGCAAGCAGGAGGGCTATGCCCGCGTGCGGCCCGAGCTGCAGGCCATGATCGACTTCCGGCAGATCAACCTGCTCGACCGCGATTGGCCGCTGCAGCAGAAGTTCGACGTGATCTTCTGCCGCAACGTGATGATCTATTTCGACAAGCCCACGCAGGCCAAGATTCTTGAGCATTTCATCGACGTGATGAAACCCGACGGCCTGCTGTTTGCCGGCCATTCGGAGAGCTTCCTGCAGGTCACCAAGGCGTGGACGCTGCGCGGCAAGACCGTGTATGAGGTCGCGCCCGAGCTGCGCGCCAAGATGGGGGCACGATGATCGAATTCGGCAAACGCGCGACCCCGCAATCGGCGGCCGAGCCCGTGCGCAGCGATAGCGGCATGAGCAGCGGCATGAGCGCGGGCGCCATGGCCACGCTTGCGCAATCGTCCGCCAGCACGCACGCGTACTACGACACCACCTTCGGCCGGCGCGCCATGAAAGTGCTGCCCGGCGAGTATTCCGTCACCACCGAAGACCTGATGCTCGTCACGGTGCTCGGCTCGTGCGTCTCCGCCTGCGTGCGCGACAAGACCCTCGGCATTGGCGGCATGAACCATTTCATGCTGCCTCGCGCAATGAAGGGGAATCGATCCTGTCGCCGTCCATGCGCTATGGCACGCACGCCATGGAGGTGCTGCTCAACCAGCTCTACAAGGCCGGCGCCAAGCGCGAGCGCCTCGAGATCAAGGTGTTTGGCGGCGCCGCCGTGCTGGCCGGCATGAGCACGCTCGACGTGGGCGAGCGCAACGGCAAGTTCGTACTCGAATTCCTGCGCAACGAAGGCCTGACGGTCGCCGCCAAGGACCTCTTTGACGTGCACCCGCGCAAGGTGTATTTCGTCCCGTCCACCGGTCAGATCATGGTGCGCAAGCTGCGCTCGCAGAACTCGGCGGCCGACCTGGACAGCGAGGCGCAATACGCCAGCAAGCTGTCGAAGTCCATCACGACCAAGCCTGCCTCGCGCCTCCAACTCTTTACCTAGGAGACCGCTGAAAAACGATTCTGACGGCCCAGCGCCGCCTTGCCGTGCGACTTGTACCGTCTGCGTCGGCACTGATCCATCAGAACCGCTTCGCTTCGTTTTGCAACGGTCTCAACATTCCAGAAGACTTGCTCCCGAACATGAACGACAAACGCAAGATTCAGGTGCTGTGCATCGACGATTCCGCACTGATCCGCAGCATCCTGAAGGAGATCATCAACAGCCAGCCGGACATGGAAGTGGTGGGTGTGGCGCCCGATCCGATCATCGCGCGCGACCTCATCAAGCAGACCAATCCGGACGTGCTCACGCTGGACGTCGAAATGCCGAAGATGGACGGCCTCGACTTCCTGGAAAAACTCATGCGCCTGCGCCCGACGCCGGTGGTCATGATCTCTTCGCTGACCGAGCGCGGCTCTGAGGCCACGCTGCGCGCGCTGGAGCTGGGTGCAGTCGATTTTGTCGCCAAGCCCAAGCTGGGCATGCGCGACGGCATGAACGAATACGCCGACCAGATTGCCGACAAGATCCGGGCAGCGGCCCGGGCACGGCTGCGTCCGCGCACTGCAACACCGGTTGCGGCGACCGCCTCGGCAACGGCAGCGGCGCCCGGCGCACACGTTCGCGCGGACCACGCAGCGGTATCCCCGGCACCTGCGCGTACCCATTTCTCGTCGACGGAAAAGCTCATCATCGTGGGCGCTTCCACCGGCGGCACCGAGGCCATCAAGGATTTCTTGCTGGAAATGCCGCCCGACTGCCCCGGCATCCTGATCGTGCAGCACATGCCGGCGGGTTTCACCACGTCGTTCGCCAAGCGGCTGGACGGCCTGTGCCGCATCCGTGTGAAAGAAGCCGTGCACGGCGAGCGTGTGCTGCCCGGCCACGCCTACATTGCCCCGGGCGACATGCACCTGTCGCTCGGCCGCAGCGGCGCCAACTACGTCACCGAGCTGGACCAGGGACCGCCGGTCAACCGCCATCGCCCGGCGGTGGACGTGCTGTTCCGCTCCGCCGCGCGCAACGCCGGGGCCAACGCCCTGGGCGTCATCCTCACCGGCATGGGCAAGGATGGTGCGGTGGGCATGCTGGA
Organism: Ralstonia sp. TCR112; assembly: GCF_007997035.1. Lineage (GTDB taxonomy): Bacteria > Pseudomonadota > Gammaproteobacteria > Burkholderiales > Burkholderiaceae > Ralstonia > Ralstonia edaphi. The sequence continues at coordinate 15,223 of NZ_VOSS01000019.1, read as the reverse complement.
AATGCGCAACGCCGGCGCCTACAACGTGGCCCAGGACGAGGCTTCCTGCGTGGTCTACGGCATGCCCAAGGAGGCCGTGGCCCATGGCGGCGTGCACGAAGTCCTGCCGTTGTCGCAGATCGGCCCGCACGTGCTGGCCAAGCTGTCGGCGCATGGTCGTGTGACGCGCGTATAACACGTCACTTTGCGGGTACATTGGTTGCGGGGCGCAGCAGTCGGGCGCCCCGCACCGTTCCAGCGCTCAAGAATCGGCCACAGGCGCCGATAAGATTGCCAAGGAAGCCCGAAAACCCCCCAATTCAGTAAGTTTGCGGAGATTGTGTCCATGGACAAGAGCCAGTACCGATTCCTCGTCGTCGACGATTTCCCGACGATGCGCCGGATCGTGCGTAACCTGCTCAAGGAACTCGGTTTTGCCAACGTCGACGAGGCCGAAGACGGCGCCGCCGGCCTGGCCAAGGTCAAGGAAGGCCGGTTCGATTTCGTGATCTCGGACTGGAACATGCCCAACATGGATGGCCTGCAGATGCTGCAGAGCATCCGTGCCGACGCCAACACCGCCATCAGCAAGCTGCCGGTGCTGATGGTGACGGCCGAGGCCAAGAAGGAAAACATCATCGCCGCCGCCCAGGCCGGAGCCAACGGCTACGTGGTCAAGCCCTTCACGGCTGCCACGCTGGACGAAAAGCTGGGCAAGATTTTCGAGAAGCTCGAAAAGGGGGCGTGATGAGCGAGATGCACGATGGCGCCCCGGCGCCGGCGGCCGAAGGTGCAGACCACGGCGACATGCCCGAAATGCTCCAGCGCATCGGCCATCTCACGCGCATGCTGCGTGAAAGCATGCGCGAGCTGGGCCTGGACAAGGGCGTTGAGAAGGCCGCCTCGGCCATTCCCGACGCACGCGACCGCCTGAACTACATCGCCAACATGACCGAGCAGGCGGCCACCCGCGTGCTCAACGCCATCGACGCCGCGCGGCCCGTGCAAGACGCGCTGGAGTCCGACGCCGAGGCGCTGGTCAACCGCTGGCAGTCGTGGATGGACCGCCAACTGGGCGACGAAGAGATTCGCGCGCTCGTCGGCCAGACCAACGGCTTCCTGCGCAGCGTCCCGGAAAAGACGCGCGACACGAACCAGCAGCTCATGGAAATCCTGATGGCCCAGGACTTCCAGGACCTGACCGGCCAGGTGATCAAGAAGGTGCTGGACGTTGTCCAGCTCATCGAAAGCCAGCTCGTCGGGATCCTGCTCGACAACGCGCCGGAACACCTGCGTGTGGAAGCCGCGCAGGTTGCGACGACGCTGCTCAACGGCCCGCAGATCAATCCGGACCATCCGGACGTGGTCGCCAACCAGGAACAGGTCGACGACCTGCTGGAAAGCCTCGGGTTCTGAACCCGCATTGCCTGGCCCTCGCAGCCGCGAGGGCCGGCACGTCTTCTGCCGAACCCCGAGCGGGCGGCATCAACGTCAACTGCTTGCAGAGAACTGCCGCAAGCGCGTTGCCATTCCGGCCGACATCCAAGGCCGACCTCCAGCGCCCACGATCAGCGCATCCACCCGCGAGAGCACCGGTGCAAGCATCCGTTGCCCGGCGGCGTGGCCTGCGGCCATGATCGCCGCGCCAAGGCCGTTGACGTCGTCTACGTCGCGAGCGATCAGGGTCACGCCATGCGGCCCATGCGCAGGCAGACCCGTTTGCGGATCGAGCACGTGATGGAACCGCCGACCGTTGCGCATGAAGTAACGCTCGTAGTCTCCGGATGACGCCACAACCCCGTCGCTGAGGCCGACGACGCCCAGCAGCCGCTGCGGCGCAAGTGGATCGCGCAGGCCGATGCGCCATGCATGTCCTTGCAGCTTTCCGCTGGCCACCACATCACCGCCACCGTTGATCATGGCGTCGCGTATGCCGTGTTCCCGTAGTACGCGCATGCCTGCCTGGAGGATGGGCAGCTTGGCAATGCCACCCAGATCCAGCTTCATGCCTTGGCGCCGCAAGTAAGCGCTGCCGTTGTGCTCGTCCACAACAACGTCCCGATAGTTGACGAAGCGCCGCTCACGCGCCAACTCCGTGGGGCTCGGGATGCGGCCGTGCTCGGGCTCAAAGTTCCAGCCCGAGTACGCGCCGACGGTGATATCGAAGGCCCCGCCACTTTGCTCCGAGACCTGTCTGGCGCGCTTGAGCACCGTCATGACTTCCCGCGCCACCGGCACGGGGTTCCGCCCCGCGGCGCGTGCCAGTGCGCTGACCTGGCTGTCGGGCCGGTAGCGGCTCATCAAGCATTCGAGCCGCGCCATCTCCGCAAAGGCAGCGGGGATGGCGGCAGCGGCGGCGCCCGGTGTCGCGCCTTGCGCAACGATATCGACTTGCGTGCCGAGCAAGCGCGTGGATGCACGCTCGACCAAAGGGTCTGCCAGCGCGGGCCGTACGAACATGCCGACCGCCAGCAGCGGCACCCCGGCTAGGCAGCGCCGCCGGGCTAGGTTGGAAGGAGGCAGGGGATGCATGGCATTACTGCGACTTCGCCACCATGTAGTCAACCGCAGCCTTGATGGCATCGTCCGGCAAGGTCGATCCGCCGCGGGCGGGCATGGACCCTTTGCTGCCGTTGAACCCCTCCAGCGCGTGCTTGTAAAGGGTGTCCTTGCCTTGTGCGATGCGCGGGCCCCAGTCGGCCTTGTCACCGGGCTTTGGCGCCCCGGCCACCCCTGCGGCGTGGCACATCGAACAGACGTTGCCGAACGTGCGCTTGCCCAGCACATTCTCGGGCTCCGCCGCTGCAGCAACCGTCGCTGCAGCAGGGGGTGCACTGGTTTGCGCCGGTGCGGGTGCCGCAGGGGCGGAAGCCGACGGCGCGGCGGGTTCCTTCTGACCGCACGCTGCAAGAACGGCAGCGCAAATCAGCATCAGGCCTAGGGTGGTTTTCGTGCGCATGGAAATCTCCTTGAGTCGGCGCGGGTTCCGAAATGAACACGAATCGCATTCTGTACGCTCCCTTCCCATAAAGATGTATAAAAAATGCGTTTTTCAAGAATCTGTGACGAAAGTCAATTGCTTCGGCTGCCTGCACCCTGAAGATGCCACTTGCCGAGAAGGTCAGAGCGCAGATGTGAGCCGGCATCTTTCCGCCCGGCTTTGTGAAAACCGATAGAGGAATCGATACAGGGATCGATGATGACCAAGCACCAACAATCGCCATCCACGCAGCAGGAAGAAGCGCTGAGCGTACCGGGGCGGCGTCGCTTCATGAACAGCGCAGCGCTCGCCGGGTTGGCAACGGTGGTGGCATGCACAGACAAGGGCACGCCCGCTGCAGCACCCGCCGCATCTGCCAGTGCGCCCGCCGCCGCGGCCGCCGGGGAACACGTCATTGCGGGCTTGCATCCGAAGCCGGGTGAACTCGACACCTATTACGGCCTGTGGAGCGGCGGACATACCGGCGACATGCGCGTCATGGGCATGCCCTCGGGCCGCGAAATCCACCGCATTCCGATGTTCGTGCCGGATGCGCTGGTCGGCTGGGGCATCACGAACGAATCGAAGAAGGTGATGGGCACCAAGCCCGACGCAGTCTGAAGTACACGGTGGGCGATACCCACCACGTGCATGCCTCGTACAAGGATGGCAATTACGACGGCCGCTATGCGTGGATCAACGACAAGATCAACTCGCGCCTGGGGCGTGTGCGGCTCGACTATTTCATCTGCGACAAGATCACCGAACTGCCCAACGTGCAGGGCTTCCACGGCATCTTCCCGGACAAGCGCGACCCGCTCGACCCGAAGATCAACTACACGACGCGCGTGTTCTGCGGCGGCGAATTTGCGATCCCGCTACCGAACACCGCAGGCATCGACGACCCGTCCAAGTACCGCTCGCTGTTCACCTGCGTAGATGCCGAAAGCATGGAGGTGCGCTGGCAGGTGCTGATCGACGGCAATTGCGATCTCGTCGCAACGTCGTACGACGGCAAGCTGGCCGCAACCAACCAGTACAACACCGAGATGGGCGTGCACTACGAAGACATGATGTCTGCCGAGCGCGACGCCTGCCTGTTCTTCAACATTGCGCGCATTGAAGCGGCGGTCAAGGCCGGCAAGTTCAAGACCATCGGCGACTCCAAGGTGCCGGTGGTGGACGGCACGCACGCGGCCAACCAGGATCCGAAGACGGCGCTGACCGCCTATGTGTCGGTGCCGAAGAATCCGCACGGCGTCAATGCCAGCCCAGACCAGAAGTACTTCGTCTGTGCCGGCAAGCTCTCGCCCACCGGTACCGTGATCGAGCTGTCCCGCGTGCTGGACTGGTTCGACGGCAAGCTCGCCAAGATCGACGACGCCATCGTGGCGGAGGTGGAACTTGGGCTCGGGCCGTTGCATACCGCGTTCGACGGGCGCGGCAATGCATACACGACGCTGTTCCTCGACAGCCAGATCGTGAAGTGGAACATCGATGCCGCGATCAAGTTCCACAACGGTGACAAGAACGCGAAGTACGTGGTCGACCGCCTCGACGTGCACTACCAGCCGGGCCACCTGAACGCATCGCAATCCGAAACGGTGGCCGCCGATGGCAAATTCCTTGCCGTGGGCTGTAAGTTCTCCAAGGACCGCTTCCTGCCCGTTGGCCCACTGCACCCGGAAAACGAACAGTTCATCGACATCTCGGGCGAGAAGATGGTGCTGCTGCAGGACCACCCGATCCGCAGCGAGCCGCACGACTTCATCATCTTCAAGCGCGAGCTGCTGCACCCGAAGCAGGTCTACTCGCTGGACGATTTCCCGCTCGCCACCAAGGATCCGAAGCAATCCGGCGTGGTGCGCAATGGCAAGAAGGTGACGGTGCGCCTGACGTCGCAGGCACCGGCGTACAGCCTGCGCGAGTTCAAGCTGAAGAAGGGCGACGAGGTCACGCTGATCCTCACCAACCTCGACAAGGTCGAGGACTTGACGCACGGCTTCGCCATTCCGAAATACAACATCAACTTCATCGTCAACCCGCAGGAAACCGCATCGGTCACGTTCATTGCCGATAAGCCCGGCGTGTTCTGGTGCTACTGCACGCATTTCTGCCATGCACTGCATCTTGAAATGCGCAGCCGCATGATTGTTGAGGCCTGATCCCGAGGGCAGGCGCGCGTGCCCGGGTGCGGGCCCGCGCGCCCCACGAACTCCAAGATGCCATCCCCAAAACAAGGGTTCGCGGCGTGGGTCGCTGCGTTCCTCCTGATGCTGTTCATGGGCGTGCAGCCGGCGCAAGCGGGCCGCGGCGCCTATGAAGCCGAGTTGCCTGCCAACCTGGCCGAGGCCAAGGACCTGTGCTCGCTTGTACCGTGCGCCGACGTGTTTCCCGGCGCGGTGCGTTTCTCCGAACGGATGGGGCAACCACCGTATGTAGAAGCGTACGGCGCAGCGCAAGGCGGCAAGGCGCCCCTGCTGGGCTACGTGATGCTGTCCACCGACATCACGGACATTCCGGCCTATTCAGGCAAGCCCGTGGTGACGCTGATCGGCATGGACCGGCAAGGCCGCTATGTCGGCATCAAGGTCCTGAAACACTCCGAGCCGATCCTGCTGCTCGGGATTCCCGAGTCTGCGCTGCTGAACTTCAACAAGCAGTACATCGGCAAGTCGGTCAAGGACAAGATCGAAGTCGGCCAGTCGCGGCCTGACGAAGGTGTGCTGGGCGTCGATGCGATCTCGGGCGCCACCGTGACCGTGATTGCGCAGAACCAGGTGCTGGCGACAGCCACGTCTTCGGTGGCGCGGCAAGTCGGCATTCTTGCGCCCACGCGCCACGAGCCCGCGCGCTATGCGCAGACCGGGCAGCGCGCTGCCTGGGCGGAGCTGGTCAAGCAGGGCAGCGTGCGGCGCTTGCTGATCCGGCCTGAGCAGCTTGGTCTGGAACGCGCGCCGGAACCGTTCATTGAACTGTGGTTTGGTGATCTCAATCATCCGGATCTGGGTGCGAGCCTGCTCGGCCAGTCCGCGTGGAACGATCTGCACGCGCAGCTCAAGCCGAACGAGCATGCAATCTTCGTCATCCGCACCGCGGGCGCCGCGTCGTTCAAAGGATCGGGCTTCGTGCGCGGCGGCATCTATGACCGCATCCAGATCAAGCAAGGCGCGGAGTCCTTCACCTTCCGCGATTCGGACTACCTGAACCTCTATGGCCTGGCAGCCCCAGGCGCGCCGGCCTACACCGAGTCGGCCATCTTCGTGGTGCGCTCGCCAGCGTTCTCGGCGGCATATCCGTGGAAGCTTTCCTTCCTGGGCAACCGCGTCGATCGGGCCACCGGCACGCGCAGCTTCGTCACGTTCGATGCCCCGTACTGGATGCCCGAAGCGCTGCTGCAGGGCGGCCACCCGCATATCGACGAGCCGGAGGCACCCTGGCGACGGGTCTGGCGTACACGCGCGCCGCAGATCGCACTGTTCATCGCGCTGCTCGTTTCGGTGGGCGTGGTGTACGCGCTGCGCGAGCGCCTGACGCGCCGCTCCACGCACAAGAACAAATGGCCGGTGAATGCCTTCAAGTACACCGCGTGGGCACTGAGCATCGGCTTCGTGGGCTTTGGTGCGATGGCGCAGCCGTCGATCACGCAAGTGCTGACCTGGTTCCACTCGCTGCTGTTCCAGTGGACGTGGTCGTTGTTCCTGACCGATCCGTTCATCTTCTGCTTCTGGATCTTCATCATCCTGACGGTGTTCCTGTTTGGGCGGGGGCTGTTCTGCGGATGGCTGTGCCCGTTCGGCTCGCTGTCGGAAGCGCTGTACAAGATCGGCGGAAGGCTCGGCCTCAAGCGCTGGCAGCGTCATCTGCCGCGTGCCTGGCACGACAAGCTGAAGTGGCTCAAGTACGCCATCTTCTTCGGCCTGCTGACGGTGTCGGTGTTCTCGATGGGGCTGGCCGAGAAGCTTGCCGAGGTGGAACCGTTCAAGACGACATTCCTTGTCGGCATCAGCCACCGCGCGTGGCCCTACGGCCTGTTTGTCTGCACGCTGCTCGGGATCTCGTTGTTTGTGGAGCGCCCGTACTGCAAGTACATCTGCCCGCTGGGCGCCGCGCTTGCCATGCCGAGCACCTTCCGCTGGTTTGGCCTGCGCCGCAAGCAGGACTGCAACAGTTGCAAGGCGTGTGCCGTGGGTTGCGGCTCATTGGCGATCGACGCGGATGGCCGCATCGACCACCGCGAATGCCTGCACTGCCTCGACTGCATGGTGCTGTACACCGACGTCAAGGGATGCCCGCCGCTGGCCAAGGAGCGCAAGCGCCGCGAGCGCGACGGGCTGGAGATCACCCCCATCGGCAAGGACGGCTACTTCATTCCCATCCAGCCGGTGCCGATGAGCCCGCGCGTGGCACAAGGCCCCGACCCGCGCATGCCGACCGATCGCATGGTGCCATCCGGACGCGAAGGCGCGCGTGGCCTGCGTTGGCTGATGCTGGAAGTGCGCGATCACCTGTGGCCGTGGAGCAGCAAGGGCTGGGCGTCTGCGCGCGGCCTGCAGATCGCGGGCGCTTCGCTTGCGCTGGCGGCAAGCGTGGCGTGGGTCCTGGCCGCGATGGGCCAGCTGTCGTCGGGCGCCGTCATCGCATGGTGGTTCGGCTGGAGCGTGTATGAGGTGCTGATCCGCCTGGCAGGTCGACGCTACGTCAAGGACGGCCCGTGGTGGCAAGCCAACTATCGGCGTGCAACCGTCATGGACATGCTGAGCTACGTCGGCTTCAAGAACCTGCTGATCGGCGCCGCGTTGTTCCTGGCCCTGAAGGCGCTGGGGTGGCTGCAGGTATGAGATGGCTGCCGGTGTTGCTCGTGGTCTGCGGCTGGCTCGCGGTTGCCCAGGGCGCTCGGTGCGCCCAGGCATTCGCGGGGGCAACGGTGCGCGTGGCGGCAGGGCAGTCGCTGCAGGCGGCCATCGACGCAGCACATCCGCGCGACGTGCTCGAGATCGAGCGCGGCATGTACACCGGCAACCTCGTCATCAACAAGCCTCTGACGCTGCGCGGCCTCGATCGCCCGACGCTCAGTGGCGGCCAGCGCGGCGACACGATCCGCATCAGCGCACCGGACGTCGTCATCGAGGGCCTGATCGTTCGTGATTCGGGCGACAGCCTGAAAGACCAGAACGCAGGCATCAACATCCTGCCCGGTGCGCATCGGGCCGTGGTGCGCCAGTGCGAGCTGACCTACAACCTGTTTGGCTTGTGGATCGAGAAAGCCAACGACGTGCGCATCGAGGCCAACACCATCACCGGCAAGCGCGACTACAACTCTGCGCAGCGCGGCAACGGAGTGGAGCTGTACAACACGCAAGGCGCACGCATCATCGGCAACAACATCAGCTTCGTGCGCGATGCGCTTTACGTGGACGTATCGCATCACGCCGTGTTCAAAGGCAACCGGCTTCACCACAGCCGCTATGGCACGCACTACATGAACTCCTACTACAACCTGTGGGAGGACAACGACAGCTATGCCAACCGGGGCGGCCTGGCCTTGATGGAAGTGCGCGACCAGATCGTGCGCAACAACCGCACCTGGGGCAATGCGGACCACGGGATCATGCTGCGCACGCTGCAGGATTCGGTGGTGGAGAACAACGTGGTGGCCGACAACGATCGCGGCTTCTTCATCTACGACGTTGAATACACGCAACTGCGCGGCAACCTCATCGTCGGCAACCAGGTGGGCGTGCACCTGTCGGCGGGTTCCACACGCAACGTGGTCCAAGGCAACGACTTCATCGGCAACCGCGAGCAAGTCCGCTACGTGGGCGCGCGTGACGAGGCATGGGGTGCCCGTACGGCGGCCGAGCGCAGGCAGGGCAACTTCTGGAGCGACTACCTCGGCTGGGACCGCGACGGCGATGGCATTGGCGATTTGCCTTACGAGGCCAACGACGTCGTAGACCGGCTGATCTGGCGCCACCCCGGTGTGCAACTGCTGCTGGCGAGCCCGGCGGTGCAGGCACTCAGGTTCGTCAGCCGGCAGTTTCCGATCCTGCGTGTGCCGAGCGTGGTCGACGCCTATCCGCGCATGCAACCCGCGAACCCCCATTGGAGCACCTGGCGTGACAGATCCCTTTCACGTTGACGAGACTGCCGCCATTTCACTGCGCGGCGTCAGCAAACACTATGGCGCCGTGCGCGCGGTCGACGGCGTTGACCTGGACGTCGGCTACGGCGAGCTGTTCGGCCTGATCGGGCACAACGGTGCCGGCAAGAGCACGCTCTTCAAGATGATGCTGGGGCTGATTCCCGCCACCACCGGCAGCATCCGCGTGGCCGGCGCATCGGTGCGCGGCGCCGCGTTCCGGGCGGCCCGGCGGCAGATCGGTTACCTGCCCGAGAACCTCGTCCTGTACGACAACCTGAGCGGGCTGGAGACCTTGCGGTTTTTCGCCCGGCTCAAGGGCGCACCGGCGGCCGATTGCGCGCCGCTGCTTGCCCGCGTGGGGCTTGCGGGTGCGGCCGACAAACCGGTGCGTGCCTACTCCAAGGGGATGCGGCAGCGCCTCGGATTTGCGCAGGCGCTGTTGGGTACGCCACGCGTTCTTTTCCTCGATGAGCCGACGAATGGTCTGGACCCGGCGGCCATTCACGACTTTTACGCCACGCTGCAAGGATTGCGCGAGCAGGGCGTCACGATCCTGATCACATCGCACATCCTGGCCGAGCTGCAGCAGCGCATCGACCGCCTTGCCATCCTGGCTGACGGCCGCGTCCTTGCACTTGGCAGTGTCGCTGCACTGCGCGCTCGCGCCGATCTGCCCCTGACGCTGGCCGTGCGGGTCGAGGCCGGCGCGCGCAGCGCACTGTGGGCGCAACTCTCGCCCTTGTGCGCACACGGCGCAGAGATCGTCGACGGGCAGGCCGAGCACGAGATGCTGCTGCGCTGCAGCCGCTCGCTCAAGATGGACGCCCTTCAGGCACTGCAGCCGCTGGGCGGGCGCCTGCTCGATCTGCAGATCCACGAACCGTCGCTCGAAGACGTGTTCTTCGGCCTCAGGCAAACGGAGGCCGCATGATCGGCATCGAATATCGGCAGGTGGCCGCCGTCGCCGCCAAGGAGCTGCGCGATCGTCTGCGCAACCGGTGGGTGCTTGCGGTGGCCGTCGTGTTTGCGGTGTTCTCGCTCGTGATCAGCTACTTTGGCGGCGCCGAGCAGGGCACGCTCGGCCCGCGCTCCATCGAGTTCGTCATCACCAGCCTGGTCAGCCTCGTGATCTACCTGATCCCGCTGATTGCCCTGTTGCTCGGGTTCGACGCGGTTGTCGGCGAGCGCGAGCGCGGCTCGCTCGATCTGCTGCTGGCACTGCCGCTCACACGCGTGGAACTGCTGCTGGGCAAGTACCTCGGGCTCGCCGCGGCGCTCACGCTGTCCACGCTGGGCGGGTTCGCGCTGATGGCGGTGCTCCTGTGGCACCAGTTCGGCGGGGCGGGGCTGTATCAGGCGGCCGGCTTCGTGCTGAGTTCAGTGCTGCTTGGGCTCGTCTTTCTGAGCCTGGCGCTGTGCGTTTCCGTCGTCAGCCGTGAACGCACGCGGGCTTCAGGCGCCGCCATCGCGCTGTGGTTTGGCTTCGTGCTGGTGTTCGACCTGTTGCTGCTCGGCCTGTTGGTGGCCACCGGCGGCAGCTTTGGCGGCCAGGTGCTGGCGTATCTGCTGTTGCTCAACCCCACCGACATTTTCCGCATCCTCAACGTGTTTTCGCTGGACCAGCTGCGCGGCCTGCATGGCCTCGTCAGCATCGTGCCGCCTGCCCTGGGCAACCCATGGGCAATGGGCGGGGCGATGCTGGCGTGGATTGCCGCGCCGCTGGCGCTGGCCGCCTGGAGATTCCGCACATGAACCCGGATCGTCGCCGCCTGCTGGCGGCTGCCCTGGCCGGATCGGCCACCCTCGTCGGCCTGGCTGCCTGTGGCCGGCAGGCCGAAGCCACCCTTGTCCCCGCTGAAGCCGACGCGGCCACCACCTGCGACCTGGACGGCATGCTTGTGGCGGAGTATCCCGGGCCCAAGGCGCAGCTCTATTACCAGGGCGACGCAACGCCGCACTGGTGCTGCGATACCGTGGAAATGTTCAACACGCTGCTCAAGCCGGAGCAGGCGCGGCCGATCCGGGCGGCGCTTGTGCAGGACATGGGCCAGGCCGACTGGGACCATCCTCGTGGCCACTGGTTTGATGCCAGGACCGGCTATTACGTGTTCGGCAGCCGGCGCCGCGGCTCGATGGGGCCGACGGTCGCCAGCTTCCGGCTGGAAGCCGATGCCCGCGCGTTCATGGCACGCGACGGCGGCAAGCTGCTGCGCTACGCCGAAGTGACGCCCGACATGGTGGACCTCAGCGGCGGCGCGTTGCACGACGGGCGCATGTAGCCATGCGGCTGCGTCGATCAGGCTTGACGGCAATGGTTCTGCTGGCGGCCTCGCTCTGGTGGTATGGCGTGCATGCGAGCCGCCGCGTCGAGCCCGAGATCCCCACCGAGATCTGCTTTGTCGCAGCGCCCACGCCCTATGACCCGCGCTCCGGCGTCGCGCCCGATGCGCCGCGCGCCATCCCGCCCCACGCACGTTGCCCGGTCTGCGGCGCATTTCCGTCGCGCGTGCCGGACTGGGCAGCCCAGGTGATCTTTGCCGATGGCGATGCGTACTTCTTCGACTCGCCCTTGAGCCTGTTCATCTACTTGCGCAACCTGCCGCGCTACGCCGCCGGCCGGCAGGCCACTGACATTGCCGCGGCCTATGTGCGCGCGGTGGGCGACGGGCGCTGGATCGCCGCGCTGCAGGCCGTCTACGTATGGGGCTCCGATGTGCCCGGGCCGATGCGCAGGGGCAATCTGCCGGCCTTCCAGAATCACACCGATGCGCGCGCTTTCATTGCGCGCCATGGCGGATCGGTCATGGGTTCCGCCGGCATTACCGCAGAACGCCTGCGGGCGTTGGAGCCCACGCAGCCCCATCCGGCCGGTCAGCACACCTAGCGCACGCAGGCTGGTGGGCCGAGCAGGCTTGATTGCACCGGAGGGCCCATGTTGGCGTGGTTCCCGAGGCTTTCTGTCGATAAGCCGCCCCAGAGGCCGCTTTTTCGGCGCTTCAATGGGCGGGGGTGCCTTGGATAATGCGACGGTCGGCCAACCTGCCGGCCTGTTCCATCCACCCCTCGCACGCCCGGCATGTCCGAAGAAAGCGATCTCGAAAAAACCGAACCAGCCTCTCCGAGGCGCCTCGAGCAGGCGCGCGAGGAAGGCGACGTTCCCAGATCACGGGAACTGGCTTCGTTCGCCCTCACGGCGGTGTCCGCGGGCGGTTTGTGGGTGATGGGCGACTCGATCGTGCGGGCTGCATCGTCGTTTCTGGCGCGCTGCCTGGAATTCCACCGGTACAACTACACGAGCGGGCAGGACCAGTGGAACTACGTCACGGGTCAGTTCATGCCGCTGGCCCTGGCGCTGGGCGGGCTGATGCTGATGCTGGTGATTGCCGCGCTGTCGCCGCTGGCGCTCACGCGCGGGGCCATTTCGTTCAAGCCGCTGGCCCCCGATATTTCGCGCCTGTTCAAGCTGCAGGGGCTGACGCGCATGTTTTCGATGGAGGGGCTGATGGAGCTGCCCCGCCTGCTGATCAAGCTGTTCCTGATTGCCGGCGTGGGTTGGCTGCTGGTCCGGTATTACCGGGGCGACCTGATCGAACTGCCGCAGCAGGACCTGGGCGTGGCCATGCGCGACACCCTGCACGTGGCCGGCGTGGCCTTCCTCTGCATGGCGGCGGTGATGATGCTGGTGGCGGCCGTGGATGTGCCGCTGTCGTTGTGGCAATACGCGCGCAAGCACCGCATGACCAAGGAAGAAGTGCGCAAGGAGCACCGCGAGTCCGAAGGCGATCCGCACGTCAAGGGCCGCATCCGCAACCTGCAGCGCCAGGCCGCGCAGCGCCGCATGATGGCCGACGTGCCCAAGGCCGATGTGATCGTCACCAACCCGACGCACTACGCCGTGGCGCTGCGCTATTCCGAGAAGGAAGGCGGCGCGCCGCGCGTGCTGGCCAAGGGCGCCGACATGGTGGCGGCCAAGATTCGGGAGCTGGGGACGGAGCACAAGATTCCCATTCTGGAAGCGCCCCCGCTGGCCCGTGCGCTGTACCGCCATACCGAAATCGGCCACCAGATTCCCGAAGCGCTGTACGCCGCCGTGGCCGAAGTGCTTGCCTATGTCTACCAGCTGCGCCGCCTGCACCAGGTGGGCGGCCGTGTGCCGGTGCGCCCGACCGACCTGCCGGTACCCGCCGATATGGACCCGGGGCCGCAGCCCGGCCCGGACGGCGCCGATGACGACGTCACCGGCAACGCTTAGGGGATCGGCGATCCCCAACGGTGATGTTTTCGCCGCCGAGACCCCGACTGGCGCTATCGCACCACGACGTTATATCGACCCGGGCGGTGCCACGCGATCACCATCGCGCTCATGGCAACTGCACTCAGCGCCGACCAGCCCACACGGCCGGTCGGAATCACCAAAAGCGATGTCAGCAGAATCATCGAGTCGATGGCCACCTGCACGATCCCCGCATTGATTCCCCGCGTGCGCTGCAGCCAGAGCGTCAGAACGCCCGTGCCGCCCACGCCGGAGCCATGCCGGGCGAGCGCCAACACCCCCATGCCGTTGAGCGTTCCGCCCACCACCGCCGCAAACAGCGGGCTCTCAAAATCGATGTGTAACGCCTGCCGCGTCACTGCAAGCAGGAGGGTGATGCCACAACTGGCCAGCGTCGACTTGATGGCAAAACGCGGGCCCATGACGAAATAGGCGAACACGAAAAACGGCACGTTGACCAACGTGAAAATGGTGCCGACCGACAGCGGCGCCACGTACGACACGAGCAACGCGATCCCTGCAATGCCACCGGTCACGAGTCCGGCTGCGCTGAGCAGCACCACCCCCGTCACGATGAACATCATGCCGACGGCCATGCCGTAGACGTCTTCGAGCATCGTGTGCCGGGCGGCATGGGGAGGGCTTGATGCTACGGAGCTGCTTGCGTGATGAAGCTGATGGTCCATGGCGCCGCTCATCGGATGAACGGCCGGTCCGGCAAACAACCATGGATGTCCGGTAATCCAGAGGTGGGGTGCTTCATTGAACGTTGCCTATGATCGGGTTGGTGCATCCACGCACCGGACAATGCACCGCCTTCGTGCGACGGTGCCTGGATCCGGGTCTTGTGGGCGGCGTTTCAAGATGATTTGCAAGTCCCATACCCAGCATCCCTGGCGGCATGGCGCATACGACCAGGCCGCTGCGGCAGCGCAAGGGTGTCGAAAGGGGTGCGGTTGAGGGACGGGATGGGTACAGCCCATTTGCGTACGCGATTCTGTATGAAAGTCTGGTACGACGCACCCCCAGACCCCCTTGGCGGCATGAAGGGGTAGAAGCGCCCCCCCCCCGGTGGGAGGGTATTTCAGAGAAAAGCCGCCTTTTGGGCGGCTTTCTCACGTCTTCGATTTGGCAGCCCCCACGGCAAGATGGCACCCATCGAAAAGCCCCCCGCTGCACGACCCGCCAATGAACGCCGCACTGCTCCGAGTCACCGACATCCTGCGCAAGGGCGACTACCGCTCCGCCGCGGGCCCGGTGCTCATCATCCTGATCCTGGCGATGATGGTGCTGCCATTGCCGCCGTTCATCCTCGATCTACTGTTCACCTTCAACATCGCGCTGTCGATCATCGTGCTGCTGATCAGCATGCACACGCTCAAGCCGCTGGATTTCTCGTCGTTCCCGAGCATCCTGCTGATTACCACGCTGATGCGGCTGTCATTGAACGTGGCGTCCACGCGTGTGGTGCTGATGGAAGGCCACACCGGCCCCGACGCCGCCGGCAAGGTGATCGAGGCCTTCGGCCACTTCCTGGTGGGCGGCAACTACACCGTCGGCATCGTGCTGTTCGTCATCCTGGTGATCATCAACTTCATGGTGATCAGCAAGGGCGCGGGCCGCATCGCCGAGGTCAGCGCGCGCTTCACGCTCGATGCGATGCCCGGCAAGCAGATGGCGATCGACGCCGACCTGAACGCCGGCCTGATCCGTGAGGACGAAGCCCGCAAGCGCCGCACGGCCATCGCGCAGGAAGCCGAATTCTTCGGCTCCATGGACGGTGCGAGCAAATTTGTGCGCGGCGATTCGGTGGCCGGTATCGCCATCCTGCTGATCAACATCGTCG
>NZ_VOSS01000189.1 GCF_007997035.1 Ralstonia sp. TCR112 | reverse complement strand
GGGGGCGGGCCTGCCGCTGTCGGTCGGCTGCACCACGGTCAACAAGATGTGCGGTTCGGGCATGCGCGCGGCCATGAACGCGTATGACGCGCTGCTCGCGGGCTCGGTCGACGTGGTGGTCGCGGGCGGCATGGAAAGCATGACGAATGCGCCGTACCTGATCCCGAAAGGCCGCGGTGGCTATCGCATCGGCCACGGCATGATCTACGACCACATGATGCTCGACGGCCTGGAAGACGCTTATGACAAGGGCCGCGCCATGGGCACCTTCGGCGAGGACTGCGCCGAGAAATACGGCTTCACGCGCGAAGCCCAGGACCACTTCGCGATGACGTCCGTGCGGCGCGCGCAGGAAGCCACCGAATCAGGCGCGTTCCGCTGGGAGATCACGCCCGTCACTGTGTCGAGCAAAGCCGGCGACACCGTCATCGACACCGATGAAGGCCCGCGCCGCATCAAGGTCGACAAGATCCCGTCGCTCAAGCCCGCCTTCAAGAAGGACGGCACGGTCACGGCCGCGTCGTCGTCGTCGATCAACGATGGCGCAGCTGCGCTGGTGATGATGCGCGAATCGACTGCCAAGCAGCTCGGCATCACGCCGCTGGCGGTGATGCTGGGCCACACCACGCACGCGCAAGCGCCGGGCTGGTTCACCACGGCGCCGGTCACGGCCATCGACAAGCTCTTCAAGAAGCTCGACTGGAACTCGGGCAACGTCGACCTGTTCGAGATCAACGAGGCGTTTGCCGTGGTGCCGATGGCCGCGATGCACGACCTGCACATCCCGCACGAGAAGGTGAACGTGAACGGTGGCGCGTGCGCGCTGGGCCATCCGATCGGTGCATCGGGCGCACGCGTAATCGCCACGCTGCTGGGCGCCCTGCGACACCGCGGCGGCAAGCGCGGCGTGGCCAGCCTGTGCATCGGTGGCGGCGAGGCCACGGCTGTCGGCATCGAACTCTACTAAGGCACGCGCATGACGAATGCAACGTCGCGCCGCACGCGCACCGCGCTCATCCTGGGCGCGTCGCGCGGCATCGG
>NZ_VOSS01000188.1 GCF_007997035.1 Ralstonia sp. TCR112 | reverse complement strand
CCCGCCGACACGCGCAGCGTGCTGGGCCTGGGGCTGTCGGCCAGCCTGAACGCGCCCATTGGCGACATGAACTTCGGCGTGTTCCGCATGTAAGCGGACCGCCCATCGAACAGGACATTTGCAGTGAACAGCATCACCGCGCGAACGTGGCGCAGCGCCTGGGCAGCCGTTGGCTGCGCGCTGCTGCTTGCGGCCGCGCATGCGAGCGAAACGGCGCCGCCGGGCATCAGCGAAACCATCGTGGAAGTGCCCAAGTCTGCGGGCATCTTCACGCTCAAGCTGGAGACGACCGTCTACAAGCCGGCCGGTGACGGCCCTTTCCCGCTCATCGTGCTCAACCACGGCAAGGCGCGCGGCAAGGCGGCATTCCAGGCACGTGCCCGTTACAGTGAGCAGGCGGCGGCGCTGGTCGCGCGCGGCTACGTGGTGGCCATCCCGATGCGGCAGGGGTTTTCCAAATCCGGCGGCGCGTATATCGGCAGCGGGTGCAACGTGGAGGCCAACGGCATCGTCCAGGCCGAAGACGTGGTGGCCACGCTCGACTACATGACCGCGCAGC
>NZ_VOSS01000187.1 GCF_007997035.1 Ralstonia sp. TCR112 | reverse complement strand
GAACCGCGCCGACGCCCTGCGCCTGGCCGAAATGCTGCGCGCCATCTACACCTGCCCCAAGCCCGTGATCGCGCGCGTGCAGGGCGACACGTATGCCGGCGGCGTCGGCCTGGTCGCCGCGTGCGACATCGTCGTCGCTGTCGACACGGCCAACTTCTGCCTGTCGGAAGCGAAGCTTGGCTTGATCCCGGCCACCATCAGCCCATACGTGATCCGCGCGCTGGGCGAGCAGGCATCGCGCCGCTACTTCATCACCGCAGAACGTTTCTCCGCCGCAGAGGCGCATCGCCTGGGCCTCGTGCATGAGCTGGTGAGCGCAGACGCGCTCGACGCCAAGGTGGCCGACATTACAGCCGCGCTCGTCGCCAACAGCCCGAATGCCGTGCGCGAAAGCAAGCGCCTCGTGCGTGAAGTCTCTGGCGCTACGGTCAATGATGCGCTGCTGGCCGACACCGCTGAGCGCATCGCCGCCATCCGCGCCTCGGAAGAAGGCCGCGAAGGCGTGCAGAGTTTCCTGGGCAAGCGCAAGCCGAACTGGCTGCTGCCGGCCTGACCCGCATAACAACGAAACCACGCATCACTTGAAGGAAGTCCTCATGCAATCCACTCCACTGAACTTCGTGCCGAACGCCGCCAAGGTGCCGCCCACGCCGGGGCAGAATCCCAACGCCCGCTGGAGCCGCGAAGCCATCGAAGCGCTGTTCGCGCTGCCGTTCAACGACCTGCTGTTCCAGGCGCAGCAGGTGCACCGCGCCAACTTTGATGCGAATGCGGTTCAGCTGTCGACGCTGCTGTCCATCAAGACCGGCGGCTGCCCGGAAGACTGCTCGTATTGCCCGCAATCGGCGCGCTACGACACCGGTGTCGAGGCTGAAAAGCTGATGCCGATCGACGCAGTGCTGGAAGCCGCATCGCGCGCCAAGCAAAACGGCGCAAGCCGCTTCTGCATGGGTGCCGCGTGGCGCAACCCCAAGCCGCATCAGCTCGACGCCGTGGCCGACATGGTGCGCGGCGTGAAGGCGATGGGGCTGGAGACGTGCGTGACGCTCGGCATGCTCAAGCAGGAACAAGCCGCGCAGTTGAAGGAAGCGGGCCTGGATTACTACAACCACAACCTCGACACCGCGCCCGAGTTCTACGGCGAGATCATCACCACGCGCACGTATCAGGACCGGCTCGACACGCTCGAGCACGTGCGTGACGCCGGCATCAACGTGTGCTGCGGCGGCATCGTCGGCTTGGGGGAATCGGTGCACGAGCGTGCAGGCCTGATCGCCGAGTTGGCGAACATGGAGCCGTATCCGGACTCCGTGCCCATCAACAACCTGGTGAAGGTGGAAGGCACGCCGCTGGCGGGCAACGAAGAACTGGACCCGTTCGATTTCGTGCGCACGATTGCCGTGGCGCGCATCACGATGCCCAAGGCGATGGTGCGACTCTCCGCTGGCCGCGAGGCGATGGACGATGCGCTGCAGGCGCTGTGCTTCATGGCGGGCGC
>NZ_VOSS01000186.1 GCF_007997035.1 Ralstonia sp. TCR112 | reverse complement strand
CGTCATCGGAGTAGCCGGCCATCTTCTTCATCCAGTTCAGGTCGGCGCCCGCGCAGAAGGCGGGCCCATTGCCGGACAGGACGATGGCGCGCACGCTGGGCTCATCGGCCAGCGCGCGGAACGCACCGGTCAGCTCGGCGATGACAGTCTCGTTGAAGGCGTTGCGCACGTCAGGCCGATTCAGCGTGAGCGTGGCGACGGTGCCGTTCTGTGCGAAGGCGAGGGTCTCGAAAGCGTTCATTCGGGGTCCTTGTTGGTGTCGGACTTGGGGTCGTCGGCGCCGGAAGCTTCAGCGGTGGGGGCGACCGGGCCTGCGGGCAAGCCGAGTTCGCGCAGGAAGGCGTCGACCTGCGGCAACCAGATGGAAAGCCCTGCGTGGCTTGCGAACATGCCGTGAGAGTCGCTCCGGAAGGTGCCGAAATCCACCAGCCGGCCTTTGCCGCCTGCACCCGTGTAAGCCGCGAACATCTTCTCTGGCATTGGCTTGGGCCAGTAGCTGTCGTTGTCGCCGTAGAACCAGAGCGACGGATAGCGTGACTGGCGGCCGTACGTTTCAAAGGCGCGCACGAGATTGCCTTCCCAATCGACGCAGGTGTCGTTGCGCAGGCCCCCGGCAAAGTTCACCAGCCCACGCACGCCGGGGTAGGCGATGGTGCCGAAGGCGAGCGTGGTCAAACCGCCGTGCGACTGGCCCATGATCACGATGCGGTTGCGGTCCACGTACG
>NZ_VOSS01000185.1 GCF_007997035.1 Ralstonia sp. TCR112 | reverse complement strand
CCCCATGGCCGGCATTTATATTTCGACGCGCAGATCAGCGGTGCGCCATCTCCACGTCATCGGCAGCATCGAAAACACTGCGATCAGTCTGCCCCAGCAACTGGCTGGTGATCGTCCCGGCGGTCATCGAGCCGTTGACGTTGAGCGCGGTACGGCCCATGTCGATCAGCGGTTCGATGGAGATCAGCAGCGCCACGAGCGTCACCGGCAAGCCCATGGCCGGCAGCACGATCAACGCCGCAAACGTAGCGCCGCCACCCACACCCGCCACGCCAACGGAGCTGAGCGTGACCACCGCCACGAGCGTTGCAATCCATACAGGATCGAACGGGTTGATGCCCACGGTGGGCGCCACCATCACTGCCAGCATGGCGGGATACAGGCCTGCGCAGCCGTTCTGGCCAATGGTCGTGCCAAACGATGCGGCGAAGCTGGCGATCGACTCCGGCACGCCGATGCGCCGCGTCTGCGCCTCGATGCTCAGCGGAATAGTGGCCGCACTCGACCGGCTCGTGAACGCGAACGACAGCGCCGGCCAGACCTTGCGCAAGAAGCGAAGCGGATTGATGCCGTTGAGCGTGAGCAGCACGGCATGCACGCCGAACATGATCGCTAGGCCGAGGTAAGACGCCACCACGAAACCGCCCAGCTTGATGATGTCCTGCACGTTGGACACGGCCACCACGTTCGTCATCAGCGCCAGCACGCCGTAAGGGGTCAGGCGAATGACGAGTCGCACGAGCTTCATCACCCAGGCCTGCGCGGTGTCAATGGCGGTCAGCACGCGCTCGCCCTTCACCGCGTCGTCCTTCAGCAGGTTCAACGCGGCCACGCCCAGGAAGGCCGCGAAGATCACCACGCCGATGATGGACGTCGGCTTGGCGCCGGTCAGCTCGGCGAAGGGGTTCTTCGGAATGAAGGACTGCACCAGCTGCGGCACCGACAGGTCGGCCACCTTGCCGACGTAGTTCTCCTGGATGGCGGTCAGCCGCGCGGTTTCCTGGGCGCCTTGCACCAGCCCCTGCGCCGTCAGGCCAAACAGGTGCGTGACGAACACGCCGACCAGGGCGGAGATCAGCGTCGTAAGCAGCAGCGTGCCGATCGTCAGCACACTGATCTTGCCCAGCGACGCAGTGCTGTTGAGCTTGGCCACCGAATTCAGCACTGATACCAGCACCAGCGGCATGACGATCATCTGCAGCAACTGGACATAGCCGCCGCCAACGATGCCGAACCACGAGATCGACTGCTTGAGCGTCGCGTTGTCGTCGCCATAAATCA
>NZ_VOSS01000184.1 GCF_007997035.1 Ralstonia sp. TCR112 | reverse complement strand
TCGTCCGCATTTGGTTATTCGCGGGTAGTTCAACGAAGCCGGCACAAAGAGCGTACAGTGGGCCACCCCCTTCAACGGAGATTGCCGTGGACGCTTATCCGATTTGCCGCTACAAGGGGTTCGATGTTTACCCCCTCATCTATCTGTTCGATCCGCCTCGTGAATGGCACGAGCCTCGTCCCGACCGGTCTTACAGTGCTTCCGTGTTGATCTGCGAGGAAGGGCAGCCACCGAGTACCGAACGCTCCCGGATCTTCCCACTGCTGGCCACCCAATGGGACAGCATTGGAACGGCAAAACGCGCTGCCGCGAAGATGGCCGAAGACATCATCGATGGATTTGTGCCTGGCCTGCCCTTGCATTCCCTGTAACCGCATCCCTTAGTAGTTACGCAGTAGTGGGCGACCCACTAGAACCGGTATCCAACATTCAGGCTGAAGACGACCGGCTTCACGTTGATCACCGTCTTGTTGACGGCCAGTACCTGGCCTTCCTGGCTGCGCAGCGTGATGGTCGAAGTGGTCTTGAGCGGCAGATAGGCGACGGTGCCGACCAGCGTCCAGTTCTGGGCGAACTCGTAAGACATGCCGATGTTGGCGACTGGCGCCCAGGAACTGGAGGTCGCTGCTGACACTTTGGCGGGGCCGGTCGGGATCTGGCCCATACCCAGCTGCAGGACTTGGCCGAGGTTCTGCATCGCGCTGACGAAATTCGGGTTCAGGCGCAGTTGGGTGAAGAAGGTTGTAGCTGACGCCGCGCCGATGAACGGCCGCAGCCTGCTCTGCGCGGTGCCGAAGTAGTACTGCCCAATGAGCGCAGGATTCCACGCACGGGCAGATGCGACCGGGTTGTTCTTCGGCAGTCCCAGATCAATGAGCGTGAGGTTGCCAAGCGCCGGCACCGGCGCGATGACCTTGCCCCGGCCGTAGATGTCAGTGGTGGGCGGGATGCCGCCGACCGCCGTAACGGCCCAGTTGTCGTTGACGAAATACGTCTGCGTGAGTGACAGCGTGGTTGAGCTGCC
>NZ_VOSS01000183.1 GCF_007997035.1 Ralstonia sp. TCR112 | reverse complement strand
TGCCGAACTAGGCGGCTCAGTAGAACGTGACTCGGCAACCGACCTGCTCACTGTCAATCGCGAGTTCAGTGTTTCGATCGTTCTATCGCGCTGTCAGATACTGGAGACCGGCAGTCACCGGTGGAAGGTGCGCTTTGACGCTGGCCTTCTTCCCGACATCACCGTAGCCGTGAGGCTCGACACGGCCAACCAAGGGCCGCTGGACTATTACCTCCTGCCGCGATTGGACTTTGGTCTGCCACGCATCAGCTTGGCCGATCACAACAGATTCGAACTTGAGACCTATCGGTTCGGCAACTTGGACTACCTCTATGGCATGGCGGAGCGCAGCCGCATCAGGAGGGCCGCATGACGAGGAAACACGCAAAGCCTGACCTGCGCATGATTCCGCTGGACACAATCGAAGTCCTGAACCCCCGGGACCGCAACGCACAGAAGTTCGAGGATATTGTCCGCAACATCCAGACCATCGGTTTAAAGAAGCCCATTACTGTCACACCGCGCCCTGGGCAAGACGGCGCCGAGCACTACCTGTTG
>NZ_VOSS01000182.1 GCF_007997035.1 Ralstonia sp. TCR112 | reverse complement strand
GTGCCGTTGCGTACGACGGCACCAGACCCGCGAGCGGCGAAAAGAACATCACCGCCAGGAACATCACGCCGACCACGACGGCCGTCAGGCCCGTCTTGCCGCCGGCTGCCACGCCAACCGTCGACTCGATGTAGGCCGCCGCCGGTGCCCCGCCGAAGAACGCCGAGAAGATCGAGCTGACCGAATCGGCCGTCAGGGCGCGGCCACCGTTGATGATGTGGCCCTTGTCGTTGAGCAGTCCGGCTTGGCCTGCCACCGCGCGGATCGTGCCGGTGGCATCGAACACGGCGGTCATCACCAGTGCCAGCACGCTCGGCAGCACGGCGGCCGTGAGTGCGCCGCGAATATCCATCGCGCCAATCAGCGAGGCGTGACCAGCACTGGCCAGCGAGGGCAGGGCGAACACGCCGGTGAACTTCACGGCCGGGTCAAAGATCAGGCCCAGGACCGAGATGGCGATGATGACGATGAGGATGCCGCCCGGTACGCGACGACGCTCCATGCCGAAGATGGCGGCCAGGCCCAGCACCGACATCATCACCGGGAAGGCGGTCACGTGGCCCAGTGCAACGGGCAGGCCCGCACCGGCGTTCTTGACGACCAGCCCCACATCGTTGGACGCGATCAGCAGCAGGAACAGCCCGATGCCGATGCCCGTGCCGTGCGCCACGCCCGAAGGCAGGTTGCGCAGGATCCACGAACGCACGCCCGTGGCCGAGATGGCGGTGAAAACCACGCCCATCAGGAACACGGCGCCGAGCGCGATTTCCGGCGTCAGCTTTTGCCCCAGCACCAGGCCGAAAGCCATGAACGCCGTCAGCGAGATTGCGCAGCCAATGGCGATCGGCAGCTTGGCCCACAGGCCCATCAGCAGCGAGCCGAAGGCGGTGGTCAGGCACACCGCGACGAACACGGCGCTGGTGTCAAAGCCGGCCTTGCCCAGCATGCCGGGCACGACGAACACCGCGTAGACCATCGCCATGAAGGTGGTGATGCCAGCCACGACCTCGCGCTTTTGCGTGCTGCCGCGTTCGGAAATCTGGAAATAGCGATCGATGACACGCGCATCGGCGATGCCGGCGGCGCCAAGTTCCGTCGACGACGGAATGGACTGTTCAGCCATGGTGGGTTTGTCTCCTGGCAGGACTCCGCGCCGGCCGATCTGGGTCGTCCGCGTAGGGTGCCCTGTTCTGGTTTTGATATCGGTACGGGTGCCGGCGTACATGCGCGGGCATTCTCCAGACCGTTGTCTCGCGATTGGTTTTGTCGCGTGGCGCTGCACTCTGCGTGTGGATTGCGCGCTCGTTTTATCGGTGTGAGGGCGTGCGGCCCAACAATCCGCCGACACTTGGACCGAAGCATAGACGCGCGCTACTGCCGATTCATGCGGCGCGGCGTATCCCGGTCATTTGCAAATTGGTATATCGCGCGGGGAGGAGAACAGCGGTGCCCAGGACGAGCGAGAGATGCGGCAACACGTGTGGCGAGTGGTGCACGAGTGTGCCCCAACTCGCCGTAAAAACAAAGCGCAATCAGAAGAAAGCCTGAATGCCGGTTTGTGCGCGGCCGAGGATCAGCGCGTGGATGTCGTGCGTGCCTTCGTACGTGTTCACCACTTCCAGGTTCACCACGTGGCGAATCACGCCGAATTCATCCGAGATGCCATTGCCGCCGAGCATGTCGCGCGCCATGCGGGCGATGTCGAGCGACTTGCCGCACGAGTTACGTTTCATGATCGACGTGATTTCGACCGCGGCGGTGCCCTCGTCCTTCATGCGGCCCAGGCGCAGGCAGCCTTGCAGCCCGAGCGTGATTTCGGTCTGCATGTCGGCCAGCTTTTTCTGCACGAGCTGGTTGGCGGCGAGCGGGCGGCCGAACTGCTTGCGATCGAGCACGTACTGGCGTGCGATGTGCCAGCAGGCCTCGGCTGCGCCCAGCGCGCCCCACGCGATGCCGTAGCGCGCCGAGTTCAGGCACGTGAACGGACCCTTCAGGCCGCGCACGCCGGGCATCAGGTTTTCTTCCGGCACGAACACTTCGTCGAGCACGATTTCACCGGTGATCGATGTACGCAGGCCGACCTTGCCGTGGATAGCGGGCGCCGTCAGTCCCTTCCAGCCTTTCTCCAGGATGAAGCCGCGGATTTCATCCTCGCCGTTGTCGTTGGGCAGCTTGCCCCACACGACAAACACATCGGCGATGGGCGAGTTGGTGATCCACATCTTGGCGCCCGACAGCGAGTAGCCGCCGTCGACTTTCTTGGCGCGCGTGATCATCGAGGCCGGGTCGGAACCGTGGTTCGGTTCGGTCAGGCCAAAGCAGCCGATCCATTCGCCCGTGGCCAGCTTCGGCAGGTACTTCTGCTTTTGCGCCTCGCTGCCGAATTCGTAGATCGGCACCATCACCAGCGACGACTGCACGCTCATCATCGAGCGATAGCCCGAATCCACACGTTCGACTTCACGCGCGATCAGACCGTAGCTGACGTAGTTCAGTCCCGGGCCGCCGTACTGCTCTGGAATCGTCGGACCCAGCAGGCCCAGCTCGCCCATCTCGCGAAAGATCGACGCATCGGTCTTCTCATGCCGGAACGACTCCAGCACGCGCGGCATCAGCTTGTCCTGGCAGTACGACGCGGCGGCGTCGCGCACCATGCGCTCGTCGTCGGTCAGTTGTTGGTCGAGCAGCAGGGGGTCAGCCCAATTGAAGGCGTTGCGAGCAGTCACAGCGGTGGTCTCCGAGTCTTTGTTGTTCCGATATACGGAACACAGTTTCGAAATTTAGGGCTATCATAGCGCAACCACCGACGATTTCCAGGGCTTTTTTGCCATGAGCACGACCCGTCTCCCCGATCCCGAATTCGATACCGCGCCGGCTGAGTCGAGCGATCCGAATTTCGTCACGGCGTTGGCGCGCGGGCTCGAACTGCTGCGCGCATTCCGCCCAGGCGACACGCTGCTCGGCAATCAGGAATTTGTCCGGCGCACGGGCTTTCCCAAAGCCACCGTCAGCCGGCTGGCTGGCACGCTGGTGTCGCTCGGTTACCTGCGTTATGACGACGCGCTCGGCAAATACGGGCTCGACGCCGGTGTGCTCGCACTCGGATTTGCCTATCTGGCCTCGAGCGATGTGATCCAGCTCGCGCGTCCACACATGAGCGCGTTTGCACAGCGCTTTGGCGTGTCGATCTCGCTCGGTAAGCGTGATCGGCTGGACATGGTCTATCTGGAGACGATCCGCCACGACAGCCCGTCGATGAGCGGCTCGTCGGGCTTGGGCGTGGGCTCGCGGCTGTCGCTGCTGTCGAGTTCGATGGGGCGGGCGTATCTGGCTTCGTTGCCCGTAGCGCGGCGTGAGCGCCTCTACGAAGCATTGCGCACGCAGCAGCCTGCGCAATGGGCGGCGGAAGGCGCTGCCGCAGACGACGCAGTGAAAGCCGGCGTACGCAACGGCTACGCCGTGTCGCTGCGCGACTGGCATCCTGCCATCCACGCATGCGCAGTCGCCTTCTTCGCACCAAGCCAGCGCGAGCCGTATGTCGTGAGTTGCAGCGCGCCATACACCTCCGCCGATGCAGAGCGCATCCGCGACGAACTGGCCCCCGCGCTGCGGGAGTTCGCGGCACGGCTAGGCCAAGTGGTCGAGCCAGCCGCGTAGGGCGCTCAGAGATTCCCCGGAAACTGTTTTGCCACCAGCGCTGGCGTCCAGACGGGTTTGGCCGTTGATGCCCT
>NZ_VOSS01000181.1 GCF_007997035.1 Ralstonia sp. TCR112 | reverse complement strand
CGCGCCGAGCTCCGAGCCTCAACGGCCGAGCTAAAAGCCTCATGCGCCGAGCTCCGAGCTCGGAACGCCGAGAAAAAAGCTCGGCGCGCGGCGCTCCGAACTCGGATAGCCGAGACCCATCGCGCAACGTTGGCATACCCCTTGCAAGTGTCGCTGCGAAGCCGGTGCCAACGTGGGTATCGGCATGGGACAACGGCGTCCCGACGCACGGCTCTGCGACCCTTCCTTGGCGATGGGCGATGGCGCGCGTCGGGACGCCTTTTCTTTGGAGCCATGGATGGCCGCGCCAGACAAGACCGACGCTCTCGTCAACCCGATCAACCCGAAGCGCCGCAGCATCATGAAAGCCGCGGCGACGATTGCAGGAGGCAGTGCCGTGGCATTGATCGATCCGCTGGTGCGCGCCGGCGCCTGGGCCGCCGGTTCCGATGCGCCCGAGAAGACGGAGCTGAAGGTCGGCTTCATCCCGCTCACGGACTGCGCTTCGGTGGTCATGGCGTCCACGCTCGGCATCGACAAGAAGTACGGCATCAAGATCACGCCGTCGAAAGAAGCCTCGTGGGCCGGCGTGCGCGACAAGCTGGTATCGGGCGACCTGGATGCGGCGCACGTGCTGTACGGCCTGATCTACGGTGTGCAGCTCGGCATTGGCGGCCCCAAGAAAGACATGGCCGTGCTGATGACGCTCAACAACAACGGCCAGGCGATCACGCTGTCGAACAAGCTCAAGGAAGCGGGCGTCAAGGACGGCGCATCGCTGCGCGCGGTCATGACCAAGGAGAAGCGCGAATACGTCTTCGCCCAGACCTTCCCGACCGGCACGCATGCGATGTGGCTGTACTACTGGCTGGCCGCCCACGGCATCCACCCGCTGCAGGATGCGAAGGCGATCACCGTGCCGCCGCCGCAGATGGTCGCGAACATGCGCGTGGGCAACATGGATGGCTACTGCGTGGGCGAGCCGTGGGGTGCCCGCGCGATTGCAGACAACATCGGCTTTACCGCCGAGACAACACAGGCCATCTGGAAAGACCACCCGGAGAAGGTGCTCGGCACCACGGCGGAGTTCGTGCAGAAGTATCCGAACACGGCGCGTGCGCTCACCGCCGCAGTGCTGGAGGCGAGCAAGTTCATCGATGCGTCGGCATCGAATCGCCGCAAGACGGCCGAGACCATCGCCGCCAAGTCCTACGTCAACACCGACATGGACATCATTCTCGACCGCATGCTCGGCCGCTACACCAATGGCCTCGGCAAGACGTGGGACGACCCGGACCCGATGCGCTTCTACCACGACGGCGCGGTCAATTTCCCGTACCTGTCGGACGGCATGTGGTTCCTCACGCAGCACAAGCGCTGGGGCTTGCTGAAGGCGCATCCGGATTACCTGGCCGTCGCCAAGCAGGTCAACCGCATCGACATCTTCAAGCAGGCGGCAACGGCCAGCGGCACGCCGCTGCCCAAGAGCGACATGCGCACGGCCAAGTTGATCGACGGCGTGGTGTGGGATGCGAAGAACCCTGCTGCGTATGCGGACGGCTTCAAGCTGAAAGCCTGACGCCGCTGTCCTCCTGAACTTCCGAATTTCTGATTGCGGTCCCTCACATCGATGGAGCCCGACATGAACACGCTCGTCAAAACGTTGTCCGGCGTGCAGTCCGACGCCGCCCCTGAACGTCGCCGCCTTATTGCGCGCGACTGGTTTGTCGCCGCCGTGGTGCGGGGCTTTCCGCCCGTGCTGGGTTTCGTGCTGTTTGTGCTGGCGTGGCAGGGCATTGCCACGGCCATCCCTGCACTGCCGACACCGGCGGTGACGTGGAAAGCGGCCGTCGCGCTGTTTGCTGATCCGTTCTATCGCAATGGCCCGAATGACCAGGGCGTGGGCTGGAACGTGCTCGCGTCACTGGCGCGCGTGGGTGCGGGCTTTGGCATGGCGGCCGTCATCGGCATTCCGGCGGGCTTCCTGATCGGGCGCTTTGCGTTTCTCAATGCGATGGCCTCGCCCATCATCAGCCTGCTGCGGCCGGTGTCGCCGCTGGCGTGGCTGCCGATCGGGCTGCTGCTGTTCAAGTCGGCCAACCCGGCGGCCATCTGGGCGATCTTCATCTGCTCGATCTGGCCGATGGTGATCAACACTGCCGTGGGCGTGACGCGCGTGCCGCAGGACTACCTGAACGTGGCGCGCGTGCTGAACCTGTCCGAATGGAAGGTGTTCACGCGCGTGCTGTTTCCGGCGGTGCTGCCGTACATGCTGACGGGCGTGCGGCTGTCCATCGGCACGGCTTGGCTGGTGATCGTGGCGGCGGAAATGCTCACCGGCGGCGTCGGCATCGGCTTCTGGCTGTGGGATGAGTGGAACAACCTGAAGGTCGAGCACATCGTCATCGCCATCTTCGTGATTGGTGTGGTGGGCTTGCTGCTCGAGCACGCGCTGCTGGCGATTGCGCGGCGCTTCTCGTACGACGCGGTTTGAGGACATTGGGGGAGCGCCATGACAGACAAATTCCTGCGCATTGAAAACGTCGGGCAGACGTTCAAGACCAAGCGCGGCCCGTTCGTCGCCCTGCGCGACATCGACCTGACGGTGGCGCGCGGTGAGTGCATCGCGCTCATCGGGCACTCGGGCTGCGGCAAATCAACGTTGCTCAATCTCATTGCCGGCCTCACGCGGCCGACCACGGGTGGATTGATCCTTGCCGAGCGCGAGATTGCCGGGCCGGGACCGGATCGCGCGGTGGTGTTTCAGAACCACTCGCTGTTGCCGTGGCTCACGTGCTTTGACAACGTGTATCTGGCCGTCGAGCGGTCTTCGGCAAGACCGAGACCAAGGCGCAGTTGCGTGATCGCACGCATGCGGCGCTGGCGCTGGTGGGCTTGTCGCATGCCGAGCAGAAGCATCCGCATGAAATCTCGGGCGGGATGAAACAGCGGGTGGGGATTGCGCGGGCGTTGTCCATGGAGCCGAAGGTGTTGCTGATGGATGAGCCGTTTGGGGCGCTGGATGCGCTCACGCGGGCGCATCTGCAGGATGAGTTGCTGAAGATCGTGGCGGCGACCGCCAGCACGGTGGTGATGGTGACCCACGATGTGGATGAGGCGGTGCTGCTGGCGGATCGCATCGTGATGATGACGAATGGGCCGGCTGCGACGATTGGTGAGGTGTTGACGGTGGACTTGCCGCGGCCGCGGGATCGGATGGCGTTGGCGGAGGATGCGACTTATCACGCGTGTCGGACGGCGGTGTTGGATTTTCTTTATCGGAAGCAGAGGCATCCGGTGGCGGAGGCTGCCTGATTTGCTTGGGGGATGGTTTTGTTGTTTTAACTTGGTGGTCCATCCCCTGTTTCATCCCCTGCCG
>NZ_VOSS01000180.1 GCF_007997035.1 Ralstonia sp. TCR112 | reverse complement strand
TTGCGTGGGCAAATCCAGCGTTTCCGGAAGCGTCAGCCAGGGCAAGCTGAACAGCGACTATGCGGCTGTGGGTGAGCAATCGGGCATCCGCACCGGCGACGGTGGCTTCCAGATCGACGTCAAGGGCAACACCGACCTCAAGGGCGGTGTGATCGCCAGCAGTGACAAGGCGGTGCAAGACGGCGTCAACACGCTGACCACGGCCACCCTCACCCACAGCGATATCCAGAACGAAGCGCACTACAGCGGCTCTCAAATTGGGATCAGTGGCGGCTACTCCTTTGGAGGCGGTGGTGACCCCGGCAAGAGCGGAATTGGCAAAGATCAACAAGGCAAGGCCGACAACGTCAATCCGGTGCCCGGCACAGAGCTGCCAAGCAGCCGCGGGGGTCTCACTGCCGCACCACCGATCGTATTAAGTGCGTCTGGCGATGCCAGCTCGACAACGAGCAGCGCGATCAGCGGTGGCACGATCACGATTACCGACGGCGCCAAGCAACAGCAGTTGACTGGAAAGACTGCTGCAGAAACCGTGGCAGGCATCAATCGGGACGCCTCCAACACAGGCGGCGCACTCGCGCCGATCTTTGATAAGGACAAGGTGCAGGCCGGCTTTGAGATTGCTAGCCAATTCGTCAACCAGGTGGGGCAGTTCGTTGGGAACCGCATGCAGGAGGCGGATACCAAGCGGCAAGCCGCCGACAAGCTGGAGAAGCAAGCGGCGGATCCTGCGGCCAACTTGACCGATGCGCAGCGTCAGCAACTTTGGGAACAAGCTCAGCAAGAACGAGCCGAGGCGGTCGATACCGAAAGTAAGTGGGGCGCAGGTGGCACCTACCGCCAGATTGCCAACGCGTTGACCGCAGCAGCAGGCGGCAACGTGAGTGGTAGCTCTGCTCAATTTGTACAGAGCGCTGTCGTGAACTACGTTCAGCAACAGGGAGCGGGATACATCGGCAAGCTCGTTGCGGACGGTGTCGTCAAGGAAGGTAGCGCCGAACACGCTAGTCTGCACGCGATCGTGGCCTGTGCGGGAGCGGCAGCGAGCAGCCAGAGCTGCGGTGCAGGTGCTTTGGGTGCAGCGGCCTCCAGCTTGCTGACCAATCTGTTCACCGAGGATGCGAAGGAGACGAATGCCGACAAGGAGGCAAAGCGCAACGTGGTGACGTCTTTGGTGGCAGGTGTTGCTGCTGTCATCTCAAGCAGCAATGCCGCCACCGCGACTACCGCCGCAACCGCTGCCCTCGATAACAACTGGCTGACACCCAAGCAGAAAATCGACCGCGATCAGAAGCTGGCGAATTGCACAACTGACACTTGTCGCAAGGAGGTCAGAGACCAGTTTGCCAAACTGTGGCAATCCAACCATGACCGTGCTGAGAAGTGCAGCACGGTGCAAGCTTGTTTGGCCGTGGTGGATGAGTTGCGCACCCAGCAGCGCGAGACAGGTGAACGCGTGGCAGAGCTGCAAGGGAAGCAGAAAGCCAACGGCACGCTGAGCGGGGAAGAACGCGCGGAACTCGGTGCATTGCTCAACGCGGATCGCTCCATTATGTCGATGAGCACGGCGGCGCTGGGCAATGCGGTCAGGATGGGCGGCACAGACGTGTTGCAGGGGCAGCAGGCGTCTACACTAGTCAGTGAAGTGATGGTGGGCGCGGCTGCGGGGATTGGCGGGGCAATCAAGGGGGTTGGAAAAGGCGCTGCATTACCAACGCCCGACCCCACCCTTGCAGCCAACGGGTTGCTATATAAATCCAACCCCAAGCACACTCCCGGCCAACCAAGCAATAGACCCAATGCCGGAATTGAACCAAGAGACTCACTAGAACTATTTGGGCAATCCATTCCAAGCCCGAAAACGTACCCAAACAAAGAAGTTCGGTTTGCAATGGATAGTCAAGGCAACATCCACCGCTTTGAGGGAACGAATGGGGAATTTCACTGGAATGGCAGCACAGGTGATCGAAACAATCCCTTAGCCGGGAACCAAATCCCATCAAGCATTCAAAGGCAATTTGGAGTAACCATAAGATGATTTTTGGCAATCCTTTTCTTTTCGCAATTCAAATCGACGTTGTCAGCGAATGGAACGCCCGCGACGACATCTGGAGAAATGGCCTATTCTGCCTTTACCTGAACGGCGAGAGACTATTCGACACTGTAGACATATTTGAGCTAAGAACAACTATGGGCTCCTACAAGAACGCTGACATTGATAAACTTCCGGTTAACGCCAACGACCTTGATTCCGCCTATCTATACAAAAATGCAGAAGAATATCTATCAGGAAACAAAGGTTTTCCATTCGAAGGATTATTCGACATGACATGCACAGCAATGAGCGACAACCAATGTTACTTGTACTTCATCAAGACGATTAAAGGTGACAGATTTTTGTGGAGCCTAGACAATGGGAAAAGCATTAGCGAAGTAACGCTTCCAGCAGGCACAGTTAGCGACGTAATAAGAAAATTGGACGGTCTCTCCTTGTAAAGACTTCACGTGCAACATCCACATCAACGCCGGCGACACGCTCAT
>NZ_VOSS01000018.1 GCF_007997035.1 Ralstonia sp. TCR112 | reverse complement strand
CGTTCGATGTTGTAGTACCGGTCATCGACGCCGTCATCAGGTGGGCGGTCGTTCGGCCGGTTTCGCCGCCGCCCGGGGTATCGGCGTCAATCACGATGACTGCCGCGCCGCCCGCTGCGAGTTCGTATGCGACGGACAGCCCTGCGATGCCCGCTCCGATCACGCAGACATCGCATGAAGCATCAGCCGTCAATGGCGGTCGGGCCAGTTCGATCTCTTCCGCCCAGTAGGACGTTGTGGTGCCGCCGTGGCTTGCCATTGCGTCTCTCCATGGTGTTTTGCTGCACCGCAATTCAGCGAGAAACGTGCCGGCTGGATCGCCGATCTCAGTGGAGCACGCTGGCCGGTTCGGAAGGTGTGCCGAGGGTCACGGGGGCACTGCGGCGGCGCGGGATGCCGTTACGTTTGGTTGCACTGAAACGCACATTCTCATCCGTGCCTACCTACAATCGGTTGAACCAAAAACCAGAAGGAGGAAGCAGATGACCCGAGCACAATGGATGGTGGCGGCTGCGATGGCTGCGCTGTGCACCGTTTCGCTGTCAGCCCAGGCCAAGGGCAATGCCGGCGGCGGTTCTGCTGCGCATATGAGCAGCCAGGGCATGTCCAATACCAACGGCCCCGACAGCCTGGACCGCGACAAGGGCAAGGCGCGTGCGGCAGACCGTGCGCATCAACATGGCAAATCCACGCAGCACAAGCACGCGGGCAAGGGCAAGTAAGCACCGCAACGCAGCAAAGAAAAAGCCGGTCACGCAGACCGGCTTTTTTGTTGCGCGGGCGCTGAGGTCAACGGCTCAGCAATTGCCCTTCTTGGCCTGTCCCGGCGGGCAGAAGCCGTTACCTGGGCCGCCTTGCGGGCGCGCAACCGGGCCGTCGACCGGCACGTAGACGCAACCGCCCAGCAGCGACGCACCCAAAGACAGGATGAGGATGATGTTCTTCATTGTGTTGTGAGGGGGCGGCGTTGGCCCCCGTTCTCCCTGGTTAGAAACTGAAGTTGACCCCGGTCTGGCTGCCGGCCGAAACGTTGACCGGATTGCTCAGCGTGGCGCCCGATGCGCTGGTGGCCTGCACCGAATACTGGCCCGCCGATGCCGACACGGCCGACAGCGCAATCGGCAGCGTCGCACTGTACGTACCCACCAGCGGCGCGGCTGCGGGCAACGCCAGCGAGTAGGCGCCGGTATCCAGGTTGGCATTGGCCGAGGTGATCTCGTACGACACCGAGCTCACCGTCTGCAGCGCGCGCAAGGTGGCCTGCGCCGATGCCGTGGCCGTGCCCGATGCGGTATTGGTGGTGGAGGCCGGCAGCGCGATCGGCGCGCCCGTGGTGGACACCGTGGTCGTGGTGCTGGCCGTGACGGGCACGGTGCGGATGATGCCCGTGGCATGGCCGGTCGGCAGCGTGTTGTCGACGATCACCACGTCATAGGCGCCGTTGGTGCTGCTCTGCACCAGCGGCGACAGCACGAACTTGCCCGTGGCATCCGCCACCGTGCCGCGGATGACCTGGCCATTCTGCTCGGCATACACCGTGGCGCCGGCCTGTGCGGCGGGCACGTAGCCTGTGATCGAGCCGCTCACCACCGTTGGCGTTGCGGTGACGACCGGCTTGAGGCTGTAGCCGCCATTGCCCTGCTGCACGATCGATTTGCAGGCATTGAAATCCAGCACCAGATCGACCAGCGTGTTGGCCTGCACGGTGAAGGGCTGGATGATCTTGTAGCCGCTCTGCGCGGCGCTGGGGGTGGCCAGCGGCTGCTCGGTCGACGAGCCGGTCACCACCACGGAGTTGGCCGGCGTGTTGCCCTGGTTGGGAGACAACACCAGGCGCAACTGCTGATATTGCCCTGCAGGCAGCGGCGCCGTTCCGAGGTCGGTCAGCACGCCGTTGGTGAGCGAAAGCAGGTCGACCTTCTTGGGCGTGGCCAACGCGATGTCGGTCCAGCCGGCGTCGGAGTCGGCCGCCGACGCGCTGGCGTGCACGCGCACCTTGTTGACCGTGACATAGACGTGATCAAAGCCGCAGGACGGCGCGTCCGTCATCGAGACATGGAGCGTGCCCGTGCCGGCATCCGTACCGCCATCGCCGCCGCCGCATGCAGCGACGAGGAACGGCAGGGGCAATGCAATGAGGGCGTTCCGATAGATTGTTTTCATGGTTATCTCCTCGGGTGGGGGGTGCCCGAAGGATAGTCCCGGCCATGACACGCATTTTGGTCGAATTGAAACCAATCGTAACGCGGCCTGGGCCGGTTGGCACCGGCCAATGCGAATAACGTTTGCGCTGGTTTTCCCTGACTGCATGGGCGCAACCGTTTGGCGTTGGCGGCCGCGGCCTGCGCATCGGGGGGCCTCTTCGGACAGCGTGGGCGAGTGTGCCTCGCCGCTGTTATGCAGGCATCTTGGGCGGCCAGTTGTGCGTTTCTGCCTGGCAGTGTTTGCACCACGCATAGAGCGCGTCGTACATCACCAGCCCGTGTTCGAGCATGGCAAGGTCATCGGCAAAGACATGCGACAGGCCCAGCGAAATTGCGTAGAGCCCGCTGGACTGCGGCGTCATGTCCAGCCTTGAGGTATCCGCGCCGCGCACGATCCGCGCAAGGTGCTGCAAGGCCGGATCATCGCCAAGCCGGTATTTGCTGAGAAACGCATCAAAGCTGCACAGCTCCCCCACATGCGAGAGCTCCACGCCCGGAACGTCATACGGAATGGCGCCGGTGTCATGGGCGACGCGCAGCACGTCGCCCGGTGGCACGTAGAGGAAATCGGGCGTCTTGTCGATGAAGCGGGCGATCAGCCACGGGCAGGCGATGCGGTCGATCTTGGGGCGCTCGCGCGTGATCCATTGCATGGCACAACCTCCCGCATGAGTGAACGCGAATCAGTGATGGAGCAGCGGATACAGCGCCAGGCCAAGCAAGGCGGCGCCTGCCACGATCACCGGCTCGGGCAGCTTCTTGAACTTCACGAGCAGCAACACCGTCGCCAAGGCCAGCAGCGCCGTTGGCACATCGACGATGGAGCGCTTGGCCAGCACGATCACCGCGCCGGTAATGGCGCCAACCGCGGCCGCTGTAACGCCATCGACAAAGGCCAGGATGGCGGGCAGCTTTCCGTATTTCTTGAAGTACGGCGCCGGCACGATCGTGAACAGGTAGCACGGCAGGAACGTGCCCAGTGCAGCTACGCACGCGCCGGGCAGGCCCGCCACCAGATAGCCGATAAAGCCGACGGTGATGACCACTGGCCCGGGCGTGATCATCGCCACGGCCACGGCGTCGACGAACTGCTTTTCGTTGAGCCAGTGGTGCTCTGTGACCACGCCGCCGTAGAGGAACGGCACGATGGCCAGCCCCGAGCCGAAGACGAATGCGCCGGCCTTGGCGAAGAACGCACCAAGCTGCGAGAGCAGCGGCCAATCGAGCGTGCCGAGCATGCCGCTGGCCGCTGCAGCGGGGGCGACGGCCACGGCGTTCACGCGGCCCTGGCGCAACCACTTTGGCGGCGCGCGCCAGAACCACACCAGCACACCGGCGGCTAGAAAGAGCCACGCCACTTCGGATTCCGTCACGACCGTCACCGCCGCCAGCAGCAGGTAAATGGCCCACAGCAGTTTGTCTTTGCCGACGCTCTTGGTGGTGAGCTTGTGCGCGCTGATGGCGATGATGCCGATCACCGCCGCGCCTACGCCGTAGAACACGGATTGCATCCACGTCAGCCCGCCAAAGCGCACATAGGCCCAGCCCAGCGCCACCACCATCAGAAACGACGGCAGCACGAACGCCATGCCGACCAGCGTGGCGCCGACGATGCGGAAGTGCACGTAGCCGAGGTAGATGGCGAGTTGCGCGGCCAGCGGCCCCGGCGCGAGTTGGGCAAGCGCGAGGCCTTCCTTGTAGTCCGCGTCGGTGATCCACTGGCGCGCCTCCACGAGGTCGCGGCGCATGTAGCCGGCCAGCGCCACTGGGCCGCCAAAGCCGAGTGCGCCAAGCCGCAGGAAATACAGCACCAGTTGCCGCAGCGTGTAGGTGGGGCGTTCGGGGGCGATGTTCATGAGTGAGCTGCCGGGGTGGCTGCGAGGGGTGACAGCGGTCAGGGTTTCCGGCTGCCGGAAAAATGCACATACAACGAATCGAGCACGGTGCCGATCTCTGCGAGTAGGGCATCGTCATCGGCCAGCCGCTTGCGGGCGCCCGCCAGGATGGCCTCGAACCCGCCGGCTTCCGGCGTGGCCGCGCCGCCCACATCCAGCGCATGCACCATGGCGCCAAGACGCGCGAGGCCGACATCGTCGTCAAGCCCGAAGCTGGCGACGAGCACCTCGAACGAAACGCGTTCGCCCACATGCGTGAAGGTGGCACCGTCAAAGTCGAAGCCGAGCGCATCGGCGGGGCAGTCGGCCGGGCTGGCGAGCCACGTGAACCGGGCGTGCGGATCGATGAAGCGCCGGATGAGCCAGGCACTGGCAACGCGGTCCACCCACAGGTGCCGGCGTGTTGCCCACAGGCGGCCTTGGTATTGGGCGCGGTCGCGGCGCGGGATGCTGCCCGCAGCGGCACTCGGTTCGCCAGGCGATTGCGTGGCTTCCACCGCTGCAGCAAAGTCGCGCCATTGCGCATCGGCACGCACGGTCGCTTCATTGGAGAAGAAGTCGATCTTGCGGATGGCCTCGTAGGCGCGGGCATGGCGGCGCAGAAGCCGGCTGCGCTCGGCGGCGGGCAGATCGGGGAGCGTCTTGCGCGCTTCAGACAGCTCCGCCAGCCACTCGGCGTAGTCGGGCGTGCGGTCGAACAGGGCGCGGTAGGCCGCGTCTTCCGCCGCGTCGCTGGCCTGCACGCGCAGCACCCAGGCCTGGCCGTCTTCCTGCAACGTCTCGTCTGCCAGTTCGTTGAGCTGCGCCGCGTGTTCGGCACGCGCAGGTAGCAGGTAGACGCCATCACGCAAGGCCGCACAGCCGATGGCCTTGATGGCGCGCCAGATACGCATGCGCGCTGTCGCTCGGGCAGTCGGCAGGCTGACGATCAGCAGCAGCCAGGAATCGGGGGAGGCGGTCATGACGGCAGCATAGGCGCGCGTCATAACCGCTGCAATGTTGTAGAGGTTCCTACATCAGCGCGGCGCCAGGCCCATGCTCTTCGTCAGGAACGCCTTGACGTCGGCCTCGGCGCGCTCGGCCTGCTCCAGGTTGGCGCCCGTGGAAACGCCTCGCACGGTGCAGCGCTTGTAGTCGGCCTCCATGGCCTGGAGGCGGCGTACTTCTCACCGGTCTGCAGGCGGTAGTACGCGTTGTGCTGCACGTCGATCATGGTCTGCGGGCAATCGCGTGCCGTGGTCGCACCGGGGAAGTACTTGAAGTACGCATGCGTGTTGTCGAAGTCGTGATACGCGCCGGGGTAGACGTGCACGTCGACGGTTTGGCCGTCACGCTGCATGACATCGGCCGCATTGCGGCAGAGCTGCGCGGGCGTGTAGTCGTCTTTCTCGCCCAGCGCGAGCATCAGCGGGGCGCCGGACAGCGGTGGCGGCGGGATCTCCCACCAGAGCGCCGAGCATCCGGGGTAGAAGCCGATGAGCGCCGCAAACCGCGTGTCGTCATCAATGACGCCTTTGCGGAACGCGTCGAGCGTCATGTCCAGTGCCACACCGCCGCCGCGCGAGAAACCGATCTGCCCGATGCGCTTCGGGTCGATGCGCGGGTCGGTGCTCAGCAGCTTGAGTGCGAACAGCGCATCGGCGTCGTTGGCGGCGGGATTGAGCTGCGATTGGTTGTCCATCGTGTTGGCAATGCCGCGCGGGCCATACGAATCCACCACGAACGCGGCCATGCCCATCTGGTTGAAGAGCCGCACCCACCGGTCGACGTCTTTCTGCTGCGGCCCGGCGGAGCCATGCGAAATCACCATCGCCGGCACCCGGCCCTGCAGGTTCTCGGGCAGATACAGCGTGCCCCAGATGGGCGTGGGCGTCTTGTCGAACTTGCGATGCACCAGCTCCCATTTGCTCTTGGGCGTGGCGCTGTTGAAGTGGATGCGACCGGCCGGTTGTGCGGAAAGATCGCTGACGACTTGCTGCGCCGATGCGGGTACGGAGATCCACGCCAACACAAGCATGCACAGCCTCAACACGCCGAGTGGATTCCAGCGCAACACGTTTTTTTCGTTGCGCAAATCATTGCGACTTCTTAAGTCTTCTTTTAACAGCAGGGAAATGGGCATCGCTGAAACCTCGGTTGGTCGTGGTTCTTCACTTCTCTTTTATTGAATGGAAACAAAAAACGCCGATTTAACGATGTCGGGAAGGAACACATCCTCAAATCGCGTTGATTTTTACATTCTTTGTACATCGCGATCGATTGGCATTCCTAGAATCACGCCGTCCGCAACACTTCAAAAAACAATGTAACGGGTCAAGTCGCGCGGACAGGGCTGATACTCGCCGTCATGAGTTGGTCTGGCAAGTCCACCATCAAAGACGTGGCAAGGTCGGAGACAACCTTGGCGAGATGATCGGCCCACCGGGGAAGTAGGACTTCATCAAACCATCAAAGATAAGAAGGGGAAGTCTGCGCAAATCGCGCTACGTCTGTCCGGGGGGACAGACGTAGCGGCTTCTTTTCGCGTGCGCGCGGACGCAAACGTATGTCTACGCCATTGTTCCAACGCCGCCGCGGGCGGCTTCAGTTCGTCTCCATCGCGCTTGTTGCTTCGCCATTCGCCTTGTTTGGGGCGCTTGCGCATGCAGACTGCACAACCACCGGGCAGACCACCGTCTGCGATACGGCGGCACCCAATCCAACCACATCCACCATCGGCACCGGCAACGTGGCGGCGGAAGACAACCGCGTGGTGACGGTACAGACGGGCAGCACGGTGGCAGTGGGCGACACCAGCGCCATTGCCGTGCGCGACAACGCCAACATCACGGTGCAATCCGGCGCCACGGTCAGCGCGAACGCGGTGTCCAGCTCCGGCTTTTACGGTACGGGCGGCAACGCGATCGACTTCCGCAACAACAGCACGCTGACGGTGGAGCAGGGCGGCCAGGTGCTGGCCAACGGCACGCAGCTCAGCGGAGAAGCCGTCAACCCGGAAGGCACGGGCAACACCATCATCAACAACGGCCTGATCAAATCGGCACACGGCGCGGCGATCTGGTTCCAGAACACCACCGGCGGCAACACGGTCGTCAACAACGCCACGGGTGTTATCCAGACGGACGTGGCCAACGGCAACGTGATGGGCGCGTCGGGCAATGGGTCGGTGGATTTCACCAACCGCGGCAAGGTGATCGGCAACCTGATCTTTGCGGGCGGCAACGATGCGCTGCACCTGTACACCGGCTCGTCGGTGAGCGGCAGCATCAGTGGCGGCGGCGGCGCGAACGTCATCACGCTCAACGGCACCGATAGCGCGACGCTGGGCACGATCACAAACTTCCAGACCCTGCAGAAGCAGGACAGCGGCACGTGGACGCTGTCCAAAACGCTCGTCAGCATGGGCGTGACCAATGCGCAGGTGCAGCAGGGCACGCTGATCGTGCAAGGCGACAACAGTGCCTACACCGGCACGATGCAGGTGGACGCGGGCGGCACGCTGCAAGGCGATGCGCAGGGCGTGACGAAGGCCGTGACGAACAACGGCCTGGTGCGCTTTCAGCAGGATGTGGATGGCAGCTATGCGGGCCAGATCGTCGGCACAGGTGCGCTGGAGAAGACCGGCACAGGCACGCTCACGCTGGGCGCCGGCAATACGTACAGCGGCGGCACGACCATCACGCAGGGTACGCTGGCCATCGGCGCGGACAGTGCCATGGGCGACGCAGCGGGCGCGCTCACATTCAATGGCGGCACGCTGCAACTGACGGGCAACGTGGATGTGGCTGCCACGCGCGCGGTCAGCATCACCAGTGCCAACGGCACGATCGATACGCAAGGCTTTACGTCGACCCTGAGCCAGGGCATGACGGGCGCCGGCGCACTGACCAAGGCCGGCAGCGGCACGCTGGTGCTGGCGGGCGACAACACGTATCAGGGCGGCACCACCATCGCCGCCGGCACGTTGCAGCTGGGCAATGGCGGTACGTCGGGCAGCGTCGTGGGCGATGTCGTGAATAACGGCACGCTCGCCTTCAACCGCTCCGACACGTACACGTATGGCGGTCAGATTTCCGGCACGGGTGCGGTCAACCAGAGCGGCACCGGCACGACGGTCCTGACGAACGATCACACCTATTCGGGCGGCACGACCATCTCGGCCGGCACGCTGCAGCTCGGTAACGGCGGCACGTCAGGTTCGATCACGGGCAATGTCGTGGACAACGGCACGCTGGTGTTCAACCGCTCGGATGTGTTCACGTTCGGCGGCACCGTCGCTGGCACGGGCGGCATCACGCAGGCCGGCACCGGCACGACCGTGCTGACCGCCAACAACGCGATCCAGGGCAATACGCTGGTCGCCAGCGGGGCGCTGGCCATCGGCGATGCGGCGCATGCCGGCGCATCGCTCGGCGTGTCGGGCTCCAACGCGCCGCAGAGCCTGCGCACGATGGCGGCCGGCGGCAGCACGGTACAGATTGCCGCCAACGCCACGCTGGGCGGCTACGGCACCGTGAACGGCGCTGTCACCAACAACGGCACGGTGGCCGTGGCCGATGCGCTGGCCGCGTTTGCCAATTCGGGCAGCGGCAGCCTGACGATCAACGGCTCCCTCAACAACGCCGGTACGGTGCAGGTTGGTGGTGCAGGCGTCGGCAACAAGCTGGTGGTCAACGGCAACTACGTCGGCAATGGCGGTGTGCTGGCCATCAACACCAAGCTGGGCGCTGACAATTCACCGACCGACAAGCTTGTCATCTCGGGCGGCACGGCCAGCGGCAATACGGCTGTGCGCGTGACCAACGCCGGCGGCGCGGGTGCGAAGACGACGGGCGACGGCATCGAAGTCGTCAGCGCGATCAACGGCGCGACCACGCAGGCCAACGCCTTTGCACTGGCCAACCGTGTCGTAGCCGGCCCGTATGAGTACACGCTGCAACGCGGTGGCTCGGCCAGCGCCGACAGCTGGTATCTGCGCACCCTGCAGACCGCAACCCAAGGCACCGGCAGCGGCACGGACGGCACGGGCACCACGCAGCCTGCGCTGCGTCCGGAGGTGTCGCTCTACACGGCCATTCCGCAACTGACGCTGCTCTACGGCCGCGCGCTGCTCGATACGCTGCACGAACGTGTGGGGGAGGAGAGTAACCAGGCCGCCGCACCGGCAGGCACGTCGCCCGTGCTGCGCACCGGCTGGGCACGCGTGATCGCCCAGAAGGGCAGCCGCATGTCCGATGGCAACGGTGTCTACGGCAACCAGGGCCCCGCGTTCAGCTATGACTTTGGCGGCGTGCAGTTCGGCGCCGATGTCTACCAGCGCCAGCGCGAAGACGGCAGCCACGACCACGCCGGCGGCTACTTCGCCACCGGCCGCATCGCGGCAGATGTCACGCACGCAGATGGCGCAGATGCCGGCCGCGACTCCGTCAACGCCAACACCGTCGGCCTGTACTGGACGCACTTCGGCCCGTCGGGCTGGTATCTGGATGGCGTGGTGCAGGGCACGCGCTACGACGCCGATGCCTCGCCGCATGGCGTGAACGGTCTGAAGACGCACGCGCTCGGTTACGCCGCATCGCTGGAGGCGGGCTACCCGATCGCGCTGTCGCCGCAATGGCGTGTCGAGCCGCAGGCGCAGCTTGTGTACCAGCGTGCCGCGTTTGCCGATGCCAACGATGGCGCCGCCGATGTGCGCTTCAACTCGGTCAATTCGATGCTCGGCCGTCTGGGCGTGCGCGTGAGCAAGCGCTGGGGCGAGTCGCCGGAGCGTCAGCACACCGCGTGGGTGCGCGCCAACGTGTGGCACGAGTTCCGCGGCCAGACGGGCACGCAGATGTCGTCGCCGGACGGCGGCTTCGTGCCGTTCACCGCGCAACTGCCGAGCACTACGCTGGAACTGACGGGTGGCCTCACGGCCCAGGTGGCGAAGAACGGCGTGTTCTATGCCAGCGTCGGCTATCAGGTCAGCGCCGACCGTCGCCTGCATGGTGTGAATGGCAAGGCAGGGGTGCGTTGGGGGTGGTGATGGAGCACCGCTGTTCCTGCATGTGAAAGAAAAAGAGCCGCTTCATGCGGCTCTTTTTTCATGGTCGATCTCGCGCACTTACGCCGCGTGATCCCCACCTTCCTGCGCCTCACGCTCTTCGCGTTCCTCGCGCTCTTCACGGGGCAGGGTCAGCATGCCGGTGTTGTAGACGTACTCATACACCTCGCCGTAGCGGCCCCATTCGATGCCGATCTTGAGCACGCGCTCGGCTTCTTCGGGCTTGAGGTATGCCTCCAACTCGCGCAGCACGTGCTCTTCGCGGATCTCGCCGTCTTCGTTGGCTTCCAGCTCGGCGCGGATGTGCGCGGCCAGGGCCACGCGCTCCAGCAGCTTCTGGCCGAACAGCACCTTGCGCTCGGGCGGTTCGGTTTCCATGTAGGTCTTGCCGAACGGCGTGACGATGATGTCGCCGCGCTCGATGGTGGCCAGTTGCAGCAGGGACAGCGCTTCGCACGCGGGCAGCAGGTCGTCGTCGGTGACGCCGGCTTCTTCTGCCAGGTGCGGGAGGTCGGCGCGGCCGTTGAACGGCGCTTCGACCAGCAGGTCGAGAATGGCCT
This sequence comes from Ralstonia sp. TCR112, assembly GCF_007997035.1. Classification (GTDB taxonomy): domain Bacteria; phylum Pseudomonadota; class Gammaproteobacteria; order Burkholderiales; family Burkholderiaceae; genus Ralstonia; species Ralstonia edaphi. The sequence continues at coordinate 78,918 of NZ_VOSS01000018.1, read as the reverse complement.
CCATCTGGCCGATCTCGGCGTCTGGCAGGCGGTAGGCAAGCTGCTCGGCGGCGGGCTCCACGCCCAGATGCACGCCCACGCGCTGCGGCGAGGTCATCAACCCATAGACCTCGTCGATGAGGTTGCGCACGGCGGCGGAGTCACGGTTGCGCGGGCGCGGGAACGGCACGCGCACCTCGGCGCGGATGCGCCCCGGATCGCTCGACAGGATGACGATGCGGTCCGCCATCATCACCGCCTCTTCGATGTTGTGCGAAACGATGAGGATGCTCTTGATGTTGGTGCGGCGGTCTTCCCACAGGTCGAGCATTTCGTCGCGCAGGTTCTCGCCGGTCAGCACGTCGAGCGCGGAAAACGCTTCGTCCATCAGCAGCAGGTCGGGCTCGGTGACGAGCGCGCGCGCAATGCCCACGCGCTGGCGCATGCCGCCCGACAGTTCGCGCGGCAGGGCGCTGTTGAAGCCCGACAGGCCGATCAGGTCGATGGCCTGTTCGGCGCGCTCTTCGCGCTCGGCCTTGGGCACGCCTTGCGCTTCCAGGCCCAGCTCCACGTTCTGCTGCACCGTCAGCCACGGAAACAGCGCAAACGACTGGAACACCATCGCAATGCCCTGCACGGGGCCGGTGTATTCGCGCCCGCGAAACAGCACCTGCCCGCGATCGGCGCGCACGAGGCCCGCCATGATGCGCAGCAACGTCGATTTGCCCGAGCCCGATTTGCCCAGCATGGCGACGATCTCGCCCTGGCGCAGGTTGAGGTCCACGCCTTCGAGCACGGCACGGTCGGTGTGGTCTGCGGTGCGGAAGATCTTCGAGACGCCGCGCAGCTCCATGACGCTTTCAGCGTGCTGGCTATGGGTGCTGGTGGTAACCATGTGTGTTCTCAGCTAAATAAGGTCGTCTTGGAACGTGCTCAAGATCGGGGGCGCGGCAGGATCATGAGTCTGTTTTTAGAGGCGAGTGCGCTCTTGCGCGATGTCATACAGGCGGTTCCACAGCAGCCGGTTGAAGCCGACCACGAACAGGCTCATCACGGCAATGCCCAGCGCAATACGCGGGAAGTCGCCCTTCGATGTCATCTCGGCGATGTAGCTGCCCAGGCCCGTGGCCACCAGCGTGCGGTCGCCCCAGGACACATATTCGGAGACGATGCTGGCGTTCCACGAGCCGCCGGCCGCCGTCACCAGGCCGGTCAGCAGATTGGGGAACACGGCGGGGATGAGGAAGCGCTTCCACAGCAGCCAGCCGCGCAGGCCGAAGTTGCGGGCCGCCAGTTTGAGTTCGGTCGGGATGGCCGACGCGCCGGCAATCACGTTGAACAGGATGTACCACTGCGTGCCGAAAATCATCAGCGGGCTCAACCAGATTTCCGGGTTGAGCGCGAAGCGCGCGATGAGCATCACCGCCAGCGGGAACATCAGGTTGGCCGGGAACGCCGCCAGGAACTGCGCCACCGGCTGGGCGATGCGTGCCACGTTCGGGTTCAGGCCGATGCGGATGCCGATCGGCACCCACACCAGCGCGGCCAGCGCAATCAGCAGGATCACGCGCACCATGGTCAGGAAGCCGAGCCAGAAGACGTGGCCGACCTCGGCCCAGCCCACCTCGGAGCGCACGAATTGCAGCACGTGCGCCACCGCCATCAGCGCGGCCAGGATGATGACGACATCGGCGATGCGGTGCGACCACGGGAAGCGCGGCAGGAATCCGTTGCCGCCGGCAGCCGTGGGCCGCGTGCGTTCGGCGCCCCAGGACAGCGTGCGCTCGGCCAGCGCGGCGGTGCGCTCCAGCAGCGCCTTGACCCACTCGGAGCGGCGCAGCAGATCCAGCAGCCACGATTGCGGCTCGCGCTCCGACGACATCGAGTCGAAGCGGAAGCGGTCTGCCCAGGCAATCAGCGGGCGGAACAGCAGTTGGTCGTACAGGATGATGCCGATCAGCATGGCCAGGATGGCCCAGCCGATGGCCGGCAGGTTCTGCTGTTGGATCGCCAGAGAAATGTACGAGCCGATGCCCGGCAGCTTGATGTCGTGGCCCGAGACCGAGATGGCCTCCGACGCCACCACGAAGAACCAGCCGCCCGACATCGACATCATCATGTTCCACAGCAGGCCGGGCATGGCGAACGGCACTTCCAGGCGCCAGAAGCGCTGCCACTTCGACAGGCGGAACACCGTGGCGGCTTCTTCCAGGTCGGTCGGGATGGTGCGAAACGATTGGTACAACGAGAACGCCATGTTCCACGCCTGCGACGTGAAGATGGCGAAGATGGCCGCGCATTCCACGCCGACGAGGTTGCCCGGGAACAGCGCGATGAAGCCCGTAACCGTGATCGACAGGAAACCCAGCACCGGAATCGATTGCAGGATGTCCAGCGCCGGCACCATCACCTTCTCGGCCGTGCGGTTCTTGGACGCAATGGCGGCAAACGCAAACGAGAACGCCAGCGACGCGCCCAGCGCCAGCAGCATGCGGATGCTGGTCCGCAACAGGTAATAGGGCAGTTCAATGACGTCGAGGCTGACGTCCAGATGTTCGCCCGGCGTGTAGGGCACGTTCATCTGCTTGGCGGCATAGGCCACGAGCACGATGGCGGCCAGGATGATCGGCAGGAGGGCGAGGTCAAACCGGTTGGGCGGCGCCGTCAGCAGATTGCCGAAGTTGACGCCAAGGTTGGTACCGAAGGTGGTACCCAAGCGGCCCCGGATGGTGGTTTCGTTGTCGTTCTGCTGCATCTTGGATAACCGGGACGGAAACCGCGGACGAAATTCGGGCGCCCAAGGCCTGAGCCGAGGCGCAATACATGGCATGGCGTACTACGGGGCTGGGCGCAGTGCTTTGCGCAAGCGTTGCTTGGCACCCGGCGGCAAGCCGCCTAGTTTACCTTGCGTAACGTCAGAGCCCGCCGCGCGGTTGTCAGTCTGACGACGTCACATTCCAGAAATGTGACAGAGATGCGACAGCGCCGGTTTGTCATGTTTTATCCAACACATCTGCTGCCGTATTGCCCCGGAGACCCGCCATGTCCGCCATTGCGCAAGTGATCGTTACCGTACAGGGCCGCGTGCAGGGTGTCGGCTACCGCGCCGCTTGTGCCGACCGCGCGCGGCTGCTGGGGTTGCGCGGCTGGGTACGCAACCGCCGCGACGGCGCCGTCGAAGCCTTTTTGGCCGGCCCCGAGGCCAATGTGCTCAGCATGCGGGAATGGATGTGGGAGGGCCCGGACAGCGCCCAGGTGACGCAGCTGGATGTGGCAACGGGTGAGCATGAGATGCCGGTGCCTGGTTTCGAGATCCGCCCGACGGTGTAGTTTTCGCCCCGCCGGATCAATACACGTTCGGCACGATCATGTCTTCCGGCACCGGGTGGCGGATGTATTCCGCGTGGTGCACGCGCTCGGGCAGCAGCACCGGCGGATGCGGCACCGGGTGGTAAGGCACCTGCCCCAGCAGATGGTGGATGCAGTTCAGGCGCGCGCGCTTCTTGTCGTCGGCCAGCACGACCCACCACGGCGATTCGGGAATGTGCGAGCGCTCGAGCATCACTTCCTTGGCACGCGTATAGGCTTCCCAGCGGCGGCGGCTCTCCAGGTCCATCGGGCTCAGCTTCCACTGCTTGAGCGGATCGTCGATGCGGCTCTGGAACCGCACCTCCTGCTCTTCATCCGTAACCGAGAACCAGTACTTGACGATCTGGATGCCCGAGCGCACGAGCATCTTTTCGAACTCGGGCACGGAGCGGAAGAATTCTTCGTATTCCTCGTCGGTGCAAAAGCCCATCACGCGTTCGACGCCCGCGCGGTTGTACCAGCTGCGATCGAACAGGACGATTTCACCGGCGGCGGGCAGATGCGCGACGTAGCGCTGGAAATACCACTGCGTGCGTTCGCGGTTGGTGGGCGCCGGCAGCGCGGCCACGCGGCACACGCGCGGGTTCAGCCGCTGCGTGATGCGCTTGATGGCGCCGCCCTTGCCGGCGGCATCGCGCCCTTCGAAGATCACCACCAGCCGGTGGCCGGTCTCGATCACCCAGTCCTGCAGCTTGACGAGTTCGCCTTGCAGGCGGAACAGCTCGCGGAAGTACATGCGCCGCGTTTCGCGCGCTTCTTCGCTGATGCCTTCGCCGCCGCCGAGCAGGTGGTCGTCGATTTCCATCTCCAGCTCCTCGTCCAGCGTGTCGAGGAGGTCTTCCTGCAGGCGCGCCTGCCGCGCTGCGTCGCGTTCGCTCATGGTGTGTTGCTCCTGCCGATCTTGCCGAGAGTGCCGAGAGGGGCGCTGCGCACGGACAGCGCAGTGCAAGTCTAAGCCCGACTAGGTAGCACGGGCATGTGGCAGGAGAGTGACATGGCGGCTTCGGCCATGGCGTCATGGCTTCGCACGGCAGCACAAGCGCGCACGGCAGCGCTCCTAAGCTACCTGCGCCGCCGCGTATCTTGCGGGCCACAGAAGCCGGAGCTGCCCATGCCGTCCCCATTGCGATCGATCCTAAGCTGCCTCCGTCCGACGTCGCCGGCCGAAGAGCGCGCTTCCACTTCAACCGGCCACCCGGCCGAGTCGGCCACCCACGCGCCGCGCCGTGCGCCGGTGACGTTGCAGGGCCTGGCCAGCTTTGACGCCCAACGCATGCGTGAGCGGCAGGTCGAGATCCGGGCCCTGGCGCCCGACACGCGCAGGGCGCTGTCCGACGGCGAGTGCCAACTCGGCGGCTACGTACAAGGCCGCCAGATCGACGGCCGCCCGGTGGAGGGCAGGGCGCTCGACCGGCTCAAGCTCGCTAACGAAACCGTCATGGAGACCCGCCAGGCCCTGGCGCATGGCCGCGGCAATGTCGTCGACGATATCCAAGACAGCAACGGCCAGAGCACGATCCGGGCGGTGGCTGGCCGTATCGTGAGGACACAGCTTCCATCCAACTACGGTCCTGAGGTCAGCATCGCGGCGAGCGCCATGGCAGCGCAGGCGGGCAATTGCGGCGAGCATGCCAACGTCGCGGCGTTTCTGCATGCCGCCAAGCTGGGCAGCGGCGAATACGCATATGCCGTGGGCAGCACGACAATCGACCACCGCTGGGCGCAGTGGCACGCCGCCAGGGCGCGCGACCCAGAGCACGACATCGTCATGGACCCGTGGGGCAAAGGCCCCGCCATTTTTGCGGTGGATGGTGAATTCGCGGGGGGCCAACACGACATCGGGATCGCGCGCGAGTACGACCAGAGCACGGGTGCCAAGGCCCATGCGGACATGAGCGAACTCCAGCGCGATCACCATCAGCAGATGCAGACCAATCTGCACGTGGTGATGGAGCATCTGGGGCCCGATTTCCGGATTGGGGACGGTGCGATCTTTGCCGTCACGCCAGTCATCTCCAGCGAGTTCGCAGCACGCGTCAGCCAGAAGATGTCTGCGGCACCGGACGCTGCCAAGCTGGCACCGAAAGACCGACGCCTCGTGCGGCAGGCGAAAGAACGGATACGCGCTGGCGAACCGCGGATGGCACCGTTGCGTCAGGAAATTCACGCCACGCAAACCGCGCGGGCCTTGGGCGCCAGCGGCGTACGGGAAGTCACGCAAGCAGCTGCACGCATCGCCCAGGTGGCGGCGGATCTGGAGAACTATCCGCTGGCATCGCACCCTGCGCAGACCGCGCCCGAGAATTCCTGATCCAAACGATCCCGAGGCCGAATGCATTCCGCACGCGCACCCGCCCTGAGTGGCATCCGTCCGGCGGAGCCTGCCGCAGACCCGGCGTCCTCCAGTCCGATCGAACACGCCGCCGCCCCGACGGCACGCACACCCCGCCGTGCGTCCGGCGCATTGCAGGATCTGGCACAGCGGCCGGGCGCTTCTGGGCGGCAGGTCAGCATCACGGCGTCGCCGCAACATGAGGTGCTCACTGCGCGGACTGCGCTGTCGGACAGCGAATGCCAACTGGGTGGCTACCTGCTGGCCCGGCAGATCGACGGTCGTCCCGTCGAGGGCCGCGAGCTTGAACGGTTGAAGCAAGCCAATGCGACGGTCATGGAGACGCGCCAGGCGCTGGCGCATGGTCGCGGCAACGTGTCTGACGACATCCGCGACAGCAACGGCCAGAGCACGATCCGGACTGTGGCCGGCCGGCGCCTCGGGAGGAAGTACCTGCCCGGAACCTGCATCCCGAAGAAAAGTCCCCTGTTCAAGTACTCTGCCGAAGTCCGGGCCGCAGCAGGCGCCATGGCGGCACAGGCCGGCAATTGTGGCGACCACGCCAACGTGGCAGCGTTTCTTCACGCTGCCAAACTGGAAGACGGTGAGCGCGTCCAGGCCGTCAGCAGCAAAATCGTGGATCACGTCTGGGCAGAGTTACATGGCGAAACCTCAAGCCGCGCGCATGACATCGTGATGGACGCATGGGGCAAAGGCCCGGCCATCTTCGCCGAAGACGGCGCCTTTACTGCGAACGAACGCGACACCGCAATCGAGCACCATTACGACAAAACCACGGGCGCCGATGCCCACGCAGAAATGCACATGCTTCAGGCCAAGCACCAGCAGCGCATACAAAAAGACCTGGACCGCCAGATGAAACGGCTCGGGCCCGATTTCCGGTATCCGAACAACGCGATCTGGGAGCCGACAGCGGTCGTCTCCGCCGAATTCGCGCAGCGCGTGCCGAGAAAGATGTTCCAGCCCGTCAACCCAGCCAAGCTGGCGCCGCCGCCCGAAAGCGAAGCGCAGCAGTCAGCCGAGCCGGTGTATATGGACGAACTTTGGATGGCGCCACTGCGCCAGCAGATCCACGCGACCGAGACGGCGCGCGTGCTGGGTGCCAGCGGGGTACGAGAGGCAACGCAGGCGGCTGAGCGCATTGCGCATGTCGCGGCGGACTTGCGCCGCTATCCGCTGGAATCGCATCCGGCGCAAACCGCGCCCGACGATGTCTGACGGTATGGCCCGCGCGAGGCGATAGCCTCAAGCCTCAGCTCGATTCGCCTTCCAGCATGAACTTGGCGCCGTCGTCCTGGCCGAGCAGGCGCACCAGCGTGGGCATGGCTTCCTGCAGTTGCGCCTTCAGCGTCCACGGCGGGTTGACGATGAACATGCCGCTGCCGTGCAGGCCGAGGCCACCCTCGACCGGGTGCTTGACCGTGAGCGTGACGTGCAGCCAGTCCGCCGGTCGCAACTGCTTCAGACGCGAGGGAAACTGCGCGGCTTCGCGCCGCTGCACGAGCGGATACCAGACCGCATACATGCCGGTGGCGAAGCGCTGCAGGCTGTCTTGCAGGGCCTGCACGGTGCGGGCGTAGTCCTGCTTGTCTTCGAAGGACGGATCGATCAGCACCAGCGCGCGGCGTGGCGGCGGCGGCAGGATCGCCTTGATGCCGGCAAAGCCGTCGCCGTCGTACAGCATGACCTTGCGCCCTGCACCGCGGAAGTTGTTGGACAGCACCTTGATTTCGGAGCTGTGCAGTTCGAACAGGCGCAGGCGATCGGCATCGCGCAGCATCTGCCACGCCAGCCACGGCGAGCCGGGGTAGTGCCGCAGTTCACCGTTCGGGTTCAGCTCGCGCACCTGGTCGAGGTATGCATCGAGCAGGGGCGGTAGCGTTTCGCCCGCTTCGGCGGCGCGCCACAGCGGGCCAATGCCGGTATCGAATTCGGCCTTCTTCTGCGCCCATTCGTGATCCAGCGCGTAGAGGCCGGCACCGGCGTGCGTGTCGATGTACCAGAACGGCTTGTCCTTCTGCGTGAGGTAATCGAGCATCTGCACAAGCACGGCGTGCTTGAGGACATCGGCGTGATTGCCGGCGTGGAAGGCGTGACGGTAACTGAGCATCGGCGGGCCATGTGCGCCCGGAGTATCAGGCGCGGGCAGAGAAAACGGTAGGCGCGAATCCTACCACCGCGCGGGATGCGTCCCCAGCGGCACGCTGGGCAGCGCCCAGTGCGGCGGCGTGTCAGAGAGCTGCCCCGCGTGGCGCAGCGCGGTGAGCGCGCCAAAGCCAGACGGCGACGTTTCCAGATACGCACCGATCTCTTCATAGCGCGGGTCGGCCGCATCGAACCCGTTGGCCATGCGGCCGAAGCTGCGCAGCCAATGCGCCGTCTGCGCGAGCGACACACGCACGTGCCAGCTGCCGCCCTCCGTCATGCGGCGTGCGAGCGCCGTCATCGCGCCAGCCGCCATCAGGTAGCCAGCGCCGTGGTCGAGCGCCTGAGCGGGCAGCGGACGCGGCTTGGCCTCACCGGCGGCTTGCGCTTCGGCCCAGTTGAAACCGCTGGCGGTCTGCACGAGCGAATCGAAGCCTCGGCGATTGGCCCACGGGCCGTCATAGCCGTATGCGCACAGGCTGACGTAGACGATGCCTGGGCGCAGCGCGGCAATCTGCTCCGGACCAAACTGCAGCGCCGCCAGGCCACCCGGTCGATAGCCCTGCACGAAGATATCGGCGTCGCGCAGCAGCGTGCGGAGTTGCTGGGCACCGGCTGCATCGCGCAAGTCGAGCTGCGCCGAACGCTTGCCGCGCCCGGTGTCGATCACCAGCGGCGGGATGGCGGGCAGATGCGGCCCCGTGACGAGCAGCACGTCGGCCCCATGCGCGGCGAGCGTCCGCCCGCAGACGGGCCCGGCAATCACGCGCGTGAGATCGAGCACGCGCACGCCCGAGAGCGGTCGGCCATCGGCATGCGCCGGCAGCGGCTGCGGTGGCGCATCGCCAATACGTTCGATCGTCATCAGCGGATGGCTTGCGACGGCGATGCCTTGCGGGTGCGCGTCCCACTCTTCAAACGTGCGCGCGGCGGTGACGACCATGCCGGCCTGCGCGGCTGCCTCTTCAAACGCCTCGACGTTCCATTGGTTCAGCGCGGCGGCCACGGCGGCCCGGTCATACGCGCAGCCGAGCAGCTTCAGCACACCGTCACGGTGATGCGCAAAGTTGGTGTGCAGGCGCACCCAGCGGCCATCGCCGCAACGGTAGAGCCCGGCGATCTTGTCCCACGGTTCCGGCGGCAACTGCCCGTCGACACGGAAGTAGCGCTCGGAGCGGAATTCCAGCGCCGCGTGGTGCATGTCGACCGATACGGTTTGCTGCCGCCCGCTACGCAACGTGTCGACCTGCGCGGCTGCCAGCGCGGCAGCAGCAATGGTGCTCTGCGCCAGCGTGCCCACCGCAAACGACGACGGCAGCGCCCGCTCAGCGCCCGTCAGCGTGGCGCGCGACAGCACATCGGCCGGCTGGCCGAGCACGTTCCATAACTGGCTCAGTGCGCGGGCGGGGCTGACAGTCTGCATGGAAGGATCAACCACATCAGCAACGGGTGACGGCATGGCGGGGCTCCGCAAGCAAGGTGCGCCCATTACAGTCCTGGGCGGCCGATAGCGTCAACATTGACTAGACTGATCAACCTCGATTGCTGTCCACCGCATCCGGCCCGATGACCGCCTACCTCAATGCCGCCGAAGCCGCCGAGCGCCTGCGCATCTCGCGCCCCACGCTGTATGCCTATGTGAGCCGCGGGCTGCTGGCGGCGTACCCGTCGCCCGACGGACGCGGCAGCCGCTACCGCGAAGCCGATGTGGCACGGCTCGCCGATCAGCGTTCCGGCGGACGGCGCCCGCGCCAGGTGGTGCGCCATGCGCTGGACTGGGGACTGCCCGTGATGGAATCGGCCATCACGCTGATCGATCATGGGCAGTTGTTCTACCGTGGCATGCCGGCGCTGGAGCTGGCCGAACACGCCACGCTGGAAACCGTGGCGGCGCGGCTGTGGCAGTGCGAAGAAGCGGGCGCCTTCAACGCACCCGCGCCGGTGTTGCCGAAAAGTTGGTACGCGGCGCTCACGTCGCTGGCGGAGGCGGACATCCGCCAACGTTGCATGGCGCTGTGCGCGCTTGCCCTGCCGGCGCTGGACGAAGCCGTGTGGCGACAGGATGCTGCACGCACGGCGCGCGATGCCGGTGCGCTGCTGCGCGTCGTGTTTGCCGCCATGCTGGGCCGCAAGCCCGATGCCGCACCTGTGCATCTGCAATGTCAGCAGGCATGGAACGTTGATGCGCACGCCGCCGAGGCCATCCGCGTCGCATTGGTGCTATGCGCCGATCACGAACTCAATGCCTCGAGCTTTGCAGCGCGCGTGGTGGCGTCGACCGGCGCCAGCCTGGGCGCGGTGGTCAGTGCGGGGCTGGCTGCGCTTACGGGTGGCCGGCATGGCGGCACCACCGCGCGCGTCGAGGCCTTGCTGAGCGAGCTGGAAAGCGAGCGCTCCGTGGCAACGGCATTGCGCCGCCGGCTGGATCGCGGCGATGCGCTGCCGGGCTTTGGCCATCCGCTGTATCGCCAGGCCGACCCACGCGCGCAAGCCATCCTGGCGCACTTGCCGAAGACGGGCGCGGTGCGCAAGCGGCTGCAGACGGTGATGGACGCCGTGGCCGGATTGACCGGCGATGGGCCATCGGTGGATTTCGCGCTGGTGGCCATCCGCCGCGTGCTGAGGCTGCGGAAGATTCAGGCTTTGGCCTGTTTGCCGCGGGGCGAACGGCGGGTTGGATTGCGCACGCGCTGGAGCAGCGCGCGGCGGGGCAGTTGATCCGCCCGAGAGCCGCCTATGTGGGGCCGATGCCGGCCGCGCCGGAGGCACCGGCGGGCCGCATCATTCGCGTCAGGTAACGACGCAGGCCGAGGTCAGGCCTGCGGAATCTCGATCTTCACCTCAAGCACTTCCAGGTTGTCCTGGCGCTCGAGGTTGACCTTGATGTCGTCGTTGCCGATCTTCACGTATTTGGAAATCACCGCCACCAGCTCGCGTTGCAGCGCGGGCAGGTAGTCGGCCGGAGCACCGCCGCCGGTGCGTTCATGGGCGAGGATGATCTGCAGGCGTTCCTTGGCAACGCTTGCAGTCTTCTTCTTCTCGCCCAGCAGGAAAGACAGAATCGACATTGAGGCGTCTCCTTACTTGCCGCCGCCGAACAGGCGCTGCAGAAAACCGGGCTTGTTGTATTCGACGTAACGGAGTTCCTTTTCCTTGCCCAGGAAGCGGTCGATCACGTCGTGGTACGCGTTGGCGACGTCCGAGCCTTCCAGGTGGATGGCGGGCAGGCCTTGGTTGGATGCCTGCAGCACCGCCTCGGATTCCGGAATCACGCCGATCAGCTTGATGCGCAGGATTTCCTGGATGTCGGTCAGCGACAGCATCTCGCCTTCGGACACGCGCTTCGGGTTGTAGCGCGTGAGCAGCAGGTGCTCCTTGATCGGCTCCTTGCCTTCCACCGCGCGGCGCGACTTGGACGACAGGATGCCCAGGATGCGATCGGAGTCACGCACGGAAGAGACTTCCGGGTTCGTCACCACGATGGCCTCGTCGGCAAAGTACATCGCCATCAGCGCGCCCGACTCGATACCGGCCGGCGAATCGCAGACGATGTATTCGAAGCCCATTTCCTTCAGGCCTTCGATCACCTTCTCGACGCCTTCACGCGTGAGTGCATCCTTGTCGCGCGTTTGCGAGGCGGGGAGGATGAAGAGGTTTTCGCACTTCTTGTCCTTGATGAGGGCCTGGTTCAGGTTGGCCTCACCGTGGATCACGTTGATCAGGTCATACACCACGCGACGCTCGCAGCCCATAATGAGGTCGAGGTTGCGCAGGCCGACGTCGAAGTCGATGACGGCGGTCTTGTGGCCGCGCAGCGCAAGGCCGGCAGAGAACGCCGCACTGGTGGTCGTCTTGCCGACGCCGCCCTTGCCGGAGGTGACTACGATGATCTTGGTCATGGCTCGTATATCTGTGAGTTAAATCGCTCGGCGCACGGGGTGCGTCACTTCATCCGCAACGGTTCGAAAACCAGCGTGTTGTCCGCGAGCCGGACCTGCGCAGGCTTGCTGGCGTAGGCGTCGGGCCACGGGGTTTCGCCGGTGCGGTAGATGCCGGCGATGGAAATCAGTTGAGGCTCCAGGCACGTGCAGAAGATGCGCGCGTCCAGGTTGCCCTTCACGCCTGCGAGCGCGCGGCCGCGCAGCGAGGCATACACGTAGATGTTGCCCTCGGCGATCACCTCGGCGCCGTCGCTCACGAGGTCCAGCACGACGAGGTCGCCGCGCGCATAGATGCGCTGGCCGGATCGCAAGGGGCGATCGACGATCATCGTGCCGGGCTGCATGGCCACGGCGTCGACGGGCGGAACGGCTGGGGTAGGGGCAGGTGCTTCTGCGGCTTGGGCGTGTTCGGGCGCATCCTGTGCGTCCTTTCCGTCCTTCTCACCGCGCGGGCGACGGCCGTGGCTGTCGAGCAGCGGCAGGCCAAAAGCCTGGGCCCACTCGGCCTGCTCGGGGCTGGCCACCACGCCGATCGCGCGGGCACGCAGCGCGGTCAGGGTCTCCACCAAACGGTCGATGGGCAGGCGCTCGTCTTCGGCCAGGCGACGCACATCGATGGCGATCACGTCGTTGGAAAAAAACTCAGGCGTGTCGGCAAAGCGTCGCGTGAGTTCGGCGGCCAGGGCGTCCATGTCGGCGGTGCGCGGCGACAGCAGCAGGGCATCGACGGTGCCGCTGCGGATCTCGAACAGCGGCGCTTTCTTCTGGGACATAGAACGGCTACGCGGAAAAATGGGCTCATTCTAACGTTGTTGACGAAACGCCTTGGATTTTTTGGCCACGCCGATCCGCCATCTGGCTGAGACCCGCAACCGGCACCGCTCTCCACGCTGCCGAGGCCACGCATAAATGTCATGCGACGGTCACGGCATCGTCATGCACGCTTTCGATACTTCTCCGCTTCTGTGCTCCCCGGCCCAGTCAGTTGTTCTCTCGCGTTGCGCAAACGGTTCCCCCGATCCTGCGTGCGGGCCGCGCGTCATTCGCTTCATCAGCAATTCGCAGTTCGCAATTCGCATTCAGCAGTTCGTAGTTCGCAGACCAAAAAATAGACATCAGGGAGAAGTTCATGCGAGTCCGACCGTTGTGTTCGGCGGCGCTGCCGCTTGCTGTTTTCATGTCGATGACGCTGGCTGCGTGCGGCGGCAGCGACGACACCCCGTCGAACGGCAGCACCACGCCTGCTGCCAGCGCCGCCCCGGCCGGCACCAAAGCCACGCTGGCCGTGCTGGAGACGACCGACCTGCACACGAACGTGCTGTCGTACGACTATTTCAAGCTCGCGGCCGACAACTCGCTCGGCTTCGAGCGCGTAGCGACGCTCATCAACCAGGCGCGTGCGCAATTCCCGAACACGTTGCTGCTGGATAACGGCGACACCATCCAGGGCACCGCGCTGTCGGACTACCAGGCCATGGTCAGCCCCGTCACGTGCGACCAGACGCTGGCGATCTACAAGGTGATGAACGCCGCCAAGTACGACGGCGGCGGCATCGGCAATCACGAGTTCAACTACGGCCTGCCGTATCTGTCGCAGGTCACGGGCAATACGTTCAACGTGGATGGCCTGCCCGATCCGGCATCGCAGAAGAAATGCGCGGGCCCGGCCTTCCCGCAGGTGCTGGCCAACGTGATGAGCGCGAAGACCAACGCGCCGCTGTTCCAGCCGTACACGATCATCACCAAGACGGTGACGGCCACGGCGCCGGACGGCAGCACGATCAGCGCGCCGGTCAAGGTCGGCATCATCAGCTTTACGCCGCCCACCATTACGAGCTGGGACAAGCGCTGGCTCGACGGCAAGGTCTACACCGTCGGCATCAAGGAAACGGCGGCCAAGTACATCCCGGAAATGCGCGCGAAGGGCGCCGACCTGGTGGTGGCGATTTCGCACGGCGGGCTGGATAACTCGACGTATTCGCCGACGATGGAAAACGGCAGCTGGTGGCTGTCGACCGTGCCGGGCATCGATGCCATGTTGATCGGCCATTCGCACCAGCTCTTCCCGGATGCGAAGAGCACGGTCAGCCAGTTCAACCTGCCGGGTGTGGACAAGGTGGCCGGCACCGTGAACGGCGTGCCGACCGTGATGGCGAACTACTGGGGCAAGCACCTCGGTGTGATCAAGCTTGGCTTGACGTTCAACGGCACGAACTGGGCTGTGGACAAGACGCAAACCACGGTGGAAGCGCGCTCGATCCAGAACGCAGACAAGACGTACGTGGCCGCTGATCCGACGGTCTCGGCCGCCATCGCCACCGAACACCAGGCGACGATCAACTACGTGAAGACGCCGGTGGGCAGCACCGACTTCAACATGAGTACGTACTTTGCCGACGTGGGCGACCCGGGCGCGATCGAGATCGTCAACCAGGCGCAGGCCGATTACGTGTCGGCGTACATCCAGGCGAACCTGCCGCAGTACGCGTCGCTGCCGGTGCTGTCGGTGAGCGCGCCGTTCAAGAGCGGCTTTGGTGGCGGTACGGATTTCACCGACGTGGCGGCCGGCCCGCTGGCGATCAACAACGCGGCTGACCTGTACCTGTATCCGAACACGGTCTACGCGGTGAAGGTGGCAGGCTCCGACATCAAGAACTGGCTGGAAACGGCGGCCAAGCGCTTCAACACCATCGACCCGACGCAAGCGACGGTGCAGAAGCTGGTGAGCACGTTCCCCGGCTACAACTTCGACATGTTCACCACGCCGGACCTGACGTATGAGATTGACGTCACGCAACCGGTGGGCAGCCGCATCAAGAACCTGATGTACAAGGGCGTGGCGCTCGACCCGGCCGCGCAGTTCATCGTGGCGACCAACAACTACCGTGCAAGCGGCGGCGGCAACTTCCCGGGCCTCGACGGCAGCAAGACGATCTATGCGTCGCCGGATGCCAACCGTGACGTGCTGATCAGCTACATCAAGAAGATCGGCAGCGTGAAGCGTGCCACCAACGGCTCGCAGCGCAGCTGGCGCTTCACGAAGCTGGCCAGCTCGGTGGCACAGGTGCAGTTCACGTCTGCGCCCAACAAGTTGGCCAGCGCCACGGCCGCCGGCATCACCAACGTCACGCAGGTGGCCGCGGATGACGGCTCGGGCAAGGGCTTGGCGGTGTACCAGATCGACCTGACGCAGTAAGAGGACCACGCCATGCCTTCTCTTCGTTCTGCATGGGCCGGCGCGCCGACGATGGAATCTCCGCGGCAGTCGGTGCCGATGCTGACCGTGGCTGCCGCGCTGGCGATTGTCGTGATGGCCGGCGGTTGGCTGTCGCACGCACGCCAGGCACCCGCCGTGGATGCCACGCAGCTGGAATCGTGGCGCGCGATGGTCGTGCAAGCGATGGAGCCCGAGGCGCTGCAGAACCTGCGTCAGCTCGCGCGCGGCGGCTCAGTGCCGGCGCAATCCGCGTTGGGCGAAGCCTTGCTCGGCGCGCACGACAGCGCTTTGCGAAACGAAGGGATGCGCTGGCTGGAAACCGCCGCACCGAGCGATGCGCGCGCGCAGTTGTCGCTGGGCAAGGCGCTGCTGCTCGGCACCGGCGGGGCGGAGCGCGACTACCCGCGTGCGTTGCGCCTGCTGCGTCAATCCGCTGACAAGGGCGACGCCGCCGCCGCGTACTACTTGGGCGTGATGTATCGCAGCGGCTACGGCACCGCCATCGACACGACGCAGGCCGCGCACTGGTTTGATCGTGCCGCGCGTCACGAGATTCCGGCCGCGATGTTCATGCTGGCCAATGCATACCGTGAAGGCGATGGCGTGCCGCGCGATGAAGCCCGCGCGCTGGCGCTCTACCAGGACGCCGCTGAACACGAATTGCCAGAAGCCGTGCAGGCCTTGGCGATGGCGTATCAGAACGGCGAACTCGGCCTCAAGCGCGACGATGCGGCGTATCACCAGCAGTGGATCGAAACGGCGCATGCGCTGAAGCATCCCGCGCTTGCGCCGTAAGCATCACCTTCACTTCTTCTCGGCTGTTCTGATCAACGCGATCCTCGCTGTCATGGCGATGGATCGCGTTGGTCTTTCTGGTTAGCAGATCGCTTCACCTTGCCCTTCTGCCATTGATAAGCGCGCGCCATTTGTGGAGCGGCTGAGTTTGCAGAATGGGACAAATCCTATCCACAGACATTGGATCGCGTGTTTTTATGTTGCCCGACGATAACGAACGGAGCGACACATGCGCGTATGGTGCGCAAGGCTGGCAGCGGGCCTCATGCTAACCGCTGCAAAGGGCGCTTATGCCTACACCTGCACCACAGTCTCGACCAGCACCACCATCAAACCGACTACGATCTCGGTGCAGCGCGACCTTCCGGAGGGTGCACTCATTACGCAAGTGGTGTCGGATGTGGTGAACACCTTCAAGTGTTCCAATGAGGTGCCGCGATTGACGTACCAGGAAGCCGGCATCAAAGCCTATGGCACCTACCTGAAAGACATCGACGGCAAGCGTGTGTACAAGACGAACATTGAGGGTGTTGGCTATGCCATCGGCATCAGGATGGTGAACGGATGTGCTGCAGGCTTGGAACGCTGGGTCAACGGAACGAACAAGGAGAACCCCAACCACTATCTCTACTGTGCGATCAACGGCATGTTCGAGCAGCAGCCCATGCAGCACAAGGCGTTGATCAATTTCTATAAGACGGCTTCGAGTACGGGAACGGGCACGGTGTCCGGCAAACTGGTTGGGGCCTTTATCTTGAGGAACAACCAGAGTGTCTGGCAGACCGAAGCGCAGTTCAGCATTGGTTCCGTTGCAGTGGAAAAGCTGTCGTGCACGCTGGGCAGCGCGGCAATCAATGTTGCCATGGGGGAAGTCCCCGTTGGTGCGTTCAAAGGGCCGGGTACTTCGCCGCCAGAGGGCCGCACGAAGAGCTTCGGCATTCCGCTGACGTGCCCCAAGGGCGCCAGCATCAATCTGCAACTTGACGGCACCGCGCATGACGCCACGCAAGGCATGCTGAAGTTGAACAGCGACGCTTCAAGCGCCACAGGTGTGGCCATCCAGATGCTCTATGACGACAAGCCCGTCGAGCTTGCCAAGCGCTTCAAGTGGCAGACGACCGACGCCGAAGGTACGTATTCGATCCCGCTCAAAGCGCGCTACGTGCAAACGGACAAGAGCATCACACCCGGCGCCGCCAACGGCAGCGCCACCTTTACGCTGACGTATCAATAGGTCTGCGCAGCCGGTTCACTGAAGTTTCGGTCAGCGTGCCTGCGCCACGCACGCTGATTTCCCTCTTGCGCCGGCTTGGAAACTGCGCTGACCAGCACCCCCGTTCACGCCACAACGAGAAGATTCCTACATACACGCGATAGCTCATCTGCTTCCATTCACCGTTCTCAATCATGATGGGAGCAGGATGTGAGTATCGGATACCGAAGCTTCTTGGCAGCGTTGATGTGCCTCGCTGGAGGCAGTGCCCTTGCGTACACCTGCGAAACCGTTACGACCAGCACCACGATTCAGCCGAAGGACCTTGCGATCCAAAGAGACATTCCCGTGGGGAGCGTCATTGCAGAGGTGGCATCGGACATCGTGAGCACCTTCAAATGTTCCAATACCGAGCCGAAGCTTCCTTGGCAGGAGGTGGGCATTAAGGCGTATGGGATATACGTTGCCGACTTCGACGGCAAACGCGTCTACAAAACGAATGTTGATGGAATTGGCTATGCGGTCGGCATAACAGCAGGCTCCGCGGATACATGGGAGGCATGCGCTAATCAGACGCGCTGGGTCACCGGGTCGAACACTGATAACCCAGATCACTACGTCTACTGCTCTGTGAACGGGATGTTCAGCGCGCTGCCAAGGCAAGGCAAAGCGTTGGTCCGCTTCTACAAGACGGCGCAAAGCATCAGCGCAGGGTCGGTGTCAGGAAAGCAGGTGGGCTCTTTCATCCTGCGAAACAACAAGACCTCTTGGCACACGCCGGAATCCACCATCAATATCGGCACGTTCAAGGTCGATGTCATGTCGTGCACGGTAAGCCGCAAGTTGATTCCAGTGAAACTTGGTGACGTGCCGATCAGTGCATTCAAAGGGCCAGGCACCTCGCCGCCTTCCAGAACGCAGGCCTTCAGCATTCCGTTGAACTGCGCAAAAGGTACAAGCATCAACGTGCAACTCGACGGGGAGGCACATGACGCCGCGCAGGGCATGCTGAAATTGGACACAGGCGCCACCAGCGCCACGGGCGTAGCGATCCAGCTTCTTTACGATGACAAGCCGTTGCAACTGGCCAAGCTATTCAAATGGCAAGTGGCAGATGCGGATGGGGACTACGCGATTCCCCTCAAGGCGCGCTACGTGCAAACGGAAAACAGCGTCGCACCGGGCATTGCCAACGGCAGCGCCACCTTTACGCTGACGTATCAGTAATCTGGCATTGCCGGGTCAATAAAGCCCGCGGGTCTGGGCGTGCAGTCGCACCAGACCCAGCAGCGCATCAATCTGCGGGGTCGGCACGCCCACGTGCTGGCCAATCTCCCGCACCGATGCCACCAGCGCATCGATCTCCAGCGGGCCGCGCCCGGCTTCCGCATCCTGCAGCATCGACGTCTTGAACGCGCCAAGTTGGCGCGTGACGGCGCTGCGTTCTTCACCGCTCTGTTCGATCGGGCAGCCGATGCGCGCGCCGATCGCTTTCGCTTCTTCCATGATGGCCAGGCAAAACGCGCTGACCTGCGGGTCGCCGAGGATGCGGTCACATGTCGCGCCGGTCAGCACCGACACGGGATTCATCGTCATGTTGCCCCACAGCTTGAACCAGATGTCGCGCTGAATGGCTTCGCTGCGTTCGATCTGCAAACCGGCGCGTTCAAACAACGCACCGATTGCGTCAAGGCGCGCTGAGGTGCCGCCCGCCGGTTCGCCAAGAATCAGCCGTTTGCCGAACCCATGACGTACATGCCCCGGCGCCGTCGTCGAGCACGTCAAATGCACTACGCAGCCGAGCACGTTCTTGGTTGGAATGGTCTGGGCGATACGGCCGTGCGGATCGACTGATTGCAGGCGCAGACCTTCCAGCGGGCCATGTCGATCAAAGAACCACCACGGGACGCCGTTCATCGCCACCACCACGCAGGTTTCAGGGCCGATGAGGGGGGCGATGGTTTGTGCCACGCTTTCCATGGCGGGCGCCTTGACGGCAACGACGACGACATCCTGCCCACCGAGCGCATGCGCATCGTCACTCGCGTGTACCGGCACAGAGCGCGTATTGCCGTCTTCGGTCAGCCGCAGACCTTCTGCTTGCAGCGCTTGAAGCGTCGCGCCGCGCGCCAACACGTTGATAGGTTGATCGGCCAACGCCAGCTTCGCGCCAAGATAACCGCCGACCGCGCCGGCGCCGACAATGCAAATACGCGTCATGTGATCAGGTTCGGTAAGAAGAGTCGATGCGGTCGATGGTGCGGGTGAGCGCCGCGAACACATCTTCGCCTGCGCCGAAGTTCGGGTTGAACTGCAACGAATCGCGCGTGCAGTTGCGCGCAATCGCTTCGGGAATCTCCAGCACGGGGCCCGTCGACGTGGAAGCCAGTTGGATCTCGCACGCGCGGTTGAGCAGCCACAACACCGCAAAGGCCCGCGCAATCGAATCGCCCCAGGCGAGCAGCCCGTGGTTGCGCAGAATGACGGCAGGCTTGTCGCCGATGTTCTTCACCAGCCGCGGCCCTTCATCGGCATGCACGGTAATGCCTTCAAAGTCGTGATACGCAACCTTGCCGTGCAACTGCGCCGCGTAGAAGTTGCTGATCGACAGACCATCGCGCGCGCACGCCACGGCCATGCCGGCAGTCGTGTGAGTGTGCATCACGCAATGCGCCCCGGAAATGCCGGCGTGAATGGCGGCATGCACGGTAAAGCCGGCCGGGTTGACCGGCCAGTCCGGCTGACCGGGCGCGCGCTGCGCATTGCCCTGCAGGTCGATCTTCACGAGGTTCGACGCGCAAACCTCGGCATAGGTCAGGCCGAACGGGTTGATGAGGAAATGCGGGCCATCGTCGGCGCAGCCATCTTCGGGTGGCAGGCGCAGCGTGATGTGGTTGTAGATGAGCTCCGTCCAGCCGAGCTGCGCAAAGATGCGGTAGCACGCCGCCAGCTTCACGCGCGCGGCCCATTCATGTGGGCCGCACCAGTCCGGGCGATGGGCCTGGATGCTCGATCCGGCGTCGGGTGAAAGCGAAAGCACCGTCATGACCTGTCTCCTGATCGCAGGGGCCATGCGCCGGTCGGGTTGCCGGCGCTTAAGTGATTCACATGTTAATGAATTTGCGCCGGGCGTCAAACAACGTTACATCTGCCGTCTGCTAGGGCAACTGGTTGCGCAGGATCACCAACCACTGCATGACCGAGTTCGTGTACGGATCGAGCTGGTTGGCGTCATTCAACTCGGTGATGCTCATCGACGCGGATTGCTGCACGTTGCCGCCAATCGATTTCACTTCATGGCGCAGCGGGTCCACCTCGACGACGAGGTCGCAGTGCATGGGCGTTCTGCCAGCCTGGATCTCGGCCGGATCCGTCATGAAACGATCGGCGCGCGCGCGGTGCAGATGAGGTCGCCAGGGCGCGGCACGGCCGGCGTGCGTTCGAGCACGAAGGCGGGATGCTTGAGCAGATGGTCGCGCGCATCGGTCACGTATTCCGCATGCGTGGCGCCCGTCAGGAATTGATCGTTCTGCAGGCCGGCCTTGCGCATGATCCACGAGATGAACACCGCAGACCACGCCCAGCCGCCTGTCGTGAGCTGTTGGCACGTCGGCGTCTTGCCGACGATGGCCCAGTAGCGCTTGGCCAGCACGCAGCCGCGCGCGGTCGCTTCACCGCCGGTGCCGTCCGGATAGCGCAGGCAAGGTGCGGGGGCGGGAGCAGCGGGCGTCGCAACCGCTTTGGGCAGCGGCATATCGGTACCGCTTTCCTCATCGGACGGGGCCGGCGTCGGGTCGTCCGGTGTCAGCCAGCGGCCTTGCGGCTGGTCAGGAAAACCACCGCCGGCCACGCAATACGTATCGTCACGCCCCACACGCACGACCTGGCGGCCCCATCGGTCCCATTCGGTCAGGGCAATCTCGATCATCTTTTCGCGCGGCGTGGCACCTGGGCGCGTCTGCACGACTTCGTTGTCGGGCAGCGGTTCGGCTTGCGGGCGCGCAGGCGGCGTCGCGCAACCGGCAAACCAAAGGACCGGTGCGATCAGGACGATCGGCAGGGCAATACGCAAAGCGAGCGAATTGCGCAGGAAAGGGCGGGACATGGAAGAGGAGGGAAGGGATGGCCTGACGGGGAGACAGGCCTTCCGACGTGGTACGCCAATGCTGCGGTCGATTCACGCATGCAATGGCATGCCACGTCGTTGGCGCTCACCAGACTGGCTGGCTGCGCCGAGGGTTGTCAGTGCCTTAGGCGTTGACAGCGTCCTTGAACTTCTGGCCGGCCTTGAACTTGACCGTCTTGGCCGCTTCGACCTTGATCTCTTCGCCGGTGCGCGGGTTGCGGGCCATACGCTCGGCACGCTCACCTTGGCTGAAGGTACCAAAGCCGATGAGGCTGACCGCATCGCCCTTGCCAACGGATTCCATGATGGCTTGCAGCGTCACGTTCAGTGCCTGCTCGGCCTTGGCCTTGGTCAGACCGTCTACGCCGCTGGCGATGGCGTCGATCAGTTCGGTTTTCGTCATTGCTTGACTCCCTTCAAGAGTAGATAAAACACACAACAGAGCGTCCGGGGGATGGCTCCAAGGGCGACATGATACCGGCATGCGAACAGCGTCGGCACGTGAGCTTTGTAACGGCACGTGGCATGTGGGTTCCGTAAACCCGCATGGGGCCTATGTTGCGAGGCGATCCCATCACATCAATATTGACGCGTGGTGTTCTGGTTTGCGGTTGGCTTGTTGGTTCGCTGATCGGTTCGACGCAAGTCGATCGACTGGTTTACCTTTTTTCTTATGTATACAGATAGTAGTAGTAGATAACGGTGGATAGTTTCTGTGGATAAGTACAAAAACCGCTTTATGTTCAAGCACTTGTCGCAAGCAAAACAGGGGGTACCGCGTGTGTCCTAAGGTGGATAGCTTGCTGTTTTTCCCGATCGTCCGACGGGCAGGTCCGTCACTTGTGCCCACACCGTCGACAGGGCAGCCACAGACAGCCAACAGCCTTTGCCGGTAGTTATCCACAGCCGCAGGCCAAGTTATCCACATTGGTCGGGCAGCATGGGGTTGCGGCACGTGTCGAGATGCCATGCTTTTGGTGTAGGCTCACGGCTTCGTTGATCGACGTTTTTGTTTCGCTTTACTGCGCCATTTCCCATGACACGCACGTCCCCTGATGCCACGCCGGCTCTGGCTGAGTCCTCGCCCGCGACGGAAGCGCCGGCCAAACTGCGCCGCCGCGATCGCATCGAGGTGCGCGAATCGGGCGTGCACGGACGCGGCGTGTATGCCGTGGTCGCCATCGCACGCGGCAAGAAGATCATCGAATACAAAGGCGAGCACATCACGTGGAAGGAGGCGTTGCGCCGCCATCCGCATGATCCGTCCGACCCGAATCACACGTTCTATTTCAGCCTGGAAGACGGCAGCGTGATCGACGCCAAGTACGGCGGCAACCGCGCGCGCTGGATCAACCACGCCTGCAAGCCGAACTGCGAGGCGCGCGAAGCGGATGGCCGCGTGTTCATTCACGCGCTGCGCGATATCGAACCTGGCGAAGAACTGTTCTACGACTACGGCCTCGTCATCGAAGGCCGTCAGACCAAGGCATTGAAGGAACAGTTTGCGTGCCGCTGCGGCGCGAAGAAGTGCCGCGGTACGATGCTGGCGCCGCCCGCGAAGAAAAAGAAGAAGTAAGTCGAACGTCCGTCGTTCAGACGGATTCGCTTGCCAGCGGCAGGCGCAGCACGAAGCGCATCACGCGGCTGCCATCACGTGCGGTCGCATCATCGATGGCGACGGTGCCGCCGTGCAGACGCACGATATCGTGCACGATGGCCAGGCCCAGGCCGCTGCCTTGCGGCTGTCCCGGGCGGTGGTCCGCATCCCCCCGGAAGAAGCGCTGGAAGACTTCACCGCGCCGCTCGGGCGGAATGCCGGGGCCGTTGTCTTCCACACTCACCACACCCCACCATCGGGATGCCGCGTCGGCCTCCATGCCGGCGCGCAAGGTCACGCGTCCGCCGGCCGGCACGTACTTGATGGCGTTGTCGAGCAGGTTGTTGATGGCCTCGCGCAGCAGCACCACGTTGGCCAGCACCGGCGCCTGCAACGAACCCGGCGATGCTGCGTCCTGCGGCCAAGCCTCGAAGCCGAGATCCAGCCCGCGTACGAGCGCGCGCGGTACCCACTCGGCGCCGGTATCGAACGCGAGCGAAACGAGATCGACGCGCATCGGCGGGCCCAGCTGATCGAGCGTCATGCCCGGCTCGGCACGCGCCAGCGTCAGCAACTGGTTGGAGAGGCGCACCGCGCGGTTGGCGCCTGATTGCAGCTCCAGCAGCGCTGACCGAGCATCGTCCAATGTCTTGGCATCGACAGCGCGATCGGCATGCAGCTTCAACGCGGTGAGCGGTGTGCGCAGCTGATGTGCAGCGTCTGCGATGAAGGTGCGCTGCGCTTCGAGTGCGTCGCGCAACCGGGCCAGCAGCGCGTTCATCGCGTTGATGAGCGGTTGCAGTTCGGCAGGCACGCGTTCCGCAGATTCCGCCGGCAGCGGCGTCACCGAACGCGCGCTCTGCTTGTTGAGCGTGTCGGCCAGCGTCTGCAGCGGCTGCAGCTCTTCCTTCAGCACAAGCGAGAGGATCAGCCCCCCGATGGCCAGCAGCACGATCAACGGAATCGATACCGACAGCAGCACTTCCTTGGCGGCCGTATCGCGATGGTCCAGCAGCTCCGCCACTTCCACGACGATGCCGTCTTCGGCCTGCATGGCATCGGGCGGGTTGGATGGATTGAGCGCCGGTGCCGTCTGCGCCTGCGTAGGTGCGAGCGCTGGACGCGTGACGTCGTCTTCGGGTTCGGGCGGCACGGGTTGGCGCGGCGAGCGCGGCTTGGGCACCTCCGCGCTTACGCCCGGCACGAGCAGATGCACCGCGCGCACCTGTTTGCCGTCAATCCAGCTGTAGAACACGCGCGCATCGCCAATGCGGACCTGGCCGGAGCCGTAGCCCAGCGGTGTGTCGCGCCCGACGAGCGTGCCCGTGGGGCCCGAAATGCGCCAGTAGATGCGGTCTTCACCGCTGTTCTGAACGAGCGTCTGGGCAGTGAGGGCAATGTCGTAGAGCTTGGCGGCCGGCACATGCGGACCGGCGATGCGCAGTTGCTCCGCCAGCGTGTTGGCCACACCCACCAATGCGCGATCGAACACCTGTGCGGTGTAGTGCGCCGCCAGCCAGTACGACAGGGCGCCGGTTCCCACAATCAAACCAAACAGCGGTGTCGCCAGCGCACGCAACAGATGCAGGCGCAGGCTGATCGCACCGTTGCCGCCCTTGGCCGGTGCTGCTGAAGCCGACGACGAGGCAGGGCGGTGGCGCTTGAACATGGCGAGAACTACGCCGCGGCGCGTGCCTGCAACAGATAGCCGAAGCCGCGCACCGTAACGATCTCCGCTTCGGAATGTTCGATCTTGCGGCGCACGCGGTGCACATAGACTTCGATGGCCGTGTCGCCCACCACGTCGTGGCTGGCCTCACCGATGGCGTGACCGAAGCTTGCAAGATGATCCTGCAATTGCGCCTTGCTGACTACACGGCCCTGGCGCAGCATCAGCAACTCCAGCACGGCAAACTCGCGCGGCGACAGTTCCAGCGGGGCGGCGTCGACAAAGATGCGCCGCTCCATGCCGCTCATGCGCAAGCGTCCGACAAGGATGTCGGGCCGCGCGGCGGGTTCGGTCGAATCATTGCGACGACGCAGCAGTGCGCCCACGCGCGCCACGAGTTCGAGCATCTCGAACGGCTTGAGCAGGTAATCATCGGCGCCGGCGTTCAGGCCGTTCACCTTGTCGAGCAGGCCGTCGCGGGCGGTCAGGATCAGCACGGGCGTGACGCGATCGCGCGCCCGAAACTGCGACAGCAGCGTCATGCCGTCGATACCGGGCAGCCCGAGATCGAGGATCACCAGATCGTGGGTCTGCCGGGTGAGCTGTTCAGTGGCGAAGACACCGTCGTGCACGACATGCACGCGGTGCCCGGCTTGCGTGAGCCCGGCATGGATGCCGCTGGCGATGGCACGGTCGTCTTCAATCAGCAGGATGCGCATTGACTCGATCCAGAGTGCGGGCGGAAAGGGGCAAAAAGGGACAATCGGCGAGATTGGGCAGCGCTACAATGCGCGGATGACCGATGCCCTGCTCACCATCACCGATCTGGAGGCCGCCATCAATTTCTGGCGTGCCCGTTCGCCCGCCGAAGGCGAGGAACTGCGGCTGTGTGCCGAGGCGTCGGCGCTGGCCAAGCCGTATGCACTGATGATTGTACAAGGCGCCACCCGCATCGCCCCTGAGCAATTGGGCGACAAGGCGCGGGCGGCGTATGAGGCGTGGCGCGCAGCCACACAGGGCTGAGCGCCAGCGTTGCGGTGATTACTTCGCGCCGGTGGCGCCTGCGCTTTTCGCGGCCTGCTCGATAAAGCGCGCGAGATCGGCGTCACGGTGCGTGAGCCCATTCGCATCGTGTGTGGACAGGGTGATGTCCACGCGATTCCACACGTTGAACCACTCGGGGTGGTGATTCATCTGCTCGGCTTTGATCGCCACGCGCGTCATGAAGCCGAACGCGGCGTTGAAGTCGGCAAAGGTGAAAGTCTTCTGGATGGCGTCGCGGTCGCTCTGCAGCGTCCAGCCGGGCACTTCGGCAAAGAGGGCCTTGCGTTGGTCGTCGTTCAGGGTCGGCATCATGATGGGGGCGAAGTTCTGTCTTGAATGCGCGCAGTATAGTCAGCGCGCCACGCTCTGCGCTCAGATGTCCGCCGTGTCTGCCCAACCTTCGCGGTTGCCCACGTTCAATACCAGATCCCCCTCCACCACGTCGCCCGCACCGATGGTCGGCAGCGCGGCGAGTTCTTCATACAGCGGCGTGAAATCCGGACGCGTGGCGTCGAACAGCTGCTCGAAGCTGTCGATCGTGAAGTAGGTCTTCTGGAACGTGTCGATGCGGTAGCGCGTGCGCATGATGCGGCGCACGTCGAAGCCGATGCGGTTCGGGCTGGCTGAATCGAGCGCGTACACCGATTCACTCTTGCTCGACACAATGCCAGCGCCGTAGATGCGCAGGCCGGCCGGCGTGCGGATCAGGCCGAATTCCACCGTGTACCAGTACAGGCGCGCGAGCATGTCGAGCTGGCCGAGGCGCGCGGCTTTCAGGCCACCCTTGCCGTAGGCTTGCATGTAGTCGGCAAAGATCGGATTAATCAGCAGCGGCACGTGGCCGAAGATGTCGTGGAAGCAATCCGGCTCTTGCAGGTAATCGAGCTGATCGGGGCGACGCATCCACCAGCTTGCGGGAAAACGGCGGTTGGCGAGGTGATCGAAGAACACTTCGTCGGGCACCAGGCCCGGCACGGCGACGATCTGCCAGCCGGTGGCGCGCATCAGGGTTTCGTTGAGTTCGTCGAAAGACGGCACGGCGTCGCGGCTCATGCCCAGCGTCGACAGACCTTGCAGGAATTCATCGCACACGCGGCCCGGCAACAGTGCTTCCTGGCGGTCGTACAGCGTGCGCCATGTGGCATGGTCGGCGGCGGTGTAGCGATGCACCGGCTGCTGCATGGTGAAATCAGGGCGCAGTGTCTGGCCGTCGAGGCCTTCGGCGAACTGCTCACGCAGCTTGTCGGTCAGGGTGCCGTTGAAGCCGGCCGGGGCGGCGTTTTGGGCTGCGTCGGGGGCGTTGGTTGCGATGGCCATTTGTAATGTCGATCTCGTGCAATCAGGGTCCGGCCAGTGTATTGGGGGCGGCACGCGGCTTGGCCGCAAAACAAAGATCCATTGCGCCTTGTCTGCGGAGATCGTGCAAAATGCTGCCTGTAAACGCAGGAGATGTGCATGATTTCGCTTGATACCTTCGATCTGGCCCTGCTGGCGGCCCTTCAGCGCGATGGGCGTGCGACGCATCAGCAGCTCTCGGAACAGGTTCACCTGTCGGCCAGCCAGGTCGGGCGGCGCCTGGCGCGGCTTGAATCGGAAGGCGTGATCGAGGGCTACCGGGTGGTGCTCTCGCCGACGGGGCTGGGGCTGGGCGTGACGGTGTTCGCGAGCGTCAAGCTGGCGCACCACGGCGACGCCATCGTCGAACGCTTTCGCGAAGAGATCAGCCTGCTCGACGCGGTGCAGGAGTGCTACTCCGTGGCGGGTGATGCCGATTACATGTTGCGCGTGGTGGTGCCCGATCTGCCGGCGTTGTCGGAATTCGTCATGCGCAAACTGATGCGCGTGCCGGGTGTGGACAATGTCCGTTCCAATATCGTATTGACGGCCTTGAAGCGGGATGGCGCCTTGCCGCTATCCCACCTCGGTGGGTAGATTCGCGCCTTGCGCCAGGGTGCGCGGCGTGTCACGCTGCAAACCGACCTTACTTTGCTGATATGAAACGCCTGTCTTGGGCGGGAGACCACGATGGTTGACGGACACACCACGCATCCGGCGCACGCGCCGGCGCATCTGTCAGGCGGCTACGGCATGCCGGCACGGGTTCGCGCGTGGTGGGTGGCTGCGGCAGTGGCGGGCGTCACCTACGGCGGCATGCTGACCATGGTGGCCGTGGAAGTCCCGCCGGGCACGCCGCTGGTCGGCCGTATCGTCGCGCAGCCGCTGTGGAAGATGCTGATGGCGTTGCTGCTGGCACGCGCCGCCTCGCTGCACGAGATTCCGCGTGAGCGGCGCTGGCTGATCGGCGCCATGGTCTTTTCCGCGTTCGGGGATCTGTGGCTCGCTCTGCCGGGGTTCGCGTTCTCGTTCATGGCCGGGCTGGGCTGTTTCCTGCTGGCACATCTGTGCTATCTGCGGGTGCTGATTGGGCTGCGCGGGGCGTCGTCGGCCCTCCGCATGGTCGGCGTGGGTGTGATGATCGGCGTGGCCATCGGCATGTTGCTGTGGTACTGGCCGGGCCTGGGCGAGCTGAAGGGGCCGGTGATTGCCTACATGGTCGTGCTGTCGGCGATGGTGTGCGCGGCATTGCTGGCGCGCCTGCCGGGGCCGCTGACGGCCTGGGGCGCACTGGCCTTTGCGGCTTCCGACGCGATGATCGGCATCAGCGTGTTCGTCTTTCCGTTCACCGACCATGAGTTGGCGATCTGGTGGAGCTACGCCGCTGCGCAGCTGCTCATCAGCGCGGGATTGCTCACGCGCCGCACACCGCCGCCGCGCCGCGCCGCTGCATAAGTCTGTCCGACGTTTCTTCCGCTGCGGGAGCCCGATGCTGGAGACCCTCGACGCTGCCACCACGGCAGCCCGCCTGCCTTACGCTGCGTTGGCCGATGCCATCGCCCAGGTGTTGCGCGATGCACGCGCAGGCCGCGCCCAAGCGCCGGCGCGTCTTGTGATGCCCGTGGCGGGCGGCGGCAGTCTGCTGCTAATGCCGGCGTCCAATGCCGACATCGCCATCACCAAGTTGATCACCGTGCACCCGCACAACCCTGGCCAAGGCTTGCCAGCCATTCACGGCGAGGTCGTGGTGATGGATGCCCGTACCGGCGAGCGCCGGCTGATGCTCGATGGCCCGACCGTGACCGCGCACCGCACCGCCGCCGTGTCGTTGCTGGCGGCGCGCTTGCTGGCACCTGAGCCGGCGGGGGATCTGCTGCTGATCGGGGCCGGAGCCCAAGCGCGTGCGCACCTGGAAGCCTTCCGCTTCGGGCTGGGCACGCGACGCGTCACCATCGTCGCGCGCACGGCTGGCAGCGCCGATGGGCTGGCGTACTACGCACGCGCTCTGGGCATGGACGCCACCGCGCTGGCAGGCGGTGATGCGGCCGGCGTGGCGGATGCGGCCCGCGCGGCATTGCCGCAGACGTCGCTGGTGATTACCGCCACACCGTCCTCGCAACCGGTGCTTCCTGACTTGGGCGATCCAGGGCAACCTGCGGGCTATGCGTGGGGCGCACATCACTTCATCGCCGCCGTTGGCGCGTTTCGGCCCGACATGGCCGAGCTGCCGCCGCGCCTGTGTGTGCACGCCGCGGCGGTTGATCGCCTATATGCCGACACCCTTGTCGACCTGGAAGCCGAGGCTGGCGACCTGCTGCAGGCTGGCGTGCCGTGGTCGCGTGTGCGGCCGTTACAACAGTGCGTCGACGCGCCGCCGGACACACTTACGCAGCCCGCGCCGGTGTCGCCGGTGGTGTTCAAAAGCGTCGGCAGTGCCCTGTGGGATCTTGCCGCGTGCGTGCTCGCGCTGTCCAAGTCCAGGTCTGTTTAAAAATCGGGCATGTGCCGAAGACGCCCGCTGCAGGCCGATGGAGCGCGCCGCTTGTAACAGAAAACCTCTAGAAAAAGGGTTCTAGCCAAGGCAATCACACGGGATAATGGCCATCCCTTCCACCTGGGAGGAGACGTAGAACGCACCGCAAACGTATGAAATGCGTTTGTATCGGATGCGTCTGACACAGGAGCACATACAGAGATGGCCTATAAAAAAGCACTGGCGGCCGCCGCCGGGATGATCCTCGCCACCGCCGCACACGCACAGGCTGCCGGCAGCAACATCGTCAGCCTCGGCTGGTTCCGCGTGATGCCGAATAGCTCGAGCGACCCGCTGTTCGTCAACAGCGTTGGCGGCGCACCCGTCAATCAATCGGTGCCGAACACCGGCGCGAAGATCAAGGAAGCCGACACCGTCGGTCTCGCCTTTACACACTTCTTCACCGACAACATCGCCGTCGAACTGGTGGGTGGTCTGCCGCCGCGCCACAAGATTGAAGGCACCGGCTCGTTCTCCGGCTATGGCGAAATCGGTTCGGCCAAGCAATGGAGCCCGGCCGTGCTGGCCAAGTGGTACTTCTTCAGTGCGGACAGCAAGTTCCGTCCGTATGTCGGCGCCGGCCTGAACTACACGTGGTTCTCCGACGAGAAGATCACCAGCAGCGCTTTCCAGAACCAGGTCCTGGGCCGCGGCACGCCGGGCAGCAAGAGCAATGTGACGACCGACAGCTCGCTGAATCCGGTGCTGAACGTGGGCGCGACCTACGCCATCACCAAGGATTGGTTCGTTGGCTTGTCGGTGTCCTATCTGCCGCTGAAGACCACGGCCAAGATCGACACCACGCTGATCAACGGCGTGCACATCCAGAGCGAAGCGAAGATCAAGATCAACCCGGTCGTGACCTTCCTGAACGTCGGCTACCGCTTCTAAGCGCTTCCGCGCAAACAAAAAGGCGTGCCACAGCGGCACGCCTTTTTTGTTGCCACCGCCCGGCTCAGGCGGAAGCTTTGACCGGGTAGCCGGCTTGCTCAATGGCAGCCTTGACCGCATCGGCGCCGGCGCCGCTGGTGACGGCCACGGTCTGCTTGTCGAGGTCGACCTGCACATTGGCGCCGGCATCGACCTGCTGCACCGCCCGCGTGACGGCCGATACGCAGTGGCCGCAGCTCATGCCCGTCACGGAAAAGGTCGTGGAAGACGTCGTCATGGTTGGCTCCTGAAAGAGGGAAGGGTGAATCACGGCAGCAGTATGAACCTTCCCATCGTGGGAAGCGCAAGCGTAAAATGGCGCTTGACCTTACCAAGATGGGAAGGTCTAGGCTGACTGCCATCTCCTTCAAAACGGACGCTTCCATGACTGCCGCCAGCCTTGCCGACGTGGCCTCTACCGATCTGGAGATCAGCGGGATGACCTGCGCCGCCTGTGCGGGCCGCGTCGAGCGTGCCCTCCGCGCCGTGCCGGGCGTGACCGAAGCGAGCGTGAATCTCGCGACCGAGCGTGCCCGCGTACAGGGCGGTGCGGCCCGCGATGCGCTGGTCGCCGCCGTCACCGCTGCCGGCTATGAGGCGCGCGTCGCTTCCGACGAAACTGCCGCGCCCGCTGCTGCCGAACCCGACTTCTGGGACGGTGCCGGCCCCGTGTGGATTGCCGCCGCGCTGTCTGTGCCGCTGGTGTTGCCGATGATCGCCGGCTGGTTCGGCGGCGACTGGATGCTGCCGGCCTGGGTGCAATGGCTGCTGGCGACGCCGGTGCAGTTCGTCATTGGTGCGCGCTTCTACAAAGCGGGCTGGAAGGCGCTCCGTGCGGGCGCCGGCAATATGGATCTGCTGGTGGCGCTTGGCACGTCGGCGGCGTATGGGCTGTCGCTGTGGCTGTGGTGGCGCGCCGGGGCGGAGGGGATGCACCACGCGCCGCACCTGTACTTCGAAAGCGCCGCCGTGGTCATCACGCTGGTGCGGCTCGGCAAGTGGCTGGAAGTGCGTGCCAAGCGCCAGACTGCCCAGGCCATCCGCGCTCTGCAGGCGCTGCGCCCCGACACCGCTCGCGTGCGCGGTGCCGACGGCACGCTGCGCGATACCCCCGTCGCCCACGTGCGCGTCGGCGATGTGGTGTCCGTGCGCGCCGGTGAACGCATCCCCGTGGATGCGGTGGTGCTGGAAGGCGCGAGCCACGTCGATGAATCCATGCTGACCGGCGAAAGCCTGCCCGTGCCCAAGCGCGAAGGCGACCGCGTGACCGCCGGTGCCATCGCCACCGACGGCGTGCTGCTCGTGCGCACCACGGCCATCGGCGCAGACACGATGCTCTCGCGCATCATCCGCCTCGTAGAAGACGCGCAGGCCGCCAAGCCGCCGATCCAGCAACTGGTCGACCGCGTGAGCGCCATCTTCGTGCCGGCGGTCCTGGTGGCGGCGTTGCTGACGCTGGCGGGTTGGTTCATCGCTGGCGCGGGTTGGGAGACGGCCATCGTGAACGCCGTCGCGGTGCTGGTGATCGCTTGCCCGTGCGCGCTCGGCCTTGCCACGCCGTCCGCCATCATGGCCGGCACGGGTGCGGGCGCGCGGCGGGGCATTCTCATTGCCGATGCGCAGGCGCTGGAGCGCGCCCAACAAGTCGATTTCGTCGTCTTCGACAAGACGGGCACGCTTACCGTCGGCCAGCCGCGCGTCACGGCGGTGGAGGCGGCACCCGGCATTGACGCCGACACGCTGCTCGACCAGCTTGCCGCGCTGCAGGCCGAGAACACGCACCCGCTGGCACAAGCCACGCGCGACTATGCCAAGGAGCGCGGTCGCGCTGTCACGCCCGCGCAATCGCCCGAAGTGCTGGCCGGACGCGGCACGCGCGGCATCGTGAATGGCGCGTCGCTGCAACTCGGCAACGCGCGGTGGATGGATGAACTGGGACTCGATCGCAGCGCATTGCAAGCGCGCGCCGATGCGCTGGAGGCGCAAGGCAACACCGTCTCGTGGCTTGCGCAGCGTGACGAAAGCGGCGTGCAGCTGCGCGGGCTGATTGCCTTTGGCGATGCGCTGAAGCCCGGCGCGAAGGAAGCCGTGTCCGCGCTGCAGGCGCGCGGCGTGCGCACCGCGCTTGTGACTGGCGACAACGCTGGTGCGGCGCGCAGCGTGGCGCAGGCACTTGGCATCGATGAAGTGGCCGCGCAAGTGCTGCCGCAAGACAAGGCCGCGCGCGTGACGGCATGGCAGAAGGGCGGCCATGTGGTGGCGATGGTCGGCGATGGCATCAACGACGCGCCGGCGCTGGCTGCGGCCGATGTCGGCATCGCCATGGCCACAGGCACCGATGTGGCGATGCAGGCCGCCGGCATCACGCTCATGCGCGGCGAGCCGCGTCTGGTGAGCGACGCGCTGGACCTCTCGCGCCGCACCGTCGCCAAGATCCGCCAGAACCTGTTCTGGGCGTTCATCTATAACGTGGTGGGCATTCCGCTGGCGGCATTCGGCTTGCTGAACCCGACATTTGCCGGCGCGGCCATGGCGTTCTCCAGCGTGAGCGTGGTCACCAATGCGCTGATGCTGCGCCGCTGGCGCGCCACCGGAGACAACGCATGACGCGCACTCATCTCGTCGACAAAGGACCGGTCAACATTGGCGAGGCCGCGAAGGCCAGCGGCGTGTCGGCCAAGATGATCCGTTACTACGAAAGCATCGGCCTGCTGCCGCCGAGCCCGCGCACCGAAGGCAACTACCGCATGTACGACGCGCGGGCGTTGCATGTGCTGCGGTTTATCCACAGGTCGCGCTCGCTGGGTTTCTCGCTGGAAGAGATTCGCACGCTGCTGTCGTTATGGAACGACCGCGAACGCGCCAGCGCCGACGTGAAAGCCGTGACCCTGCGCCACGTGGCCGACCTCGATGCGCGCATCAGCGAGCTGCAAAGCATGCGCGACACGCTCATGACGCTTGCCAACGCCTGCCACGGTGATGACCTGCCTGATTGCCCGATCCTCCAGCGCGTGGCCGGCGAGGACGGGGAAGGCGGCCCCGACTCCGACCCCGACGCCTGCTGCCACTGACGGGCCGCTCTATTGACGCAGATTGCGGCAGGCGGCGTCTATGCCACAATCTGGCAACCCAAGGAGGAGACGCCGATGACGCAAGCCCCCGCTCAGGTCACCGCCCATCCAGCGCTGGAAAGCCGCCAGCGCATGAAGGACGGCACTGAACTGCTGGTCCGCACGTGGTTGCCCGTGCCCGACATGGGCGAACCTCGCGGTACCGTCATCCTCGTTCACGGCATGGCCGAACACAGCGGCCGCTATCCACATGTGGCCAAGGTGCTCACCGACCTTGGCCTGCGCGTACGGGCCTTCGACCTGCGCGGCCACGGCAAGAGCGGCGGCCCGCGCATGGCGCTCGACGCGCAAGACAACTACCTCACCGATCTCGCAGAAATCGTCGATGCCGTCGTCGCCGAATGGCACGAGATGCCGTTCGTCCTTGGCCACAGCATGGGCGGGTTGATCGTCGCGCGCTTCACCACCGCGCGTATCCGCCCCGTGCGTGGCGTGCTGCTGTCATCGCCCGCGTTGCGCGTGAAATTGCCGCCCGGAACGGGCATCGTGCGGGGGATTCTCTCCGCCATCGCGCCGCGGTTGCCGGTGCCCAATCCCGTTGATCCGGCCAAGCTTTCGCACGATCCCAGCGTCGCTGCCGCCTATCGTGCAGACCCGCTGGTGCAAAGCACGATCAGCGCATCATTGCTGGAGTTCATGCTCAATGCGATCACGCAGGCGCAGCAGGATGCGCCGCGCCTGGAAGCGCCGATGCTGCTGATGGCTGGAGGCGCGGATGCGATTGTCGATCCCTCCGGCAGCCGCGATTTCTATGCGAATGCGCCGGAAGATTTGCGGACGTTGGCATGGTTCGACAACGGGTATCACGAGATCTTCAACGAAGCCGAACCGCTGCGTAGCGAGGTATTTGGAAAGATGACGGAGTGGCTGGCTTCGCGGATTTGATTTGAAGTGAATTGGTTGCACCATAAAAACAAAAACCAATAACACCAAGGAAAGAAGCACGGAGACATGGACACCTACGACTACATCATCATCGGCGCAGGCTCCGCAGGCTGCGTCCTCGCCAACCGGCTGACCCGCGACCCCGACGTTTCGGTCCTGCTGCTCGAAGCGGGCGGCAAGGACGATTACCACTGGATCCACATCCCCGTCGGCTATCTTTATTGCATCGGCAATCCGCGCACCGATTGGCTGTATCGCACGCGCGAAGAGCCCGGGCTGAACGGCCGCTCGCTGGGGTATCCGCGCGGCCGGGTGCTGGGAGGCTGCTCGTCGATCAACGGCATGATCTACATGCGCGGCCAGCGCGAGGATTACGACGGCTGGGCGGCCATCACCGGTGATGATTCCTGGAAGTGGGATGCGGTGCTGCCGCTGTTCAAGGCCAGTGAAAACCATCACGGCGGCGCGAACGAATGGCACGGCGCGAGCGGCGAATGGCGCGTCGAGCCGCAACGCCTGCACTGGCAGGTGCTGGAGACCTTCATCGAAGCGGCTGTGCAAGCGGGCATCCCGCGCACGAGCGACTTCAACCGCGGCGACAACTTCGGCGTCGGTTACTTCGAGGTCAACCAGAAGCGCGGTATCCGCTGGAACACGGCCAAGGGTTTTCTGCGCCCGGCGTCGCAGCGGCCCAACCTGACCATCGTGACGGGCGCGCAGGCGCGGGCGCTGACGTTTGACGGCAAGCGCTGCACGGGCGTGACGTATCGCGGGGCAGGACAGGACTACACCGTGGCCGCGCGCGAAGAGGTGATCCTGTCAGCGGGCGCGGTCAACTCGCCGCAATTGCTGGAGCTGGCCGGCATTGGGCAGCCGGAGCGTCTGCAGGCGCTCGGCATTCCGGTGCGCCAGGCGTTGCCGGGCGTCGGAGAAAACCTGCAGGACCACCTGCAGCTGCGCAGCGTGGTGAAGGTGAACGGTGTGCCCACGCTCAACACGCGCGCCTCCAACTGGTGGGGCAAGGCCCTCATCGGCATGCAGTACGCGTTCAATCAGAGCGGGCCGATGAGCATGGCGCCCTCGCAGCTCGGCGTGTTTGCGCGCTCGAATCCGCATGTGTCGCGGCCCGATGTGGAATACCACGTGCAGCCGCTGTCGCTCGATAAGTTCGGCGATCCGCTGCACGCGTTCAATGCGTTTACCGCGAGCGTGTGCAACCTGCGGCCTACGTCGCGCGGCACGGTGCATGTCACGTCCGCCGATCCGTTTGCGGCGCCGGCCATCGCGCCGAACTACTTGTCCACAGAGGAAGACCGCAAGGTCGCGGCCGATTCGCTGCGGCTCACGCGCCGCATCGTCGCGCAGCCGGCCTTGGCGCAATACAAGCCCGAGGAGTATCTGCCCGGCTCGGCGTTCCAGACCGACGAAGAACTCGCGCGCGCGGCCGGAGAAATCGGCACGACCATCTTCCACCCGGTCGGCACGTGCCGCATGGGCCGCGCCGACGATGCAAACGCGGTGGTCGATGCGCAGCTGCGCGTGCGCGGCATCGACGGCCTGCGGGTGGTGGACGCCTCCGTCATGCCGACGATTACCTCGGGCAATACCAACTCGCCGACGATCATGATTGCGGAGAAGGCCAGCGAGATGATCCGTGCGGCGCGCAAGGCCCGTGCCCGCGGCGAGGCCGTGGCAGCCTGACGCCGGTCCCGCTGGCGAAGCCGTTGACACGGGCATGACACACCGCCCGTGTCCACTGGATGCGCAATCCGCATTGCCCCGATACGTAACTCTACGTAACCCTCCCGCGTGAGCCGGAAAGCCAATACCGGTGCGGGTTTCCGGGGCGTAAGCGGGGTGTAATCGTCTCGGTAAAAACCCCGATGTTTTGCAACGCAACAGCCGTTGACAATCATCCGCACCATAAAAAGGGCGGGAGACAAGAGGGAATCATGGCGCAGGACATCATTCTCGAAACGCGCGGACTGACCAAGGGCTTCAAGGGCTTTACCGCCGTGTCCGACGTCAACCTGCGCGTGCAGCGTGGGTCCATCCATGCGCTCATCGGCCCGAACGGTGCCGGCAAGACGACCTGTTTCAACCTGCTGACCAAATTCCTGGTGCCCACGCGCGGCACGATTCTGTTCAACGGTGTCGATATCACATCGGAAAAGCCGGCACAGATCGCACGCCGCGGCGTCATCCGCTCGTTTCAGATCTCCGCCGTGTTTCCGCATCTGACGGTGATGGAAAACGTTCGCGTCGGGCTGCAGCGGCAGCTCGGTACGGCGTACGCGTTCTGGCGCAGCGAGCAGTCGCTCAACAAGTTGAATGCGCGCGCGATGGAGCTGCTCGAACAGGTGGGCCTGACGCAGTTCGCGCATACCGTGACGGTGGAGCTGCCCTACGGCCGCAAGCGCGCGCTGGAGATTGCGACCACGCTCGCGATGGAGCCCGAGCTGATGCTGCTCGACGAGCCCACGCAGGGCATGGGCCACGAAGACGTGGACCGCGTGACGGAGCTGATCAAGCGCGTCGCACAGGGCCGCACGATCCTGATGGTCGAACACAACATGAACGTGGTGTCGTCCATCGCCGACAAGATCACGGTGCTGCAGCGCGGCCAGATCCTGGCCGAAGGCCCGTACGAAGAGGTCTCGAAGAACCCGCAGGTGATGGAAGCCTATATGGGCACCGCCGATGCGGCGCTGGAAGGCCATTGAAGCTGTTGACGCTGTTGAGGCCACTGATCGACGCTGATCGATCACGCGACGCGGCTGCATGCCGCGTATCAAACGTAAGCGAACGCTAGACCCGAACACACGAGAACACTGCATGAGCACGCCCGCGCTCCAGATCAAGGACCTGCACGCCTGGTACGGCGAATCGCACATCCTGCATGGTGTCGACCTGACCGTGAACCGCGGCGAGGTGGTCACGCTGCTCGGCCGCAACGGCGCGGGCCGCACCACCACGCTGCGCGCCATCATGGGCCTGGTGGGCACGCGCAAGGGCTCCATCGTCGTGCACGACGCAAGCGGCCAAGGCGTGGAAACGATCGACCTGCCGACGCACAAGATCGCCCACTGCGGCATCGGTTATTGCCCCGAAGAGCGCGGCATCTTCTCGAGCCTCTCGTGCGAAGAGAACCTGATGCTGCCGCCGGTGCTGAAAGGGCAGGTGGCCAAGACCGGCAATGCCGGCATGAGCATCGACGAGATCTACGAGATGTTCCCGAACCTGGCCGAGCGCCGGCAGAGCCAGGGCACGCGCCTGTCGGGCGGTGAGCAGCAGATGCTGGCGGTCGGGCGCATCCTGCGCACGGGCGCGAACCTGCTGCTGCTCGACGAGATTTCAGAAGGCCTTGCGCCGGTGATCGTGCAGGCGCTGGCCCGCATGATCCTGATGCTCAAGAAGCGCGGCTACACGGTGGTGATGGTGGAGCAGAACTTCCGCTTCGCCGCGCCGCTGGCAGATCGCTTTTATGTGATGGAACACGGCCGCATCGTCGAGCGTTTCGAGGCGGCGCAACTGCAGGACAAGATGCCGGTGCTGCACGAACTGCTCGGCGTGTAAGACGTTTTCCCGATCGACTTGCAAGACCCATGCGCCAGCGTGATCCGCGGCGCGCACGACACAGGAGACAAGACCATGACACTCAAGAAGCTGGCTGGTGCATTGATGGCGGTAGGGCTGGGCGCGGCGGCATTCGGCGCGCATGCGCAGGTGAGCGGCGACAAGGTGAAGATCGGCTACATCACGGATCTCTCGGGTCTGTATGCCGACATCGACGGGCAGGGCGGTGTCGAGGCGGTCAAGATGGCGATCGAGGATGCGGGCGGCAAGGTGCTGGGCAAGCCGA
Source organism: Ralstonia sp. TCR112 (assembly GCF_007997035.1). Classification (GTDB taxonomy): domain Bacteria; phylum Pseudomonadota; class Gammaproteobacteria; order Burkholderiales; family Burkholderiaceae; genus Ralstonia; species Ralstonia edaphi. Next base: position 40,794 of record NZ_VOSS01000018.1, on the reverse strand, counting down.
TCGAACTCGTGACGGCCGATCACCAGAACAAGGCCGACATTGCCGCATCGAAGGCGCGTGAATGGATGGATCAGCAAGGCCTGGACATGCTGCTGGGCGGCACGAACTCCGCCACGGGCCTGGCGATGAACAAGGTGGCCTCTGAGAAGAAGCGCGTGTTCATCGACATCGGTGCGGGCACGGCGCGCCTGACCAACGAAGAGTGCACGCCGTACACGATCCACTATGCATACGACACGGTGGCGCTGGCCAAGGGCACAGGCAGCGCGGTGGTCAAGCAGGGCGGCAAGTCGTGGTTCTTCCTGACCGCTGATTACGCCTTCGGCCATTCGCTGGAGAACGACACCACGGCCGTGGTGAAGGCCAACGGCGGCACGGTGGTGGGTTCGGTCAAGCACCCGCTGTCGGCGTCGGATTTCTCGTCGTACCTGCTGCAGGCGCAGTCGTCTAAGGCGCAGATCCTGGGCCTGGCCAACGCCGGCGGCGACACGATCAACTCGATCAAGGCCGCCAAGGAATTCGGCATCACCAAGTCGATGAAGATCGCCGGCCTGCTGATGTTCATCAACGACGTGCACAGCCTGGGTCTGCAGACGGCCGAAGGCCTGTTGATGACCGACAGCTGGTACTGGGACATGAACGACGCCACGCGCAAGTTCGCCAACCGCTACTTCATGAAGATGAAGAAGATGCCGAGCAGCCTGCAGGCGGCGGATTACTCGGCGGTGTCGAACTACATCAAGGCCGTGGCCGCTGCCGGCACGGACGATCCGGACAAGGTCATCGCGCAGCTCAAGAAGACCAAGATCGACGACTTCTACACGAAGGGCACCATCCGCCAGGACGGCCGTGCCATCCACGACATGTACCTGCTGCAGGTGAAGTCGCCGGCCGAATCGAAGAAGCCGTGGGACTACCTGAAGGTCGTGGCGACGATCCCGGGCGAGCAGGCTTTCACCACGCCGGCCGAGTCGAAGTGCTCGCTGATGAAGAAGTAAAAGCGTAGGCAATCCGGCGCCGCCGTCCGTGTGGAGGGCGGCGCCATCAACGTTGTGTTGGCGTTCTTCTCCTGACCGCGATGGAAATTTTCGGCGTTCCGCTACCAGCCATGCTCAGCCAGCTGTTGCTGGGTCTGGTCAACGGTTCCTTCTATGCGATGTTGAGCCTGGGCCTTGCGGTCATCTTCGGGCTGCTCAACGTCATCAATTTTGCGCACGGGGCGCTGTTCATGCTGGGCGCGGTGCTCACGTGGATGGGCTTCTCGTACCTGGGCGTGCCGTACTGGGCGATGCTGGTGCTCTCGCCCCTGGTGATCGGCCTGCTGGGCGTGGTGATAGAACGCACGCTGCTGCGGTTCATCTACAAGCTCGATCACCTCTATGGCTTGCTGCTCACGCTGGGCGTGACGCTCGTCATCGAGGGCGTGTTCCGCGCCATTTACGGCGTCTCGGGCTTGCCCTATGACACGCCCCAGCTGCTGCAGGGCGCCACCGACCTCGGCTTCATGATGCTGCCCAACTATCGCGCGTGGGTGGTGGTGGCGTCGCTGGCGGTGTGCTTCGCCACGTGGTTCATGATCGAGAAGACAAAGCTGGGCGCGTACCTGCGCGCCGGCACCGAGAACCCGAAGCTGGTCGAAGCCTTTGGCGTGAACGTGCCGCTGATGGTCACGCTCACCTACGGTTTTGGCGTGGCGCTGGCGGCGTTTGCGGGCGTGCTGGCGGCACCAGTCATCCAGATCTCGCCGCTGATGGGGCAGAGCATGATCATCACCGTGTTTGCGGTGGTGGTGATCGGCGGCATGGGGTCGATTCTCGGTTCGATCGTCACCGGGCTGGGCCTGGGCGTGATCGAGGGGCTGACCAAGGTGTTTTATCCACAGGCGTCGTCCACCGTGGTGTTCGTGATCATGGTGCTGGTGCTGCTGGTGCGTCCGGCGGGCCTGTTCGGTAAAGAGAAATGAGCGGCGCGGCCAACATGACCAACTCTTCTTCCCTCAAATACGTCCTGTACGGCTTGCTGCTGGTGGCACTGATTGCCGCGCCGCTGGTGGGCGCCTATCCGGTGTTCGTCGCCAAGCTGCTGTGCTTCGTCCTGTTTGCGTCCGCGTTCAATCTGCTGCTGGGCTACACGGGGCTGCTGTCGTTCGGGCACGCGGCGTTCTTTGGCGGCGCGGGCTACGTGGCCGGCTACATGATGCGCGACTTGCACGTCACGCCCGAGCTCGGCTTGCTGGCCGGCACCGCGGCCGGCGCGTTCATCGGCCTGATCGTGGGCCTGCTCGCCATCCGCCGTCAGGGCATCTACTTCGCGATGATTACGCTGGCGCTGGCGCAGATGCTGTACTTCTTCTGCCTGCAGGTGCCGTTCACCGGCGGCGAAGACGGCCTGCAGGGCGTGCCGCGCGGCAAGCTGTTCGGCGTGCTCGACCTGTCGTCGGACCTGACGCTGTATTACGTGGTGCTCGTGATCGTGGTCGCGGCGTTCCTGCTGATCGTGCGCACGATCCACTCGCCGTTCGGGCAGATCCTCAAGGCGATCAAGGAGAACGAGCCGCGCGCCACGTCCCTCGGCTACGACACCGATCGCTTCAAGCTGCTGGCCTTCGTGCTGTCGGCGGCGCTCACGGGCCTGGCCGGCTCGCTCAAGACGCTGGTGCTCGGCTTCGAGACGCTCACCGATGTGCACTGGTCGATGTCCGGCTCGGTCATCCTGATGACGCTGGTGGGCGGCCTCGGTATCCTGTCCGGCCCGCTGCTGGGCGCCGCGCTGGTGATCGCGCTGGAAAACAAGCTCGGCGACATCGGCAGCTTCCTGGCCGGCGCTACCGGCATCGACGGGTTCAATATCCTCGGCGAATCGGTCACCACGGTGACGGGCGCGATCTTCGTGATCTGCGTGCTGACGTTCCGCCGCGGCATCATGGGCGAAATTGCGGCGCGCGTGCCTTGGTTGCGGCGTTGACGCCACAATGCGCGAAGATACCGGTAAATTTCACCCGAACGGCTGAACTTGGTGCCTCATGCACCGTAAGGGTTTGCTCTAGTTGCTGCATTGCGGTGCATCTTTTACAGTCGCGTTACGGTTTTCGCACGAGATAAATGAGGCGGGAGCGAGGAGACGACAGCACACACCGCATGTACGGTGGAGATGCAAAATAAATGAAGGCCCTGCCAGGCGATCCCCGGCAGGGCCTTTTAGTTTGTGCGCTCGCCTTTTGCGAGGGCGCCGGCCAGCAGCGCACGGCCCCGTGCGCTGACCGTCACCAACTGCAGCCCCGGCGCGGAATCGGGCACGCAGTCCACCAGCCCGTCGATGCAGGCATCCTCCCAGATCGACAAACGCGGGCACGACGTCCGCCACGTTTCCAGCACTTCAGCGTAGGGCCGCGGGCGCTCGGCCAGCGACTGCAGCAATTGCAGGGTGAGGGCGTGTGTCGGATCGGCCATGGCGGGCTCCGTGGGGTGACGCATCCATTCTGGTTCGCGCTTATTCACAAGAGAAATGCATTCGGTGTCGACGCCTATGCGCGCGCTGCATGACAATGGCGCCTTCGCCTGAGCCCCCATGACGTTCTCCACTCGCCTTGCCACACCCGAAGACCGGCCGCGCCTGCTGGCCGCCGTCGCGTCGACCGCCTCGCCGCTGCACGTGGCGCATGCCGTCGATACGCTGCTCGCCCATCCGAGCGTGCATCCGTGCTTCCTCGTTGAAATGGGTGAAGAGCTGGCCGGGGCGGCGCCCATCACGCTCGTGCCGCATCTGGCGCTGGGCGGTTTGGTGGCGTGGTTGCCCGTCGGCGTGATGGTGCTTTCCGGTGACACGGCCACGCGCGATGCGGCCCTGGCGGCCGTCAATGAGTACGCCAGGGCACATGGCATACTCCACGTCCTGCTGCCGCCCGCGGCGCTTTCGGCGGAAGACGCCGCAGCGCTCGGCTTTGCGCCCGACGCATCGGGTTGCTGGCGGCGCAGCGCACGCCCCTCGCCCAAGTCGCTGGGCTAATCCTTCCTGTTTCATTTCTCCTGATGGAATTCGCTTTGCTCGCCGTGGCCGGCTTTCTGGCTGGCCTGATCGATGCCGTGGCCGGTGGCGGCGGCTTGGTGCAGATCCCCGCACTGTTCTCGGCGTATCCGAACATCGCGCCCGCCACGCTCATCGGCACCAACAAAGTCGCGTCGATGTCGGGCACGGCGACGGCGGCGGTGCGCTACGGCCGCACGGTGCGCATTTACTGGGGCGCGACGGCGCCGGCGGTGGTCACGGCGTTTGTGTTTTCGCTGCTCGGCGCGTGGGCGCTGACGCATATTCCGGCCGAGCCGCTGCGCCGTGCGCTGCCGTTCGTGCTGGCGGTGCTGCTCGTCTACACGGTGGCCAAGAAAAACCTGGGCGCCGATCACGCCCCCAGCCTCAAGGGCTGGCGCGAGCGCGCGGCGGCATTGCTGGCGGGCGCGGCCATCGGTTTCTACGACGGCGTGTTTGGCCCGGGCACCGGCAGCTTCCTGATGATTGTGTTCGTGCGCGTGTTCGGGTACGACTTCCTGCACGCGTCGGCGTCGACCAAGATCGTCAACCTGGCGACCAACGTGGCTGCGCTGTTGCTGCTGGCCGCCAAGGGGCACGTCTGGTGGCAGCTCGGCCTGGTGATGGCGGTTGCCAACGTCGCCGGCAATCAGGTCGGCAGCCACCTCGCGCTGCGGCACGGCAGCCGCTTCGTGCGCAAGGTGTTCATCGTGGTGGTGCTGGCGTTGATTTTGAAGACCGCTTACGACGCATTTTTGCGTTAAGTCGCAGTCCAGACCTGATCTGGGGACACTTCAATTGTCTTGCGGCGATCTAGCATGATCACCCTGTCGGCTCGACGGATTGTCTCCAGGCGGTGCGCGTCGAAATATGCATTGGAAACTTGGGTGATCAATTCTTGTTGTGCTTTGGAAAACTCGGCTTCTGCTTGGGCCGCGAGTGCGTTGCCGCGTTTGAAATCCGCGATTCTCGAAAGATCAAAAAAGGGTTGTGTGATGCTCGCGGAGTAGCCATGCCGCCGCACAGTGCTAGCGTAGGTGGCATCTGGCCGGTCTTGCTTCGCGTAGTTGCCGTCGATTTGCCGCGCGGGAGAAGGCCGGCAACGCCCTGACACCGCTTCTCGCGGCCAGCTAACTGCGTTCCGGGCCGCTGCAATGCCAACGTCAAAATCCCGGGCTGCGTTGACTGCATCGAGAAGACTCGTTGCTTGCGCTGTGCTCGCGAGTGCTAGGCAAAAGATGGTAAGAGGTGGTACCAAGCCATTGCCGGATTGGCTAGTCTGATGGCTGTGGGCAGCGTGATTTTTTATTCGACTGGGCATGGATAGCTGGCTTGAGAATGAGGGAATAGAAAATTGACGTCAGAAGAAAGACGGAGAGGGTCGAGAAAAGAATGGCCAATCCATAGAAAATGAAATGCATTTTCCCAAAAGTTAGATTCAATTTGGTGAATATGGCGATAAAGAAGATTGGAGGAGTGAAAAAGGATGCGGCAAAGCTATATCCGCCATATTTTCTGATGCGAGGGATGGAAGATTGTCTTGCAATTTCCACCATGGACTCGATGTTGCTTCGCGAAAGACCTTTCAGCTCGGGAATGAGCCATTTGAGCACAAAGAAGAAGTGGATAGTCATGGCGGTTGCCGTAGGGTTCCAACATCCGAATAGCTTTCGACGTACTCATGCTTGGACCGGATGCCGTCGCAAGAAAGCTTGAAATCTTTCGAAGCAACGTCGCTTCTTTCAAAAATCTCGTCCAGAATATATAAGCTGGCGGCCAGACTTCCAAAGAGATCGCCACTACCACCCTTACATAGCGGGACAGGGTCAAGACTTGCTCTTAAGTATTCGCTGCATCTGCTCCATTCGTTGTTCCTAAAGGTGAATTGACTCGCCGAGAATCATCGCGTCCTAGTGCCTATCGCGAACTTGCTTCATGGTCCCTTTATCTCTGTTGCGGCGAAACAGATGGCTATGCCACGTATATAGAGAATAACGGGACTTATCTCCCGCTTTTGCTTTGGCAGGGTTTCTTGAAATTGGAACAATAATGGGGTTGAAGAATTAATGTCAAATCGGTTGACGATAATTTACCCTCGTAGGCATTTTCTTATTTGATTCCGCGCGCTCGCCATCATTGCCGGGGGACAGCACTATAACGAGCAGCATCCCCATAGCGCGCTGAAATATCCCTCGCCACGCAAGTTCAGGCGCAGGACGGAATCATCAACTCAAGTATGAGGCGGTGTCCGGAGATACGGGGGCGAATCCAGTGTGATGGCAGTCGCCAACGTCGCCGGCAATCAGGTCGGCAGCCACCTCGCGCTGCGGCACGGCAGCCGCTTCGTGCGCAAGGTGTTCATCGTGGTGGTGCTGGCGTTGATTTTGAAGACGACTTACGACGCCTTCATCCGTTGAGTTGCTTCTCGAGCGCCACGCTGCGCTCGGTAACGACATCGCCCGTGTGCTGCGTGGTCACGGTTTCGATCAGCATGATTCCGCATTCTTCGTCGGCCACCGGAAAGTGACGCACGCCGCGCGGCACGACGCAGAATTCGCCAGGGCCGAGATGCACATCGGCGCGATCTTCGAAGGCGATTTTCAGCCGGCCGTAGACCACGAAGAACAGCTCGTCTTCATTCGGGTGGTCGTGCCAGACGAACTCGCCTTTGAGCTTGGCGACCTTGATGTATTGGTCGTTGACCTGGCCGACGACGCGCGGCGACCAATAGTCCGCGACCTGTTCCAGCGCCTGCGTGACCTGTACGGCGTGTCCTGCGAGCATGATGCGCTCCGATGTGTGGGAAGGCACTGAAGATAAGGCCGCGCGCCGTGCATTCCCAACCAAACTTTCTAATCGCGCCGATCACGCGGGCTAATGCGCGGTGCGTTGTCACCGTGTTGCCTCGCGGGCGCGCTACGCTGCAGGGTTCTGCATTTGCCCGCGCAGCATCATGGCCCTGAGTCTCGACGACATCCGCACACTGTTCGACCGCCACGGCAACATTGCCTACAGCGGCGAGCCCGTCACGCAACTCGAACATGCCCTGCAGACGGCGGCGTTGGCGGAGGCGGCCGGCGCGTCGGATGCGCTGATCACGGCGGCGCTGCTGCACGACCTCGGTCATTTGCTGAACCTGCAGGGCGAGACGCCGACCGCCCACGGCATTGACGATCAGCACCAGTACTTTGCGCTGCCGTTTCTGCGTGCGACGTTTCCCGATGCCGTGCTCGAGCCGATCCGCCTGCATGTGGATGCCAAGCGCTGCCTGTGCGCGATGGATGCGCATTACTACGCGCGCCTGTCAGCCGATTCCGTACGGAGCCTGGCATTGCAGGGTGGTGTGTTTTCGGCGCAGGAAGCCGAGGCCTTCATGCAGCGTCCGTACGCTGCCGATGCGCTGCAGTTGCGCCGGTGGGACGACCTCGCCAAGGTGGCCGGGCAGCGCACGCCTGATCTTGCGCACTTCCTGGCGACGGCGGCCCGGGTTTCAGCGGCAGCCTAGACTGCGCAGCGTCGCGCCCACGGCTTCGTCCCACGGCGTGTGCGGTTCGGCGCCGAGTGCCTGCACGAGCTTGGCGTTGTCCATGCGCACCGGGTGCTGCCACAGGTATCGCATCTCGCGCATCTCGCGCAGCATCTCCGAGAACGGCGCCAGCGCCGGCATCAGCCACCACGGGAATGCGCGCGTTTTGACGGGGCGGCCCACCGCGCGGCCAATCGCAGCGGGCATCTGCGTGCCGTCGGCATCCCAGTGACCGCGCATGTGATAGACGGCAAAGTCCGGCAGGCGGTCGCCTTGCTCGACAAGACGCAGCATCGTTTCGGCCACGTCCGGCAGGTACGCCCATTGATGGCCGATGCCCGCGGCGCCGGGCTGCGTGACGGTGCGGACGGGCTTGCCCGGCTTGACCAGCGCGCCGGCAAACCACGTGTTGCCGGTTTGCGGCCCGAAGAAATCGCCGGCACGCACGATCAGGCTGCGCACGCCGTCGGCGCTGGCGGCCTGCATGCGGCGCTCCAGCTCTGCGCGGATTTTGCCCTTGCGCGTGAGCGGTGCCTGCGCACTCGTTTCGCGCAGCACGGGAAACGTGTCCGGCGCGAAGTTGTACACCGTGCCCGGCAGCACGATGCGCGCGCCTGAAGCACGGGCGGCGGCGATGGTGTTGTCGATCATCGGCAGCACCAGCCCGGCCCAGTTCTGGTAGCCCGGCGGGTTGACGGCGTGGACGATCAGTTCCGCGCCTTGCGCCGCGCCGACCACGTCTTCGCGCACCATCGCGTCGCCGCGAATCCATTCGAACGCGGCGTTGCGGTTCGTCAGCGCATCCGGATTGCGGTGCAGCGCCCGCACATGCCAGCCGCGTGCCACCAGCCGACGTGCCACTTCACCGCCGATGCCGCCGGTGGCGCCCAGTACCAATGCGATGCGTTTTGCCTGTTGGTTTGCCTGTTCCATGACCGTGCTCCTGAGGTGTGTGAGAGCGTTGCGATGGACGCATTCTGGGCGCGACTGTGCTTCAATGGAATTGTTGATGATGAGCGTGCGGCTATACGAATTTGTATGAGCGGAACTGAGCCCGGCTGGGAGCTGTATCGGACGTTTCTTGCTGTTGTGCGAGAAGGGTCGCTGTCGGGCGCCGCCCGCGCACTGGGGCTGACGCAGCCCACGGCGGGACGGCATGTCGATGCGCTCGAACGGGCGCTGGGCATGTCGCTCTTCATCCGAACGCAGCAGGGACTGAGCCCCACAGAAGCTGCGCTATCGCTGCGGCCATTTGCGGAATCGCTCGAAGCCACGAGCGCCGCCTTGCTGCGCGCCGCGTCCAGCCAGGGCGAGGGCGTGCGCGGCACCGTGCGCATCACCGCCAGCGAGGTGGTGGCGGTGGAGGTGCTGCCGCCCATCCTCGCAGATCTGCATGCGGCCTATCCGGAGCTGACGCTCGAACTGGTGCCATCAAATCGGATGGAAGACCTGCTGCGCCGCGAGGCGGACATCGCCGTGCGCATGCAGCCACCGAGCCAGGGCGTGCTCGTCGCGCGGCACATCGGCAGCATTGAACTGGGGCTGTTTGCGCACCGGCGCTATCTGGCACAGCGGGGCACGCCAACCACGGTGGAAGAACTCGCTGGCCACACGTTGATCGGCTACGACAAAGAGAACGCGTTCCTGCGTAGCGTGCGGGCGCAGTTCCCGTGGATTCAACGCAACCGCTTCGCACTGCGCACCGACAGTGATCTGGCGGCGATTGCCGCACTGCGGGCGGGCTTCGGCATCGGCTTTTGCCAGATTGGCCTGGTGCGGCGCAACGCAGATCTGGTTCGACTCTTTGGCGATCAGATTTCCCTCTCGCTCGACACCTGGCTCGCCATGCACGAAGACCTGCGTGACAGCCCGCGCTGCCGCGTCGTGTTTGATGCGTTGGCGACGGGGCTGCTGCGGTACATCAACGGCGACTGATCGATCGCGTTGTCAGCGGCCCCGGCGCAATGGGTCGAGCAGACCCTTCAGGCCGTTGTGATCCAGCTCCTGCATCAGCGCCAGCAAGCGGCCGATCTGCCCCGGCGGAAAGCCCTCGCGCGCAAACCAATTGAGGTAATGGCCCGGCAGGTCGGCAATCAGGCGGCCCTTGTACTTGCCGAAGGGCATTTGCGTGGTGACGAGGCGTTGGAGGTCTTCGGGGTTCATGGGCGCTATTGTGCCGCCGATGCGGGGGCGAACGTGGGCACCTGCTCCAGCAAATGCTCCACAAAACCGGAAAGCTTCGGCAGCGGCCGCCGATCCTGCCGATACACGACATGAATCGGTCGCGGCTCGGGCGCATACGCTTGCAGTACGCGCACGAGTCGGCCGCTGGCGAGGTCTTCGGCGACGAGCACTTCGGGCTGCAGCAGCAGGCCGGCACCGGCAACCGCTGCCGCGCGCAAGCCATGGCCGTCGTTGCATGTGAAGGCCGGGTCGTCGCGCCAGGGCGTCGCACCGCTCCAGCCGGCAAGCTGCCACGCATTGCGGTTGTTCCACACCATGTGCGACAGGCAGCGATGCTGCGGCAGGTCGGCCGGCGTTTCCGGTCGGCCGTACCGCGCCAGGTACTCCGGCGACGCACAAATGACCATGCGATACACGCACAGCGGCTTGGCCACCAGATCGGCATCGCCCAGCGGGCCGATGCGGATGGCGAGATCGAACCCTTCGTCGACGAGATCGACCATGCTGTTGCTGAGGTTCAACTCCACGCGCACCTGCGGATGTGCCTGCTGGAACGTCGCGGCCAGTGGCGCAATCACGCACGCGCCGAACGTGGTCGGCGCGCTCACGCGCAGCGTGCCCGAAGGCGACGCGCGCAACCGTTCGACGGAGGTTTCCGCCCAGCGCACGTGTTCCAGCACACGCTTGGCATCTTCGTAGAACACGCGGCCGGCGTCGGTCAGGCTTTGGCGGCGCGTGCTGCGCTGGAGCAGGCGTGCGCCCAGTTGCGTCTCCAGCGCGCTGACATATTTGCCGACCATCACCGCGGACATCTCGAGCCGCGCCGCCGCCTCGGTGAAGTTGCCGCCTTCGACCACGGCAACGAAGGTCTCCATGCTGCGCAGCTTGTCCATATTCCGAACCATTGATTTGGAATGCCCGAAGGTATCACGGCTTTATCGCATGAGGGGTTCGGCCAAGAATAGGCGCCATTCCAACCGGATTTGCGAAGGAGCAGAGCATGAAAATCGTCGTGATTGGCGCCAGCGGCACACTGGGCCGCGCCGTGGTGGCAGAACTGGAGCAGGGCGGTACGCACGAAATCATCCGCGTCGGCCGCACGCAGGGCGAGCATCAAGTCGACATCACCAACGCAGACAGCGTGGCGGCGCTGTTCGACAAGCTTGGCCGCGTCGACGCCATCGTCTCCACCGCGGGCAATCTGTTCTTCGGGCCGCTGACCAAGATGACGGCCGCGGATTTCAACGTTGGCCTGCAGGACAAGCTGCTCGGCCAGGTGCGCCTGGCGCTGGTCGGTCAGCATTATCTGAACGACGGCGGCTCCATCACGCTCACGACCGGCATCGTCGGCCAGGAGCCGATCGCGCAGGGCGCCAACGCAACCGCCGTGAACGCTGGTGTGGAAGGTTTTGTGCGCGCCGCTGCGTGCGAGTTGCCGCGCGGCATCCGCATCAACGCGGTGAGCCCGACGGTGCTGACCGAATCGATGGAAGCATATGGCCCGTTCTTCCCGGGTTTCGAGCCGGTCTCGGCAGCGCGCGCGGCGTTGGCGTATCGGCGCAGCGTGGAAGGCGTGCAGAGCGGCCGGGTGTATCGCGTGGGCTGAATCCGCCCAGGTCGTGAACACGTTAAGGTTCGGGGTATCTCCCCCTTGCCCGCGTGGCGTGACTCCTTCTAGACTCGTTCATCCCCGACCCATCGGTCGGTCAATCGCAGATTCAGGGCGGGCGCAGACCCGCTCGACCTATCTCAGGAGACGGCATGAAGGTATCGCGCGCATCCCGCATTGCACTCGCCGCGACGGCGCTGTTGGCCGGTACGGCATTCGCCCAGGTGAAGGTCGGCATCACGGTGTCGGCCACCGGGCCGGCGGCGTCGCTGGGGATTCCCGAGAAGAACACCGTGGCGCTGCTGCCCAAGGAAATCGCCGGCAAGAAGGTCGAGTACATCGTGCTCGACGATGCGTCTGACACGACCACCGCCGTCAAGAACACGCGCAAGCTCATCACCGAAGACAAGGTCGACCTGGTGATCGGTTCGACCGTCACGCCCAACTCCCTCGCGATGGTCGACGTGGTGGCCGAGAACGAAACGCCGATGATCACGCTGGCCGCCTCCGCGCGGATCGTCGAGCCGATGGACGCCAAGCGCACGTGGGTCTTCAAGACGCCGCAGAACGATTCGCACATGGCGACGGCCATTGCCGAGCACATGGCAAACCATGGCGTGAAGACCGTCGCGCTGATCGGCTTTGCCGATGCCTATGGCGATTCGTGGGCGCAGGAGTTCGACAAGGTGGCGGGGCTGCGCAAGCTGAAGGTTGTCGCCAGCGAGCGGTTTGCGCGCACCGATACGTCGGTGACGGGCCAGGTGCTGAAGATCATGGCGGCCAATCCGGATGCAGTGTTGATCGCAGGCTCAGGTACGCCGGCCGCGCTGCCCGAACGCGCGCTCAAAGAGCGGGGCTACAAGGGCAAGCTGTATCAGACGCACGGGGTGGCGAACGCCGACTTCCTGCGTGTGTGCGGCAAGGACTGCGAAGGCACCTACCTGCCGGCGGGCCCCATCCTCGTGGCCGAGCAGCTGCCGGACAGCAACCCGGTGAAGAAGCCGGCGCTGGCGTACAAGACGGCATATGAGAAGACGTACGGCGGACAAGTCTCCACCTTCGGCGGCCACATGTGGGATGCCGGTTTGTTGCTCACCAATGCGATGCCGGAAGCGCTGAAAAAGGGCCAACCCGGCACGCCGGCGTTCCGCAAGGGATTGCGCGACGCGATGGAGACGACGACCAATCTGGCGATCTCGCACGGCGTGATGAATATGAACGCGAAGGACCACCTTGGTCTCGACCAGCGCTCGCGCGTCATGGTCGAGATCAAGGACGGCAAGTGGAAGTTGCAGAACTGACGATGTAGCCAACGTCATCGGCCCACGCAAAACGCACGGTTCGCGCCGTGCGTTTTGCTTTGTTTAGCGGAGCAAGTTTCAAGCGTTGACGAGGCTTTGCGGCACCGGCGACGCCGTGGTTTCCGGCAGCGCGGCGTCGATTTCCGCGAGATCCGCATCCGTCAGTTTCAGGCTGGCCGCGCCGAGCAGGCCGTCGAGCTGATCCGGCCGTCGCACGCCGACGATGGCGCCCGTCACCACCGGGTTGCGCAGCGTCCACGCGATGGCGACTTCGGCGGCCGTGCGCCCATGCCGGGCGCCGACGCCACGCAGCACCTCCACCAGCGCCAGGTTGCGCGTCAGATTCGGCTCCTGAAATTCGGGGCTGCGCTGCGCGCGCCAGTCATTGGCCGGCAGCGCGGCGATGCGCTCGCGCGTCATGCGCCCCGACAGCAGTCCCGATTGCAGCGGCGAATAGACGATGTTGCCAATGCCATGTGCCGCCGTGTACGGCAGGATGGATTCCTCGATGCCGCGCATCAGCAGCGAGTAGGGCGGTTGCAGCGAGGCGATCGGCGCGACCGAGCGGGCGCGTTCCATTTGCGCCGCATCGAAATTTGACACGCCGATATGGCGGATCTTGCCGGCGCGGCGTGCCTCCGCCAGCGCACCAATGGCGGCTTCGACCGATTGCTCCGGCGCCCCGGGCGGGAAGGCCGGCCAGTGAATCTGGTACAGGTCGATCGCCTCGACGTTCAGGCGGCGCAGGCTCTCGTCGATTTCACGTGAAAGCGATGCCGGGTCGAGCGAATGCGAAATCCGCCCCTGCGCATCCCACACCAGCGAGCCTTTGGTGAACACATAAGGGCGCCGTTCTGCGGGCAACGTGCGCAGCGCGCGGCCGACCACCGTTTCCGCGTGGCCCAGCCCATAGGCGGCAGCCGTGTCGATCCAGTTGATGCCGGCGTCCGCAGCGGCGGCGATGGCGGCAATGGAATCGCGATCGTCCTGCGCGCCCCAGCCATATTCCCAGTTGCCGCCGCCCGTGGCCCACGTGCCGAAGCCGAGTGGAGAGATGTGCAGGTCGGATTGACCGAGTTGTCGTGTCTGCATGGCGATGTCCTTGTCAGGTCAGGGAGAGGAGTCGCCAGTCTAGGCAGCGCGGTCGCGCCGATTAAGTGGATAGAATCGGATGCACTATGAAGACAGAATTCACAATCGATCCGGACCTGCTGCCCGCGCTGGATGCGCTGCGCCGCGTGGCTGAGGCGGGGAGCTTCACGCAGGCGGCCGCAGCGCTGGATGTTTCTACGTCTGCGCTGTCGCAGACCATCCGGCGGTTGGAGTCCGCGCTCGGCGCGCAATTGTTGGCGCGGACCACGCGGCAGGTCAGTGCCACGGAAGCGGGCGAAGCCTTGCTCGCGGTCGTGCGGCCGAGCCTCGATGCGCTGTACGGCGCGATGGCCGAAGTGGGGGAGCGCGCCACAGAGCCGCGCGGCGCCTTGCGCGTGACGGCCTCCCGCGTCGCGTATCAGGCGGTGCTGCGGCCGGTGCTGGGCGATTTCCTCGCGCGCTATCCGCGCATCGAACTGGAGGTCTCGGTGGACGACGGCCTGTCCGCCATCGTCGCCGACCGCTTTGATGTCGGCATCCGCTTCGGCGAGCGTGTCGAGCGCGACATGGTCGGCGTGCCGATTGGGCCACCGCGCCGCATCGCCGTGGTGGGCAGTGCGGCGTATCTGCAAGCGCATGGCACGCCCGAATCGCCGGACGCACTGCGCGGCCATCGCTGCATCCGATACCGCTTTCCCAGCAGCGGCGCCTTGTACGACTGGGAGTTTGCCGCGCCAGGCGGTGGCGCCAACCAGTCAGCGGAGGTGGCCGGCGGCTTCATTGCCAATGACGTGCTGGCGATGGTCGAGGCGGCGAAGCAGGGCGTGGGCTTGGCGCACGTGCTGGAAGACCTCGTCGCCGACGATGTGGCGGCTGGCCGCTTGGTTCGGGTACTCGAAGATTGGTGCCCGCCGATGTATCGCTTCCATCTCTATTTCCCGCGCATGCCGCAAATGCCGGGCAAGCTGCGCGTGTTCATCGATTTTGTGCAGGCACGCTCAGCCAAAGGTGAGTGACCGTTGGCGGAATGTGTTTCACGTGAAACAAAAACATCGCGACCAAGCGGTGCATGTTTCACGTGAAACACGAAAACCAAGCGAATTTCGCCTCGATTGCCGCATGGCCGAACTGCGGTGTAGCCGCGCGACTTATAATTCCGCTTCTCCAAATTTTTGATGCCTCCATGCGAGGAGGAAGCCATGCTGTATCCAATTGAATTCGATGTGATCGTGGTGGGCGGCGGACACGCCGGCACCGAGGCCGCGCTGGCGGCAGCGCGCATGGGGTGTCAGACCCTGCTGGTGACGCACAACATCGAGACGCTGGGGCAGATGAGCTGCAATCCGTCCATCGGGGGCATCGGCAAAGGCCATCTGGTCAAGGAAGTGGACGCCTTGGGCGGGGCCATGGCCATCGCGACGGACGAGGGCGGCATCCAGTTCCGTATCCTCAATTCCAGCAAGGGCCCGGCGGTGCGGGCGACGCGCGCCCAGGCAGATCGGGTGCTGTACAAGGCGGCGATCCGTCATCGCCTCGAAAACCAGCCGAACCTGATGTTGTTCCAGCAGGCCGTGGAAGACCTGCTTGTTGAGGGCGACCGCGTTGTCGGGGCGGTGACGCAGGTCGGCGTGCGGTTCCGCGCACGCGCTGTCGTGCTGACGGCCGGGACGTTCCTGGATGGCAAGATCCACGTTGGGCTGAATAACTACACGGGCGGGCGGGCGGGCGACCCCGCAGCGGTATCGCTGTCGGCGCGTTTGAAGGAATTGAAGCTGCCGCAAGGACGCCTCAAGACCGGTACGCCGCCGCGCATCGACGGTCGTTCCATCGATTTTTCGGTGCTCGAAGAGCAACCGGGCGATCTTGATCCGGTGCCGGTGTTCTCGTTCATGGGCCGCGCGGACATGCATCCGCGCCAAGTGCCATGCTGGGTGACCCACACTAACGAGCGCACGCACGACATTATTCGCGCCGGGCTGGACCGCTCCCCGATGTACACGGGCGTGATCGAAGGGGTGGGGCCGCGCTACTGCCCCAGCATCGAAGACAAGATCCACCGCTTTGCCAGCAAGGACAGCCACCAGATCTTCCTGGAGCCGGAAGGCCTGACGACGAACGAGTTTTACCCGAACGGCGTATCGACGAGCCTGCCGTTTGATGTGCAGCTGGACCTGATCCACTCGATGCGCGGGCTGGAAAACGCCCATATCCTGCGCCCCGGTTACGCCATCGAATACGACTATTTCGATCCGCGTGGGCTCAAGGGTTCGCTGGAATCCAAGGCGATTTCCGGCTTGTTTTTCGCTGGCCAAATCAACGGGACGACCGGTTACGAAGAGGCCGCCGCGCAAGGCCTGCTGGCGGGCATCAACGCCGGCCTGCAAGTGCAGGGCAAGGACGCCTGGACGCCGCGCCGCGACCAAGCCTATCTGGGCGTGCTCGTCGACGATCTCATCACCCGAGGCGTGACCGAGCCGTATCGCATGTTCACCAGCCGCGCTGAATTCCGCCTCAGCCTGCGTGAAGACAATGCCGACATGCGCCTGACCGAAGTGGGCCGCGCACTGGGCGTCGTCGACGATGCGCGCTGGGATGCATTCAACCGGAAGCGCGACGCTGTTTCACGTGAAACAGAACGGCTCAAGTCGACCTGGGTGAATCCGGCCTCGCTTCCGCTGGAAGACGCCGAGCCGGTGCTGGGCAAGGGCATTGAGCGCGAGTACGCCCTGGCCGACTTGCTGCGCCGCCCGAACGTGACGTACGAAACGCTCATGGGCATGCAGGGCGGCAAGTACGCGCTCGAAGCGCCGTTGGCTGAAGACCCGTTGCTGGCCGAGCAGATCCGCGAGCAGGTTGAGATCGGCATCAAGTACCACGGATACATCGCCCGGCAAGCCGATGAAGTCGAGCGCCTCGGCGCCAACGAAAACACGCGTCTGCCGGCCGATTTCGATTATTCGCAGGTGCGCGGCCTGTCGATCGAAGTCCAGCAGAAGCTCGCCAAGCACAAGCCGGAAACCATCGGCCAGGCTTCGCGTATCTCCGGCATCACGCCTGCCGCTGTGTCACTGCTGCTCGTGCACCTGAAGAAGGGCGTGCTGCGAGGCCAAGTCGGCCCGCGCGCCAGTGCAGAAGGCGAGGCCGCTTGATGGCGAATGCACTGACAGACGCCCGGGCAGAGCTGGAAGCGGGCGCCCGCGCGCTCGGCTTGTCGCTGGACGAAGCGCAAATCGATCGTCTGCTGGCGTACCAAGGGCTGCTGGCCAAATGGAACCGCGTCTATAACCTGACCGCCATTCGTGATGCCGGCGACATGCTGACGCATCACCTGCTGGATTCGCTGTCGGCCGTATCGCGCATCGCCGAGCTGGCCCGCTGTGCACAACGCGACGCACCGCGCGTTCTGGACGTCGGTTCGGGCGGCGGCCTGCCGGGCATTCCGCTCGCGATCGCCTTTCCGGATGTCAGCGTCACGATGGTCGACATCGTGCAGAAGAAGACGGCCTTCCTGACGCAGTGCCGCGCCGAGCTTGGCCTGACCAACGCTCAGTCGCATTGGGGCCACGTGGAAAAGCTGACCGATGCCACAGGCTATGGCGTCATCACCTCGCGCGCCTTTGCCGAACTGGTCGATTTCGTAAATCTGGCCGGGCATCTGCTGGTCCCAGGCGGTCGCATGGTCGCCATGAAGGGCGTGCGCCCGGATGCGGAAATCGAGCGTCTGCCCGCGGGCTGGACCGTCGAAGCCATCGAGCGCCTGACCGTGCCGGGGTTGCCGGCCGAGCGTCACCTGGTCATCCTCGCGCCGTCGGCGTGAGCGAACGTTGTAGCGAGCCATTCACCGCAGAGGAGTCATGTCGAATATTTTCGTGATCGCCAACCAGAAGGGTGGGGTCGGCAAGACCACCACCACGGTGAATCTCGCGGCCGGGCTGGCCGCGCAAGGGCAGCGCGTGCTCCTGGTCGACCTCGACCCGCAGGGCAATGCCTCGATGGGCTCGGGCATCGACAAGCACGCGCTGCAATTCAGCGTCTACCAAGTCCTTGTTGGGCTCGCGACGGTTCCGCAGGCACGCCAGCGCTCGGAGGCGGGGCGCTATGACGTGCTGCCCGCCAACCGCGACTTGGCTGGCGCCGAAGTCGAACTGGTCGATCTGGAGCATCGCGAAAACCGCCTCAAGCTTGCGCTCGCCGAGGTGGAAGCCGACTACGACTTTGTCCTCATCGACTGCCCGCCGTCGCTGTCGCTGCTGACGCTCAACGGCCTGTGCGCCGCACATGGCGTGGTCGTGCCGATGCAGTGTGAGTACTTCGCGCTCGAAGGCCTGTCGGATCTCGTCAACACCATCAAGCAGGTGCACGCCAACCTGAACCGCGATCTCAAGGTGATCGGTTTGTTACGTGTGATGTTCGACCCGCGCGTGACGCTGCAGCAGCAGGTGTCGGCGCAGCTCGAATCGCACTTCGGCGACAAGGTGTTCAAGACAGTCATCCCGCGCAACGTGCGTCTGGCCGAGGCGCCGTCGTACGGCATGCCGGGCGTGGCGTTTGACGTGGCGTCGAAGGGGGCAAAGGCCTATCTGGATTTCGGCGCCGAGATGATCGCGCGCGTGCGGCAGATGGCCGACATGCCGGCCTGAGCAGCAAGAGGAACAACATGAGCACGATGAAGAAAAAGGGACTGGGCCGCGGCCTCGAAGCGCTGCTCGGCAGCCCGGCCGAGATTGTCGAAGCCGCCAAGCAGGAGGGCGCGCCGACGGTCCTCAAGCTGGAGCAGATGCAGCCCGGCAAATATCAGCCGCGCACGCGCATGGACGAAGGCGCGCTACAGGAGCTTGCGGCGAGCATCCGCGCCCAAGGCCTGATGCAGCCGATTCTCGTGCGCAAGGTCGAATCCGACGGCGCGAAACCGAAGTACGAAATCATCGCGGGCGAGCGCCGCTTCCGCGCATCGCGCCTCGCCGGCCTGACCGAAGTGCCCGTCCTCGTGAAGGACGTGCCGGATGAATCGGCCGCCGCCATGGCGCTGATCGAAAACATCCAGCGCGAAGATCTCAACCCGCTAGAAGAAGCGCAGGGCATCGCGCGCCTGGTGCGTGAATTCCAGTTCACGCACGAGCAGGCGGCGGAATCGGTCGGGCGTTCGCGCAGCGCGGTCTCGAACCTGCTGCGCCTGTTGAATCTCGCCCAGCCCGTGCAGACCATGCTGATGGCCGGCGACCTCGACATGGGCCACGCCCGCGCGCTGCTCGCCGTCGATGGTGCTACCCAGATCACATTGGCGAACCAGATCGTCAACAAGCGCCTGTCCGTGCGTGAGACGGAAAAGCTGGTGGCATCGACGCTCAAGCCGTTCGAGCTGAAATCGCTCAAGCAAAAGGGCGGTCACCAGGGCGGCCGCGACGTCGCGCGGCTGGAAGAGGAGTTGGCCGACCAACTGGGGCTGGGTGTGCAGATCAAGCTGGCGGCAAAAGGCCGTGGGCAGTTGACCGTGCAGTTCAGCAGTCTCGACGAGTTCGACGGCCTGCTGGCTCGCCTGCGTCCTGACGGCGCTGAAGAGGCTGCCTGAGAATCGCTGCGACAGTTTGACGCACGCGCCGTAGGCGTCGTCATTGCGCCATTTGCGGGCACCATCCCGGCACGGAATTGGTGCAATTACCTCGCGCGTCATCGACGCGGCATTCCGCCAACACCATCATGGAATCAACGGGGCGCCGCTCCTTCAGGCGGATTCGGCGCCCCGGCAGCAGCACAGCATTGCGCGCGCCGTACGGAACGCGGCCACGCGGAGTGCTGTCGAAGGCGCCCGCACGAGCATTCGCTTGCGCGTTGACTGGCGAACGCCATGTCCCGTAAAATCGTGCGGTTTTAAATCCGCCTGACCCAAAGCGGTGCGGCATGATGAAAGCGCATTCTTCCATGCAGCCAGCCGACCGGCAACGGCCCGATTCTTACGCTTCGTTGAAGGCCGCCCGACCCGAATCGGCGCAGGATCCGAAGCACGACAATTGGGACGATGAGGAGAAGGCGGAGCCCCCGGTGCATGTGCTGTCACATGACGAAGCGGTTGCTCTGTTCGGCGAGCAGGCTCTGCAGGCCTCGCGTATCACGCCCTTTTCCATCGTGCTCGGCCAGGTGGCCATCACACTGCTGTGTGCGCTCGGGTGGTATGTCGGCAGTTGGTTCGCGGGCACGGGCGCTGCGTCAGCCGGCAAGGCTGCGCTGTCTGCCCTGCTGGGCGGCGGCGTGTGCGTGGTGCCTTCGGCATGGTTCGCGATGCGGCTGTCGACGGCCAAGGGGTTCGAATCCATCGCCCGCCTCGTGGTGGGTGAAGCGATCAAGGTGCTCGGCACGGTCGCGTTGCTGGTGATCGTGGTGGTCGTCTTCAAGGGCCTGCATTGGCCGCCCTTGCTGATCACCCTGATCCTGGCGCTCAAGATGTATTGGGTCGGTCTCGCGCTGCGATAGTGCGTTGAATCGGCTCCCGCCCACCGCGACATGGCGGGCACACAGGGTGTGTTGGCAGGCGGCAGGAACCTGAGGCAGGAGAAGCCCCGGTTCATTGCGCTGACACTCCGCAAGAATAAGGTGGCGCGTTTCAGCAGCGTGCAGTCCGCGATCTCCGGGGGAAACCTGGTTGTATCGGGCGCGAGTCGGAACGGGTCACGAAGAATGTTTCGCAATATTGGACTGAATCATCATGGCAACTGAAGTCGCAGAAGCCGCCGGCCACGCCGCCGAGCACGCTCTCACGCCTTCCGCGTATATCGCGGAGCATTTGCAGAATTTCAATAGCATCGGCGGCAAGCAGGCCTCCGTGGTCGACTTCTCCGTCATCAACTGGGACACGATGTTCTGGTCCGTGTTGATGGGCGTGATCGGCATCATCGTCCTCGGCATTGCCGCACGCCGCGTTACCGCCGGCGTTCCGGGCCGCTTCCAGGCGTTCGTTGAACTCGTCGTCGAGATGGTCGACGACCAAGCCAAGGGCATCATCCACGGCGATCGTTCCTGGATCGCTCCGCTGGCGCTGATGGTCTTCGTATGGGTCACGCTGATGAATGCGGTCGACCTGATCCCGGTGGACTGGGTGACCGGCGTCAACCACCTCCTCGGTACCTTCGGTGTGCACGTGCCGCACCACCGCGCGGTGGCCACGGCTGACCTGAACGGCACGTTCGGCATGTCGTTCGCCGTGCTGATCCTGATGCTCTATTACAGCTTCAAGATCAAGGGTGCGGGCGGCTTTGCGCACGAGTTGCTGTCGGCACCGTTCGGCGCCAAGTGGTATCTCGCGCCGTTCAACCTGATCCTCAACATCATTGAATTCCTCGCCAAGGCTGTGTCGCTGGGCATGCGGTTGTTCGGCAACATGTACGCGGGCGAACTGGTGTTCCTGCTGATCGCGCTGCTTGGCTCGGTCTGGACGTTCGGTGCCGACACGTCGGCGCTGGGTTTCGTGGGTCACGTGGTGGCTGGCGCAGTGTGGGCGATCTTCCACATCCTGATCGTGCTGCTGCAAGCCTTCATCTTCATGATGCTGACGCTGGTGTACATCGGCCAGGCACATGAGCACCACTAAGTAGTTGCGGTTCAGGTTCTCCGGTTCCGTTTGATTTTTCCAAGTTCTCAAGTTCTTAGTCTTTCACGTAAAAGGGAGTCATCATGCAAGCATTTCTCGCCAACATCCAAGGTCTGACCGCCATCGGTATCGGCATCATCATCGGCCTGGGTGCTATCGGCGCCTGCCTCGGCATCGCACTGATGGGCGGCAAGTACATCGAAGCCTGCGCACGTCAGCCTGAACTGATGAACCCGCTGCAAACGAAGATGTTCCTGCTGGCTGGCCTGATCGACGCGGCATTCCTGATCGGTGTTGGTGTGGCCATGCTGTTCGCGTTCGCCAACCCGCTGCTGTCGGTCATCAAGTAATTCTTTTCGGTCTGCATGATGCCGGAGGCGGCCTGGGTGAACGCTGCGCGTGACCCTCGCCGCTTCGTGCATTGATCCGTAGTCTCAATACCGAAAGGAACACACCATGAACCTGAACGCCACACTCGTCGCGCAGATGGTCGTGTTCTTCATCCTGTGGTGGGTTGTTGCCAAATTCATTTGGCCGCCCCTGGTGAAGGCGCTCGACGAACGCGCGAAGAAAATCGCCGATGGCCTGGCCGCTGCCGATAAGGGCAAGGCTGAGCTGGAGCTGGCCAACAAGCGGGTCGAGCAGGCACTGACCGAAGCGCGCAATGAAGGCGCGCAACGCATCGCGGACGCTGAAAAGCGCGCCCAGATGAGCGCCGAAGAGATCAAGCAAAACGCCCAAGCCGAAGCCGCGCGCATCATCGCGCAAGCCAAGGCCGAAGCCGAGCAGCAAACCGTGCGCGCGCGTGAATCGCTGCGCGACCAGGTTGCCACGCTGGCCGTCAAGGGTGCCGAGCAGATCCTCAAGCGTGAAGTCAATGCGCAGGTCCACGCCGATCTGCTCAATCAACTCAAGGCTGAGCTGTAATCATGGCAGAACTCGCAACCGTTGCCCGTCCGTACGCAGAGGCGCTGTTCCGCGTGGCGAAGGCCGGCAATCTGGGTGCATGGTCTGAGCTCGTGTCGGAAATGGGGCAAATCGCCGCCGTGCCTGACATGAAGGCAATCGCCGATGATCCGAAGCTCTCCAAAGCCGATGTGGCGGGGATCTTCCTGTCGGCGCTGAAATCTCCGGTTTCGCATGAGGCGAAGGAACTGGTTGGCCTGCTGGTGGCCAACAAGCGCCTGTCGCTGCTACCGGAAATTGCCGCGCAATTCCATGTGCTGCGGAATGCCAGCGAAGGCGCCGCCGACGTCGAGATCACCAGTGCGTTCCCGCTTGAGGGCGCGCCCCTGACCGAACTGGTCGCCACGCTCGAACGCAAGTTCGGCAAGAAGCTGCAGGCTCATGTGAGCGTCGATCCTTCGCTGATCGGCGGCGTGCGTGTGCAGATTGGCGACGAAGTGCTCGACACCTCGGTGCGCGCGCGCCTGACGCAGATGCAATCTGCGCTGACCGCCGCGTAATGCTGTTTCGCGAGGCGCCGATGCAATCGACGATATCGCGCCCGCAGACAGATTGAAGAATTAGGAGCATTCGATGCAACTGAACCCCTCCGAGATCAGCGACCTGATCAAGACCCGTATCGAGGGCTTGAAGGCTGGCGCTGACGCAAAGAACACCGGCACGGTCATCTCCGTGACGGACGGTATCTGCCGCATTCATGGCCTGTCGGGCGTGATGCAAGGCGAAATGCTGGAATTCCCGGGCAACACGTTCGGCCTCGCGCTGAACCTCGAGCGCGACTCCGTCGGCGCTGTGGTGCTGGGTGAGTACGAGCACATTTCCGAAGGCGACGAAGTCAAGTGCACGGGTCGCATTCTGGAAGTGCCGGTTGGCCCGGAACTGCTGGGCCGCGTGGTCAACGCACTGGGCCAGCCGATCGACGGCAAGGGCCCGATCAACGCCAAGAAGACGGACGTGATCGAAAAGGTCGCTCCGGGCGTGATCGCACGTCAATCGGTGAGCCAGCCGGTGCAGACCGGCCTGAAGTCGATCGACGCAATGGTGCCGATCGGCCGTGGCCAGCGTGAGCTGATCATTGGCGACCGCCAGACCGGCAAGACCGCTGTTGCAGTCGACGCCATCATCAACCAGAAGGGCAAGGGCATCTTCTGCGTGTACGTGGCAATCGGCCAGAAGGCTTCGACGATCGCCAACGTGGTGCGCAAGCTCGAAGAGCACGGCGCACTGGAATACACGATCGTGGTGGCTGCTGCCGCTTCGGACTCCGCTGCCATGCAGTACCTGTCGGCCTACGCCGGCTGCACGATGGGCGAATACTTCCGCGACCGCGGCGAAGACGCCCTGATCGTGTATGACGATCTGACCAAGCAAGCTTGGGCGTACCGTCAGGTTTCGCTGCTGCTGCGTCGTCCGCCTGGCCGCGAGGCTTACCCCGGCGACGTGTTCTACCTGCACTCGCGTCTGCTGGAGCGTGCTGCGCGTGTGAACGCCGAGCACATCGAGAAGATCACCAACGGTGAAGTCAAGGGCAAGACCGGTTCGCTGACCGCACTGCCAGTGATCGAAACGCAGGCCGGCGACGTGTCCGCGTTCGTGCCGACCAACGTGATCTCGATTACCGACGGCCAGATCTTCCTGGAAACCGACCTGTTCAACGCCGGTGTGCGTCCCGCAATCAACGCCGGTATTTCGGTGTCGCGTGTGGGTGGTGCTGCTCAGACCAAGGTCATCAAGAAGCTGTCGGGCGGTATCCGTACCGACTTGGCTCAGTATCGTGAACTGGCTGCGTTCGCGCAGTTTGCTTCCGACCTGGACGAAGCGACCCGCAAGCAGCTCGAGCGCGGCCGCCGCGTGACCGAACTGCTCAAGCAGCCGCAATACCAGCCGCTGCAAGTGTGGCAGCTGGCCGCGTCGCTGTACGCAGCCAACAACGGCTTCCTCGACAACGTGGACGTGAAGGACATCCTGGCTTTCGAAAAGGGCCTGCACGACACGCTGAAGACGAAGTACGCCGATCTCATCAACCGCATCGAAGATACGAAGGATCTGTCGAAGGAAGATGAGGCCGCCCTGCGTGCCGCGATCGAGGATTTCAAGAAGTCCGCCGCGTTCTAACCGCGTCATTCCCGAAACTGGTCACGCGTAGCCTGCGTGACCAGGTTTGAACGGAGAGGAAGAAATGGCCGGAACAAAAGAAATCCGCACCAAGATCAAGAGCGTGCAAAACACGCGCAAGATCACCAAGGCGATGGAAATGGTCGCCGCATCCAAGATGCGCAAGGCGCAGGAACGGATGCGTGCTGCCCGCCCGTACGCCGAGAAGATCCGCAACGTGGCTGCGCACATGGCACTGGCCAATCCGGAGTACAAGCACCCGTTCATGGTGGCGCGCGACATCAAGCGTGCCGGCCTGATCGTGGTGACGACGGACAAGGGCCTGTGCGGTGGCTTGAACACCAACGTGCTGCGTGCCGTCACCACCCAACTGCGCGATCTGCAGAACAAGGGCGTCGAGACGCAAACCACCGCCATCGGCACCAAGGGCATGCAGTTCCTGGGCCGCGTCGGTGCCAAGGTCGTCTCGAACGTCGTGCATCTGGGCGACACGCCGCATCTGGAAAAGCTGATCGGCGCGATCAAGGTGCAGCTGGACGCGTTCAACGCTGGTCAGATCGATGCCGTGTACCTGGCGTACACCCGCTTCATCAACACGATGAAGCAGGAGCCGGTGGTCGAGCAGCTGCTGCCGCTGACCGCCGACAAGCTCGCGCAGACCGACGCCGAGAAGCAGGCCTACTCGTGGGACTACATCTACGAGCCGGACGCGCAAACGGTGGTCGACGAGCTGCTGATCCGCTACGTCGAGGCGCTGGTGTACCAGGCGGTGGCCGAGAACATGGCCTCCGAGCAATCGGCCCGGATGGTGGCAATGAAGGCGGCTTCGGACAACGCGAAGAACGTGATCGGCGAACTGCAACTGGTCTACAACAAGACCCGTCAGGCAGCGATCACGAAGGAACTGTCCGAGATCGTCAGCGGCGCAGCTGCAGTCTGATAGCCACGGCAAAGAATCAAGTTATTGGAGATACAAATGAGTATCGCAAACGGAAATATCGTGCAGTGCATCGGCGCCGTGGTGGACATTCAGTTCCCGCGCGACGCGATGCCGAAGGTCTACGACGCGCTGGTGCTGGACGACAGCAACGACGCTTCGTTCGCCGAGAAGGGCCTGACCTTCGAAGTGCAACAACAGCTGGGCGACGGCGTGGTGCGTACCATTGCGCTGGGTTCGTCCGACGGTCTGCGTCGCGGCATGCGCGTGGCGACTACCGGTGCGCCGATCTCGGTGCCGGTCGGTCACGGCACGCTGGGCCGCATCATGGACGTGCTGGGTCGCCCGATCGACGAAGCTGGTCCGATCGCGTCCGACGAGAAGCGCGCCATTCACCAGAAGGCTCCGAAGTTCGACGAACTGTCGCCGTCGGTGGACCTGCTGGAAACCGGCATCAAGGTGATCGACCTGGTCTGCCCGTTCGCCAAGGGCGGTAAGGTGGGTCTGTTCGGTGGCGCCGGCGTCGGCAAGACCGTGAACATGATGGAGCTGATCAACAACATCGCCAAGCAGCACTCGGGCTTGTCGGTGTTTGCTGGCGTGGGCGAGCGTACCCGTGAGGGCAACGACTTCTACCACGAAATGAAGGACTCCAACGTGCTCGACAAGGTGGCCATGGTGTTCGGCCAGATGAACGAGCCGCCGGGCAACCGTCTGCGCGTGGCGCTGACCGGCCTGACGATGGCCGAGCGCTTCCGTGACGAAGGCCGTGACATCCTGTTCTTCGTCGACAACATCTACCGCTACACGCTCGCCGGTACCGAAGTGTCGGCACTGCTGGGCCGTATGCCTTCCGCCGTGGGCTATCAGCCGACGCTGGCTGAAGAAATGGGCAAGCTGCAGGAACGTATCACGTCGACCAAGACCGGCTCGATCACGTCGATCCAGGCCGTGTACGTGCCTGCCGATGACTTGACCGACCCGTCGCCGGCAACGACCTTCCTGCACCTGGACTCGACCGTCGTGCTGTCGCGTGACATCGCTGCACTGGGTATCTACCCCGCCGTGGATCCGCTCGACTCGACGTCGCGCCAGCTCGACCCGCAAGTGGTCGGCCAGGAGCACTACGAAGTCGCCGACCGCGTGAAGAAGACGCTGCAGCGCTACAAGGAACTGCGCGACATCATCGCGATTCTGGGCATGGACGAACTGTCGCCGGAAGACAAGCTGGCTGTGGGCCGCGCCCGTAAGATCCAGCGTTTCCTGTCGCAGCCGTTCCACGTTGCAGAAGTGTTCACGGGTTCGCCGGGCAAGTACGTGCCGCTGAAGGAAACCATCCGCGGCTTCAAGATGCTGGTGGACGGCGAGTGCGATCACCTGCCGGAACAGGCGTTCTACATGGTCGGCTCGATCGACGAAGCCTTCGAGAAGGCCAAGAAGCTCCAGTAAGAGCAACGTCTGGCACCGTGCGTAAGCCGGCGCCAGTACTGGCTTCCTGAAGCCCCTTCAGGAAGCCGCTTTTCTGAGCAAAGGAATCGAGATGGCAACCATTCATGTAGACGTCGTCAGCGCTGAGCACGAGATCTTCTCCGGCAATGCAAAGTTCGTGGCACTGCCCGGCGAAGCCGGCGAGCTGGGCATTCTGCCCGGCCACACGCCGCTGATCACGCGCATCAAGCCGGGCGCCGTGCGCATCGAGAAGGAAGATGGCGGCGAAGAGTTCGTGTTCGTTGCCGGTGGCATTCTCGAAGTGCAGCCGAAGAAGGTGACCGTGCTGGCCGATACCGCAATTCGCGGTCACGACCTGGACGAAGCGAAGGCGAACGAAGCCAAGCGTGCGGCCGAAGAGGCGCTGCAGAATCAAAGCAGCGATCTGGATCTGGCTCGTGCGCAGAGTGAACTGGCCGTGGCCGCTGCGCAGCTTGCAGCGATCGCGCGCCTGCGTCGCAAGCGCTAAGGCAAGTGTGTACCGGCCGGTGTCATCGGTCGGCGCAGACAGAAAAGCAGCCCCGAAGGGCTGCTTTTTTTTCGACTGCGGATTCGCGCGCTAACTGCCTAACGGTGCTCACCTTCGCGCTTCTCTTCACCGCGATGGGCCTGTGGATGCGGTTGGGCTTCATGGTGTTCTTGCCGCGGCGGTTGGGCCTGTGGTTGAGGTTGCGGTGGACGCGCTTCAGGCGGTCGTGGCTGAGGTTGCGGCGCGCGCATCTCGACGTGCGGTTGCGGTGCGGGACGCGGCGCTTCCATGTGCGGCTCCGGCCGGTGCTGTTCCGGCTCGGGGCGTGTGCGCATCTGCGGCGGTTCATTGTGCGGGCGTTCCTGCATGGCCGGCGGCGGGTTGCCATTGAAGCGATTCGGCTCCTGTCCCCCGCGCTGCGGCTGGGGATGTGGTGTTTGCGTGCCGGCCTGCGGCAGCTGCGGGCGCGGCTCGAAGGCGCGATGCTCGTCTCGCGGTGTGCCCGGGGCGCCTTCACGCTGCGGCGGACGTGTCGTCATGCCAGCCGGGCCTTGCGGTGCCTGCGCGCTCTGCGGTTGTCCCGGGCGCTCCTGCGGTGCAGCGGCACCCGGCAGCGGACGTGGGCGATTGATCGCGCCCGGGGCCATCAGACCCTGCGGCGCGGGGCCCGGCTGGGCACCATGGGGCGCCTGCGTACTCTGCGGATTCGGGGAGCCCATCAATCCTTGGGGACCATTCGGGCCACGCTGTTCCGCCGGTCGGCCCGGCTCGTTTCCAGCATGTGCGGGCCCATTGGGCGCGGCGCGAGTCAAACGTAGACCCGCGGCCTGCGCAGCCGCTGGTGCGGTCGGCATTCCCGTGTTCGGTTGGCCGCGCACCGGCGCAACGCGCGCGCCTACGTTGCCGCCCGTCCATGCAGGGCCGGCACCCGGCAGTGCGCCGCCTTGAGAGCGGAAGCGTTCCGCCAACGCATCGTGTCCGCCTGCTGGCGCGGCGGGCGCGCGTACTGCGATCGCCTGGCGTGCAAACGCCTGCGGCGGCGGCAATTGATGCGGCCCGCCGTTGGCGGCTGCACCGACAAGGCTGGCGCGCACCGGAGCCAACGCCGGCGTCGACACAAACTGCGCATGCGCCATTTGCGCGCGCAATTGCTCCGGCCGCAGATGCGTCATGGCCGGGCCGACCGGCTGGCCGTTGACGAATGTCTTGGCCGGCACGGCGGTCAGTGCGGCGGGGTTGTTGGCGTTGACGTACGTCACCCGATTCACATTCCGGATGTTCGTCACGTTGGTGTTGTTGTTGATGATGGTCTTGTTGACCGTGACGTTGTTCACCACCACCGTGCGGTTAATGTTCGTTACGTAGGTCGGGCTGGCCGCATACACAGGGCGATACGCCTCGCCCGGAGCGAGCGGGAACCACGCCACACCCGGCGAGCCGATCGAGATATTGATCCCCCAGCTCACACCGCCGCCGCCCCCGCCACCGACGAAACCGACGAGTGCCGGCGCATAGACCGGACGCGGCACCACCGGCCCGGGCACCCAGCACCACGTCGTGCCGACGTACGCCCAGCGGCCGTAGTGGAAGGGGGCGAAACCCCACGGCGCGTCATCGACCCACGTCCAGCCCCACGGCGCGACCCAGGCCCAATGGCCCGTGCGATACGGTGCCCAGCCGGCGGGCACGGCGCGCGGTACCCACACGGCCCCGTAGCCGTCTTCTTCTCGCCATGTGCCGTTGTCGTCGAGGGCTTCGTAGCCGGTCATTTCGCGGCCGACGTAGCGGGCAGAAACAGAAGCGTCTTCGCGGGCGTCGCGCGACTCCGCCCAGCGGTCGAAGGCGTCGCGGCCCGGGTTGTCGGTGCCGCCCACTTCGGCGAGGTCCGTGCCGCCAAAACGGATTTGCTGCCCCGCGCCCAGCGGAGTAGAGCGGTCATCGCCGTAGGCCGTGCCCTGACCGTGCCACACGGTGACGGTCGTGCTGGAGCCGTCGGGCGCGACGTCGAGACGGTATTCGCCCGGCGCCTGCGGCGTGAACGCCAGATTGGGCGTATCGATCTCGATGGTCTGGTCGGGCGGCAGCGAGCGTACGCGAACCGACAGCGCGCCTTGCGTGAGCTTCACCTGCGTATTGCGGTCGTCCAGGTCGACGAGGGTCGCGCCGGTGTTCTGGCCCAGGCGCAGCGCCGTGGAGCCGACGTGGAGTTCGCTGTGGCTGCCCTGATCGGACCACAGGCGGTCGCCCGTGGTGAGCGGGCGATTGAGCGAGGCACCGGCCCAGTCGTCGGAGCCCGCAGGCGCGAAGCTTACCGTGCCCGAAAAGTCCGACAGCCGCGCCACCCGCGAAGCCGGGTCAGCGGCCATCGCGGCCTGCGTACCGCAGACGAGCAAGACGGCGGCAACGCCAATCGCGCGCAACACATGGGGCAGCCGGACACCGGAGAGAGGAGAACGACGGGAAGCACTGGACATGATGAGCCCTCGTTTTTGTGGCGGCCTGTGCCGCGTGGATGTCTCCATTTAACGCGGCAGGCGTCGAGGGGTCGACTTGCCTTTGTAAGAGCGTGTTTCTCGCGGCAGGCGGCCGAGAGCGGACGGGCAGGCGCGCGAATTGCGCAGGCAAAAAAAAAGCGCGCGGGCCGGGGAGCACCGCGCGGACGGGAAATCCCTTCGAGGGGTCAATTCGAAAGGAGGGGGTAACTTTGCACCGGGGACTGTGTCGTCGTGATCGAGCCGGAGGAAGGGTCGTCCGAGGCTCGATATGGCGCACAACAATTGGACACAAACGCTGGGGTGCGAAGGCATTGTGGGCGACGGGGTGGCCCGGAGGCGTAACAAAGTGTGTCGGATTGCAATCGAATGCAAGCGCGGTAAAGGTCGCTTGGTGTGAGTCTTAAATCGCTTGGGAGACGTGCTCAGGGAACGCCTGCTGCACCTGCGCAGTCCCATCGGTTTGCCGCTTAGGCAGCCGGGGGCTTGGAAAACGGCGAACCAGCGGCGTGTGTCCTAGTCTGGGTATCGGGTTGATAGGAGGGAGGCATGCACAGGCATGCGATGCACCATGTGTTGCAGAAGTCGGTGGTGGCGGGCGTTTTTGTTACCTTGATGGGGGCACTTGGCGGGGTCGGAACAGCACAGGCGGGCGCCGAAGCGGCCTCTGCTCCGCCTGCGGCGCCTGCGAGTGCGCCGTCCGCCTCGGCACCTGTTGCTTCCGCGCCAATTGCACCTCTTGCAAAAACGAAAGAGCAGCACGAGCGTCCCGCTGGCAGCTTCTGGCAGGGCACGGTCGCCAAGGGCGCCGATAGCCCTGGCTGGAATGTCTGGGTGAACGTCTACGACGCCCCTTCCAAAGAGCAGGACAAAGACAAGGATCCTGTGGCCGACACGCTGACCGGCGAGGCCTACGATGATCGCCCTCAGGGCCGTGCCTTCTGGGCCATCGAAGGCCGCAATGCGCCCGAGCGCCGCTTCGTGTGGCGCGAGCGTGCAGAAGCGTTCGATGCGGCCGGTCAGTCCGTCGTGCGCGAGGGCGGTACGCTTTCCGGTGCGCTCTCGGCCGATGGCGCCACGGCCACCGGTACCTGGAGCGACGGCGGCCGTAGTCAACCCTTCACGCTCAAGCGCTTGGCGCGCTATCAGGAGTCCACGTCCGCCTCAGGCCAAGCCAAGCTGACGGAGCGCTACCCGGTGACGGGCGATGCCGCCATCGACGCGCTGGTCCAATCGCTGCGTGTCCGCAAGTGCGATCAATACGACACCGAATGCGTCATCCGCATCAGTGCCGTCGGGCTGGGCGAAACCGTGAGCCTCTTGCGGATGGTGTGGGCCTACAGCGGCGGCGCACACGGCAACTACAGCTTCACCGCCGGGAACTGGCGACGTGGCGCGCAGGGCTTCCAGCCGATCGCCTTGGCCGATGTGCTGAACCCTACGTTGGCCTGCCTGCAGAGTCTCAACACGCAACTCGTCGATGCGCTCAAGCGCGAAGGTGCGCCCGAGGCGCCGCGCGGTGCGCTCAAGGAGCGCGATCTGCGTAACGCTGCGTTTCCGTTTACGCTGCAAGGAGACCGCATCGTCGTGCACTACGGGCCGTATGAGGTGGGCCCGTATTCGTCGGGAGCGTTCCGGGCCGCCGTGCGCTTCGATGACCTGGGTGCCGCATGCAAGCGGCCCACAACCTGATTGCATCTGTATCGCCACCATGTCCGCCAATCCTTCCTACGTCGACGAGCAAGACACCATGCGCCGGCTGCTGTCGGCCAAGACCATCGCTGTGGTCGGGCTGTCGCCACGCCCTACGCGGCCCAGCTATGACGTGGCGCGCTATCTGCAGCAGGCCGGCTATCGCATCGTGCCCGTCAACCCGCAGCACGCCGGCGAAGACGTGCTCGGCGAGCCCTGCTATGCCTCGCTCACCGAAGCCGCCACGACTCTCGCCGCCGCCGGCCAGCGCATCGATCTGGTCGATATCTTCCGGCGCTCGGAACAGGTCCTGCCTGTCGTGCAGGAAGCCGTGACGCTGGGCGTGGGCGGCATCTGGGTGCAGCTCGGCATCGTGAATGACGAGGCGATGGCCGTCGCGCGCAACGCAGGCATTCCGGCCGTGCAAGACCGCTGCACAAAGATCGAGCACTGGCGACTCGGCATCGCCGAGCAAAAATAAATCTCGGCCCCCAAGGCCCTGTGACAACCGCGGTGGCGCGGCGTCCCGACGTATCGAAGGCTTCAAGCCAGCGCGACGCGCTACACTCCGCCGGTCATCGCATCCCACTTACATCATGGCCGTCGATCCGCAAATCCTGCAGTTCTACCAACGCCTTGCCGAACAGTTCGGCGCCTTGCCGCCGCCTGAAGATGCAGCGGCGCAGCGCGCCCGCTTCGAGGCCGTTGCCGCGGTATCTGATCGGCCCGATCCCGACGGCGTTGAAGTTTCCGACCTCAGCTTGCCGCTCGCCGGGCGCACGCTCGACGCCATCGTCTTTCGTCCGAAGGGTGTGGCAACGCCGCGTTTGCTCGTGTGGTTCCACGGTGGGGGATGGGTCGTCGGCGCGCCGCGCACAACACATCGCATGCTCGCCGCGTTGCTGGCGCAAGACACGGGCTGCGCCGTGGTGAGTGTCGATTACCGCCTCGCGCCCGAGCATCCATTTCCCGTGCCGGCCGACGATGCACGCGACGCACTGGCGTACCTGGCCGGGCAGCGCGTGCACCTTGGCTTTGATCCGGACTTCCTGGCGGTTGGCGGCGATAGCGCGGGCGGCCATCTCGCGGTGCAGGCTGCGCAGGCCATGCGTCCTGACCTCGTCAATGCGCAGTTCCTGCTGTACCCCGTCACCACGCCCGCTTTCGGCAGCGAGAGCTACAACGCGTTTGCACAAGGCCCTGGCCTCACGCGCGATGAAATGCGCTGGTACTGGGAGAAATACATCGGTGCCGAAGCCCTCGCCAAAGCGCTCGCCGAGCAGGACCCCCGCATCTTCCTGATGGCACGCGCACCGGCCTATACGCCGCCCGACACCGTCGTCATCGTGGCGGCGCACGACGTGCTGCGCGACGACGGCCTGCAATATGCCGACTACCTTGTGCAGCACGGCGCGCAGGTCATCACCATCGAGGCCTCTGGCATGACGCACGCCTTTGCGCGCATTCAGTTTGAAGCCGAGCGCGCACGTGAATGGATGCGCCGCGCGGCGCATGCATTCGTCGGGATGATCAGCGAGGAATAAGCGGGGCAGGGCTAACGCGTCGGCGTGCGGCGCGGGCGGAACGCGGCAAGCACGCGGCGTGTGACAAACAGCGAGAGATAGTCGTGCACGCTGGCGTCGGCCGCCAATGTGCGCATTGTCTGCATGTACTGCTCGCGGACGAGATCGGCCGGTGCGCCGGTGTCCTGTGCGATCTGTTGGATCTGCTCGTCCTGGTTTGCGATGGCGGTACCCATGGTTGCTTCCCGTCGTTGCTCTGGCATTGACGCGCGGGGCTGCTTGCGCGGCGAGTGACCACTATAGGAAACGCGTCGGAACAATCCAGCCTTGTTGCAAAGCTTTCAGGGGGCCACCCGCGCGGCATCAAAACGGTGCTGTTGCCCGTGCAGACACTGCACCGGCAAAGATCATTTGCCCCAGTTCGCGGGCATGCTCTGCAGGCCGATGGCGGCGCCCGATGTATCCGTCACGCGCGCCAGTTCACGATACGCAATCGCCTGCACGCGCTCGGGCAGCGGCACGAACTTCGCGCGCGCGGCCAGCTCGTCACCGTGGAAATAACCCCACGTCAGAAACTTGAGCGCGGCCAGCGTGCGCGGGCCCGAGGCGCTGACTGCCGGCACGACGATGAAGGTGCCCATGGTGATCGGCCACGTTTCCGCGCCCGGCAGGTTGACGAGCGGCGCCGTGAAATCGCCTTTGCGGTTCCACGCGCTTTGCATCACGGCCTCGCGGAAGCCGCTCACCTGTGCGCCGACGAAGCGGCCCGCCGCGTTGCGCAACTGCACGCCGCTCAGGTCGTTGTCGAGGATGTAGTTGTAGTCGACATAACCGATGGCGCCCGACGTAGCCTGCACCGCTTTGACCACATCGCCGCTGCCCTTTGCGGCGGTGAAGCCTGCCGGCCAATTGATCGTCGACTTGGTGCCGTACGTGCTTTTCCAGTCGGCGCTGACGGCGCTCAGGTAATCGGTGAAGTGATACGTCGTACCCGAACATCGGCGCGCACGATGGGATGGATCTTCAGCTTGGGCAGCGTTACGCCAGGGTTGAGCGCGCGCAGCTCCGGCGCATCCCAGCTCTCGACCTTGCCGAGGAAGATCTGCGCCAGCAGTTCGCCCGTCAATTTGAGCTGACCGCGCGGCACCCCCGGCACGTTCACGAACGGCACCGCACCTGTGACGACCGACGGCACGCAGACGAGGCCCGCCTGCAGCCTCCGCGCTGGAGAGCGGCACGTCGGACGCACCGAAATCCACGGCGCCTGCGCGGATGCGCTTGAGGCCTTCCCCCGAGCCCACCGCGTCGTAGCTCAGCGTCACGCCCGACGATGCGGCGTATCCCGCGGCCCAGACGCGATAGACGGGCGCAGCGGCGGTCGACCCAGCGCCGTGCACTTCCGCGCGCGCGAGAACCGGCATGCCCGCAGCCGCAACGGCCAAGGCGAAAACAACGTGCTTGAACATGGGAGAGCTGCGGACTGCAGAAGACGCAAAGCGTGGGATTGTAGCGACGCGCCTGTGACAGCACCGCGTGCAGCCCCGAGAGAGCCTATCTACAACATGGGGATGTGTTGTAAGACGTTCCGCAAACGTTGGGCGGAGTAGGGGGCGGGATCGGCGTTTCTGTTTAGGACCTGCCGATCCCCGGCTACCGATCAGGCGACGGCGCTGGCTGCGTCAGCCTTGATCAAGCCTTCGGCCGTCAACGCTTCAACCACGTGCGGCCGCGCAGCCACGCGGGCTATATACGCCTGCACATTCGGATACGCGCCCATCGGCAGCGACAGAAAGTTCGTCCAGTTCAGCACCGTAAAGGCATAGGCGTCAGCCACGCTGTAGGTGTCGGCCAGGTATGGCTGTTTGGCGAAGCGTGCGTCGAGTTCGGCAAAGCGCTTGGCCAGCTTGTCTTTGGCGCCCTGGCGGGTGGCTTCGGGCGTGTCCTTGTACCAGAGCGGGCCGAAGCCTTTGTGCAGCTCCGTGCTGACAAAGGTGAGCCACTCGATCACGGCCAGGCGGTGCGCGCTGCCCGGCTTGCCGATCAACGCCTGTGTCGGGTCAAGGTCGGCCACGTACTGCAGCAGCGCGGCGCCTTCGGTGTGGCGCGATCCGTCGGCCAGCTCCAGCAGCGGCACGTAACCGCGCGGCGAGATCGTATAGAAATCCGTGCCGTCAGCGGTGAGGTGCTTGGCTAGGTCGACAGCGGTCAGGTCAAACTGCGCACCGACTTCGCGCAGGGCGATATGGACGGCCAGCGAGCAGGCACCGGCGGAGTAATAGAGCTTCATGGTCATCGTCTCGTGAACAGGTTGGAAAGCCGCCAACGGCGGCGGTGACGACACTGTAGGATTGCGCCAGTGCCAATGAAATAGGCGGAGCAGCAAATCATGCTTGCACAAACGCAATACCGGTTGAGCGCGGCAGACCTGGAGATCGTGCTGGCGATGGTGCGCACCGGCACGCTGGCGGCGGCCGGCGAACGGCTTGGCGTGGATGCTTCCACGGTGTTCCGGTCGTTGCAGCGCATCGAGCGCGGGCTGGGCGCCACGCTGTTTGCGCGCTCGCGCACGGGCTACGTGGCGGGCGACCTGGCGCACGCGCTGGCGGAACAGGCCGAGCAGGTGGAGTCGGCACTGGAGGCCGCGCGATCGGCGGTACATGCGGTGCCGGATCAGGTGTCGGGCACCGTGCGCATCACCACCACGGACACCATCCTCGTCGGCCTGGTCGCGCCCGCGTTGAAGGGGCTGCAGGCACAGCATCCGAACCTGAACTACGACCTCCGCGTGAGCAACGAGCTGGCCAGCCTGACCCGGCGCGATGCCGACATTGCCGTGCGGGCCACGCGTCGTCCGCCGCAGCATCTGGTGGGCAAGCACGTCGGTTCGATTCGCGTGGGGCTATACGCCGCGTGCGCGAGCGGCATCACCTACGCCGATGTCGAAGCGGGCTGCACGCCGTGGGTGGCCGTTGACGACGCCATTCCGGATCACCCGTCGGTCAGTTGGCGCAAACGGCATTTCCCCAAAGTCATGCCCACGTACTTCGTCAACAGCCTGCAGATTGCGGCCGAGATGGTGGCGATGGGCGTGGGCGTCGGCATCCTGCCCCTGGTGATGGCGCAGGCGCGCAGCGATCTGGTGTCGCTGCGGGATCTGCAGGACGCCAATCAGTCAGAACTGTGGCTGCTGACGCATCCGGAATCGCGCCACTTGCGGCGGATTGCCGTGGTGTATGGCCACTTGGCGCAGACGCTGCGCTTACCGTAGTTCAGTTCGCAGCAACGGCCGGGGCGACGGCGGGCTCGTCAGAAATGAGCGCGGCGCGGCGACGCAGATCCTCCGTCGTTTCACCGTTGCCATCGGGCCGCCAGCCGGGCGGGCGGAAGAGGTAGCCAAACACTTCGCCGGCCGAGCGGGCGGTCTTCAGGTCTTGCCAGAGCGCGCGCCAGTGCGCGAATTCGATCACCAGCAGGTTGTACGTGCGCATCGGGTGCACCAGGCCGTAGCGGCAGGGCACGTCTTTGCGTTCGGGGATGTAGGTGCCGAACAGCCGGTCGAACACGATCAGCACGCCGCCGTAGTTGCCATCCAGGTATTCGAGGTTGGACGCGTGATGCACGCGGTGCGCCGACGGCGTATTCAGCACCCACTCCAGGGGCCCCAGGCGGGGAATCCACGTGGCGTGAATCCAGAACTGGTAAAGCAGGTTGAGCGACAGCAGCATCAATACGATGCGCGGCGGCATGCCCAGCAGCGGCGCCAGCGCAAAGAAGGCGAGCGTGCCGGTCAACCGGCCCGTCCAGCCGAAGCGGTAGGCGGCCGAGAGGTTCAGGTCGTTCGGCGAGTGGTGGATGGCGTGCGTGCACCAGAACCAGCGCACGCGGTGCGCGGCGCGGTGGTACCAGTAGTAGCAGAACTCCTGGCCGAGAAAGCACGCGGCCCAGCCCGTCCAGTGGTCCATCGGCAGCGTCCAGAGGCGATGCTGGTAGACCCATTCCAGCCCCTGCGTCCAGAACGCCAGCGGCAGCAGCCAGCGCAGTGGGTACTCGCGTACCAGGAAATCGACCACCGACACGCCGGCGGCCTTCCAATCGTAGTTGGCCCAGCCGTTCCGCAGCGACAACACGATCGCCTCGGCCAGTGACGACACCAGCACCAGCACGACGGCAATCTTCAGGATGGTGAACAGCACGGCCATGGCGCTGGCTCCCGGCTCCCGTGGGAATGCCAGCGACGGTACTGCAAACGGTGCCGGGGCCGCAATTCGGGCCGATGCCGGGGCGTCTTACAACCTATTCGACGTATTCAGCGCGCCCAGGTGTTGTTGCGGTTGTGCAGAAAGATATGCACGCCGCCGCTCTTGTCTTGCGCCACGCCGGCGCTCCCCCACGGATAGTCCGTCAGGCCGCCCGGGTCCTTGCCCAGTCTGCCGGCGATCCAACGGCGGTGGCGTTGTTCCACTACGCCGATGTTGTCGTACGAAACCGGCTGCGCCAGCTCGACGAATACGCTGACGAGTGCATTGGCTTCAAACCGCAGGCTGACGGTGACGGGCGTGGTGTCGTCCAGCGCGGCCACCGTCGCGAATTGGCAAGGGACGTCTTTGCCCTCCACGCTCACAGATCGCACGGGCCCGACGGTAAAGCGCGCGGGCAGGTCGTCGGCTTTTGTCTGCGGTGTGATGCGGATGTCGGCAAGCCGGATTTCACCGGTGGCGGGGTCGATGTGAACGGCGTCGTGCATGGGCGTCGGTTTCAAGGGAGTGGATTGCCTGAGCAATCAGGCAAGGCGTTTCCTTTTATAGCAGCCATCCTTTCGGGGGGACGGGTTTTGCCGCCTCAAGTTCGGTTGTGCAATGCCGTAGCTGCTTGGGTGGCCCCGACAGCCAGCAGTCGGTTCTGGAGGGCGCTGCGGCAAATACCGTACGCAGTCAGATTCATGGAAAACGTTTGGCCTAGAAGAAACATGATCTCCTCTCTCCGCACCCGAATTCTCCTCATCTCATCGGCCACCGTGGTCGGCGCCCTCGCGCTGTCCGGCGCGGCCACCTATTCCATCGTGCGTTCGAACACGATGGAATCGATTGACCAGAACCTCGCAGCCATTGCCAGCGGCAACACGCTCGCCATCGACAAATGGGTCGCGGCGAAGGCGCAGGCCGTCAAGGCCACCGCCGGCGTGATCGAGCATGGCGATCCGCAAGGCTTCGGCAAGCACATGGGCGACGCCAACGGCTTCCCCATCATCACCATCGGCTGGACCGACAAGAGCTTCATCTCCACCAGCGCCACCACGCCCAAGGACTACGACCCGACGGTCCGCCCGTGGTACAAGCAGGCCCTCGCCGCAGGCCAGCTGCTCGTCACCAAGCCCTACGGCGACGTGTCGACCGGCGTGCCGTACGTTTCGTTCGCGGCACCGCTCGTCAAGAACGGTGAAACCACCGGCGCGTTGTCCGGCGCCGTGCCGCTGGACGGCGTGCGCGAGGTGGTGGCGGCGGTCCACCCGACACCGTCGAGCCTCGCCTTCGTGGTCGCCAAGGATGGCCAGGTGATCGCCCACCCCGACGCAAAATTGATGCTCAAGCCCGCCACCGACGTGGCGGCCTCGCTCACCGCCGACACGCTCGGCAACCTGGCCAAGGCGACGGCGCCGCTGGAGGTTGAGCTGGCCGGTGCGCCGAAGCTGCTCAAGGCGCAAGCCGTGCAGGGCACCGACTGGTATCTCGTGATTGCGCTGGACAAGGCTGAAGCTACAGCCGGTTTGCGCAACGTCGTCAAGGCGCTGGCCGTGGCCATGGTGCTGCTGACGCTGGCCGCCGTGGGCATCGCCGCGTTCTTCACGTCGCAGTCGTTCCGGCGCCTGTCGCAGGTGCGCGATGCGATGGACACCATCGGCTCCGGCGGCGGCGACCTGACGCACCGTCTGCCCGTGGTGGGCAACGATGAAGTCGCGCAGATCAGCGCGTCGTTCAATACCTTCATCGACAAGATCGGCGAAGTGCTGCTGGAAGTGCGCGCCAGCGTCGACAGCATGAAATCCGCCACCGGCGAGATCGAAGCGGGCAACCGTGATCTCTCCAACCGCACCGAGGTTTCGGCCAGCAACCTGCAGGAAACCTCTGCCGCGTTGACGGAGCTGACGACCAGCGTGAAGAACTCCGCCGATGCGGCCGTGCAGGCCACGCGCCTGGCGAGCGATGCAAGCGATGCCGCCATGCGCGGCGGCGAAGTGGTCTCCAGCGCCGTCAGCACCATGGACGAGATCGCCAAGTCGTCGGCGCGCATTACCGAGATCATCGGCGTGATCGACAGCATTGCGTTCCAGACGAACATCCTCGCGCTGAACGCCGCAGTGGAAGCCGCCCGCGCCGGCGAGAACGGCCGCGGCTTTGCCGTGGTGGCCGGCGAGGTGCGCACGCTGGCGCAACGCAGCGCCACGGCCGCCCGCGAAATCAAGGACCTCATCCAGGCATCGGAGGCCAGCGTGAAGACCGGCGCGCAACGCGTGCAGGCCGCAGGCGCCACGATGCAGGAAATCGTGCAGGGCATCGAGCGTGTCGCGCGCATCATCGGCGAGATCGACGGCGCGATGCATGAGCAGAGCACCGGGATCAGCCAGATCGATCGCAGCGTCGCCGAGATGGACCAGGCCACGCAGCAGAACGCCGCGCTGGTGGAACAGTCGACCGCCGCATCGTCGATGCTCAACGAACAGGCGCACGGTTTGGCGCGCACGGTTGGGCTGTTCAAGCTGCGCAACGCCTGACGCGCCGCACCCCTCTTCAACGCGCCCGGGCCGGGTGCTCCTTTGCCTAGAATGGAGCCCCGGCAACATCCCCCGCGCCTCTCACCTTCGGCGGACGTTGCCTGACCTCAACGCTCCGCCCGTATGCCCAATGTGCTGATCCTCGGTGGCCGCGCGCCCGTGGCGCTCGACCATGCCCGCCGCTTTGCCCATCAGGGGTGGACGGTCTGCATTGCCGACAGCATTCCATGCCAGATCAGCGGTGCCTCCAGGGCGGTTTCGGCAACCTTTCGCATTGCATCCCCGCGCCATGCACCCGCGCAGTTTGCGGCCGACCTCGCGCGCATCGTGTGCGAGCGTTCCATCGATCTGCTGGTGCCGACGTGCGAGGAAGTCTTCTTCGTATCGCGCTATCGGCATCGCTTGCCGAGCCACGTGCGCGTGCTGGCCGAAGGCTTCGACAAGCTGCGCGCGGTGCACAGCAAATGGACGTTCCTTGAACTGGCGCAGGATTGCGGGGCCGATGTGCCGGTCTCCGCGCGGGTGCGAACGCTGGACGAAGCGCGCGCCTGGGCGGCGGGGCGGGCGGTCGTGCTCAAGCCGGAGTTCTCGCGCTTTGGCGTGCATGTGCGCCTGTATCGCAACGGCATCCCCGACGATGCGCCGCCGCTGGCCGACCTCGGCGCCTGGGTGGTGCAGACGTTGGTGACAGGCCAGGAGTTCTGCTCGTACAGCGTGGTCGATCGCGGCCGGCTCGTGGCGCACGCGCTGTATCGGCCCGACTGGCGCATGTCGACCAGCGCGAGCTTCTACTTCACGCCTGCGCGCATCGACGCGGTGCGCCATTTCGTTGCCAACTTCGCGCGCAAGCTCGACTTCACGGGGCAGCTCTCGTTCGATTGGATCCGGCAGGCCGACGGCCGCGTGAGCCCGCTCGAATGCAACCCGCGCGCGACCAGCGGCTGCCACCTGTTCGGCCTGGACGATCCGCTGCCCGCCGCGCTGGCCGGCACGCTCGACGGCTGCATCGAGCCGGCGCCCGGTGTG
>NZ_VOSS01000179.1 GCF_007997035.1 Ralstonia sp. TCR112 | reverse complement strand
CGCGGGCAGGCGTCGCAGCCGTTCGTCGCCAACTTGGTGACGCAGGTCGACGTGGTGGAGGCTGGCGGTCTGCCGCTGCCCGTGACCATCAACGGCAGTGAGGATCGCGCCGACCATGCCGAAAACGCCTGGGTCTGCTCGCCCATCACCACGTACGGCCGCTATGCGGCGGAAGAATCCGAGCGATTGATGCCGCGCATGCTGCGGCCGGTGCTGCGCGGCGCCATTGGCCTGGCCGATGCGTGGATGCGGCATGCGCAGCTCGACCGTGCGGTGGCCGTCAACAACTGGCTGGTCAGTACGAACCTGTATCCATCGGCGGCGGCCTTCGATCTGGAAGCGCTCGCGCGAACATGCCGCGAGCGCTGGCCGGACCGCGCGATCTGGCTGCGTTCGCTCAACACGATCCAGCACGCCGACTGGCTGCGCGCCGCCACGGCTGCCGGCTTCGATTTGATCCCCACGCGGCAGGTCTATCTGTTCCTGCAGTTGCAGCGTGCGTCGCGCGTGTCGGAACTGCGTCGCGATCTGCGGCGGGACCTCAAGCTGCTCGACGCGACGCCGCTGACCTTCGTGCCGCACGACGCCTTGACCGACACCGACTTCGCGCAGGCCGAGCGGCTCTATGCGCAGCTCTATCTCGACAAGTATTCCGCGCTGAACCCGCGTTACACCGCAGCGTTTCTTCGCGCGTGGCACGCGGCAGGGCTGCTCGAATGCGCGGGTTTTCGGGATGCGCAGGGCGTGCTGCGCGCGGTGGTCGGCGTGTTTGGGCAAGGGCCGTTGCTGACCGCGCCCATCGTCGGCTACGACACGACGTGGCCCCAGCAAGCAGGGCTGTATCGCCTGCTGATGGCGCACGTGCTGCGCCTGACCATCACGCGCGATGCCGAGTTGAACCTGAGCGCTGGCGCCGCGCACTTCAAGCGCCTGCGCGGAGGCGTGCCGGCCATCGAGATGAGCGCCGTCTACTGCAGGCATCTGCCACCCGCCACGCGCCGCGCCGTCGCCGTGCTGCGCACCCTCACCACCCGGATCGGCGTGCCGATCATGCAACGCTTTCAGTTATGACTGCCTGGAACGCCACGCTGCTGCGCGGCTGGTATCCCGTCGCCGAGGCGAACCGCCTGCGCGACAAACCGATGCACGTGACCGTGTTTGGCCGCGCGGTGGTGCTCGCGCGCTTGCCCTCCAGCGGCTTGCTTGCGCTGGACGATCGCTGCCCGCATCGGCATGTGCCGTTGTCCGACGGCCAGCTCGTTGGCGAGACACTGCAGTGCAAATACCACGGTTGGACGTTCGGCGCCGACGGCCGCTGCACCACCATGCCGGGCCTGTGCCCAGGCGCCGCCGTGCCCGCCGTGCAAGTGAATGCGTGGCAGGTGTTCGAGCACGACGGGCTGATCTGGATGAGTGCACGGCCGCCGGGCGAAGCTGCGCCTGCGGCCTTGCCGGCGTTCCTGCAGCGCTTGCCGCCCGGCAGCCGCCGCTTTCTGTGGAGCACGCTGTGGCAGGCACGCCCCGCCGACGCGCTGGAGAATTTTCTTGACCCGCTGCACACGCATCTCGTGCATCCGGGTCTCGTGCGCAGCCATGGCGCGCGCCAGCCGATGACGGTGACCGTCGCCCAGTCGGCAGATGGCCTGCAGGTCGACTACGCCGGCCAGCCGCAGCAAAGCGGTCTGCTGTACCGCCTGTTCGAATCGCCGCGCACGATGGAGCGTGCGCATTTCGGTATCGCCGCGCCTTCCACCGCCCAGCTCGAATACCGCTACGCCAACGGCAGTGCGCTGTATTTCACGCTGCACTTCACGCCCGAAGACGAGATGCGCACGCGCCTGTTCGCCACGCTGCATGTGGAAAACCGCTGGGCGCCGGCCTGGGCCGTGCGCTGGCTCGTCTGGCCGTTCCTGTATCGCGTGGCGGAGCAGGACCGCCGCATCGTGGAAGCGCAGGCCGCCAACAGCGCACGCTTTGGCCGGCAGGACGGCATGTCGACCGAACTCGATCTCGTGCGGCCGATGCTGGATGCGGTGTGGATGCCGAACGGCAAGCCGGTGGAGGCCGGCGAGCGCGTGATGCAGATGTGGCTGTAGCGCCGCGCTGCTACATCGACCGCCCGTCGAAGTGGGTGACCGGCACACTGGCCAAATCGATGTCTTCCAGACAGCGCACGTTGACGGCAATCATGGGCGTGCCGTCGGGCATGACGCCCTCGGCATACGGATGGATGCCGCAGGTGGGGCAGAAGCGGTGCTTGATGACGTGCTTGCGGAAGAGGTAGGTGCTTGCGTTGTCTTCCGGCGTCAGCAGCCGCACCTTGTCGCGCGCCACGAACCACAGCAGCGAGCCCTTGCGCTGACAGATGGAGCAGTTGCACGCCATCGCGCTTTCCGGATGGCCTTCGACTTCGAATGCGACCTTGCCGCAGTGGCAGCTTCCCTTGTGTGTCATGCCGGTCTCCTGTGATGTCGTTTTGTGGCGGGCTTGGCGCGGTCCACTATAGGCGAGCCGGTTTGGGAGCGGCGCCCCGGTTTCTCGGGAATCGCCCTAGGTCTACGCGGCCGCATGCCGATGCGACAATCGCCGCGAGTCGGTCAAGCGACCGCGCCACACGGACTGCCGCGCCTTGACGGCGGCCGCGTCATGAGGAGCCATCATGCATCGCCATCGTCCTGTTGCTGTGATTCGAGCGATTTCCGCTGCCGCTATCTTTGCCGCCGGTGTCGGCGCGTTTGCGCAAGTGCCAGAACCGGCGGCGGCATCGGCTCCGGCCTCGGCACCGCCGCTTGCGGCGCAGATCGTCAACATGGGCGGCATGACGCCGGACGAAATCGGCCCCGTCATCGCCGAGATGGGTACGCTGCGCACCAAGACGCTGGTCACGGCGGCCAACGGCACGGTGGGCGTCCAGGTCGGTACCGTCGCCAAGCACACGCATACGTACGCCGACGAAATCCAGTACGTGATGTCGGGCACGGCCACCGTCTGGCTCGACAGCGCGCCGCGGGAAGTCCGGGCGGGCGATCTGGTCGTGATTCCGCGCGGCGTGGTGCACGGAACACTGACCACCAGCCCGGATTTCAAGTCGATGGCGATCAAGCTGCCGCCGCAGCGTGCGGGCGATACGCACAAGGTGCCGTGATATCTGCGTCGTGATTGGCGACGGGTTGGCCTGGGTCAGGGAAGGATAAAAACACCATCCCTTACAATGGCGCCCTCCTCAAGAGTCCATCGCCATGTCCGCCCCGCTCGCCAACGACACCTTCCTGCGCGCCCTGCGCCGCCAGCCGACCGACTACACCCCGCTGTGGCTGATGCGCCAGGCGGGCCGCTATCTGCCTGAGTACAACGCCACGCGTGCGCGGGCCGGCAGCTTCCTCGGCTTGGCCAAGTCGCCTGCGTACGCGACGGAAGTGACGCTGCAGCCGCTGGACCGCTACCCCTTGGACGCGGCAATCCTGTTCTCCGACATCCTGACCGTGCCCGACGCCATGGGCCTGGGGCTGTCGTTCGCGCAAGGCGAGGGGCCGCGCTTTGCCAAGCCGGTGCGCACGGAAGCCGATGTGGCGGCGCTGTCCGTGCCGGACATGTCGTCGCTGCAATACGTGTTTGACGCCGTGGCGGAAATCCGCCGTGCGCTCGTCCAGGACGGCCGCCAGCGGGTGCCGCTCATCGGCTTCTCGGGCAGCCCGTGGACGCTCGCCTGCTACATGGTCGAAGGCGGCGGTTCGGACGACTTCCGCACCGTCAAGTCGATGCTCTACGCGCGCCCGGACCTGATGCACCGCATCCTGGAGATCAACGCGCAGGCCGTGATCGACTATCTGAATGCACAGATCGATGCAGGCGCACAGGCTGTGCAGGTGTTCGATACCTGGGGCGGAGCGCTGGCCGATGGCATCTACCAGGAGTTTTCGCTGGCCTACATGGCCCGCGTGGTGAAGGGTATTCGCCCCGGGGCCGACGGCCAGCGCGTGCCGGTCATCCTGTTCACCAAGGGCGGCGGCCTGTGGCTCGAAGGCATGGCCGAGACCGGTGCTGACGCGCTGGGCGTGGACTGGACCGTCAACCTGCAGCGCGC
The DNA here is from genome assembly GCF_007997035.1 of Ralstonia sp. TCR112. Lineage (GTDB taxonomy): Bacteria > Pseudomonadota > Gammaproteobacteria > Burkholderiales > Burkholderiaceae > Ralstonia > Ralstonia edaphi. The sequence goes on along the minus strand of NZ_VOSS01000179.1, from coordinate 14,445 downwards.
TCGCCAGCGAACGGCGGGCCGCGTCGCCTTGCAAGGCAACCTGGACCCCACCGTGCTGTTTGCCGAGCCGGAGGCGATTCGCGCGCAAGCGCGCCGCGTGCTGGAAGACTACGCAGCCGGCGGTGGCAGCGATGGCCACATCTTCAACCTCGGCCACGGCATCTCGCAGTTCACCCCGCCCGAAGCCGTATCGGTGCTGGTGGAGGAGGTGCACAGCTTCAGCCGCGCGCTGCGGTCGAAAGCGAAGTAACACGATCAAGATCAATGCTGCAGTGCGATAGCGTTTGAATCGTGCCGCAATAGTGCGTGAAGTCGGGGGCACGGGTGGAATCTTCGCCGCTTTGGTGCAGTAGGGGTGAGTGACTACTCGCGTGCCGGTGGCCCCATCTGGCCCCAACGGGGTGTCAAGCGATTTATTTCGCGCTTTCTGGTGCGTAAGCCGGCTGTCAAGACTTGACTTATGCACAAAGCTGTCGCGGCTGGTTCTTTCCGCGGCGCAACAGGGGCGGCTCTGTGCACGCACCGCATAAGTGTTTGATTTTTCTGAAAGAAAGCCGCGTGCGCGTAAATCGTGCAAGCTAGAAAAACAGCGCGTCTACCGGCCTTCGCGGGCGCAGCGGCCGACTTTTCAACAAAGTTATCCACAGGCCGTGTGGATAGGCCGGAAAACGGTCGCCGATCAGGGCGCCAAGGCATAAACCTCAAGTAGTACTTGAACATTGAACCGACCATGGCAATGGCTGTGAAGGCAAGGTGAGATGGGCAAGACGCATTTCCCAGGTGCAGGATGCGCCGCTGCATCGCAACAAACTCTTTGCAATTCAACCGTTTGCGCCAAGCATGACCACCGCCCACGTCGACGCCGCGTTTTCTGATGCCCAGGTGTCGGCTGCCATTGCGCGTGTGGTGATCGATACACCGCTCGATGCCGTGTTCGATTACCGGTGCGGGCAACCTGTGCTGGTTGGGCAGCTCGTGGTGGTGCCGTTCGGCAACAGGCGGGTGGTGGCGTTGGTGGTCGAAACTGCCGCAACCACCGATGTTCCGCAAGAAAAGCTGCGCGATGTGGAGCGGGTGCTGGCCTGGGTGCCGCCGCTCGACGCCGAATGGCGGGCGCTCGCCGAATTTGCTGCCGGTTACTACCACCGTGCGCTCGGCGAGGTGACGTTGCCCGCGTTGCCGCCGTTGTGGCGCACGCCGGGCAGCTGGGACAACCTCGCCCGGCAGGCCAACGAAACCGTCTACGTGATGTTTGAACCGGCGCGGGCCGCGTTGCTCGACAGCGTTCCGAAACGTGCGTCCGGCGCCATGCGCCTGGCCGAAGCACTGACCGGCGATGGCGAGCTGTCCACCAGCGCCGCCGTTGAATTGCACGGGCAAGCCGTCGCCAAGCTGCGGGACTGGACGACCGTCGGCTGGCTGCGCGCAGAACTGCGGCCGAAGGCGCTGCTGCCGCAACCGCTCGAGCTGCCGGCGCCTTCCGTCGCGCCCGCCCTGAACGACGAACAGGCCGCCGCCGTGGCGGCCATCGCCCAGGCCGGGGCGGCGGGTACCTTCAGCCCCTTCCTATTGTTTGGCGTGACCGGAAGCGGCAAGACCGAGGTCTACCTGCACGCCATCGCCGACGCCTTGGCGCGCGACCCCGCCGCGCAGGTCCTGATGCTGGTGCCCGAGATCAACCTGACGCCGCAGCTGGAGGCGCGCATTGCGGCGCGTTTTCCCGGCGTGCCCATGGCCGCGCTGCACAGCGGTCTGGCCGAACAGCCGCGCGCGCTGAACTGGCTGGCCGCGCATCGCGGTGAAGCGCGCATCGTGCTCGGCACGCGGCTGGCGATGCTGGCGTCGCTGCCCAACCTCGCGCTCATCCTTGTCGATGAGGAGCACGACACGTCGTACAAGCAGCAGGAGGGTCTGCGTTATTCCGCACGCGACCTGGCGCTATGGCGTGCCAAGCAGCGCAACATCCCCGTGGTACTGGGCTCTGCCACGCCGTCGCTGGAAACCTGGTGGCGCGCCGAGCAGACGGCTACGACGCGCCTGACGCTCTCGCAACGCGCGCAGGCAGAAGCGGTGCTGCCGCGCGTGTCGCTCATCGACCTGAACCTGGAGCGCCGCGCCGGGCGTGCGATTCGTGATGGGCTGTCCAAACCGCTCGTCGATGCGATTGCCGATCGCCTGGCGCGCGGCGAACAAAGCCTGCTGTTCCTCAACCGCCGCGGCTACGCGCCTGTGCTGTCCTGCGACGCCTGCGGCTGGCTGTCGGGCTGTCCGCGCTGCTCGGCGTACCTGGTGCTGCACAAGCCGGAGCGGCGCCTGCGCTGTCACCACTGCGGGTACGAATCGCGCATTCCGCATCACTGCCCCGACTGCGGCAACGTCGACATCGCCCCGCTCGGGCGCGGCACCCAGCGCATTGAAGAAACGCTCGGCGAGCTGTTTCCGCAGGCCCGCGTCGCCCGCATCGACGCCGATTCCACCCGCCGCAAGGGCAGCGCCGAAGCGCTGTTCGACACCGTGCACGAAGGCGGCGTCGACATCCTGATCGGCACGCAGATGGTCGCCAAGGGGCACGACTTCCAGCGCGTGACGCTGGTGGGCGTGGTCGCGCCCGATTCCTCGCTGTTCTCGCACGACTTCCGCGCGGGAGAGCATCTCTTTGCCTCGCTGATGCAGGTGGCGGGCCGCGCGGGCCGGGCCGGCTTGGCCGGCGAGGTGCTGATTCAGACGCGGTATCCCGACGCACCGGCGCTGCAGGCGCTGGTTCGGCACGACTACGACGGTTTTGCGCGCCAGCTGCTGCGGGAGCGCAAACAGGCCGGGCTGCCGCCGTTTGCCTATCAGGCGTTGTTGACCGCAGAGCACAAGGAAGTCGCACGCGCGCTGGAGTTTTTGGGCGCCGCGCGTTCGGCTGGTGAAGCCTTGGCCGCTGAATTGGGCGCGCCGGTGTTTTTGCATGATCCGGTGCCGATGACGATGGTGCGCCTGGCCAACCGCGAGCGGGCGCAGTTGCTGGTGGAATCGGGTTCTCGCGCGGCTTTGCAGAAGCTGTTGACTGCCTGGACTGAGGGGTTTGCGGGGATTGGCAAGACTGTGAAGGGGGTGCGGTGGCAGTTGGAGATTGATCCTTTGAGGATTTGAGCGTTGGTGGTCCACCTCCCTTTCGTTCCCTGCCGGGACCGACTCACTTTTCTTTGTCTTGCCAAAGAAAAGTAAGCAAACAGAAGGCGCGCCCGAGATGGCGAAAAGATTCCTTGAATTTGCGTAACCGGGCGGAGGTGGGGAAAACTCGCTGCGCTCAGACAGTTCCCCACCTTTTTTCCGCCCGCTTACGAAAATTCAAGGCGCCATCAAGGGCTCAACGTCAAAAGAAAAAGGCCAACCCGTCGCGAGGTTGGCCTTGTCTTTTGGGCTTGTGTCCAGATGGTGTGGCTTTTGTCCTTTGACTTTCCTGCCCTAGATGGCGCCTTGAATTTCTGTTGCAGGGAGGAAAAAGAGGGGGAAACTGTCTGAGCGAAGCGAGTTTTTCCCGTCTCCGCCCGGTTACGGAAATTCAAGGAATCTTTCGCCATCTCGGGCGCGCCTTTCTTTTGCCTACCTTTCTTTGGCCAAGACCAAAAGAAAGTAAGTCAGCCCCGGCAGGGGATGAAACAGGGGATGCACCACAAACAAAAAAACCAGCCATAAAGTCACCCCAAAAAGGCCCCCACAGCCCTCTGCGGTTGCACCCCAATCTACCCATTTCGAACCAAGGGGTTTCACTAGGTTGCACCTTCCGGATCGCCAGGCGTATGATCCGCCCAATTTGCCGGCCACAAGCCAGGCAATGGCAGCTCTGGATAGGAACCCACATGGCTACAACCACCCTCGGGGTCAAGCTGGACGATGCTTCGCGTGAACGCCTCAAGCGCGTTGCGCAGTCCATTGACCGCACGCCGCATTGGCTGATCAAGCAGGCGATCTTCACGTATCTGGATCAAGTGGAGCGGGGGCAGCTGCCAACTGATGCAAACGGCCCGGCGGCGGATGGCCTCCCGTCCGCCGCCGCAGCCGTCTCGGACGTGCACGAGGGTGACGAACCTGCGGTGCAACCGTTCCTCGAATTTGCGCAAAGCGTGCAACCGCAATCGGTGCTGCGCGCCGCCATCACCGCCGCCTACCGCCGGCCGGAAACCGAAGCCATTCCGATGCTGCTGGAGCAGGCCCGCTTGCCGGGCGCGCTCGCCTCGGAAGCCAAGCAGCTCGCACGGGACCTCGCGGGCAAGCTCCGCACGCAAAAGGTCGGCACCGGCCGCGAAGGTCTGGTGCAGGGCCTGATTCAAGAATTCTCGCTGTCGAGCCAGGAAGGCGTGGCGCTGATGTGCCTGGCCGAGGCGCTGCTGCGCATTCCCGACAAGGCCACGCGCGACGCGCTTATCCGCGACAAGATCAGCAACGGCAACTGGTATTCGCACGTCGGCCAGAGCCCGTCGCTGTTCGTGAACGCCGCCACCTGGGGCCTGCTGCTCACAGGCAAGCTGGTCGCCACGCATAACGAAGCCGGGCTGTCGAAGGCGCTCACGCGCATCATCGGCAAGAGCGGCGAGCCGCTGATCCGCAAGGGCGTGGACATGGCGATGCGCCTGATGGGCGAGCAGTTCGTCACTGGCGAAACCATTTCCGAAGCGCTGGCCAACGCGCGCAAGTTCGAGGCCGAAGGCTTCCGGTACTCCTACGACATGCTCGGCGAGGCCGCGATGACGGAGGAAGACGCCCAGCGCTACCTCGCGTCGTACGAGCAGGCCATCCGGGCGATCGGGCAGGCTTCGGGAGGGCGCGGTATCTACGAAGGGCCGGGCATCTCGATCAAGCTGTCGGCGCTGCATCCGCGCTACAGCCGCGCGCAATACGACCGCACGATCAACGAGCTGTATCCGCGCGTGAAGGCGCTGGCGATGCTGGCGCGTGAATACGACATCGGCATCAACATCGATGCGGAAGAAGCCGACCGCCTGGAGCTGTCGCTCGACCTGCTGGAGCGCCTGTGCTTTGCGCCTGAGCTGGCCGGCTGGAACGGCATCGGCTTCGTGGTGCAGGGCTACCAGAAGCGCTGCCCGTTCGTGCTGGACTACATCATCGACCTGGCGCGCCGCAGCAAGCACCGCCTGATGATCCGCCTGGTAAAGGGCGCGTACTGGGACAGCGAGGTCAAGCGCGCCCAGGTTGACGGCCTGGAGGGCTATCCGGTCTACACGCGCAAGGTCTACACCGATGTGTCGTACCTGGCCTGCGCGCGCAAGCTGCTGGCCGCGCCGGAGGCGATCTTCCCGCAGTTCGCCACGCACAACGCGCACACGCTGGCGGCCATTTACCACATGGCCGGCCAGAACTATTACCCCGGCCAATACGAATTCCAGTGCCTGCACGGCATGGGCGAGCCGCTGTACGAGCAGGTCGTCGGCAACAAGCCGGGCAAGCTGAACCGCCCGTGCCGCATCTACGCGCCGGTCGGTACGCACGAAACGCTGCTGGCCTACCTGGTGCGCCGTCTGCTGGAAAACGGCGCCAACACCTCGTTCGTGAACCGCATTGCGGACGAGTCGATTCCTCTGGACGACCTCGTCGCCGACCCGGTGGCCGTGGTGGAAAAGATGCACGCCGATGAAGGGACGCTCGGCCTGCCGCATCCGAAGATTCCGCTGCCGCGCGACCTTTACGGTGACGTGCGCGCCAACTCGTCGGGCATTGACCTGGCGAACGAGCAGCGCCTGGCGTCGTTGTCGTCCGCCCTGCTTGCCGGCACCAGCACCGTCTGGACGGCCGAGCCGACCATCGGCGATGCGCCGTACGTGGGCGGTACGGCGCAGCCCGTGCGCAACCCGGCCGACCTGCGCGATGTGGTTGGCCACGTGACGGAAGCGACTGAAGCCGACGTCGATGCCGCACTATCGGCCGCCGCTGCTGTCGCGCCCATCTGGCAAGCCACGCCGCCCGAGGCACGCGCCGCGCTGCTGGACCGCGCCGCCGACCTGATGGAAGGCGAGATGCAGCACCTGATGGGGCTGATCATCCGCGAGGCAGGCAAGACGCTGTCCAACGCCATCGCCGAAGTGCGCGAGGCTGTCGACTTCCTGCGCTATTACGCGGCGCAGGTGCGCGGTGGGTTCTCCAACGACACGCACCGCCCGCTGGGCCCGGTGGTCTGCATCAGCCCGTGGAACTTCCCGCTGGCGATCTTCACCGGCCAGGTCAGCGCCGCGCTGGCCGCCGGCAACCCGGTGCTGGCCAAGCCCGCCGAGCAGACCCCGCTGATCGCCGCCCAGGCCGTGCGCATCCTGCGCGAAGCGGGCGTGCCGGCCGGTGCCGTGCAACTGCTGCCGGGCCGCGGCGAGACCGTCGGCGCCGCGCTGGTGAAGGACACCCGCACCAAGGGCGTGATGTTCACCGGCTCGACCGAAGTTGCGCGCATCCTGCAGCGCACGCTGGCCGGTCGCCTGGATGCCAACGGTGCGCCCATCCCGCTGATTGCCGAGACCGGCGGTCAGAACGCGATGATTGTCGATTCGTCGGCGTTGGCCGAGCAGGTGGTGGCGGATGTGCTGTCGTCTGCGTTTGATTCAGCGGGGCAGCGTTGCTCGGCGCTGCGCGTGCTGTGCCTGCAGGATGACGTCGCCGACCGCGTGCTGGCGATGCTCAAGGGCGGCATGGCCGAACTGGCGATGGGCAATCCGGATCGCCTCGCCACCGATGTCGGCCCGGTGATCGACGCCGAAGCGCGCGACAACATCGTCGGCCACATCGAAGCGATGCGCGCCAAGGGCCGCCGCGTGCATCAGGCACCTGTGCCGGCCGCATGCGCGCACGGCACCTTCGTGCCGCCGACGGTGATCGAGCTCGACAGCCTGTCGGACCTGACGCGTGAGATCTTTGGCCCCGTGCTGCACGTGGTGCGCTGGAAGCGTACCGCCGACAACACGGGCCTGACCAAGCTGATCGAGCAGATCAACGGCACGGGCTACGGCCTGACGCTGGGCATCCACACGCGTATCGACGAAACCATCGCGCACGTGGTCGATCGCGCGCATGTCGGCAACCTGTACGTGAACCGCAACATCGTGGGCGCCGTCGTGGGCGTGCAGCCGTTCGGCGGCGAAGGCCTGTCGGGCACGGGCCCCAAGGCCGGCGGCCCGCTGTATCTGCTGCGTTTGCTGTCGACGTGCCCGCAGGACGCCATGCGCACCGCCCTGCAACTCACCGCAGGTGCCGGTACGGAGGTCGATACCGATGCGCGCCGCGCGCTGCTGGCGCCGTTCGACGCGCTGACGGACTGGGCACGCAAGCAGTCGACGGCGCAGTCGGCCGATCTCGCGGCGCTGTGCGAACGCCTGGCTGCAGCCTCGGCCACGGGCGCCACGGCCACGCTGCCGGGCCCGACGGGCGAGCGCAACACCTACACGCTGCTGCCGCGCGAAGCGGTGCTGTGCGTGGCGGCCGATCCGGCGGACTGGCTGCGCCAGTTGGCGGCCGTGCTGGCTGTTGGCAGCGTGGCGGTTGTGCAGGAAAACCCTGCCATCGAAGCGGTACTTCGGGGCTTGCCGGCGGCAGTACAATCGCGCGTCCGCGTGGTCGGGTCGACCGACGAAGCGGTGTTTGATGCGGTGCTGCACCACGGCGATTCGGATCATCTGCGCGCCATCTGCGAAGGACTGGCACGACGTGCCGGCCCGATCGTGGGGGTGCAAGGCCTGCCGCACGGCGGGGAAGGGCTGGCGCTGGAGCGCCTGCTGATCGAGCGTTCGCTGTCGGTCAATACGGCCGCCGCGGGTGGCAACGCCAGCCTGATGACCATCGGCTGACGGGGAGCACGAGCAGGATTCGCAGCACCATCCGCACGACGGGTACGGATGGCGCGCGAAGCGGGAGGAGGGCGACGGTGATCCCGTCGCGCTATTGATCCAAATTGCGTTTGAACTAGGAGACGCACAAATGAAATTGAAGCAACTGTGTCTGGCGGCAGCACTGTGCGCGCTTGGTAGCGCGGCATCGGCCCAGGAAGTCATCAAGCTGGGCTACGCCGGCCCGATGACCGGTCCTCAAGCCCAGTACGGCAAGGACATGCAGAACGGTCTGACGCTGGCTGTGGAAGAGTTCAACGCCACCAAGCCGAAGATCGCGGGCAAGGACGTCAAGTTCCAGCTGATCTCGGAAGACGACCAAGCTGACCCGAAGACCGGCACCACCGTCGCACAGAAGCTTGTGGACAGCGGCATCAAGGGCATGCTGGGCCATTTCAACTCCGGCACGACCATCCCGGCTTCGCGCATCTATAACAATGCCGGCATCGCAGAAATCGCGATGGCCACGGCACCGGAATACACCAAGCAAGGCTACAAGACGACGTTCCGCATGATGACCTCCGACACCCAGCAGGGCTCGGTGGTCGGCACGTACGCCGTCAAGAAGCTGGGCTACAAGAACATCGCCATCGTCGATGACCGCACGGCTTACGGCCAAGGTCTGGCGGACGAGTTCGAGAAGGCCGCCAAGGCTGCCGGCGCCACGATCGTGCGTCGCGAGTTCACCAACGACAAGGCCAGCGACTTCAAGTCGATCCTCACGCAGATCAAGGCCAAGAAGCCTGACGCCGTGTTCTACGGCGGTGCGGAAGGCCAGTCGGCTCCGCTGGTCAAGCAGATGCGCGAACTGGGCATGAAGTCCACGCTGATGTCGGGCGAAATGTCCAAGACCGACGACTTCATCAAGCTGGCCGGCGCGCAAGCCGCCGAAGGCGTGGTGTGCTCGCTGGCAGGTCTGCCGCTGGAGCAGATGCCGGGCGGCGCTGGCTACAAGGCCCGCTATGAGAAGCGCTTCGGCACGCCGGTGCAGACGTACTCGCCGTACGCCTACGACGGCGCGATGGCCCTGATGCAAGCCATGGTCAAGGCCGGTTCGTCGGACCCGAGCAAGTACTTGCCGATCCTGGCCGCGACCAACATGCAAGGCGTGACCGCCAAGCACTACGCCTACGACGACAAGGGCGACCTGAAGGACGGCGGCATCACCGTCTACAAGGTCACCGGCGGCAAGTGGACGCCGCTGGAAAGCGTCGGCGGCAAGTAATCCGACCGGCTCTCAGCCATTCGCAGTATGAAAACCGCCCTCCGGGGCGGTTTTTCTTTGCCGGCAGCCGGCGACTCCAAACGCAGAGTTGTCGCCTTCTGCGTCGAAAATCATCGATCTATTATTAAATATCGTGTAACGCGGCTCTAACGCGTGTCAGTGCTTGGCTGACTTTCCCGGATGAGGGCTTCGGGTACCATGTCGGCCATGACAGGACTTCACGATCTCTTCCCTTCGTGGCCGCCCGCTCCTGGCGGCCTTTTCTGGATCGGGCTGGCGCTGGTCGGCGCTGCCCTCTGCGGCGAGTTCGCGCGGGCGGCGCTGAAGCTGCCGCGCATCGTCGGCTATGCGGCGGCGGGGTTGGTAGCCGGTGTGCTCGGCCGCCCGCTCATCGACGCCGACATGCTCGACCAGACCCACATCCTGATCGAGATGGCGCTGGCGTTGGCGCTGTTCGAACTGGGGCACCGGCTGTCGTTCGAATGGCTGCGTGCCAATCGTTGGCTGTTGCTCACCAGCGGCTTCGAAAGCCTGCTGACCTGGGGCCTGGTCACCTGGGTGCTGCAGCTGTTCGGGGTCGCGACGCCGGTGGCCGTGGCCGCGGGCGCCATCGCGGTGGCCACGTCCCCCACGGTGCTCCTGCAACTCAAGAACGAACTGCGCGCCGAAGGCCAGGTGACGGAGCGACTGCTCTCGCTGGGCGCGCTCAACAGCATCTACGCCAGCGTGCTGGTGCCGCTCACCGCCGGCTGGCTGCATAGCGAATACGGTCATTGGGCGGCGGCGCTGATCCACCCGCTGTACCTGCTGGCAGGCTCCGTGCTTCTGGCCTGGGTGGTCGGCAAGGTCGGCCACGCGCTGTATCACCGCATGGCGGGTGACGATCACTACGCGTTCCTGGTGCTGGTCGGCCTGGTCCTGTTTGCTCTGGCGATGGCCAAGCTGCTGAAGCTGTCGGTGCCGCTGACGCTGCTGCTGGCAGGCGTCGTGTTCAAGCACCAGGATGATCATCCGCGCGTGTGGCCGTCGCACTTCGGCAGCGCGGGCAGCATCCTGATCGTGGTGATGATCGTGTCGCTCGGCCTGCCGCTCAAGGCATCGGATTGGGCGATCGGTGGTGTGGCGGCGGTGGCGCTGGTGCTGTCGCGCTTCATTGCCAAGCTGGCGGCCACCACGGCGCTGGGCTCGTTTTCGGGGCTGTCGATGCGGCAGAGCATTGCGCTCGGCCTGGCGCTCGGCCCCATGTCGGGATTGTCATGGTTGCTGATGCACGATACGGCGGCGCTGTATCCGCAGACCGGCGGGCCGCTGGCGGCCATCATCCTGTGCACGCTGGCGATCCAGCAGATTGCTGCGCCGATCCTGACTGCACGGTCCCTGCGCTGGGCGGGTGAGGTGCGGCAAGACAACGAACACCGCTAAGAGGCTTCCATGTCCCTCGAACCGTTCTCGAAATCCGAAGCACTCACGTTTGGCGTCGAGCTGGAACTGCAGCTCGTCAATCGTCATGACTACGACCTTGCTTCGGCGTCGCCCGACCTGCTGCGCATGCTCAAGGGCAAGGAATATCCCGGCGACATCAAGCCCGAGATCACCGATTCGATGATCGAGATCTCCACCGGCATCTGCCACAGCCACGACGAGGCGCTCTGGCAGTTGCGCGAAATGCGCGACCGCATGGCCGAAGCCGCCACGGCGCTGAACATCGGCATCTGCGGCGGCGGCACGCATCCGTTCCAGCAATGGAGCCAGCGGCAGATTTCGCAATCGCCGCGCTATCAGTACATCTCGGATCTGTACGGTTACCTCGCCAAGCAGTTCACGGTATTCGGCCAGCACGTGCACCTTGGCTGCCCGAATCCGGACGATGCGCTGTATCTGCTGCACGCCATGTCGCGCTACGTGCCGCACTTCATTGCGCTGGCAGCGTCGTCGCCATTCGTGCAGGGCGTGGATACAGGTTTTGCATCGGCGCGCATGAATTCGGTCAGCGCCTTCCCGATGTCGGGCCGCGCGCCGTTCGTGCTGACGTGGGATGCCTTCATCGCGTACTTCGACAAGATGCACGCCACCGGCGTGATCGAAAGCATGAAGGACTTCTATTGGGACATCCGCCCCAAGCCCGAATTCGGCACGATCGAAGTCCGCGTGATGGACACCCCGCTGACCGTGGAGCGCGCCGCCGCCATCGCCGCCTATATCCAGGCGCTCGGCCGCTGGCTGCTGCTCGATCGCCCGTTCATGCCCGTTGAAGACGACTACCTCGTCTACACCTTCAACCGCTTCCAGGCGTGCCGCTTCGGGCTGGCTGGCGAATACGTCGACCCGGCCACGGGCAATCGCGGTGCGCTGGCCGATCACATCCTGGAGACGAGCAAGGTGCTGTCGGCACACGCCGAGGCGCTGTCGTCCGAAGGCGCGCTCGACATGGTCCGGGAGGTGGTGGAGGCGCGCGACGCAGATGCCGAGTGGATCCGCGCGGCGCAACGTGAAACCCGCAACCTGCACGAGACCGTGCGACGTGGTTGCGGGCGCTGGACGCAGCAGGCGGCAACGCAGCCCGCCTGACGCATTGATCGAAGAACGGTCAGTCGTTGCGGATCGTTCCGGACGCGTCCAGCCGGCGCTGCATGAACACGAGGTCGAGCCACTGGCCGTGCTTGATGGCGGCCTCGGGCATGCGGCCCACTTCCTTGAAGCCGAGCTTTTCGTGCAGACGGATCGAGCCCGCATTGGCGCCGTCGATGGCGCCGACGATCAGATGCTTGCCCAGCGCCGCGGCGCGCTCGCACAGCGCCTCGACCAGCAGGCTGCCCAGCCCCTTGCCGCGCCAGTCGCGGTGAATGTGCACCGAATGCTCGACGGTGGTGCGAAAGCCCGGGTACGGGCGGAAATCCCCAAACGACGCAACGCCTGCGACTTGGCCGCCATCGTCGGCCACCAGCACCGGATACCCCTGCGTGGCGCGCAACGCCAGCCACGCGTTGCGGTCTTCCAGCGTGACCGGTGTTTCGGTGTAGATGGCGTTGGAGGTGGCAATCACGTCGTTGTAGATCTCGACGATGGCCGGCAGGTCGGCCTGCGTTGCGTCTCGGAGCAGCATGAGGCGGGATCGGGTCAATGAGTCGGGCGCACCGCCAGGACGCGGCGCGCGAAGGCCCAGCATACCAAGACGAACACGATCAGCCCAAGCCATTGCGCCGTGCCTTCAAATGACGCGCCCACGATCGCCAGCGGCGCATCCTTGCCCGTGGCGCCGATGATGGCCGCCATCAATACGCCCACCAGGCTTTCGCCGACGATCAGGCCCGACGCCAGCAGCACGCCGTGGCGGTTCGGCACCTCGGCATAGCGCGCGTACGGCACGCCGGCCGCCTGTGCGCGCTTGGCAAGAATCTTCTCGATGACCCACGCCAGCACCGCGCCGGTGACGAGGACCGTGCTGATCGTCGGCGGCAGGTAGATGCCGATGCCGACCGCCAGCACCGGCAGCCGGGCAACACCGCCACGCTGCTTGAGCGCCCAGTCGACGGCGATGAGCAGCACGCCGATGACGATGCCCGCAATCACCATGTTCCATTCCAGCTGGTGCGTGAAGATGCCGGTGGCAATGGCCGTCATGAGCGTCGCCTGCGGGGCGGACAGCGCCTGCGCGGCGTCCATGCCGGCACGCGGCAGCGCCCCCGGGAAGCCATACGCGTTGTACAGCAGCTCCAGCACCGGCGAGATGACCGCCGCACCCGCCACGCAACCGATCAGCAGCGCCACCTGCTGGCGCCACGGCGTGGCCCCGACGAGCCAGCCGGTCTTCAGGTCCTGCAGGTTGTCATTCGAGATGGTCGCCACGGCCACCACGGCCGACGTGGTAAAGATCGCCAGCGCAATGCCGAGCTTGCTCGCTTCGGGCGAACCCACGATGCCGTTGTCCGCGCCGATGGCCAACAGCAGCAACGACACCAACGTGATGGCGATGATGCCGATGCCCGAAATCGGGCTCGACGACGAACCGATCAGCCCGGCCATGTAGCCGCACGCCGCCGCCACCAGAAAGCCGAACACCACCGCAAAGATCACCGCGCAGGTGATCAGCGTCCAGCGCGAGCCGGCCGACAGCATGGTCGCGCCAGGAATGCGGCAAACGTGATCACCAGCACCACGACCATGGCCAGCGTCACCAGGAGGATCCAGCGCGGCGCCATGTCCTGCTCGGTGCGTAGCGCGCTATCGGTTTTCGGGCGCAGGCTGCCGAACGAACGCTTCACGCCTTGCACCACCGGGCCGATCAGCGTCCCCAGCGTCCACACGGCCGCCACCGCAATCACGCCGGCGCCGATAAAGCGCACCTGCGTGCGCCACACATCCGTGCCGAACGCAGAGAGCGCCTTGTCGGCCGGCATCGGCGTGATCGAGGTCAGATACGGCACGGCGATGCCCCAGGCGATCACCAGGCCCACCAGCATGGCCAGCCCGGCCACCAGCCCGATCAGATAGCCCGCGCCCAGCAGCGCCGTCGAAAAGCCCAGCGGCAAACGCACCACTGCGGCACCGGCGGCGAACCACCAGCTCGCGCCTTCGCCCAGCAAGCGCAGGCCGCTGGTAGCAAACGCCACGATGGCCGCGACGATGCCGCCCGCTGCCAGATCGCGCATGCCGGTGGCGGCGGGCACCGCGTCGTCATCGACGGCGTTTTCACCGTCCGCCGACTGGCCGCTGCCCACACGCAGGATCTCTGCCGCCGCCACGCCTTCGGGGTATGGCAGGTCGCTCTGCACGACCATCGCATGGCGCAGCGGGATCGTGAACACCACGCCCAGCATGCCGCCCGCCATGCACACTCCAAACGTTTGCCAGAACGGGAAACCTTGCCAGTGCCCGATCATCACCAAGCCGGGCAGGATGAAGATGATGGAAGACAGCGTCCCGGCCGCAGACGCCTGCGTTTGCACCATGTTGTTTTCGAGGATGTTCGTGCCGCCGAGCATGCGCAGCACCGCCATCGAAATGACCGCTGCAGGAATCGCCGAAGAGAAGGTCAGGCCGACCTTCAGGCCCAGGTACACGTTTGAAGCGGTAAAGATCACGGTGATGATCGCGCCAAGGATCATGCCGCGTAGCGTCAGCTCCGGCAGGGTCGCCGCCGGAATGTGCTTGGGAGGATGGAGGGATTGCATCCTGCGGGTCTCCAAAGAGGGGTCTCGTGGCGCGGATTATAGGAGTGGATGGGGGCGGGGGCGGGGTGGTTTTTTTGATGTGTGCTCTAGATTTGTTGTTTGTGGTGCATCCCTTGTTTCATCCCCTGCCGGGGCTGACTCACTTTCTTTGGTCTTGCCCAAAGAAAGTAAGCAAAGA
>NZ_VOSS01000178.1 GCF_007997035.1 Ralstonia sp. TCR112 | reverse complement strand
TTGCTTACTTTTCTTTGGCAAGACAAAGAAAAGTAAGTCGTGCCCGGCAGGGTACGAAACAGGGATGGACCACAAGCGCCCACCGCAGGAAACACACCGCCCAAAAAAGCTAGCCCCCCACCAACATCCCCTGCCTCTCAATAAACCGAATCACCTCATCCAACCCACCCTGCGCCCGCAGATTGCACATCACGAACGGCCGATCGCCGCGCATCTTGCGCGTGTCGCTCTCCATCACCTCCAGCGACGCCCCGACATACGGCGCCAGGTCCGTCTTGTTGATGATGAGCAGGTCCGACTTGGTGATGCCCGGGCCGCCCTTGCGCGGGATTTTCTCGCCGCCCGCCACGTCGATCACATAGATGGTCAAGTCCGACAGCTCGGGGCTGAACGTCGCCGCGAGGTTGTCCCCGCCCGACTCAATGAAGACGACGTCCGCATCCGGAAACTTGGAAAGCATGCGATCGACCGCTTCAAGGTTGATCGACGCATCTTCGCGGATGGCGGTGTGCGGGCAGCCGCCGGTCTCGACGCCCATGATGCGTTCAGCGGGCAGCGCGCCGGAGATGGTCAGCAGGCGCTGATCTTCCTTCGTGTAGATGTCGTTGGTGATCGCCACGAGGTCGTAGCGCTCGCGCATGGCCTTGCAGAGCATTTCGAGCAGTGTGGTCTTGCCGGAGCCCACCGGGCCGCCCACGCCAACGCGCAGGGCAGGAAGTTTCTTGGTTCGCATGTTGATCAGGTTCAGGATCGAAAGAGTCGTGAGTATTGCGTTTCATGCCGGGCAGACAACACGCCCAGCCCCGGCGAAAACGTAGACAGTTCAGGCGGATGACAGGCCGCACGCCGCGTAGCCTCTTCCACCGCACGCGCCACCGCTGCGTGCAGGCCAAAGAGAATGCGTTGCCCCGCAGCCTGCCCGAGCGGCACGGCCTTCACTGCCGCCGCCATCTGGTTTTCCACCCAGGCAAAGCAGTACGCCGTCACGCCGTCGCGCGGGTCGACATTCAGTGCGGCAGCGGCGGCGGCAAAGGCGGTCGGAAACGTCACTGAAGCGCGCGCGGCCAATGCGCTGCGCAGTGCGTCATCGCCCCATTCCATCTGCTGGATAAGGCGATTGAGCGACCAGCCCATCTGCGACGTTTCGAGCCGCAGCTCGCGTGTCTCGCGGGTGGCAAGGAACCACGCATCGCGCTCGGCCACGGCATCGAAGCGGCCTGCCTGCCAGTCGGCAAACTGCAGCAGCCACAGCGGCGCCTCGCAGGCGGCCAGCACGTCGAGCCCCTCAGCAATCCACGCGGCAGCCGACGCCTCATCGGTCACGTGCCGCACATCCACCGCCGCCTCCAGGCCCTGCGAATAGCTGAAAGCGCCCACCGGCAGCGCCGGGGACGCGAGATGCAGCAAGGCGGTGAGCTGCGCCGCGTTAGTCATGGTGATGATGGTGATGGCCGCAGCCGGGGCCATGCACATGGCCGTGGTCGTGGTCGTGGTCGTGGTCGTGGTCGTGGCCATGACCGTGCGCGTGATCGTGGCTATGCGCGTGACCATGGCCGTGGTCATGCGCGTGACTGTGGCCATGATCGTGCCCGTGGTGCTCGTGATACAGCGCCTGCGCGGCCGCGTAGTCCTCTTCGAACGTCGCATCGTGGCCGTGACGATGGCCGCCGCCATAGGCGCCCGCCTCGGGCTCGAACGGCGCCTCCACATGCGCGACGTCACGCCCAGGCGGACCAGCATGTCTTCGAGCACCGGATCGGCTTCGAGCTGCAGCGCATCGGCGCTGACCTGCACGGGCGTGTGGCGATTGCCAAGGTGGTAGGCAGCGCGCATCAGCGCAAGACGGTTGTCGCTGCTGACGCGCAGCACCTGCTCCGGTGCGGCCTGCACTTCCACCAGCGTGCCGTCTTCAGCGACCAGCACATCGCCGCCGCGCATGACGGTGCCGCGCGGCAGCACGACGGCCACTTCACGGCCATCGTCGAGGGTGGCGCGCAGGCGGCTGCGGCTGCGCTCCAGGAATGGGAGCACAAGCTTGGGCGCACGCTTGACCAGCACGGAGGCCAGGCCATGCGGCGCGGGGAGGTGTTTGTTGATGGAAAGCATCGTTGGGGCCTATTCACAATCTCGCGACTGCCCAGCTTGGAGCTGAGCCTGTCAAATACCGGGGTCCGAGCCTCGAAGGTCGAGCTCCGAGCCTCAATCGTCAGGCTCTGAGGCTCAATTGCCAAGCTCTGACACTCAACAGCGGGGCTCTGAACTCCGACTTTCACACTTTTGGTTTCGAATCCCAAGGGTTGAGGGCCGAACGTCGGGCTCGGCGGTCGGAGCACGAGGCTTTTTGCATCGAGCATGGCCCTCGGAGGCCCGAAAAATCCTGCATTTTTGCTTCGGTTGCGTCTCGTTTTGTCTAGATCGGGTCTTGCGGCCGAATTGCTTCGCCTCGTTGGCTCTTATTCGATATCTGGAGTATCGAATTTGAGGGTTGGAGGGTCGTGGTTGGGGGTCTGAGCTTCGGGCTTCGAGGTCTGAGGCTCGTTTTCCTCTTTTCTTGCCCGGGGCGGGGCTTGTTGGTTTGCCTCTGTTTCACCCCCTGCCG
>NZ_VOSS01000177.1 GCF_007997035.1 Ralstonia sp. TCR112 | reverse complement strand
GCACGGGCGATAGTCGTGCGGTTCGACGATCAGGACATTGAGCATGGTGGGTGTTGCGGGTCAAACGCGGGCTCGCTTCGAGCTCTTCTTTCCACCGGCAGGCTGTTGGGCCGAACTGGCGGGCTTGCAACTCCCCATCTGTGCCGTGTGTGGCGCTCTATATAGAGAAGGATGCTGGCGCCTATGAACTGGTCGAACGAGTATAGCCGAGGCCCTGCAGGCCAAGAAGCAGGCGCACCGCCTCTTTTGGAGGGGGGCCGGACATCAGCGCCCGCAAGCCCAAACCGCCGCCGACGCACAAATTTGTCAAGGCACCCTAAACTTTCCTCAGAGGCCACCGATAACCTGAGTACAACGCAGACCTGATCCCCTTCAAGTTGCAGGTCACGTTGCCCGGCCTAGCCGGAATTAGCAAACACGGGCAACAAACCATCGGGAAACTTAGGAGCCGTCATGTCCCTCAGCCTCAATACCAACATCTCGTCCCTGCAAACGCAGCAAGCTCTGTCGCAATCGCAGTCCGCTCTGCAAACGTCGCTGCAACGTCTGTCGACCGGCCTGCGCGTGAACAGCGCAAAGGACGATGCCGCTGCTTACGCTGTGGCTTCCAGCCTGACCACCACGCTGAACTCGCAAACCCAAGGTATCCAGAACGCCAACAACGCACAGTCGTACCTGCAAACGGCCGACTCGTACCTGGGCCAGGTTGAAAACAACCTGCAACGTATGCGCCAACTGGCTGTGGAAGCCAACAACGGCGGTCTGTCGACCACCGACCAAGCCAACCTGGACAAGGAATACCAACAGCTGGCCACGGCCAACAAGAACATCGAGACCAACGCCAACTACAACGGCGCCAAGCTGTTCGACGGCTCGGTCACCTCGACCACGTTCCAGTACGGCCAGAACTCGGCGACCGACGTCGCTACCGTGACCAACGCCAACCTGGCCAGCTTCGGTACGCTGTCGAGCACGAGCGTGACTTCGACCGCCAACGCAACGGCAGCCCAGGCCAAGATCGACGCCGACCTGGCCAGCCTGAAGGCAGCTCGCGCTGACCTGGGTGCACAGCAAAGCGGTCTGAGCTCGACGATCAACACGCTGACCTCGTCGAACACCGCCCTGTCGGCTGCCAAGTCGGCCATGGTCGATACCGACTACGCTTCGGAAACGTCGAACATGACTCGCCAGAACATCCTGCAGCAAGCGGGTACGGCGATGCTGGCGCAAGCCAACTCGGCACCGAACAGCATCCTGAGCCTGCTGAAGGGCTAATCAGTAAGTTGGATGCAGTCCGGCCGCTCCGGCGGTTGGGCCAAGGGCCGGCGCTCCTCGGGGCGTCGGCCTTTTTTCGTTGGTCGGATACCCCACTTTTTCGTGGGTGGCGCCTGCATAACCTGCCCTAAAGAAGCTGCAGCCCGTGCCGTTGTGTAGAGAGACTTCCGC
>NZ_VOSS01000176.1 GCF_007997035.1 Ralstonia sp. TCR112 | reverse complement strand
GGCGACCCGTAGGCCGCCCGATCTGGGGACGATGTGAAGCGCTGGATCAGCGGCGGCGCGGCTGTGAATTGAACGGCGCGTTGACCTGGGCTTCGAGTTCGCGAATTTGACGCTGCAGTTCGTCGACGCGGGCACGGGCGGCACGGCGTTCGATATCCAGCGCCTCGGCTTCCGTGCGGGCGACCTTCTGTCGTTCCTGGGCCTGGGCCTGCTGCTGACGCTGGATATCCAGGTCGGTCTTCAGGCCACGGAGCCTTTCCTGCTGGGCGGCAATCTGGCGCTCGGAACGCTCTTTCTGGGCTTCCAGGCGGATGCGCTGCAGCTCCAGGTCGGCCATCGTGCGCGTCTGCCTGGCGAAATCGCTGTACAGGCGTTCGGCAGCGGCTTCATTGGTGGTCTTGATGACGCGCCAAAGGTCTTTCTGCTGGAACAGCGTGACGTAGTACGTCAGGTCGCTCTGGGCAAACAGCAGGCTGGCGCCGTAGGCCCCGTTATAGGTGGTGCGCAGCTCGGACAGTTCATGCGCCTGCATGCGCTGTTGCAGCTCGAATACGGCGCTGGCGGGTGCCGGACCGTCGGTTCGGGCTGCGCCGGTGGGCGTGGCGGCAGCACTGGCGGCGGGCGCCGTGGCAGCCGGCTGACCAACCGTGGCGGTCAATGCCGGCACGGGCGCGGCGGCAGCAATCGGTGCAATGGCAGTGGGCGGTGCGGCGGGGCTTTGCGCCACGGCTGATGTGCAGGCGGCCGTACCGGCCACGACTGCGACTGCGGCCGCGATGGCCAATCCCCTCTGAAACGCCCGGTGCGACGCTTTCCCTGACTGTTTTTTTGTTCTCATCTCGACCCTGTGGATTCTGCGCAGGTGTTGCAGCCGAAAACTATACGCGATCCGCCGCCCGAGTGGCGCGCCGGGCGCCCGCCGCGCGGTAGGGTGTTGTATGGCGTCACTCCAGCTCGCGCAGCTCGGTTTCGCCGTCGGCGATCTGGTATTTGCGCATCTTTTCCCACAGCACCTTGCGGCTGATGCCGAGCGTGGCCGCGGTGTCCTGGCGGCGCCAGTTGTTGGCGTCCAGCGCGGCCAGGATGCGGCGGCGCTCTTCTTCGCCACCCGTACCGCCATTTCCACCGCTGCTGCGCTCGCCATAGCCGCCATGGCTGCCGTTACCGCCCTCGCGCTCGAAGGCGTCGCGCTGCAGGCCGGCGAACAGCGGGAGGATGCGCGCTTCGTCCCAGCGGCCGAACTGACGCAGGGTGATGCCAATGCGCTCGGCCAGGTTGCGCAGCTCGCGCACGTTGCCGGCAAAGTAGGCCCGGGCAACCGACGCCCGCACCCATTCGGGCACCGGCGGCATGGCATCGAAGGTCTTGTCGCCCAGCAAATGCCGCAGGAACGAGAGCAGCAGCGCGATCTTGTCATCCGCCCCGCGCTGCTCCAGGCTCGGGATGCGCAGCTCGATCACGGCCAGGCGGAAGTACAGATCGGCGCGGAATTTGCCCGTGGCCACCATCTCGCGCAGGTTCTTGTTGGTGGCGGCCACCAGGCGGAAATCCAGCTTGACCGGCACCGTTGACCCCAGCCGCGTGCATTCGCTGTCTTCGAGCACACGCAACAGCTTCACCTGCTGATACAGCGGCAGATCGCCCAGCTCATCGAGGAACAGCGTGCCGCCGTTGGCCTGTTCGAAGTAGCCGCGGTGCGCATACATGGCGCCCGTGAACGCGCCCTTGGCATGGCCGAAGAACTGCGATTCGAAGAGCCCATCGGGAATCGCGCCGCAGTTGACCGCCACGAACGGGCCTTTGCCGTAGACGCTGTTCTTGTCGTGCAGCAGACGCGCAATGCGCTCCTTGCCCGCGCCCGTTTCGCCGTAGAGCATGACGTTGCTGTCGCAATCGGCAAAGGTATCGACCTGCTCCAGCAACCCATGCATAGCCGGCGATGCGGCCACGAGGTCGCTCTGATCCTGCGCTTGAGCCTGCGCAGACGACATCGACGGCAGGACCTTGCTGATCTGTGCGCGGAGTTCGGTCGCGCCAAAATCCGGCCCCAGCACATACGTGTATTCGGGCGGAAAGCGGCTGGAATCATGCTGCGTATCCGCCGCCACCCAGATCACCGGCATGCCTTGGGCGGCTTGCCAGTCGAGCACCGTAAAACCGCCGCTTTCGACCACCGACGCGCTGATCACCGCCACCGCGGGCTTGAGCCGAGGCTCGGCCGGCTGAAAGTCGATACCGCCCGCGCGGATCACCTCCGCCCCGAACGGCGCCATGAACCGCGCCACACGATCGGCAATGTCGTGACGGCCTTCCCAGACAAAAATCTCAAGCGTTTCGTACGCCCAGCGATCGGTTTTCATGTCGTCGCTTCCATGTCAGTAAACCAGCTCGACGGCGTCGCAGTCGAGGGAGAGGAGTTTGATGTCGGCGTAGCCGAGTTGGATGCCGAGGGCGCTCAAGAGCGGGCTTAGAACAGCATCCAAGGTCGTTCCCACAAAAGCCAACACAGGCGCTATGACTGGTGCTAGATCTGAACCTAACGGGATGGTCCCTACGAGAGGAAGAGTCACCGTTAGTTGGAGCTGGTTCAGGTTGCTGTTCAAGATGGAACTGAAGATCGCCTGCGTTGCAACGCGTGGCGGGGAGTTACCGCTGGTGTCCCTTTGGGGACTCAAGCCGATCTGCGTTGCGGAAATGGTTTCGTCGCCCCAATTGGAGTTTGCGGTGGGCGACACGTTGGCTTTGATACTCACAGCCCCAAGGGGACCCAAATCAACCAAAGGCGCGGGAGTTGCTTTTGAGCAATCCATTGGACCGCTGACCGCCTTATCTGCATTGGTGGCGATACACACGGATACGGGCTGGGGTTGCGCAGAAATCGTCGCTGTTGAGTTTGTACGAGGGACCGTGCAGTTATTCGACTTCGCGTGGGCCTGGGCTGCTGCGACCTGTAGGCCGATAGGCACACTCACAGCGAGCCACCCGGGCGCGCCAACCACCACTCCCACGCCCAACCGCACTTGCGCCGTCCGCGCCTGTGTGCGCCACTGCCCCGCATTGGGTCCTGACAAGAACTGCCCCGGAGGCCCAACCGCAATCGCCGGTGGCTCAATGATCTTCAATGAGAGGGTGACTGTCCCCAACCCCACCAAGTTCAGCGCAACGGGCGCCACGGTCACAGCCGACTTGCTATTCGCAATCTGCGCAGCCGTGGTCAGCAGATCGAGCACGTTGACGGTGGCATTGAGCGCCGCCTGTTCGTTGCCTGCCAGCGCCAGCACCTGCAGCAAGCCCGGCGACGAAGCTCCGCCATCGCCAATATTGATCGGCACATTGAGATCGCTGCCAAACGACAGCGCATTACTGGCGCCTGCCCCGCCCACGGATACGCCGGCAAGCCCGGACTGCGACGCCACCGAGATCACAGCATTAAAAAGGCTCCCCAGGCTGGGCGACAGCGACAGCAGTTCCTGCATCGACCCCGCTCCCAGCGCAACAGCAAGATCGGCGAGGCGGATGTTGGTCGTGGCCAGCCCCTGGTACGAGACGGCGTCGATATTCAGATTCGTGTGCAGCAGGTAACCGAGCAGTTGGTTCAGGAGTCCGTTATTGACGGAAGCAAGGCCTGACCCGAGGGAGAACGCCACGATCGAGGTGTTCTTCGCAATCGCCGTCGCCTGCAACCGGCGTTGGCCAACCATGAAGAAATACGGCACGTTCTGCGTGACCGTCACCTGCGCCGCGTTCGTATTTCCGTCGACCGCGGCTTGCGCCGTGAAGTACGTTGGAGCGGTTCCCGCGCTCGCATCCCACACGCCTGGCACAACGGCCAGCGTGATGTTGGTGCCATCCACCGTCAGCCCGTTCTGCACCACTGCCTGCTGAGCGGCGGTCGGCAAATCGAGCCGCTGGGCGGCCGCCATGGCGGCGAGATCTGCGGAACGCTGCAACGCGCGTTGCGTGTAGAACAGGTTGCCGATGTCGATCGACACCAACACCGCCAGTCCGACCGTGGCGACGAAGGTGGCCGTCATCACGCTCACCGCGCCACGCAGGCGGCGGCGGAGCATGACGGCTCGGCGTAGACGGGGGGCGGCGGCGCGTCTCACAGCGTGGGGATGCATTGAGCAGCGGTCAGCGCCCGGACTGCTGGACAAGGTTGACCGTCGACGCCCGCGTTCCGGAGTTCTGCTGTGCCAGGCCGGGCATGGGCTGATTGAACGAATTGAGGTAGCGCTGATAAGCCAGCGCTGCCTGCTCACCTCGCAACGGCACAAACTCGCCCGCGTAGGTGCCCTCGGCTTGCGCCTTGAGCAGCGCGCGGGTCGCATCACTCACGTTGGTGCCGATCTTGGGTGCTGCTGCAGCGCTCTGCGGGTCGCTGCCAGAGAACCCCTGAGCACCGGCAACGCCGCACGTCAGCCATGCCGCCGCACCGGCGGCCATCAGGATGCGGAAAGTCATTGCGAAACCTCCAAGGTGTCAAGCAGACGGCCACGCTGCAATGCCAGCGGGCGGGCCGATGTGCCGGTGGCAATCGCCGCGGCGGCGACAGAGACGCCGGCAGACGCTGCGGCAGAGGGCCCGATTGCGACAGCGCGCGGCGTCATCGTTGTGGTTTCCCGGGCGATACGGCGATCCCGCCAGGCAGCACGCACGCGCGCGACGTCGTCATCGATGGCCTTGCGCGCAGAGGCTGTCAACTGCGCATGCGCCGCCAGCGACGCGGCATCGTCCTTGCGATCGTTCACGGTCAGCCAGATCACCAGGTTGCCGGCGATCTTCGGGCTGGCGGCGGCCATCTGCTGGGCCTGCATCAGCGGCACGCGGGCTTGCTCCACTTCGCCGGCGCGCATCAGCGCATAGCCGAGATCGCTTGCCGTACTGGCGTCGGTCGGGTTGGCCTGTGCCGACACCTGCAACCGGCGAGCCGCCTCGACAAAATTGCCCTGCCGGCCCGCAACGATGCCCAAGCCGCGCCAGGCTGCGGCATTGAGCAATCCGCCCTGCGTGCCCGCGCCCATGGCGGAGGTCGCGCCGACCACCGCGCGGTATTCGGCGTCGGCCGCGGCAAGTTGATCGGTTTCACGCAGAGCATCCGCACGCAGCAGCATGATTTCGGGCGCGCGGCCATAGCGTTGCTGGTAGGCATCGATATGGGCGAGCGACGCGTAGTACAGGCCCTGCTCCTGCATCTTGCGAATCAACGAAAGATACGTCGCCGGACTGGTGATCTCGGCCTTCTCCTGGCTCTGGCGCTGACGGGCCATTTCGATGTCGGCATCGGCACGCAGGCTCATGTCGGATGTGGCCATCGAGCCGCAGCCCGCCAGCAGGATGGTCAGCATGGCCACGCCGGCCAGGCCGGTGCACGCGGTGTTTTGGAAGCGCGTCATCTCAATGTCCCCCGGTTTGTTGCAGGCTGCGCATCACGCCCATGAAGCCCGGTCCTGCGGTGACGATCAGCAGGGCGGGCAACAGCGTCAACACCATGATCATCGTCATTTGCACAGTCAGCTTGCCCACGCGTTCCTTCAGCCGCGCGCGCCGGTTCTCCTGCAGCCGGCCGCCGAACTGCCGCAGCGGCTCCTGCACCGCGCCGCCAAAGCGATCCACCTGCGTGAGCAGCGTGATGAGGCCCTTCAAGTCTTCGTTGTCGAACAGGCGCGCAATGCGCAACAGCGTCTGCTCGCGGGGGCGGCCCGACGCGAACTGCTGGTTGGCGCGGCCAAATTCGCCCGCAAGCACCGGCAGCATGCTGTGGAATTCATTGGCAATCACCTGCAGGCTCTGGTCAATTGACAGGCCGACGCCCTGCAGCAGCCGCAGCATGTCGACCATGACCGGCAGCTCATCGTCCATACGTCGCCGACGGCTTTCCTTGCGACGGCCGAGCAGCCACTTCGGCGCAAGGTAACCTAGCGCGAGCCCGACGAAACCAAACACGAACACGAACAGCGCCGACGACGCATGCAACGCGCCGAACACCGCAAGCAGCGGCGGCAGCAGCATGCGCGTACCGCCAAAGACCGTGCGGGCATGCTCGCCGTAGTAGCCGCATTCTTCGAGCAGCTTGCGGTCTTCCTCGGTCACGATGCGGCGGCCCAGGCCTGTGTCGATCCAGCGCTGGCCTACCTTGGCAATCTGCTGCTGGAGCTGCTGAGCTTCGCGGGGGCCGTGCGGCCGCGGCTTGGCGGAAGGCGACACGACCGGCGACGCTGCGGGCCCCGCCGGATTGGCCGCCGTCGCGCGCATGTCGGACAGCGCCGTATCGAGTTTGCGTGCGCTGCGATGCCGCGTGAGCGTGGCACGCAGCGCGAGCCCGCCGAATACCAGCATGCCCGCGGCCGCCGCGGTCAGGCTGAGGGTGATCAGGGTATCGTCCATGCGCCCTCCTCAGACCGATTTGGCCAGCCTGGCCAGCATGACGGCACCCAGGACTTCCATGCCGAAGGCCGTGAGAATCAACGTCTTGCCGAACGGATCGCGCCACATCGACATGATGTACGCCGCGTTGAACATGACGATCACACCACCCACCACGATCGGCAGCAGCCCGATGATCCACGCCGATAACCGCGTCTCGGCCGAGAGAGCGAACAGCTCGCGCTGGGCCTGCTGGCGGTCGCGCATGAATGCAGCCGTGCGCTCCATCACGATGTCGGCCCGCCCACCGTAACGCAACGCCAGGCGCAGCACCGACGACAGCAGGATCAGTTCATTCACGCGGTACTGCTGGCCCACGGTGAGCACCGCGGCGTCAAGGTCCTTGCCGGCGCGCTGCATCTGCGTGATGGCCGTCAGGCAGTTGCGCAGCGGCTGCTCGGTATTGGCGCTGGCCGCCTGGAACGCCGCAGGCACCGCGCTGCCGATGCTCATCAGCCGCACCACGCCGTCGAGAAAGCCCGGCAATTGTTGCAGCAGGCGTTCGTTCATCTTCCGCGTCCGGTTCCAGAACAGGAAAGCAACGATCACGACGTACAGCGCCAGCGCCGTCAAGGCCGACATCACGCTCGACACCGCCCAGACAGCAAGCGCAATCATGAGTGCCGGACCAATGAGCAGCGCGTAGAAGCGCCGGCTCGGTTCGATATCTGCACGGCGCAGTGCATCCTGCCAGACGCGGTTCAGCGAATCCGGCACGCTGGCCGGCACGGGCTCCACATTCGGTTGGTAACGCGCGTTGATCTGATCGGTCTGTGCCCGCACGAAGCTGCGCGATGCCTCGCGCTCGCGACGGCGCACGGCCTCCGCCCACAACATGAGCGAGGCGCCCACCAGCAGCAGCGCCAGGCAACCGAACCAGAGCGTCGCGCTAGACATGGAAGCGGCCCCCGCCGCCGAATCCGCCGCCCATGCCGCCCATGCCGCCCATGCCGCCGTTCGCGCCATTGTCCATGCCCGCGTTGCGCATGCGCGCAAGCTTGGGCGAATGCGGTTGCAGGCCGAGTGCCGTCCAGCGGTCGATCTCTTCACCGTCTGGCCCGATGTAAGGCTCGTACCGGTACAGCTCCTGCGTGGAGATGATGTTGTCCCCCAGCCCCGTCACTTCCGTGATCGACAGGATGCGGCGCTTGCCGTTGGACAGCCGGCCGATCTGCACGATGAAATCGATGGCGTTGGTGATCTGCCGGCGCAAGCTCACCTCGCTGCCCTGGAAGCCGGCAAAGCCCGCCAGCATTTCCAATCGATAGAGGCATTCGCGCGGGCTGCTGGCGTGGATGGTGCCCATCGAGCCATCGTGGCCGGTGCTCATGGCCTGCAGCATTTCCAGCACTTCACCGCCGCGCACTTCGCCCACGATGATGCGATCAGGCCGCATGCGCAGGCTGTTGCGCAGCAGCTCCCGAATCGTGACGACGCCCGTGCCCTCGAAGCCGCCCGGCCGGCTTTCCAGACGCACCACGTGCGGGTGGTTGAGCGACAGCTCTGCCGTGTCTTCAATGGTGATCACGCGCTCCGTCGTCGGAATGTGATACGCCATCGCATTGAGCAGCGACGTCTTGCCCGAACTCGTGCCGCCGCTGACGAGGATGTTGCAGCGCGCCTGCACTGCCGCTTCCAGCAACGCGCCGATCTCTTCGCTCATGGTGCCGAGGCCGAGCAGGTCTTCCGGCTTGAGCGGATCCTTGCGGAACTTGCGGATCGACACCACCGGCCCTTCCAGTGCCAGCGGCGGAATGACCACGTTGATGCGGCCGCCGTCGGGCAAGCGCGCATCCACCATCGGGTTCGACTCATCCAACCGGCGCCCGATCGGCGCGAGGATGCGACGCACGATGCGCAGCAAGTGGTTGTTGTCGGCAAAGCGCACCGGAATGCGTTCCAGAATGCCGTGGCGCGACACGTACACGTCCAGATGGCCGTTGACGAGGATGTCTTCCACCGCCGGATCGGCCAGCAGGTCTTCGATGGGGCCGAAGCCGGCCAGCTCCTTCGTCAGCGCCTCGGCAATCTGCCGGATCTCCGTTTCGTTGACGGGAATGCGGCGCATGCGCGTGAAGCCTTCCACCTCGAGATCGACAAAACGCTGGATGGCCGTGCGCGACCAACGACCGAATTCGGCGCCCAGTTCTTCAATGCGCGTCAGCAGGTGTTCGTGCGCGGCTTCCTTGATGTCCTGGAAGGCCTGCGAGACGGCAAACGCGCCGTTGCCGGCGTCCGCCTGGTTGGAGAACTCGATGGGTTGTGTCATGTCGCGTTCCGTTCGGTGGTCCCGATATCCAGTTCAGTGGCGTCTGTCGATTTGCGTTTGGAGCGCGCACCAAAGCGGCCGCCCAGTCGCGCACTCACGCCCGACACCCAGCTCGATACACCCGACGCACGCTCGCTCTGCTGGGCATAGCCGAGTGTCTGGGCAATCTGCGCAAGCGCGCGCACATAGGCATCGGTGGGATGTGTTTCGGCCAGCATCGCGCCCTGGTTTGAGGCAATGACGAGGGCTTCACGGCGATTCGGCACGGTCAGCACCGAGGGGATCTCCAGCCGCTCGGCAATCTGCGCCGCGTCCAGCGACAGGCGTGTGTCGAACTTCGAAATGGTCAGATGCAGGTGGTCGCGGTCGATCTCGCGCTTCTTGAGTTCCTGCATCAGCTCGGCCGCAGACACGATGGCGCCCACGCTCTGCTCGGTCACCAGCATCACGTCGTCGGCAGCCTTGATGATCTGTGCGATGAAGTCGATGTTGCCGAAGCCGCCCAGGTCGACGACCTGCAGGTCGAAGAACGTGCGCAAGCGGTTGAGCAGGCCAAGGGCCTCGGAGAACGAAATGTCGCGCATCTCGGCCAGCGAGATCGGCAGCGGCAGGACCGCAAGCCCGTTCGGGTGGCGCGACAGCGCGGTCTGCACAAACACCTGGTCGAAGCGGCGCAGGTTGCGCACGGCTTCGACAAAGTGAAAATTGGCCTGCACGTTCAGGTACAGCGCGCCATCACGCAGCGGCTGGCCCAAGTCGAGCAGCATCACATCGCTGGCCGACGTGCGGCGCACGAGCGTGGCCAGATTGGCAGCCAACGTCGTCGCGCCCACGCCAGGGCGCGCGCCCAACACGGCGAGCACGCGGCCACGGCGGGTCGGCTCTGCCGATGCGCGCTCCGCCAGCAGTCGCCGCACCACGCGCACGGCTTCGGTCGGCGCGCCGTCCACGTCGACGAAATCCTTGACGCCTGCGCGCAAGGCGGCCAGCATCGCGCGACCATCGGCAGCGGAGCCCACGGCCACCAGCGGCAAGCCCGGAAACAGACGCGTGAGTTCTGCGACGAGTTGCGTCGCCTCGTTGATCGCGTCGGCGCCCTCGCCCAGCTTCTGGTCCTGATCGGGCACGTCGATCAATGCGGGGGACGAGGCAAACCGCACAAACACGACCTCGGGGTTCACTGCGCCAATCTGTTCGATGAACGCGTCGTGGCCGGTGGTTTCTGCCACCAGCACACCGAGCTCGCGAATGGCTCCCGCCAGCCACCGGTGTACGCCTGCTGACTGCGCGTCACCTTGCTTGCTGCCGCGCGCGCCGCCGTGCAGAAGAAAGTAGTCCATGCCTGCCCCTTACTTCGAGAACCCAGGCATGGTGGCCGGATCTGCCACCCCCAGAGCATACGGCCGCCACACGGGCTCGCTCGCGGTATCGCGCTCCCGCCCGCCGCTCTGCCCCGGCAGCATCTTGTCGATCGGCGCATTGCGTGCCATCGGCCTGACCAGATGCGGCGTCACGATAATCACCAGCTCCCGCTCTTCCTGGTTGTAGTTCAGGCGCTTGAAGAAGGTCCCGATGATCGGCACGTCGCCCAGGAAGGGCACCTTGTCGACGTTGGACAGCGTGGAGCGGCTGACCAGCCCGCCGATGACAAAGCTCTCGCCATCACCGAGTTCAACCGTCGTGTCGGCACGGCGCGTGACAATGGCAGGCACGGTGGCGCCGTTGAGCGTGACGCCTCGGCTGAAATCCAGGTCGCTCGCTTCGGGCGCCACCTTCAGGGCGATACGGTTTTCCGACAGGATCGTCGGTGATACCGTCAGCCCGATGCCGAACGGCTTGTACTCGATGGTGGTGGTACCCAGCGCCTGCGGCACGGGAATCGGAATCTCGCCGCCGGCCAGGAAGTTGGCGCTCTGCCCGGACAGGGCAACCAGGCTCGGCTCGGCCAGCACCCGCGCCATGCCGTTTGATTCCAGCAGGCTCAGGTCGGCAAAGAGGCCCTTGCTGACCGAGGAGACCAGCAGGTTGAAGGCCGAACCGATCGGCATGGTGGATTCGGTAGACAACCCGTTGGAGCCGAACGTGACCTTGGAGAGCGACGAGGGCGCAAACGTCCGGAAGTCGAAACCGCCGCGCGTACGACCGAACGTGAACCCGGCCTCCTTGAGCACCGTCTTGCTGAACTCCACCACCCGTACGTCGACCTGGACCGTGCCCGGCGCGTTCAACGACGTGGTGTCGACCACGTTGCCGCCTTTGGACTTCTCCGCGCCG
>NZ_VOSS01000175.1 GCF_007997035.1 Ralstonia sp. TCR112 | reverse complement strand
CGCGCAGGATGTTGATCTGGCGGGGGGTGTTGTTGACGTGGTCGTCTCCGCGGATCACGTGGGTGATCTGCATATCCATGTCGTCAACGACCACGCAGAAGTTGTACGTGGGCGTACCGTCGGGGCGCGCGATCACCAGGTCGTCGAGTTCGTCGTTGGAGATTTCGATGCGGCCCTTCACTGCGTCGTCCCACACGACGCTCCCACCGATCGGGTTCTTGAAGCGGATCACAGGCTGCACGCCGGCCGGCGGCGTCGGCAGAACCTTGCCGGGCATGGGGCGCCAGGTGCCGTCGTAACGGGGCTTCTCGCCGCGCTCGCGTTGCGCCTCGCGCAGGGCATCCAGCTCTTCGGTGCTCATGTAGCACGGGTAAGCCAGATCCTGCTGAACCATCTGCGCGACCACGGCGCGGTAACGGTCCATGCGCTGCATCTGGTAGAACGGGCCTTCGTCGATATCCATGTCCAGCCACGCCATCGCTTCCAGGATCACGTCGACGGCTTCCTGGCTGGAGCGCTCCACGTCGGTGTCTTCGATGCGCAGGATGAAATCGCCCTTCATCTTGCGTGCGAAGGCCCACGGATAAAGTGCCGAGCGGATGTTGCCCAGGTGGATGAAGCCGGTGGGGCTGGGGGCGAAACGAGTGCGGACGCGCTGTGTCATAGGAATGGCTGAACGAATAAGGCCGCGTGATCGAATCCTGAGCGCGGATCCTGAGCGGCCTCTATCAAAACCGAAATTATAGCAACCGAGCTGCGCCTGTCTGACCGAGCCGTCGCCGAACTTTGGCACAATGGCGGCCGGCCGCAGCGCGCTCGGGTACGACCGAACATCACTGCGCGACATATCCAACCGCCCCAACCTCCTCATGCAACGCCGCCTCTTCCTGGGCGCCGCCGGCGCCTCGATGCTCTCCGCCTGCACCGTGACGGGCTTTTCGTCCAGCAAAAGCGAAACGCCCGTCACCCCCGCCACGGCCGTACTGCCGCCCACGGCCCAGCCAGCCACACAGCCCGTGCGGATCGGATTGGCACTGGGCGGCGGCGC
>NZ_VOSS01000174.1 GCF_007997035.1 Ralstonia sp. TCR112 | reverse complement strand
GACCCATGACGCTTTTTGCTCCGACGTTGCTGCTTTTTATCACGCTGGGGTTCCGAACGTCAACGTCGATACTAAAAGTTTCGAATCCGGTGGTTTGAGGTCCAGTTACGAGGCTTGGCGGCCCACGGCTGACCGGTTTACCAATCCAGCCCAAGCAACCAGTCCACAAACTGCCGCGCCTCGGGCTTCATCGGCGCCTGCTCGCGCTGGACGATGTAGTAAGCATGTGGCGATGCCGATTCGATGTCCAGCAGCCGGACGATCTGACCTGAAGCGAGCCAGTTGCGTGCCATGGCTTGCCGAACCAGCGCCACGCCCTGGTTGGAGGCCACCGCTTCCAGCATCAGGCCGATGTCGTTGAACAGCGAACCGGTCGCGGGCTCCACTGCGTCCAGCCCGGCCGCCTCAAACCACGGGCGCCACGGCTCCAGCGGGCTGCGCAGCAGCGTGAGGTTCAGCAACTGCGATGCTTCGGTGATCGTGTTGCCGCTGATCTGCTCGAAGTAGCCACGCCCGCACGCCGGAAAGACCGGCTCGTTGAGCAGCAGCGTGGTCTTCAGGTCCGGATAGCGGCCGGTGCCGTAGCGGATCTCGACATCGGTGTCCTCGGCTTTCACGTCGAGGAACGGGATGGACAGATGCAGTTCCAGATCGATGTGCGGGTACAGCGCGTTGAACTCCGGCAG
>NZ_VOSS01000173.1 GCF_007997035.1 Ralstonia sp. TCR112 | reverse complement strand
TGATTTTCATCACCGGCGGCGCACCCGCTGGCGCCGTGCGTATGCCGGCGTGGTCGGCTCGGGCGACCTCGAAGTGTTGTTGACGCCCGGCAACGCGGCCAGATCGACGTGGCCATCACCACGTCCGTCAATGGCATGAGCGCGACGTGGCAGGCGCAGCTTGCGCGTGTGTTCGGCTCACACGCGTGGCCAGCGGCCAAGATCATCATCAACGACTTCGGCGCGACACCGGCCGTGGTGCGGTTGCGGCTTGAGCAGGCGCTTGAATCGCTTAACGCGCTCGGGTCTTAAGGAGAAGCCATGTCACGCAACCCGATTGAACGCGACAGCTTTATTGAACGTGATGCGCGCCGACGCGCCATTGCGCTGCTCGACCCGGGCACCTTCCGCGAACTGCTGGACCCGTTCGAACAATTGACCTCGCCGTGGCTGCCGCGTCAGGGCATCGTCACGCAGGCCGATGATGGCGTCGTCGTGGCGCGCGGCACGCTGGGCGGGCAGCCCGCGGTGGTGCTCGCCATTGAAGGCGCCTTCCAGGGCGGCAGCATGGGCGAGGTGTCCGGCGCCAAGATTGCCGGCGCGCTGGAGCTGGCGGTGGAAGACAACCGCAACGGTATTCCCACACGCGCCGTGATCGTCTTCGAAACCGGCGGCGTGCGGCTGCAGGAAGCCAACCTGGGCTTGGCCGCCATTGCGGAGATCCACGCAGGCATCCGCGCGCTGCGCGAGTACGGGCCGGTGATCGGCATCACCGCAGGCGTGGTCGGCTGCTTTGGCGGCATGAGCATCG
>NZ_VOSS01000172.1 GCF_007997035.1 Ralstonia sp. TCR112 | reverse complement strand
GCACCGCATTCGGCACGTACGTCAGCGCCTGCGGTGCCTGGCCGATCGGAATGGTCGATACGACCTTGTTCGTCAGTGTGTCGATGACGGCGAGCGCGTCGTCATTCTCCAGACCGACGTAGATGCGTGTGCCGTCCCCTGAAGGCCATAGACCGTGCGGAAGTTTGCCGACCGGAATCGTTGTGACCTGTTCGAAGTTGTCGGTGCGGAAGACCTTGACCTGATTCGTGCCGCCGATCGTCACGTAGGCGAACGTGCCCTTGGCGTTGTGCGCGAAGTTGACGTGATTGGTGATGGGCCCCGTGTCGAACGAGGTGATCGCGTTGAACGGGGGCTCGGCGCTGAACACCTGCACCTTGCCGATGTCCTTCAATGTGAACCACACCTGCTTGCCGTCCGGCGTGGCCGCAATGTTGGGGCAGAACGGCGATTCCTGTTTGATGCGTCCCACGATCTTGTGATCCGCCGTCGAGATCACCACCGTTTCCGGATTGAACGACGAGCACACGTAGCCGTACTTACCGTCCGGCGAAAAGATCTGCATGCCGGG
>NZ_VOSS01000171.1 GCF_007997035.1 Ralstonia sp. TCR112 | reverse complement strand
GACCCTGTCGCGAGCAGGGTCATGCAACTAGACGGTCGGTCTACTACAATGCCACCCATCATGAGCAAGCACCCCGAACCCGTCACCGCTGAAGGCGCCGAAGCCCGGCACGACACCCGCGACCGCATTCTGGACGCCGGTGCCGAGTTGATCCTCGGGCGTGGTTTTTCGGCCGTCGGGTTGGCGGAAATCCTGGGCCGTGCGCAGGTGCCGAAGGGTTCGTTCTATTACTACTTCGGCTCCAAGGAAGACTTTGGCGTTGCCATGCTGGAGCGCTATTTCCAGGACTACGACGCGGGCGTGGTCAGCCTCTTCAACGACACACGCCTCACCGCCCGCGAGCGGCTGCTGCGCTATTTCATGGCCTGGATCGATCTGCATGAGCGCAGCGCATGCGAAGTCACGTGCCTCGCGGTCAAGCTATCGGGAGAGGTGTCGGATTTGTCGGAACCGATGCGCAAGGTGTTGTCGAAGGGGATGACGCGCATGGTCGAGCGCATCGCCGCCGCAATTGAGGCCGGTGTCGCCGACGGTTCGTTGGGGCCCGTGCAGGACGCGCACGAACTGGCCGAAGGCCTGTACGCCATGTGGATGGGCGGTGCACTGCTGGCCAAGGCGCACCGCACGGT
>NZ_VOSS01000170.1 GCF_007997035.1 Ralstonia sp. TCR112 | reverse complement strand
GCCGGGAATGTCAACGCGCGGCAGGTCGGCCGGGTCATCGACGATCTCGTTGACCTGCACGATGACGATGCCATCGGAAAACGCGGTGGGCTCGACCAGCGCGGGCGTGTCTTCCGTGCTGGGCCCGGTGTAGATGTTGCCGTCGCGGTCGGCCTTGAAACCGGCCACCAGCGACACGTTGGGGATCAGGTCCACCACCAGCCGCGCATACAGCTCGATATAGGTGTGGATGGCGCCGACTTCCAGTAGCCCGTCGGCCAGCAACTGGCTGATGCGCAGGCTCTGCGGCCCCGCAAACGAAAAGTCGAGTTTGTGCGCGATGCCGGCTTCGAAAATGTCGAGGTGTTCGGCGCGGCTCACGCTCGGCATGATCATGTGCAGATCGTGCAAGCGCTCGGGGTTCACCTTGGCCAGCGAGCGCGAGAGGAAATCTGCCTGCTTCTGGTTGTTGCCTTCCAGCACGACGCGGTCGCCCGGGGCGAGCAGCGTTTCGAGCGCGGCGACGATATCGCC
>NZ_VOSS01000017.1 GCF_007997035.1 Ralstonia sp. TCR112 | reverse complement strand
GATGAAACAAGGGATGCACCGACAACCCTCAATCCCTCCCAAACTCCTCCCCCATCTCCTTCCCCCGAGCCGCCGCAGCATGCATCGCCCGCACAAAAGCAGCCTTGATATCGGCCCCTTCCATTGAAGTCAGCGCTGCATAGGTCGTCCCGCCCTTGGACGTCACACGCTCGCGCAGCACCTCAACCGGCTCGGTCGATTGGCCCGCCAGCGTGGCCGCGCCAATAAACGTCTCGACCGCCAACGTGCGCCCATCCTCCGCCGAAAGACCCAGCTCCTGCGCCGCCTGCTGCATCGCTTCGATGAAATAGAACACGTAGGCAGGGCCGCTGCCCGAGATGGCGGTCACCGCATCAATCTGCGCTTCGGCGGGCACCCAAACGCTCTTGCCGACGGCATTGGCGATGGCGCTGGCGGTCGCTCGGTCGGCGTCGGACAAGCCAGCGTTGGCGGCCAGGCCGGTCATACCCAGACCGGAGAGCGCAGGCGTATTCGGCATCGCCCGAACCACACGCGCGTGGCCATTCAGCCAGCGCGACAGATCCTGGATCCGGATGCCCGCCGCCACCGACAGCACCAGGCTGTCGCGCAGATGCGGTGCCAGTTGCGCACAGACCTCGCGCATCTGCTGCGGCTTGACCGCCAGGACGATCACGTCGCGGTCGGCCAGTTCTGCGCCCGGAGCAGCGGCTGTGCGGGCGCCCCAGGTCTGCTCGGCGCGGCTGCGGGCGGGTTCGGTCGGGTCTACCACCACGATGTTGCCGCCGTGCGCGCCCTTGGCGATCAGGCCGCCGATGAGGGCCGCCGCCATGTTGCCGCCGCCGATGAAGCCGAGTTTCAGAGTGTCGAGCATGAGAGTGGTGGTGTGAAAGAAAACAGGAATTCAGGCGTTGGCGTAATGCCGCGCGCCGAAGATGGCGCTGCCGACGCGCACAATCGTGGCGCCTTCGGCAATCGCATCTTCCAGGTCGGCGGACATGCCCATCGACAAGGTATCAAGCGGGATGCCGGCCTCGCGCAGTTGAGCGGCCAGGGCACGCAGATCAGCAAACGGCTTGCGCTGCGCCACGGGGTCATCGCTCGGTTCGGGCACGGCCATCAGGCCGCGCAGCTGCAGGCGGGGCAGGGACGAGACGGCTTGTGCCACGGCAAGCACGTCATCGAAATCGGGCAACAGGCCATGTTTGCTGGCCTGGCGGCTGATGTTGACCTCGAGACAGACCTGCAGCGGCGGCAAGGTGTCCGGACGCTGGGCCGACAGGCGCTCGGCGATCTTCAGGCGATCGACGCTGTGCACCCAGTCGAATTGTTCGGCCACGGCGCGCGTCTTGTTGCTCTGCAGGGGGCCGATGAAGTGCCAATGGATGGGATCGGGGCCCGTGCGCAGGTCGGCCAGCGCGTCGATCTTGGCGATGCCTTCCTGCACGTAGTTTTCGCCGAAGAGGCGTTGCCCGGCGGCATGCGCGGCGCGCACCGCATCGGCGTCGAACGTCTTGGAAACTGCCAGCAATGTGACACCCGCAGCATCGCGCGAAGCCAGTGTGCAGGCCGTTGTGATCCGTTGACGCACGGCTTGCAAGTTGGCGGCGATTACAGACATAATCCGGCGACGTTTGTTACAAATAAACAAGGTTCCGGCACGTCAAAACAACGGCTCGGAGCGCGTCTGGAGGCGCCTTTGCGACGCCCGGGCGACATAAAAAAGTCGGGGGTCATTATAAGATGGACATCGCGCAGCTTTTGGCGTTTTCCGCCAAGAACAAGGCGTCGGACTTGCACCTGTCGGCCGGACTGCCGCCGATGATCCGGATCCACGGCGACATGCGCCGGATCAACGTGCCTCCGCTCACGCATCAGGACGTGCACTCCATGGTGTACGACATCATGAGCGACGGGCAGCGCAAGGTCTACGAAGAAAACCTGGAAGTCGACTTCTCGTTTGAGATCCCCGGCCTCTCGCGTTTCCGGGTCAACGCGTTCAACCAGAACCGCGGCGCTTCGGCGGTGTTCCGGACGATTCCTTCGAAGGTGCTCTCGCTGGATGACCTCAAGGCGCCGGCCGTGTTTGCCGACCTGGCGATGAAACCGCGCGGCCTGGTGCTCGTCACGGGCCCGACCGGCTCGGGCAAGTCGACCACCCTGGCCGCGATGGTCAACCACCGCAACGAAAACGACATGGGCCACATCCTCACGGTGGAGGACCCGATCGAATTCGTGCACGAATCGAAGAAGAGCCTGATCAACCAGCGTGAACTCGGGCCCCATACCCATTCGTTCGCCAATGCGCTGAAATCTGCGCTGCGTGAAGATCCCGACGTGGTGCTCGTCGGCGAATTGCGTGACCTTGAAACCATTCGCCTGGCGCTGACCGCTGCAGAAACCGGCCACTTGGTGTTCGGCACGCTGCACACCAGCTCCGCAGCCAAGACCATCGACCGGGTCGTCGACGTGTTTCCGTCCGACGAAAAGGAGATGGTCCGGACCATGCTTTCCGAATCGCTGGAGGCGGTGATCTCGCAGACGCTGCTCAAGACGCGCGACGGTTCGGGCCGGATTGCGGCGCACGAAATCATGATTGCCACGCCGGCCATCCGTCACTTGATCCGCGAGAACAAGATCTCGCAGATGTACTCGATGATGCAGACCAGCAGCGGCATGGGCATGCAGACGCTCGACCAGTGCCTGTCGGAGCTGATCAAGCGCTCGGCGATCAACTACGCAGACGCGCGCGCCATCGCCAAGAACCCCGACGCGTTCGTCAGCTGATGCGCCAACTGATGCGCTGACCGATACGTCAGCGCGCTTTCCAATTCTTTCCAGGAGGGGCACGCCATGCTGGACCGCGAAGCCGCCACCAAATACATCCACGAACTCTTGCAGTTGATGGTGAACAGCCGTGGCTCGGACTTGTTCATCACGGCAGAATTTCCGCCCGCGATCAAGGTGGACGGCAAGGTCACGCCGATTTCGCAGCAGCCGCTGAATGCCCAGCAGGCCCTCGGTCTGGTCAAGTCGATCATGAACGAGAAGCAGCTGCGCGAGTACGAAGACAGCTCGGAATGCAACTTCGCCATCACGGCGCCGGGTGCCGGGCGTTTCCGCGTGTCGGCGTTCATGCAGCAGGGCCGTGCCGGCATGGTGCTGCGGACCATCAATACGAAGATCCCGACGCTGGGCGAGCTGGACCTGCCGCCGATCCTCAACGAGATCGTGATGAGCAAGCGCGGCCTGGTGATCGTCGTGGGCGCCACGGGCTCGGGCAAGTCGACCTCGCTGGCGGCGATGGTGGGCTATCGCAATGCGAATTCGTACGGTCACATCATCACCATTGAAGACCCGGTGGAATACGTGCATGCGCACCAGAACTGCGTGGTGACGCAGCGCGAGGTGGGCGTCGATACCGAGTCGTGGCACGTGGCGCTGAAGAACACCCTGCGCCAGGCGCCGGACGTGATCCTGATCGGCGAAATCCGGGATCGCGACACGATGGAATACGCGATCCAGTACGCGGAAACGGGCCACCTGTGCCTCGCCACGCTGCACGCCAACAGCTCGAACCAGGCCATCGACCGGATCATCAACTTCTTCCCGGAAGAGAAGCGTCAGCAACTGCTGATCGACCTGTCGCTGAACCTGCGCGCAATGATCGCGCAGCGCCTGCTGCCGCGTCAGGGCAAGAAGGGGCGCGTGCCGGCCGTCGAAATCATGCTGGCGACCCCGCTGGTGCAAGACCTCATCTTCAAGGGCGAGGTGCACGAACTGAAGGAGGTCATGAAGAAATCCCGCGAGCAGGGGATGATCTCGTTCGACCAGGCGCTGTTCGAGTTGTACGAACAAAACAAGATCACGTACGAAGATGCGCTGCGCAACGCGGACTCGCTCAACGATCTGCGCCTGCAGATCAAGCTGCACAGCAAGCGCGGCGGGCAAACCGATCTGTCTGCCGGCACTGAGCATCTGAACGTCGTTTGATGTGGCTTCGGAGCTACATCATTTGAGGTAATTTGCGGCGCATAACGTTTGCGCCGCCCCGAAGTCCACCCGGTCCTCATGATCTTTCCTTAATATTTGCTGAGAATTGCCGTTTAAGCGGTGAGCGGGGCTGCCAGTCATCGGCGGGCACGCATCAAAACGATAAAAGCAACAGCAAATCCGGGTGGGTGAAAACGTGGCAAGCAAGCCGAGGTGTCAGCGCGCGCGGGCGGCGCGGGGTTTTACGCTGATTGAGCTCATGATCACAGTGGCCATTGTCGGCATCCTGGCGATCATTGCGTATCCCAGCTACGTCCAGTACATCGTCCGCTCCAATCGGGCAGCGGCGGAATCCTTCATGCAGGAAGTGGCGGCCGCGCAGGAGCGCTTCCTGCTCGACAACCGTGCCTATGCGCCGAATCTGGCCGCGTTGCAATACGCCAGCAACGTGCCGGCCAACGTTTCGCCAAACTACACCTTCACGTTGAGCGCCAGCAGCGTGCCGCCGTCTTACCAACTGGCGGCGACTCCACAAGGCTCGCAGCAGGTGAACGACAGCGCGTGCGGCACGCTGACGCTGACGAACACTGGCGCCAAGACGGCGTCCACGGGCGCCTCGAACTGCTGGAAGTGAGGCGAGCCATGAATATCCTGCGCAAGCCCACCCAAGGTTTCACGCTGACCGAGCTGATGGTCACGCTGGCCGTGCTCGCCATCCTCGTCACGATTGCGGTGCCGTCGTTCTCGGGCATGATCGCGACCCAGGCCACACGCAATGCATCGTTCGACCTGTCGTCCGCCGTGTCGTTGGCGCGTGCGGAGGCGGTCAAGCAGAACGCCATCGCGACCGTTTCGACCACGAGCACCTGGGCGAGCGGCTGGACGCTGACGGTGGGCACACCTGCCACGGTGATCCGCACGTTCGGGCCGTACAGCGGCGTCACCATTGCGGCGAGCAGCGGCAACACGCTGTCGTTCGGCAACGATGGACGGCCCACTGCAGGTGGCGTCACGTTCCAGGTATCGCCGACGAGCGCGTCGCAATCGGTCTCGCCCAGCTGCGTGCAGGTGGGCGGCAGCGGCCGTGTCGCCGTGGTCTCGGGGACGTGCTCATGAGCGCCATCGCACGTTTGTCACATCGCCGGCTCGGCAAGCGCACACAGCGTGGCACGACGCTCATCGAGATTCTGATTTCGGTCGTGATTTTGCTCGTCGCGCTGCTGGGCGCGGCCGGAATGATGGTCCGCTCGAACCAGTCCGAGATGGAGTCTTACCAGCGCGTGCAGGCCCTGACGCTGTTGCAGGACATGGCCGCGCGGCTCAATGCCAATCGCCAGGTGGCGTCCTGCTACGCGGTGGCCGGTGCCATCACCACGGTAGGCACGGGCGGTGTCTCGGCGCCCAGTTGCACGACCGGCACGGCCGCACAGCAAGCCACCGTCACAACCGATCTCGCGGCTTGGAACAATGCGCTGCTTGGCAATACGGAGACTGCCGCCAGCGGCACCGTTGCCCTGGGCGCCATGATCGGTGCGCGCGGCTGTATCGAAGCCATCGACACGGTCAACCAGATCTATCGCGTAACCGTCGCATGGCAAGGCCTGGTGC
The DNA here is from genome assembly GCF_007997035.1 of Ralstonia sp. TCR112. Classification (GTDB taxonomy): domain Bacteria; phylum Pseudomonadota; class Gammaproteobacteria; order Burkholderiales; family Burkholderiaceae; genus Ralstonia; species Ralstonia edaphi. Next base: position 39,908 of record NZ_VOSS01000017.1, on the reverse strand, counting down.
AGACCGTGGCGCCGGCGTTGCCCTGTGGCAGCGGCAGCGGCAATTACGGTAACGACGCCTATCGGCGCGCCATCAGCGTGCAGGTGCGCATGGGGGTGCTGTCATGACGATGCCTCGCACACATCGCACGCGGCGTCTGCAGCGCGGGATGTCGCTGATCGAACTGATGGTCGGCATGGCGCTGGGGTTGCTGCTGCTGACCGCGCTGGCGAGCTTGTATGCATCGACGTCGCAATCGCGCGTGCAGCTGGGCAACAGCGCCACGCAGATCGAGAACGGCCGTTATGCGCTCGACATCATCAGCCAGGAAGTCGGACTGGGCGGCTTTCTCGGTGATCTGAATCTGCTGGGCACCTCTGCCATCGCCACGCCCGATGTCTGCGCCGCCGCCACGAATGCGCTCGGCTTCAGCAACAGCCCGGCGACCGTGCCGGTGGCCATCTACGGTTACGTGCCCGGTGCAAATGCGGCGCCATGCCTGCCGAACCTGTCGCCCAACTCCGAGATCCTGGTGGTGCGGCGCGTGTCCAGCACCGTCACCTCGGCGAGTGCCGTCGCGGCAGGGCAGGCCTATCTGCAGGACTCGTTCTGCAGCACTGACACGTCGCCCTTTGTGTTCAGCGCCACCGCAACGGACTTCACCCTCAAGGACAAGACCTGCACCAATTTCGCCGACCTTCGCCAGGTCAGCGTGCGAGCGTTCTACCTCGCCACGTGCGACCGCTGCGGCACGGGCGGCGACAGCATTCCCACGCTCAAGATGGTCGAGTTTTCGAGCGGTGCAATGCAACCGCCCAACTCGATCGCCCAGGGCATCGACGACGTGCATTTCGTCTATGGCGTCGATATGGACGGCAACGGTTCGCCCGATTGCTACGTCGCCAATCCAGGCATCGATAACAGCGCCGCGTGTACCACCGTGAGCGGCTACAACTGGCTCGCATCCGCCGCGACCAACTGGAGCAACGTGACCGCCGTGCGCATCAACGTGCTTGCGCGCACGCTGGGCGTGTCACCCGGCTGGATCGATACGCGGTCTTACGACATGGGCCGCAGCACGCTCACCGCCCCTTTCAACGATGGCTACAAACGGCACGTCTACGCAGAGCTCGCGCGCGTCGCCAATGTGGCCGGCCCTCGGGAGTAGCCATGCGGCGCTTTTCGGTTCGCCAATCGGCACGTCAGTCGGGCGTGACGCTTGTCGTCACGCTGATCTTCCTGGCGATCTTCATGGGCATCGTCGTGATGATGATGAATTCGGGCGTGATCAACACCAAGATCGCTGCCAACCAGCAGTACGGGCTGGAGGCGCGCAGTGCTGCGCAGCAGGGCATCGAACAGGTCATCAGCGCGGATTTCACCTCCAACCCGGTCGCCACCAGCGTGCCGGTGGACGTCAACGGCGATGGCAAGGCCGACTACACCGCGCAGGTTGCCGCGCCTGCCTGCGTGGCCACCAAGCCGATTGCCAACACGCAGCTGACCACCGATACGACCAGCCCCAACTTTGCTGCTGACTCGTCCTGCTTCAGCGGCGTGAACAACAACTCCGACACCGGCATCCTGACCGCTGCCGGCACGCCGGGCGGCATGTCGAACTGCAGTGCGACGCAGTGGGATGTCGCTGCCACCGTCAACGATGCCAATGGCACGGCCGTGAACACCACGCTGCATCAGGGCGTGGCCGTTCGCGTGCTGACCGGCGCCGCGTGTCCGTAAGCCAACGCGCAAGCAAGGAACAACTCATATGCGCTCATTTGCTCAACGATTTGCGTTTGCCGCGACGGCCACCGCCGCGCTCGCGCTGGCGTGTGTCCAGCCTGCCGGGGCCGAGGATATTGATCTGTACACCGGGCTGCAACCGCAGGCAGGCAAGCCCAACGTGCTGATCATCATGGACAACGCGTCCACATGGAATGCATCCGCAACGTTCACCTGCGATACGACCGGCGTCGTATCCAACAACAATGCGAACACCGACGTAGGCGCCGAGCAGTGCGCGCTCTATGACGCGGTGAATGCGTTCAAGAATTCACCGTCGCTACTGGGCAACCTGAACCTTGGCCTGATGATGTTCGGCAACGGCAACAACGTCGGCGCGCAGTTCCAGTTTCCGTCGACGCCGCCGGCGCAGTTGCCGTTGATGGATGGCAGCGGCATCGACAGTTTCCTCAAGTACGTGTTGACCATCGACCGCCAGGCGAACAACTCGAACAACTCGCAGGTCGGCGGCGGCATGGAGGAGGCATGGGCCTACTTCAACAGCGGGACGGGTCCGTCGGGCACGAGCTATTCATCGGTCCGCCCGATCAACAACCCATGTCAGCGGAATTACGTCATCTACATCGGCAACGCCGTCAATAACGGCAAGCCGCAGGACACCGGGAAGAACATCCAGAGCGATCTGGCGACCGCCCTCGGCCTGCCGGCCAATACGACACCGCCGCAGATTGTCATACCGTCGCCCTACAACAAATACCAGGACAACTGGGGCGACGAATGGGCGCAGTTCATGTACCGGTATGACCTGCAGACGAAGACCATCCCGAAGGACCATCCGCCGCAGAACATCATCACCTATACGATTTCCGTCACGGACGGGAATAACCCCGACTACGTCGCGTTCGACCAGAGCATGGCCACGAACGGCGGGGGCAAGGCGTATGTTGCACAGCTCGGCCAACCGGACCAGCTGAAGAACATCCTGCTGCAGATCTTCAACGAAATTCAGGCTGTGAACAGCGTGTTCGCCTCGGTGAGCTTGCCGGCCGCCGTGAACGCGCAGGGACAGTTCCTGAACCAGGTCTATGTCGGCATGTTCCGCCCGGACGCGACCGCCGCGCCGCGCTGGATGGGCAACCTGAAGCAGTACCAGGTCGGCTATGACACCAACGGCACGCTGCAGTTGCTGGATTCAGTCGGCAATCCGGCGCTGAGCAGCGCGGGCACCGGCTTCATTTCGCCCAATGCCATCAGCTTCTGGACGGCCGATCCTCCGCTCGCCTTTGGCACCAGCGGCTACGGATCCAACCTGACAAACTGGCCCAAGAATGGGTTCTGGATCAACAGCCCTTCTGGCGTTGGAGGCGCGAGTGACTCCCCTGACGGCGAGGTCGTCGAGAAGGGCGGTGCCGGCGAAATGCTGCGGGCGCAGTTCCTGACGGATCAGAGCACGCGCGTGCTGTATACGTGCAACGGCATCGGCACGTGCCCGACCAGCGGTGCCATGCCGACGTTCGACACCAACAACACCTGGCTGACGGGAGGCACCGGCAAGGGCCTGGACGCGATCAACTCGTACAACAGCGTCAACGGCGCCCCGGCGATCACCTCGGCCGAGCAGAACTACTTCATTAACTGGGTGCGCGGCCGCGACGTCTACGCGATGGACGGAAGCACCAAGGCGCCGACGGTTGGGCAGGAAGCCGAGACGGGTCCTGGGTCGCCGGTGACGATTCGCCCCTCGATCCACGGCGACGTGCTGCATTCGCGCCCAGTGGTGATCAACTACGGGACCTCGACCGCGCCGAATGTCGTCGTCTATTACGGCACCAATGACGGCGTGTTCCATGCCGTCAACGGCAACCAGGCAACCGGCATCAAGACCTCGTCAACAAACATCGTGCGTCCTGGCGGTGAGCTGTGGGGCTTCATCCCACCGGAGTTCATCGGCAAGTTGAGCCGGCTCTATGCCAACACGCCGGAGGTGGCTCTCTCCACCACGCCGGGCGGTATCACGCCCAAGCCCACACCGCGCGACGACTTCTTCGACGGCAGCACGACGGTCATGCAGGACCAGCGTGTCGCGGGCAGCCCCCGAACCGTCATTTACCTGACGCGCGTCGGGGCGGCAGCCTCATCTATGCGCTGGACGTGACCGACCCTGTCAACCCGCGCTATCTCTGGTCGCGCAGCAACACCGATATTCCCGAGCTTGGCCAGACCTGGTCGAAGCCCCGCCTGATGCGCGTGGCCGGCTATACCAACCCAGTGCTCATCATGGGTGCCGGCTACGATGCGGCCTCCGAAGACAGCGACCCTGCGCCCGGCACCGACACCATGGGCCGTGGCATTGTCGTGCTCGACGCGTATAGCGGCGTGCCGGTGTGGAGCGCCTTGGCCAACTGCAGTGGCGTTGCTGGCGTGTGTGTAAAGAACACGAGCCTTACGCGCTCGATCGCCTCCGACGTCACCGCGGTGGACCGCACGGGCAGCGGCTACATCCAGATGGCGTACGTCGGCGATGTGGGCGGCAACATCTGGCGCGTGGACTTCCAGAGCGCCGCCGGCAACACCCCCGCATATTGGGCGTTGACGCAATTCGCGGCGCTCGGCGGCGCAGCCAACACCAACAACGCGCGCAAGTTCTTCTATGCGCCGGATGTGGTGCCGACGGCCGGCTTCAATGCTGTCATGGCGGGCACCGGCGACCGCGAGCATCCGCTGTACTCGGCCTCGAATACGCCCGGTACCGCCTACAACGTGGTGAACCGGTTCTACATGCTGAAGGATCCGAACCTGGGTCCTGTGCCTGCGGGCTGGACGCCGCTGACCGAGGCCAACCTCGTCGACGCGACGTCCGTGGCGTACAACGGCACGGGCTCCGGCTTCTTCATCACGTTGCCGAATCCGGGGGAGAAGGTTGTGAATGCGCCGCTGACCGTGGCGGGCTACACGACGTTCGGCACCAACACGCCGGCGGTGCCCAAGGCGGGCATGTGCTATCCGAACCTCGGGGTCGCACGCACCTATTCCCTCAGTTTCCTTACCGGTGCAGGGCAGAATACCGATCGATCCGTCATGCTCGATGGCGGGGGCTTCCCGCCGTCGTCCGTATATGGCGTGGTGCTCGTGAACAATGGCAATGGCGGTACGACGCCGGTGCCGGTGTGCTTCGGTTGCGGCAATCAAACCGGCCCTGGCGGTGGCGGATCGTCGTTGGCGCCGATCAAGGTCACCCCCACCGGCCTCGGCAAACGCAAGCGCACATTCTGGTTCTCCGAAACCGACAAGAAGCCCTAACTTCTGCCCCAACGGCCCCCCCAGCGCGGGCCGTTAAAATTCCGGCCAGATGCCGGAACATTCCCGTTCCCGCAACCATCCGGAGAGTAGCCATGACTGACGTTTATGCATTCGAGGCCGATTCGCTGACCGGCCAGCGCGTGCCGCTGTCGCAGTACAAGGGCAAGGTCCTGCTGATCGTGAACACGGCCAGCAAGTGCGGATTCACGCCGCAATACGCGGGGCTGGAGGCGGTATACAAGCGGCTGCACGACAAGGGGCTGGAAGTGCTCGGCTTTCCGTGCAACCAGTTCGGCAAGCAGGAACCGGGCGGCGAAGACGAAATCGGCGCGTTCTGCGAAAAGAACTACGGCGTCTCCTTCCCGATGTTCGGCAAGATCGACGTGAACGGCTCCAATGCGCATCCGCTCTACAAGTGGCTGACCTCGGAAAAGCCCGGCGTGCTCGGCATCGGAGCCATCAAATGGAACTTCACCAAGTTCCTGCTGCGCCGCGACGGCACGGTGTACAAGCGCTACGCGCCGATGACCAAGCCGGAAGAGATTGCCGGCGATATCGAGCGGCTGCTGGCGGAGCCGGATCCCGCCTGACGTTGCGTTCGTCGGTTACGGTCGTTAATCCGACGAGCCTCGCACCTTGCGCATGAAGTCCGCCAGCGAGCGCTCGGCGGATTCGGCAAAGTGGCGCTCCAGAATGTCCACTTTGACGCAGCGGTCGAGGCGGAAAGTGCGGTAGTCCTGACGGTGCTCGCACCAGGCGGCCACCAGCCAGACTTGTCCCCAGAAGAACAGGCCGAGCGGCTGGATGCAGCGTTCGGTCAACTGGCCCTGCGCGTCGCGGTAAGACAGCCGCGCAACAGCGTGGCGGCCCAGGGCGGCATGCAGCGTATCGAACACCTGCTTGACCTCGCTGCCCATGCCGTAGCCGGGCGCGAAGATGCGTGTGGTCTCGGCCTCGGCGCGGCGTTCGGCGGGCAGGGCGCCCATCAGCTTTTCCAGCGCCGCTTCCACGGAGTCGGCCATGGTGCCGCCGCTCCACGCCTTGATCATCCGCGCGCCGGCCACCAGCGCTTCCACTTCATCGGCGGTGAACATGAGCGGCGCCAGGTCGTAGCCGGCACGCATGCGGTAGCCGATGCCGGCTTCTCCTTCGATCGGCACGCCCGAGACAGACAGATCGCGGATATCGCGATACACCGTGCGCTCCGACACGCCGAGGCGGTCGGCCAGCATCGCCGCCGTGGTCAAACGGCGGCCTCGCAGGATCTGGGCAATCTGGAACAGGCGGTCGGCGCGGCGGGTCATGCGCGGCATTGTAGTGGGCTTCTTGCCGCGCGCAATCCGCACAATCTTTCCCCTACGCGCCGAAGGGCGTCAGTTCACGTTGCGGGTGGATATCCACCACGTCGACCTGCTCGCCACGGCGCAGCATGCGCTTGCCCAGTCGCGGGAAATCGGCAATCTCGATGTTGAGATGTTCGCCGCCGCACAGGTAGACGAGATCTTCCTTGCCGCAGTTGCGCAGGTGGTGCGCGACGCCTGTGGGGAAGGCCATGAAATCGCCGCTGCGCACGGTGAAGATGTTGTCGTCGATCTCGGCCTGCGCTTCGCCGGAAAGGATGTAGATCCATTCCTCTTCGCGCTGGTGCGCGTGATAGACGAACGACTCCTTGCCCGGCGGCACGCGCGCGAAGTTCACGCCGGTGCGCTTGAGCCCGAGCAGCCGGCCCATCATCGTGCCGTGAATTTCCGAGAGGCTGTTCCAGGGGTGCGAAAACGACTGCGTGCGTGAGGCGATATCCGCGGCACGCATGAGATACGGGGATTGGCTCGGCATGATGTTCTTCTTCTCTGTCTCGTAGTGAAGGCCGGCGCCCGCGCACCGGCCTCGTGGGGGCGTTACTGCTGTAGCAGATAGGCCTGCGTCCTGGCGTCCGGCTCGTGCAGGCCGACGCGGTTGCCTTCGGTGTCGACGATGTGGGCGATGCGGCCCATGTGGTCGGGCAGCGTCATGGGGCCGAAGACACATTGGCCGCCGCTGCCGTTCACGCGTTCGAGCACGGCATCCAGGTTGGGCGCGTTCAGGTAGACCACACTGCCCTTGTCGGACGGCGCAAAGCCCTCGCCCTTGACCAGCGCGCCGTGGATGGTCGTCTCACCCGCCGGAAACACGCCCATGGTCATGTCGCCCATGTCTTCCTGCTTGAGCTGCGTGTCGAAGACGTTCTCGTAAAACTTCACCGCGCGCGGGAAATCGTTGGCGGGGATTTCAAACCAGTTGATGACGCTTGCCATGGTGTTCGCTCCGGTAGGTGGCTCAGGCGGTTGGGAGTGCCGTTGCCGGTTGAGGTGGAGCGATTCTGGCGGGGGGCTCCTGACAGCGTTCTGTCAGGAGCATTCAGGAGGATGGCCGAGCGTGTTGCAGGTTGCCCAGGCAGTGAATGCCGGGCGGAGGGAAAGCAGTTCAGTGTGGAATCCAGCCCGCCAGCAGCGGCACCAGCACCGCTGTCAGCACGCCGTTCAGGCCCATGCCCAGCGCCGAGAACGCGCCGGCTTCCGGATTGACCTGAAACGCGCGCGCGGTGCCAATGCCGTGCGCCGCAATGCCGGTGGCAAAGCCACGCACGCTGTACTCGCGCACGCGCAGCAGATTCAGCAGCCGCGTCGTGGTGGTGGCCCCGACAATGCCGGTAATGAGCACCAGCACCGCCGTGATGGTCGGCGCGCCGCCGATCTTCTCCGAGATGCCCATGGCGATCGGAATCGTCACCGATTTCGGCGCCATCGAGCGCAGCGTTTCCGGCGATGCGCCCAACAGCCAGGCGATGCCCACGGCTGACACCACCGCCACGACCGACCCCGCAAGCAGCCCGGCCATGAGTGGCAACGCGTGGCGGCGCAGCTTCGCCCATTGCTGAAACAGCGGTACCGCCAGCGCCACCGTGGCCGGCCCCAGCAGGAAGTGCACGAACTGCGCGCCGTCAAAGTAGGTCTTGTACGGCGTGCCCGTGAGCGTCAGCAGCGTGCCGAGGATGACGACCGCAATCAGCAGCGGATTGACCATCGGGTTGAAGCGGCTGCGCTCATGCAGGCGCACGCCGATCAGGTAGGCGATGAGCGTGGCGGTCAGGCCCAGCAACGGGCTGGCGGCCAGGTAGACCCAGAGTTGATGCAGGTTCGGAGCCATCGCGTTCATGGGGCCAGCTCCTCGTGGGCTTCGCCGTGGTCACCCATGCAGCGCATCAGCGCGCGGGTGACAAGTGCACCGGCGGCAATCGACAGCCACGTCGATACGACAGTCGCCACCACGATCGGCAGCCATTCCTGCCCGATGCGGTTCAGTTGCGTCATGACACCCACGCCGGCCGGCACGAACAGAATGGTCAGGTGCCGCAGCAATTCGCTGACGGTGCCCTGCATGACTTCGAGCACGCGGCCCTTGTCCACCAGCAGGTAGATGACCAGCAGCACCATGCCGATCACCGGGCCGGGCACCGGCAGGTGCATCGAATACGTCAACAGCTCTCCCACTGACTGGAACGTCAACAGGATCGCGAAGGTTTGCAGCATGGGGCCTCCGGAACAAACGAAGCGGCCAGTATAGAACCGGGCGCGCTCGTTTCAGACGAGCATGCGGTCGACCAGCTCGATCCAGTGTTCGACCGGCGTGTCGGTGCCGCTTTGCAGATGCGTGACGCAGCCGATGTTGGCGGTGACGATGCGCTCGGGCTGCGTTGCCTGCAGCTTGGCGAGCTTGTCGTCGCGCAGCCGATAGGCGAGTTCCGGTTGCAGCACCGAATACGTCCCCGCCGAGCCGCAGCACAGATGGCTGTCGGCGCAGAGCTTGACGTCCACACCCAGCGAGCCGAGCAGTGTTTCCACCGCGCCGCGGATCTGCTGACCGTGTTGCAGCGTGCAGGGCGGGTGCCACGCCACGCGCGGGCGTTGCGCTTCGGGTTTGGCCTTCTGCAGAAGCTGCTGCGAAAACGCAGGCAGCACCTCGCACAGATCGCGCGTCATGGCGGACACGCGCGCCGCACGCTCGGCATAGGCCGGGTCATCGCGCAGCAGGTGGCCGTATTCCTTGACCATCGCGCCACAGCCGGACGCCGTCATGACGATAGCCTCGGCGCCGGCCTCGATATGCGGCCACCATGCGTCGATGTTGGCGCGCATGTTGCCGAGGCCGCCGGCATGGTCGTTCATGTGATAGCGGATGGCCCCGCAGCAGCCCGCGCGGTCTGCGCTGATGAGTTGCACGCCCAGCTTGTCGAAGACACGCGCCGTGGCCGCGTTGATGTTGGGCGACATGGCGGGTTGCACGCAGCCTTCGAGCAGCAGCATCTTGCGTGCGTGCGCGTTGCTTGGCCGCACGCCGGCGTGGGGTTGCTTCGCCGGAACCTTGTTGCGCAGCACCGGCGGCAACATCGGCCGCACCGCCTGCCCGAGCCTGAGCGCGGAGCCGAACAGCGCCGGCCGCGTCAGGCCCTCTCGCAGCGCCCAGCGTATGGCGCGTTCGCCAAGGGGGCGCGATTCTCCTTTCGCGTCGAGCTGGTCATCGACGATCTTGCGGCCGATCTCGACCAGGCGCCCGTAGGTCACGCCGGACGGGCAGGTCGATTCGCAGTTGCGGCAGGTCAGGCAGCGGTCCAGGTGCAGGCGCGTGGCCTCGCCGGCGGGCTGGCCCTCCAGCACCTGCTTCATCAGGTAGATGCGTCCGCGCGGGCCGTCCAGCTCGTCGCCGAGCAGTTGGTAGGTCGGACAGGTGGCCGTGCAGAAACCGCAGTGCACGCACTTCTGCACGATGCTTTGGGCTTCTTCGCCCTGTGGGGTGTTGCGCAGGAACGCCGCGAGCGTGATTTGCATGATGGGCTTGCGTGAGAAGTCGGCAGTCAGAACGCTGAATACAGGCGGCCCGGGTTGAAGATGCCGTGCGGATCGAAGCTGTCTTTCAGGCGTTTGTGCACCGCCATCAATGGCGCGGCTACGGGCGTGAAGACGTCGCTGCCGCGGTCGCCGTTGCGGAACAGCGTGGCGTGGCCGCCGGCCTTGCGTGCGGCATCGCGGATGACGTCGGCGGAGGTGTTGGCGGTGTCGATCCACCAGCGCTGGCCGCCGCCCCATTCGACGAGTTGCTCATCGGCCGACGCTGCCCCAAGTGCCAGCGGCGGCGTGGCCGGCGGCAGGGCGATGCGCCACAGCGGGAGGCTGCCTTGCACGGCGCGCGCGAAAAACGCATGCGATTGCTCGCGCAGGTCGCGCCAGAACGCCGCCGCTTCTGCGTCGTCAACACGCTCGCCGCCAAGCTTGGCGATGGCCGCACGCACGGCTGCATCGGCACCGCTCAGGCGCACCCACAGCGCACCGTCGATCCACGCAGACGCCGCAATCGGCAGCGGCTGGCCGCCCCAGCGGTTGAGGGTATCGATGGCCTCGCCTTGCGCCATGGCAAAGCGCAGCGTCGCATCGCAGAACGGCATCGGCAGCACCTTCAGCGACACCTGCACGATCAGGCCCAGCGTGCCGAGCGCGCCCGCCATCAGCCGCGAGACGTCGTAGCCCGCCACGTTCTTCATGACCTGGCCGCCAAAGTTGAGCATGTCGCCGCGGCCATCCATGACGACGGCGCCGAGCACGAAGTCGCGCAATGCGCCCACCGATTGCCGGCGCGGCCCGGACAGGCCCGATGCAAACGCACCGCCCACGGTTGCCTGTTGGCCATTCGCAGCAAAGTGCGGCGGCTCGAACGCCAGCATCTGCTTGTGCTCGGCGAGTGCGGCTTCGATCTCGACGAGCGGCGTACCGCTGCGTGCGGTGACGACGAGTTCAGCACAGTCGTAGTCGACGATGCCGGACCATTCGCGTGTGTCCAGCACGGCGCCGTTGGGCTGCGGCGCGCGGCCGTAGAAATCTTTCGTGCCGCCGCCGCGCAAGGTCAGCGGCGTGTGGCTGTCGGCCGCGTGCGCGATGGCGTCGCGAAAACGTGCGAGCGTGGGCGAAAGGGCGGTGTCTGGCGTGCTTGGCATGGCGAACCTTCGGGTGCGCAGCTCACTGGCTGGGCGCGGTCTCGGTGGGGTGAAGCGGAAGCCGGGTGCCGCAGCGCTTGCAGAATGCGGCGTCGATGTCGTGACGGTCGAACGTGCAGCCTGTGCAGGCGCGCGTCGATGGCGGGGTTGAATTCGGCGTGGGAGAGGACCCGTCGCGCATGGTGTTCACCAGTTCCGCGCCGATGATGCCGGTGGGGAACGCGATGATGCTGTAGCCGAGCAGGATGGTCATCGACGTGATGAACTGGCCCAGCGGCGTGCGGGGCACCAAGTCACCGAAGCCCGTGGTGGTGAGCGTAACGACCGCCCAGTACATGCTGACCGGAATGCTGGTGAAGCCATGCTGCGGCCCCTCCACCACGTACATCACCGTGCCCAGGATGATGGTGATGATGAAGACGGTGCCCAGGAACACGAAGATCTTGTGCCGCGCGTTCAGCAGTGCGCGCAGCAGAATCTGCGCTTCTTCAAAGTACACCGTGATCTTCAGGATCCGGAAAATCCGCAGCAGGCGCAGCAGCCGCACATCGAGCAGGTAGGCCAGCTCGGGCACAAAGATCGCCAGCCACGTCGGCAGGATCGAGATGAAATCGATGACGCCGTAAAAGCTCAGCACGTAGCGCCAGGGCCTGCGCACCACGAGGATGCGCATGACGTATTCCGCCGTAAACAGCAGCGTGAAGAGCCACTCGAGCACTGTGAAGAGCGTGCCCGCGCGGCCGCTTACGCTGGGCAGGCTGTCGAGCATCACCACCAGCACGCTGGCGAGGATGGCCCCCAGCAGGGTCAGGTCGAACAGCCTGCCGGCGCGCGTCTCGGCTTCAAAGATGATGGTGTACCAACGCGCGCGCCAGCCGCTCTCGGGTTTGCCGAGATATTCGCCAAGGCGCGCGTTGTGGGCGTGCCAGCGGTTCCGGGCGGTACGGGGCGGATTCTTCATGGCTGCGGGCTTCAGAAGCGCGGGAGATCCGGATGCGGCAGCAGGCCGTTGCGCACGTGGAGCTTGCCGTATTCGGCGCAGCGCGCGAGCGTGGGGATGGCCTTGTCGGGGTTCAGCAACCGTGCCGGGTCAAAGGCCGCCTTCACGCGCAGAAAGGCGTCACGTTCTTCGGCCGAGAACTGCACGCACATCGAACTGAGCTTTTCCACGCCCACGCCGTGTTCGCCCGTCACGGTGCCGCCCAACTCCACGCAGGTCTCGAGGATGTCGGAGCCGAACAGTTCGGCGCGGTGCCATTCGTCCTGGTCTTCGCCGTTGAAGAGGATGAGCGGGTGCATGTTGCCGTCGCCGGCGTGGAACACGTTGATGCAGCGCAGGGCGTACTTCTGCTCCATTTGCTGGATGCGTCGCAGCAGCGTGCCGATGTGCTTGCGGGGGATGGTGCCGTCCATGCAATAGTAGTCCGGCGAGATGCGGCCCGCTGCGGGGAACGCGTTCTTGCGTCCGCTCCAGAACTTCAGGCGCTCGGCTTCGCTTTGCGAGACCTGGATCCGCGTGGCACCCGAGGCGCGCAGCACTTCGCTCATGCGCGCGATTTCTTCGGCCACTTCTTCGGGCGTGCCGTCGGATTCGCACAGCAGGATGGCGGCGGCATCCAGGTCGTAGCCCGCGCAGACGAATTCCTCCACGGCCGCGGTGGCGGGCTTGTCCATCATCTCCAGCCCGGCCGGGATGATGCCCGCGGCAATCACATCGGCCACGGCGTTGCCGCCCGATTCCACATCGTCGAAGCTGGCCATGATCACCTGCGCCAGTTGCGGCTTGGGGATCAGGCGCACGGTCACTTCGGTCACCACGGCCAGCATGCCTTCAGAGCCGATCACTGTGGCCAGCAGGTCGAGGCCGGGTGCGTCGGGCGCTTCGCTGCCGAATTCGACGACCTCGCCATCCATCATCACGGCACGCACGCGCAGCACGTTGTGCACGGTCAGGCCGTATTTCAGGCAGTGCACGCCGCCGGAGTTTTCATTCACGTTGCCGCCGATGGTGCAGGCAATCTGCGACGACGGATCAGGCGCGTAGTACAGCCCGTGCGGGTTGGCGGCTTCCGAAATGGCGAGATTGCGTACGCCCGGCTGGACCACCGCCGTGCGCGTGTAGGGGTCGACCTTGATGATGCGCTTGAACTTGGCCAGCGACAGCACCAGCCCGCCCGGTGTCGGCATCGCGCCGCCCGACAGGCTCGTTCCCGCGCCGCGCGGCACCACGGGCACGCCCATGCGGTGGCACACGCGCAGGATTTCGACGACCTGCGCCTCGGTATCCGGCAGCACCACGGCCAGCGGCACCTGCCGGTAGGCGGCGAGGCCATCGCATTCATACGGGGTGGTGTCTTCGCGCTCCCAGAGCAGCGCGTCGTCGGACACGATCTGGGACAGCGCGGCGGTCAACTCGGCCTGCAGGGCAGATTGATCGCGGGCGGTGGCGGGCAGCGACGCGTTCATGGGGGTGTCTCTCATCGTTGTGCCCGGCAGCGGTGGCCGGGGGTGGGAGGCACTATAGCCCGGCCGCCGCGCCATGCGGCGTGTTAAGGACTTTTGCTGCGATGAATTTGGCTCGCCGAGGCGGCCAATGCGGTTCATCGCGTTGCGGCAAGGTTTTACCGCTCATTCGTGGAGGTCAGACCTTCATGATCGAGCCTCCGACCGTCGACGATGGACCTCCGATCACCGAGCTTCACACTAAAAATTTCGAATCTGAGGTTCGAATACCTCATGCGTGAGGCAAATAGAGTCAACGTTGATGAAAAAAGCAGCAACGATGAGGTTCAGAACGCCAACTTCGAGGCCCGGAGGCTCGACCCATGACGCTTTTTGCTCCGACGTTGCTGCTTTTTTCATCAACGCTGGGGTTCCGAACGTCAACGTCGATACTAAAAGTTTCGAATCCGGTGGTTTGAGGTCCAGTTACGAGGCTTGGCGGCCCACGGCTGACCGGTTTACCAATCCAGCCCAAGCAACCAGTCCACAAACTGCCGCGCCTCGGGCTTCATCGGCGCCTGCTCGCGCTGGACGATGTAGTAAGCATGTGGCGATGCCGATTCGATGTCCAGCAGCCGGACGATCTGACCTGAAGCGAGCCAGTTGCGTGCCATGGCTTGCCGAACCAGCGCCACGCCCTGGTTGGAGGCCACCGCTTCCAGCATCAGGCCGATGTCGTTGAACAGCGAACCGGTCGCGGGCTCCACTGCGTCCAGCCCGGCCGCCTCAAACCACGGGCGCCACGGCTCCAGCGGGCTGCGCAGCAGCGTGAGGTTCAGCAACTGCGATGCTTCGGTGATCGTGTTGCCGCTGATCTGCTCGAAGTAGCCACGCCCGCACGCCGGAAAGACCGGCTCGTTGAGCAGCAGCGTGGTCTTCAGGTCCGGATAGCGGCCGGTGCCGTAGCGGATCTCGACATCGGTGTCCTCGGCTTTCACGTCGAGGAACGGGATGGACAGATGCAGTTCCAGATCGATGTGCGGGTACAGCGCGTTGAACTCCGGCAGGCGCGGCACGAGGTGCTGGCGCCCGAACGTGGGCGGAATCGCCACGCGCAGCCGTGCGCGCTGCTTGCTGAACTCGGGCCGCGCCAGTTCGTGCAGCGTGTCGAGCGCGACTTGCACGCTGCGCAGATAGCGCGTGCCGGCTGCCGTCAGCCGCAGCGCCGTGCCGGTGCGCACGAAGAGGTCTTCGCCCCACAGCTCTTCGAGGTTCTTGATGCGGTGCGATACCGCGCTGGGCGTGACGGACAACTCTTCGGCCGCGCGGGCGAAGCTCGCATGGCGCGCCCCCGCCTCAAAGGCAATCAGCAGGTGCAGCGGAGGAACGCGCTTGAAGACGGAGGCCATTACAGGTGGAAGATCTTGCCGGGGTTGAGGATGTGCTTTGGGTCCAGCGCCTGCTTGACGCTGCGCATCAGGTCGATTGCATCGTTGCCGTGTTCGGCGATGAGGAAGTCCATCTTGTGCAGGCCCACGCCATGTTCGCCCGTGCAGGTGCCGTCCATGGCAATCGCCCGCGCGACGATGCGCTGGTTGATGCGCTCGGCTTCTTCCAGTTCTTCCGGCTTGTTCGGGTCGATCAGCAGCGCGACGTGGAAGTTGCCGTCGCCCACGTGGCCGACGATGGGGGCGGGCAGTTGCAGCGCGCTGGCCAGCAGGTCCTTTTCCGTTTCCACCACGCACTCGGCCAGGCGCGAGATGGGCACGCACACGTCGGTGGTGACGGCGCGACAGCCCGGCTTGAGCTGCAGGAAGGCGAAGTAGGCGTTGTGGCGGGCGTTCCACAGGCGGCTGCGGTCTTCGGGGCGGGTTGCCCATTCGAAGCCCTGGCCTTTATGTTCAGCAGCGATCTGCTGGACGGTCTCGGCCTGCTCCTGCACGCCGTGTTCCGAGCCGTGAAACTCGAAGAACAGCGTCGGCATCTCGGGCAGCGTGAGCTTGTCGTATTGGTTGATCGCGCGGATGGCCAGCGCGTCGACAAACTCCACGCGCGCAATCGGCACGCCCATCTGGATGGTGTCGATCACGGCGGACACCGCGTGGCCCATGCTCGGGAAGGCGCACACCGCGGCCGACACGGCTTCCGGCTGCGGATACAGCTTCAGCGTGATCTCGGTGATGATGCCCAGCGTGCCTTCGCTGCCGATGAAGAGGCGCGTGAGGTCATACCCCGCCGACGATTTGCGCGCACGGTTGGCCGTCTTGATGATGCGGCCGTCGGCGGTGACGACCGTCAGGTTCAGCACGTTCTCCCGCATCGTGCCGTAGCGCACGGCGTTGGTGCCGGACGCGCGCGTCGCGCACATGCCGCCGATGGACGCATCCGCGCCGGGGTCGATCGGGAAGAACAGACCGGTATCGCGGATCTCGATATTGAGCTGCTTGCGCGTGACGCCCGGCTCCACCGTCACCGTCAGGTCTTCCGGGTGCACCGACAGCACGTGGTTCATCTGCGAGAGATCGAGGCTCACGCCGCCGGCCACGGCCAGCAGATGGCCTTCGAGCGACGAGCCGGCGCCATACGGGATCAGCGGAATCTCGTGCTCGAAGCAGAGCTTGGCCACGGCGGCGACTTCCTCGGTGGTCTGCGCGAAGACGACGGCGTCGGGCAGCATCGGGTCGTAGGCCGATTCATCGCGGCCGTGGTGGGCGCGCACGGCTTCGGTGGTGGAGACGCGGTCGCCGAAGCGCGCGCGCAGCGCGTCGAGCATGGCCGGCGGAATCGGCTTGCGGATGATCTGGGAGGGCAGGGCTGGATGGTTCATGGCGTCTCGCGTGGGGCAGCGGTCTGAAGCCGGCTCGGGCTGTCATTCTAACGCCGGGGTCTTGCCGCCCTTGCGATAATGGCGCCACCAATATTGACGCGATACAGGGAGACGCACCGTGGGCAATCGCCTATCCAAAATCGCCACCCGCACCGGCGACGACGGCACCACCGGCCTCGGCGACGGCAGCCGCACGGCCAAGGACAGCCTGCGCATCGCTGCCATCGGCGACGTTGACGAGTTGAACTCGCACATCGGCGTGCTGCTGACGGAAACGCTGCCCGAGGGCGTGCGCGCGGCGCTCACCGCCATCCAGCACGATTTGTTCGATCTGGGTGGCGAACTCTGCATTCCCGGCTACACGATGGTGACGACCGCGCACGTGCTGCGGCTCGACCAATGGCTGGCCGATTACAACGCCGATCTTCCGCGGCTGGCCGAATTCATCCTGCCGGGCGGCAGCCGCGCCGCGGCACAGGCGCATGTGTGCCGCACCGTCGCGCGCCGTGCCGAGCGCAGCATCGTCGCACTCGGCCGTGCGGAGACCCTTGGCGAAGCGCCGCGCCAATACGTCAACCGCCTGTCGGACCTGCTGTTCGTGCTGGCGCGCGTGCTGAATCGCGCAGACGGCGGCACGGACGTCCTCTGGAAGCGCGACGAGCACAAGCCGGCGTAATCGCCGTCCGTATCAAACAAAACGGCCCGGCGAGGTGACGTTACCTCGCCGGGCCGTTTGCTTTTGCAGCGCGCTGGATCAGTTCACGATCGTTGGCGTTGTCGTGCTTTGCGCCACGGCGGCCAGCCCCGCCAATTGCCCCGGCGTGGTGATCGTCAGCGCCTGCGATGGCGTCGGGGCAGGGAAGCCGGCTTCGGCCAGCGCTTCCTTGATGGTGCGGTTGGTGTCGAAATAGACCTGCCAGTAGTTGTCGTTGTGCGTGTACGGGCGCACGGCCAGCACAGGCCCGACCAGGTTGAACTCGAGAATCTCAACATCGACCGCCGGATCGGTCAGCACGTTGGGAATGGCGGCGACCTTTTCCTTGAGCAGCGCGATGGCGGCGCGGTGATCGGCGCTGCCGGCCAGTTGCGCCTTCAGCTCGACGCGGCGGTAAGGGTTGGAGGTGTAGTTCTGGATCGTGTCGGCGAAGATCTTGCCGTTGCCGACAATCGTGACCACGTTGTCCGGCGTGTTGATGGTCGTGGCAAACAGGCCGATCTCCTTGATCGTGCCCGTCACGCCACCGGCCGTCACGAAGTCGCCCACCTTGAACGGCCGCAGCACGATCAGGAACGCGCCCGCCGCAAAGTTGGACAGCAGGCCCGACCACGCCATGCCGATCGCCACACCGGCTGCGGCAATCAGCGCCGCGAACGTCGTCGTCTGGATGCCGAAATAGCCGAGGATGCCGATCACCAGCAGCACATTCAGCGTGACGGTGATGATGGAGCCGACATACCGCAGCACGGTCGGATCGACCTTCTGTCGGCTCAGCGAGCCTTCCACCGTGCGCACCGCCAGGTTGATCAGCCAGCGGCCGACCACCCAGAAGACGATGGCGGCGAGGATCTTCATGCCGACGTCGGTGGCGTACTGCGCCACGATTGCCTGGTACTTGCTTGCGGTGTTGACGGCGGTGTCCGCCAGGTTGTCTGCCATGGATGCCTCCGGGAGAGCAGGGGGGGAACCCACCTACGATATGTCAAAGGCAACGCACTTGTGTGACTTTGATACGTTTCGCTCACATTTGTTATAGATCTGCGCGTTGATGCGCGCGCAAAGAAAAAGGACGCCCGCAGGCGTCCGTCCCAAATCACGCTGATGGCGTCTTAGTTGCCGCTGCCCGGCACGAGACGGCGCTTGCGCACGGCGTCGGCCAGCGTTTCCAGCACCTTCACCGAATCGTCCCAGCCGATGCAGGCGTCGGTCACGCTTTGGCCGTAGGCCAGGTCGGACACGGGCGTGCCTTGCACGTGATCTTGGCGGCCGGCGTTGATGTGCGATTCCACCATCACCCCGACGATGCGGTTGTCACCGGCAGCCATCTGGCGGGCGATGTCTTCGCACACCGGAATCTGGTTCTCGTGCTTCTTGCTGCTGTTGGCGTGCGAGGCGTCGATCATCAGGCGCGCGGCCAGGCCCGACTTGGAGATGGCGTCGCAGGCTTCCTGCACGCTGGCCGCATCGTAGTTGGGCGCCTTGCCGCCGCGCAGGATGATGTGGCAATCCTCGTTGCCGGCCGTCGACACGATGGCCGAGTGGCCGCCCTTGGTGACCGACAGGAAGTGGTGCGGCTGCGATGCGGCCTTGATGGCGTCCACGGCGATCTTCACGTTGCCGTCGGTGCCGTTCTTGAAGCCGACCGGGCACGACAGGCCGGAAGCCAGCTCGCGGTGCACCTGGCTTTCGGTGGTGCGCGCGCCGATGGCGCCCCAGCTCACCAGATCGGCGATGTACTGCGGGCTGATCACGTCGAGGTATTCGGTGCCGGCGGGCAGGCCCAGCTCGTTGATGTTCATCAGGAGCTCGCGCGCGGTGCGCAGGCCGTCGTTGATCTTGAAGCTGCCGTCCATGTGCGGGTCGTTGATCAGGCCCTTCCAGCCGACCGTGGTGCGCGGCTTCTCGAAGTACACGCGCATCACGATTTCCAGCTCGTTCTTGAAGCGCTCGCGCTGCTCGACCAGGCGGCGGGCGTAGTCCATCGCTGCCTTGGTGTCGTGAATGGAGCACGGGCCGATGATGACGATCAGGCGGTCATCCATGCCGTGCAGGATGCGGTGCATCGCGTTCCGGCTTTGGTAGATCAGGTCGGACACAGTGTCGCTGCACGGGAATTCGCGGATCAGATGCGACGGTGGCGTCAGCTCTTTCAGTTCGCGAATGCGCAAATCATCGGTGTTCTTCGGCATGGAATGCTCCGGGGATGTGTCTTGAGTTCTATTGGAAACGTCTACTGTGTTCGGATCATGTTTCGCGTCGGTGCCGGGGTGGGGCAGGTGACTGGGCGAAAAAAAAACCGCCAGGGTCGCTGGCGGTTTTCGGTATCTGCTGGGTGCTTTTATTTTTGCTGCAAGCGCCCCTCTCCTTCCGCCAGCGGTGCGAGATGCCAAAAGTAAAAGTAAAAAAACTTGGCGAAGGACATGAGAGGAAAAGCAGGCAATGCAGGAAAAATTGTGGCGCGCTGATGACTTGAACTACTGCGCCGCACCAATCGAACCGTCTTTATAAACCCTTTTTTTGAGGGCCGCAAGCGCGGATTTTCCGGGCCTGCGGCGTCAAAACGACGGTTTCGCGGCAATCAGGCGGTGCCGCCCACCGTCATATTCTCCATGCGCAGCGTCGGTTGGCCGACGCCCACCGGCACGCTCTGGCCTTCCTTGCCGCATACGCCGATACCGGAATCGAGGCGCATGTCGTTGCCGATCATGGTCACGTGCTTGAGCGATTCCGGGCCGCTGCCGACCAGCGTCGCGCCCTTGACCGGCGCGGTGATCTTGCCGTCTTCGATCAGGTAGGCCTCGCTGGCCGAGAACACGAACTTGCCGTTGGTGATGTCGACCTGGCCGCCGCCAAAGTTGACCGCATACAGGCCCTTCTTGACGCTGGCGATGATCTCTTGCGGATCCTTGTCGCCGCCGAGCATGTAGGTGTTGGTCATGCGCGGCATCGGCAGGGCGGCGTAGCTCTCGCGGCGGGCGTTGCCGGTCACGGGCATCTTCATCAGGCGCGCGTTGAGCGTGTCCTGCATGTAGCCGGTGAGGATGCCGTCTTCGATGAGCGTGTTGCACTGCGTGGGGTTGCCTTCGTCGTCGAGGTTCAGCGAGCCGCGGCGGTTGGCCAGCGTGCCGTCATCCACCACGGTGACGCCCTTGGCGGCCACACGCTCCCCCATGCGGCCGGAAAACGCCGACGAGCCCTTGCGGTTGAAGTCGCCTTCCAGCCCGTGGCCGATGGCCTCGTGCAGCAGCACGCCGGGCCAGCCCGGCCCGAGCACCACCGTCATCGTGCCGGCCGGTGCCGGCTTGGCTTCCAGGTTGACGAGCGCGGAAGAGACCGCCTCGTCCACGTATTCGCGCAGCAGTTCGTCGGTGAAGTAGCCGTAGGCATAGCGGCCGCCGCCGCCGGAGCTGCCCATTTCGCGGCGACCGTTCTGCTCGGCAATGACGGTGACGGAGATCCGCACCAGCGGGCGCACGTCCGCGGCGATCACGCCGTCGCTGCGCGCAACGAGCATCACGTCGTATTCGCCGGCCAGACCGGCCATCACCTGCACCACGCGCGGGTCTTTGGCGCGGGCGAGCTTTTCGATCCGCTCGAGCAGGGCAACCTTTTCGGAGGCCGTCATCGAATCGAGCGGGTCGTTCGGTGCATACAGCGAGTGGCTGCCCGGCGTGCTCGCCAGGTTGCTGGCGACCTTCACGCGACCGGCGCCGGCTTTGCCGATCGTGCGCGTGGCAGCGGCGGCCTGCATCAGCGCGGGCAGGCTGATGTCGTCGGAATACGCGAACGCCGTGCGGTCGCCCGACACGGCACGCACGCCCACGCCCTGGTCGATGCTGAAGCTGCCGGATTTGACGATGCCTTCCTCCAGGCTCCACGCCTCGTTGCGGGTGTACTGGAAGTAGAGGTCGGCGTAGTTCACGCGGTGCGTGAAGATGTCGGCCAGCGCGCGCTGCAGGTGCGCTTCATCAAGGCCGTACGGATCGAGCAGCACGCGGCGCGCGATGGACAGATTCTGGATGGCGATGTCGCCTGCGTTCATGATCGGTTCTCGTAGAAAAATTCGGTTGGCTTACATCACGCGGTGCTTGAGCGCGGGCAGGTCCCGGCGCACTTGTGCGATGCGTGCGGGGTCCATGTCGCCGATGGCAACGCCTTCGCCTTCGGGCACGGAGGCAATGATCTCGCCCCACGGATCGACCAGCATGGAGTGGCCCCACGTGCGGCGGCCGTTTTCATGGCGCCCGCCCTGCGCGGCGGCGAGCACATAACACTGGTTCTCGATGGCGCGGGCGCGCAGCAGGATTTCCCAGTGGGCGGCGCCCGTCACATAGGTGAAGGCCGCCGGCATCAGAATCAAGTTCAGGTTGCCCTGTGCCGCCAACGCCCGGTACAGCTCCGGAAAGCGCAGGTCGTAGCACACCGACATGCCCACGCGGCCGCACGGCGCATCGAAGGCGACCGGCGTGGCGCCGGGCTCGATGGTGCGGGCCTCGTCGTAGTGTTCTTCGCCTCGCACGAAATTGAACAGATGGATCTTGTCGTAGCGTGCGACCCGCAATCCGGCCGGGTTGAATGCGAGCGACGTATTGCGCACGCGCTGTTCGTCTTCGCACCACATCGGCAACGTGCCGCCGATGAGCCACAGCTTGTGGCGTCGCGCGGCATCGGCAAGGAAAGTCTGGATCGGGCCGTCTTCGTCGCTCTCGCGGATGGCAACCTTGTCGCTGTCCTTGCGGCCCATCATGCAGAAGTACTCGGGCAGCAGCGCGAGTTGCGCACCTTGGGCGGCCGCCTCGGCGAGCAGGGCGTCTGCCCGCGCCAGGTTGGCGTCCACGTCGATGGCCGTCACGGTCTGGATGGCGGCGACGCGAAAAGGTGCATCGAAAGGCGCATCCATACCGGATGCGACGGGGGCCGGAGCAACGGTGGTCGAAGTCATGGCGCCTATTTTGCCGAGGTTTGCGATTGGCTGCCCGAATTACCGTTGGAGGCCACTTTTTCGATCTTCGGATCGGCCCAGCTGCCGGTCACGTGGTATTGCGTGACGAAGGCCTTCGACAACTGGTCGCCCAGGACCAGTTGCGCGGCCAGCGTGCCCAGCCCGATGGCCGGGTTGATGAACGCCGCCGCCAGCGAGGCCGACGTGGCGTCCACCTTGGGCGTGACCTTGACGCGCAGGTCCTGCGTTTCATCGAGGATGTTGGCCGAGCCCTGCATGGCGACCTGGAACTGCGGGCCCTTCACGGCGAAATCTTCGGTGTGGGCGATGCCGCTGGCGATGGTGCCGGTGGCTGCCACGCTCTCAAACGGCGTGCCGCGCCCGGTGGCGCTGCGCAGGTCGGTCGCGAAATGCAGCAGCCCCTGCAGGCTCAGCACACCGGCCAGCTTGGCCAGGCCCGGATCGACGGGCAGGAACTGGCCGCGCTCCAGGTTCAGCGCCATGCGGCCATTGAGCGTCGGGTAGTCGATCGACATGGGCGAGCCGCGCCACACCACGCGGCCTTCCAGCTTGCCCTTGGCACCGTCGATCACCTTGGCGAAGCCCATCTTCTGCAGCAGGTCGCCGGTGTCGCGCAAGTCGAGGTTGAAGTCGAGCAGCGTCCGGCGCTCCGGATCATCGCCGCCGCCGCGCAGGCGTCGCGGGATGCGCCACGTGCCGTGCGCCGTCAGCGTGGCGGCGGGCTGCTCGATCTTCAGCGTTTCGAGTGTCCATACCGGCGCGCCTTCGGTGATCTGGCTGCGCGCCTTGATTTCCAGCTTGCCGAGCGCCTTGCCGCGCAGGTCGAATTTGTCGGCGACGAGGTCGACGGAGGGAATTTCCTGCGAGCTGCTGGCCAGCGATTCGGTGAGCGCCGTCTCTTCCTTCGCGTCTGGGATGCTCATGCGCGACAGGCGCATCGTCAGCTCGCCGAAGGGCACGGCTGCGCTTTCGGCGTGCCAGCGCGCACTGCCGGCAATTTCGCGCGAATCGATCGTCGATTGCCAGTTGGCGCCGTCGCGCGTGGCGTCGATGCGCACGGCGTTGAAGTCGCGGCCCAGGATGCGCAGCGTTTGCGCGCGGGCACTCAGGCGGCTGGGCAGGTAGGCACTGTGGCTGTCGGCAGCGTTGATGGCATTGGGCGCGTGTTCGGCAGCGATCTGGCTGGCGCTCTTCTCAGGAGCGGGCGTGGCAAAGACATGGCGCCAGGCGTCGATGTCCAGCTGATCCAGCGCCAGGTTGGCCTGCACGCCTTCCTGCGGTTGCGGCACCGGCTGCCGCACGCCGATGCCGCCGCGCAGCACCTCGACGCCGTTGCCCGTGTTGCGCTGTTCGTAGCGCGCGCTCACGACATTGCCGACCTGCAAAACGATTTCGTCGACGGCAGTGTTGGAGGCCAGCGGCTGCATCTCGAAACGCACCGGCAGCGGCTGCCCGGCCGCCTTGTTCAGCGGTGCCGGCAGACGCACCGTCATCGGCGTCAGATCCGACTGCACCTGGATGAGCGGGCGATGCTGCTTGACGCTGATGGTCGCGCTGTACGGCGCGCTCCCTTCCAGCGAGCGGGCGACGGCGGCCACCGGGCTGTTCTCGGGCGTCGTCTCACGCAAGCCTTGCGCCGACGCGGTGCCCGCCACCTGGATGCGGATCGTGCCGTCGGGCGCGGTGCCGCCCGTGGGGCGGATCTCGCCGCCGGCAAAGCGCGCGCGCAAGTTGTCGAAACCGATGCCCTTTTGCGTGAAGGTCAGCGCGCCATTGACATCGGTGAGCGGCGGCGCCTGCGGAACCAGCGTGACGTCATTGCGTAGGAACGTGACGCTGCCCTGGGCGCGCGTCGAGTGCATCTCGTGCAGCGGCAGATCCAGCTTCAGCGCCAGCGTGGCGTTGCCCTGGGCGCGCGCGTCCTTGGTGAAGTGGCCGATCCACTGGCCGATGGGGCTGGCCTCCACGTATTGCAGGAAGTTATGCGTGGCCCCGTCGCCCCGGCCCTCGATGGTGAGCAGCGGGTTGTGGTCGCCCATGTCGGGCAGGCTGCCATTCACGTCCTGCAGATTCACGCCCATCACCTTGGCGCGCGCCACCTTGAACGCGAGGGATGCCCGATCGAAGACCACCGTGCCGTCGATGTTGGTGAACGCCGGCCAGTCGCCCGGGTGCGTGGGCACGCGCCCCGGCGGGTTGTGCGCGGCTTCCGGAGGCGCCGCTTGGTATGTCACATCCTGGATCGGCACTTCCACGCGGAAGACGCCCTTGTGCGGCGGACGGAACGGAAAGTCGTGCAGATCGCCGGCCAGTGCGAAATCGACGTTATTGGCCGTGCCCGATTGCAGCGCACCGCCAAGGTAGTCGCGCAGATGCTGTCCGATCGAGAGCGGCAGATAACGGGGCACACGCGGAACGTTGGCGCGTTCCAGCGTGCCCTTCAAGTCGATGGTGCCGAGATGGCTGGTGTCTGGCGCGTGACGGTAGCTGCCCGTGATGCGCGCCGACAGGTCGTCGTTGGAGAACGCAAGGTTGTCGCTGGTGACAACCAGTTCCTGTTTGCGATACGTCCAGTTGAACGTGCCCTGCAGCCGGTCCAGCGGCACGCGGGCGTCGGCAAAGGTGCCGGGCAGCAGCAGGGCGGAGTCGTTGGACTCGATGCGCAGCGTGCCCTTGTCGTTGGAGAAGACGGCGTTGCCGGAGATGTTCTCAACGCCCGGCACGGCCGGCTCGGGATGCTGGCCTGGCGGCACCGCAGGCAGCGCGCCGGGGCCGAACGACACCTGGCGCATCGTGGCGCGGCCGGTGAAGTGCACGGGCGCGGGCGTATTGGGCCGCCAGCGGGAGACATCGCGCTGCCAGTTGATGTCCAGATCGTCGATGCGGCCGGACGGTTGCTTTGTGCGCAGGGGTTCCAGCACGCCGCTGGGCAGCGGCAGCGCGGTGGCGATGTTGCGCAGGTCGGCCAAATCCAGTGTCGTGGCCTTGACTTGCAGGCTGCGCAAGGCGTCGCGCGAGTCCAGCGCCCAGCCTACGGTGACATTGCGCAAGCCGCGCGGCGTGCCCGCCAGGTTGGCAGGCGCCGGGATGCCGGGGCCTGCCAGCTCGGGTACGGACGGCGGTTGGGCAGGCGGGTTCAACGGTTGCCAGAGCAGCGTGTCGACGCGCAAGGTGTGCTCGCCGCGCGCATTGCGCTGATGCGTGGCCAGGGCCTGGAGGCTGCGCAGTTGCAGCGGGTCGAGATCCTTGCGGACTTGCAGATCGAGCTGCTGCCCGGTCAGGCGTGCCTGGCTGCGCGTGAACACGCCGTCGGCAAACTCCACCGAGCCGTCGGACGTGAGCGTGCCGCTCTTGGCGGCGGCCAGTACGGGCACGTAGCGTTGAGCGGAGGCCAACTGCAGCGTGTCGACCTGCCAGGACGCCTGGCCGTGCCAGTGGTGCCAGTCGCCCGGGCGGGCGAGCAGGTCGTGACGGAAATCGGCATGCAGCTTGATCGGGCCGCTGAACAGCGTGGGGGAGGTGCCGCTGGCCTCCAACCGATGGCGGGTCGGGCCGCTGCGGAGTTGCACGCGCACGTTGCCCAGCGCCACCTCAGGCAGCTTTTGCTGTTCGTCGAGCCAGCGGACGGCGCCTTGCTGGAAATCGATGTCGCCCTGAGAGAGCAACTGGTCAAGGAAATTGCTGTCGCCGCCGGCGTCGGGGCTGAGCGGCATGCCGGCGACGAAGAGGGCGCCTCGCGTATCGCGCCGTACCAGCAGGTCGGCCTGGCTGGCGTGCAGCGCGGCAAACGTGATCTGCATGCGCAGCAACGAGCGCCAGGACAGCCGCGCCTGCACGTCCTGCACCGCGAAGGTGCGGCGGCCGGCGGGGTCGTGCGCGTCGATGCGCTGGGCGCGAAAAGCCGGGTGCCAACCTTCCCAGTAGGTTTCGAGCGAGCCGATGGCGACCGTGGCGTGCAGTGCGCTGGACGCCTCGCGCTCCATCCATTCGCGCGCGACGCTCGCACGCGGCCAAAGAATGAAGCGCACCGCCAGCATGCCGACGACAGCCAGCACGGCCAGCGCAGCCACCGTCTTCCAGAGCACGCGCCACAACTTGCGCCAGATCGGGGCCCGTAAAACAGCCCCGATGCCCGCGCCGATTCGGCTGACGCGTCGTACCAGCCACGCCCACGCCGTGGGCCGGCCCACCCCGCGTGTGGACAGGGTGCTGGCGTGTCCACCATCGGACTTCGGCGATTCTGGGGGCTGGGACGGGCGGGGCATGATGCGGATTATCCGATATTCAGGAGGCGGCGCCACATTTGGAGCCCGACGCCGCGCCTGCTGAGCGGCAAGCACGGGCTAGCACACCCAATGCCCGCGAAGCCGCTGACCGCTTGCCGGCTTTGCATGCATTTCAGCGAGAATGGATGCTTCCGCCAATGCCCGATGGGTTCGCATGACTGATTCCGCCTTGTCCGCCCAGCCATTTCTGCAAGTTCCGGCCCGCGCGCCGGACGCTCCCGCTGCTGCGCTGCCTTTTGCGCTCGCGTATTCACGCTACCTCCAGCGACAGGCGCAAGCGCGCGAAGGCTGGGCCGAGCGCGTGCAAGCCAGTGTCGACCGTCCGGTTGACGTGGCGTGGCTGTCGGCGCGTTTTACCGAGCTGTTCGACGCGAAGGCCGTGGAGGTCGAAGCCGCGCTCAAACGCGCCTTGCGCCTGTTGCGCAAGGAAGTCTTCGGCGCATTGGCGGAGCGCGATCTGTCCGGCGCCGCGACGCTCGACGAGGTAACCGGCACGATGACCGACCTGGCCGAGTTTGCCGTGCGTACGGCCATTTCCGTGATCGGCCGGGAGCTGAGCGCACTGCATGGCCAGCCGATCGGGCAATCCACCGGCGAGGTGCAGGAACTGGTGGTGGTCGGCATGGGCAAGCTGGGCGGGCGCGAGTTGAACGTCTCGTCCGACATCGACCTGATCTTTCTCTACGACGACGACGGCGACACACAGGGTGGCCCGCGCCCGCTCTCCAATCATGAATATTTCACCAAGCTTGGCCGGCGGCTGATCAATGCGCTGGCCGATGTGACGGAGGACGGCTACGTCTTCCGCGTCGACATGCGCCTGCGCCCAAACGGCGATGCGGGGCCGCTCGCCTGCAGCCTGGGCATGCTGGAGGAGTACTTCGTCGTGCAGGGCCGGGAATGGGAGCGCTATGCCTGGATCAAGGGCCGCGTCATCACGGACCCGACCAGCGAGCATGCCGCCCGCGTGATTCAACAGTTGGAGCGCGTAACGGGCCCGTTCGTGTTCCGGCGCTATCTCGATTACGGCGTGATCTCCGCCATTCGCGCGCTGCATGCGCAGATCCGCAACGAGGCGGCCAAGCGCAGCAATGGCGCCAACCAGCAGCGCGATGACGCGGGCCGCGTGCAGGCGCGCTCGCCCAACATCAAGCTCGGGCGCGGCGGCATTCGCGAGATCGAATTCGTCGCGCAGGTGTTTCAGCTCATTCGCGGCGGGCAGGATTTCGGGCTGCGCGTGCGGCCCACGCTGGAGGTGCTGCAGGCGGCGTCGGAGCGGGGCCTGATCGAGGCCGAGGCTGTGGCACGCCTGACCGAGGCCTATCGCTTCCTGCGCCAGCTGGAACATCGCCTGCAGTACATCGAAGATGCGCAGACGCACAACCTGCCGGGCTCGCCGGAAGACCAGTTGCGCGTGGCGCGCATGATGGGCTTTGACGACTATGGGGCGCTCGTCACCAAGCTGGAGGCGTATCAGGACGAAGTCGCCCAGCATTTCGAACAGACCTTCTCCGACAAGCAGGACAGCCAGCCGCCGTGCGCCGCCGTCTGGCACGCAGATCTGCTCGACGACGAGCACACGGAAACCGCTCGCGTACAGCTGGCTGAACTCGGCTATGCGAATCCCGAAAGTGTGCTGGAGCGCCTGCGTGCGACGCGCAATTCGCCGCGTTACCGGGCGTTGTCCGAAGTCAGCCGCCAGCGTTTCGACCTGTTGATCAACCGCGCGCTGGATCAGGCTTCGCGGCAGACCGATGCCGATGTCACCATCGCGCGGTTTCTCGATTTCTTTGATGCGATCAGCCGGCGGTCCTCGTACCTGTCGCTGCTGAGCGAATACCCGCAGGCCATGGAGCGCGTGGCCCACACGCTGCATGCATCGCGCTGGGCGGCGGACTACCTCACGCGCCACCCGCAACTGCTTGATGAACTGCTCGACGTGGAAGCGCTGTCAGCCGAGCCCGACTGGCCGGCGTTCAGGGCGCGCGTGCGGGAACGCCTGGAGGCCGCGTCCGACCATGTCGAGATGCAGATGGACATCCTGCGCCAGGAGCACCATGCGGAAACCTTCCGCGTGCTGCTGCAGGACCTGCAGGGCATGCTGAGCGTCGAGCACATCAGCGACCGGCTGTCCGATCTGGCCGATGCCGTGCTTGACCTCACGCTGGAAACGGTCTGGAAGCAGGTCGCCACGCGCCACCGGGAGGTGCCGCGCTTTGCCGTAGTGGCTTATGGGCGGCTGGGCGGCAAGGAGCTTGGTTATGCGTCGGACCTCGACATCATCTTCCTCTACGACGACGATGACGAGCGCGCGCCGGACGTGTACGCGTCATTCGCGCGCAAGCTCATTACCTGGCTGACCAGCCATACCGCCGCCGGCACGCTGTTCGACGTTGATACGCGTTTGCGGCCGAACGGTGCGGCGGGCTTGATGGTCACGCACTTCGAGGCTTTTCGCCGCTATCAGATGCGCGAGGGCGACAACGCGGCGTGGGTGTGGGAGCACCAGGCGCTCACGCGTGCGCGCTTCTGCGCGGGCGATGCCGAAATCGGCGAGCGCTTCGAGGCGCTGCGCACCGCCGTGTTGCGACAGCCGCGCGAGCCGGGTCCGCTGCGCGACGAAATCGTGGCGATGCGCGAGCGCGTGGCCGAAGGCCATGCGAACCCGACGGGGCTGTTTGATCTCAAGCACGATCGCGGTGGCATGGTCGACATCGAGTTCACCGTGCAGTTCCTGGTGCTTTTGCATAGCGCGGCGCACGCCGAACTGACCCGCAACAAGGGCAACATCGCACTGCTGCACATGGCCGGCGAACTGGGGTTGATTGACGCAATGGCAGCCGCGCAGGTCGCTGACGCCTACCGAGATTTCCGCGCGCGCCAGCACAAGTTGCGGCTCGACGGGCAATCCACCGCACGCGTACCGATTGAAACCTGCGCGCACGAGGCAGCCCAGGTGCGTGCGTTGTGGGAGCAGGTGTTCGGGCCTGCGCAATGACGGCGCATCGAGAGGCGTTGCGCACGTGGGGCGCGTGCGCCGGTGTGGCTGCGCTGTCAGCGGCGTTCTCGTTCGTGCCGTGGTTGTACGCGGTTGGGCTGTATCAACGCGACGCCGTGCGCGCAGGGCAGTGGTGGCGCATCGTGACCGCCATGTGGGTGCATCTGGACACATGGCATTGGCTGGGCGATGCAATGGCAGCGGCTGGGCTCATCCTGCTGCTGGCGCGCGTGTTGCGGCCGCAGGTCATTGTTGGAGCGCTGGTGGTGTGCGGGGTGCTCGTGCAGATCGCCCTGCTCAATCAGCCGGCGGTGCAGTGGTACGGCGGGCTGTCCGGCGCGCTGCATGGCCTGGCGGCGTGGGGCGGGCTGCGGCTGCTGAAGCCGTCCGCCGACGGCGCCGAGGATCGCTTCTCACGCTGGATTGGCGTGGCGCTCTGTGTGGGCGTGCTGGTGAAGGTGTGGCTCGAGCAATCGTGGCTGTCGCCGATCGCCTATGACCCGCGCTGGGGGTTTGGCGTGGTGCGCATTGCGCACGCCTTTGGCGCGGCGAGCGGGTTGCTGATTTGGGTGCTAGGGGAGTGGCGCGCGCCAGGGAGCAGGCAGGCGCGGCGCTGATCGGCAGAGAAGTCCCGTGCCGAGGAAAAAAAACGACACGCTGGCGAGGCCAGGTGTCGTTTTGCGTTGAAACGATCGCGAGATTGCTCGATCAGCCCTTGCGACGGCGGGAGGTCAGCACACCGCTGATGAAGAGCAGGCCTGCCAGTCCCAGAGGGAGAGCCCCGCCACCGCCACCGCTGCTGCCGCTATTCAGCGCAGTGCCGCTACCCGTTCCCGAGCCGGATGTTGCCGCTGCCGTAGCGGTCACGCTCGCCGTATCGGAAGCTGTCGCGCCGGAGCTGTTCGTCAACGTCACGCTAAAGCTGTATACACCCGCGACGCCCGGCGTAAACGTCGCCGTGCTGACGCCGTTGGCGTCGGGACCTGTCATCGTCAGCGTGACAGGGGTTCCGGCCGTCTGGGCCCAGACGGTGCTGCTCGTTGTTTTGTTGTAGCCGGCGCCGCCCACGGACGTCAGTGTGACGGCGGTGTTGGCGGCCACGGTTGATGCCGAGGCTGCCGCATGCATGGTCGGCGAACCTTGCGCTTGCGTGACAGCTGCACCGGCGTCCAGCATACCGGCGCCGCAAACGCCCGCGTGCGTTGCGCAGTACGTACCGGGCACGAAGGGTCGTGCCGATTGCCGGATGATCGCGGTGATGTTGTCCGGCGTGAGGGCGGGCTGAACCGACAGCATCAGCGCTGCAGTTGCAGCCACATGGGGCGTAGCCATCGATGTGCCGATGTCCTGCGCATAGGCGTCGCCCCCGGGAGACGCCGTCGGCGACGTTTTGCCGGTGTTGGACAGCGACACGATTTTGCTGGCGGAGCCCGGAATGACTGTGCCCGAACCGCCGCCCGGAGCGCTGATCACCGTTTGTGCACCGACATTGGCGTAGAACGCGTTGTCGCCTTCCAGCGTGTGGGCCGTCACGGCAATCGTGCCCGAGCAGTTGGCGGGCGCATTGACGGGGCCTGCTTCGTTGCCGGCGGCGGCGACAATCGTCGCGCCCAACGCGCGCGCCGCGGTAATGCTGTTCTGCTCCAGCGTCGAGCAGCTCCCTTGGCCGCCCAGGCTCATGTTGATGACCTTGACCGGCGTCGGGTTGTTGGCCACGCCCGGCACTGAACCGCCCGACAGCCACGTCACGGCATCCATGATGTCGGAGGTCGAACCGCCGCACTTGCCGAGCGCCCGCGCCATCTGCACACGCACGCGAGGGGCAATGCCCGCAATGCCAATGCCATTGTTGCGCTGCGCCCCGATCTGGCCTGCGACGAAGGTGCCATGCCAGCTGCTGTCGTTTGTCGAGCTGCCGCAGAACGTCGGGTACAGCGCAGCGTCGCCGCTGGTAACCCAATCGCCGGGGTCGGATGGATCGGTATTTGTGAGCGCGTTGTTGGCGCCGTTGTTGACGAACCCGGAGGTGACCGTATTACCGGTCTTCGGATCAGCGCTGCCGGTCATGGCACTGTTGCTGACGAAGTTGCGGCCCGTGCCAAAGTTCAGTCCGGCAAAGTCGGCGTGGTCTGCGCGGATGCCGGTATCGACAATGCCAACGCCAACGGTGTTGACGCCGGTCGTGGCGTCCCAAGCGGCCGTCACATTGGCGCCACCAGGCGCACTGGCAGTTGGCGCCAGCAGGCTCCACTGCTGGCCGAACAGCGGATCGGTCGCCAGTGCCATGGGTCGCATGATGCGGTCGGGCGACACATATTCGAACTCGCCGCTGGCTTCCATGCGTTGCGCGACGGTCTGGGCGTCTTCCAGCGTCATGACCTTGGGCAGTGTCAGTACGTGTGCCCCGCCCGACATCGGGCGCTTGTAGGCCATGGGCAATTGCGCTGCCGCCGACCAGCGTTGCACCGTTGCTACGTCGGCGCGTGTTGCCACGCCATCCGGTGCAACCGATTGCGTCTTCAACCCCGTGTTTTTTCCTTTGACGACCAGCTGCGTCACCCATTGCAGCTGCGTATTGAACGTTGTGGATTTTTCCACAGCCAGCGCCGGTGCAACGTGATACGACACCAGCCCAAGCGCTACCAGCGCCTGCACCACACCCCCGGAAACCATCATCTTCATCAGAGCAGTCCTGTCTTCTTGTATGGAATTGCAAAGCTTACGTTTGCATTGTCCAAAAGGATTGAGACAGCGTGGCGTAGATCGTATTAGGTATAAACCCTAGTATCTGGCACTCGAAGGGATGTGCGGGAGTGGCGCAAATAAAAACCGCCTCCACATGGGGGGCGGTCTTGCTCAGGCTAATGGCTGCGTCAATCCGGTAACGCACGCTTGCGTCGGCACGCCAATCCCAGCGCCAGCAGCAACGCCGCCCCAACCAGCGGCACGGCCCCGCCGCCTCCGCCACCACCGCTGCTGGTAGTCCCCCCGGTTGATCCGCCCGACCCCGTGCCGCTGCCCGCGCCGGCCGGCGCCGTGTTCTGTGCATAAGTGACGGCACCAGCGGTATCCAGCAGGCCCGCGCCGCAGATGCCTGTGTTCACCGCGCAAAACGTGCCGCCCGGGTGCGGCCGCGCGGTCTGCTTCAGGCCCGCCAATACCTGCGCATTCGACAACTGCGGTTGCACGCTCAGCATCAGCGCGACGGTGGCCGCTGTTTCCGGCGTCGAGAAGCTCGTACCAGCCACGGACTTGACCGTGGGGTTGCCGACAGTTTGCGTGCCATCGTTGGAGTCGGCCCGGATAACGGAGACGGGCTCCGCGCAAGTCGCCGGGGTCGTACTCGTGATGACCTTCGAGTTGCCGCAGCCGCCGCCTGGCGCTGACAGCGCCACCTGCGGCCCGACGTTCGCATAGCTTGCGTTCTCGCCGCTGTCGACGTGCGCGGTGACGGCGATGGCGCCTGTGCAATTGGCGGGCGCGTCCACGGTCTGTGCGGCTTCGTTGCCGGCGGCTGCCACCACGATGGCGCCGCGTGCGGCCAACTGGTTCACCGCGTCCTGTTCTGCCGCGGAGCACTGCGTGGTGCTGCCGAGGCTCACGTTCACCACACGTGCCGGGTTGGCGTTGGTGGGCACGCCAGACACGTTGATGCCGCCTGCCCACAACATGCCGTCCACCGTGTCGGACAGCAGCGCGCCGCATTTGCCTGACACGCGCACTGGCACGATCGGCGTGTTCCAGCCTACCCCGGCGATATAGAGCCCGTTGTTTGTCTGGGCGGCGAGCACGCTGCTGACCTCGGTGCCGTGCCAGCTGCTGTTGCCGACGTCGCTGCTGGTACAGCCTGGAATGTTCTGCCATTGCGTGCTGGTCACGCCGTCGCCAAGGTCATGCGCATCCGTCCCCCGGCCGAAGGAATTGCCCGCACGGGCCGGGTCCGAAATGAAGTTGTAGCCCGCCAGGATCTTGCCCGACAGATCGGGATGATCGGTATAGCCGGTATCCACTACCGCCACCACGATGCCCGTCGAGCCCTGCGTGATGCTCCACGCCGAAGCCGCGTTGATGCCGCCCGGCACCAGTGTCGGCGAAGCCAGGTTGTTTTGCGTGGCGAACAGCGGGTCGTTCGGAATGGTGTTGGGCCGCAGGATGCGATCAGGCACCACGTAGGCCACGCGGGCGTCCTTGGCGATCTTGTCGACGGTGGCCTGGATGCTGGCGGCATCCGTCAGGCCGGTGCGCAAGAGCTGCGCATTGGTGGCCAGCGTGCGCTTGACCTGCAGCGTGCTGCCCGCCGCCTGCGCTACCGACAGCAAGCGGTTGGTCGCCTCGCTGGCCGACAGTGTCTTGCGCGTACCGCTCGTGTCATCGCGCCATTTGATGATCAGGTCGCCGGTGTATTGCGGCTGCGGCGTGGCAGCGGTGGCGGCTTGGCTGCCCATCACCCAGGCAAGACAGGCAAGGCTGGCGCCTGCGCGGAGCCAAGACTTCAACCGGAAGAGGGAGGGGGTCATCAGCGCATGCTCCGTGGTGTCTCGTTGTTATCAGAAACGTCGTCACGATGTGATCGTTGACAGACCGTTACACAAAAACCAAAGGTAGCACGTGACTCGCCCGCTTGATGTGGCGGCGATGGCCGATCACGTTTGCGAGGAAAAAAAGGCCGGTCTGTGCGATGCGGCCACAGCAGGATACGGGCCTGCGGGGCGGGAATATGAGGGGGAAACCGGACGCCAGACGGCGCCCGATATTCACAGTGTGAAGGGCGTTGCGGCGGTTCAGCGCTGGATTTTCATGATGCGATCCGGGTCGGCCGAAGCGATGCCAGGCGTGCCGCGCAACGCTGTCACCGCGCCATCCAGCGTGGCCGATGCATCGCCCGAGGTGGCGCGCACCACCCAGAATCCACCTGACATCGGCCGTACTACCGCAAAAGCGAGCCGTGGCGTTGCGCGCGCGCCTGCAGCATCCAGCAGACCTTGCACGGTGGCAGGCGAGGTGGTCGGCGTGCTCAGGCCGATGATGACGTCGCCGAGATTGTGTGCAGCCGACACGGCGGCCGGCGGCTGGGTGTTGGTCGAGGTGGGGTCCATGGCGGGTGGCTTGCCAGGATCAATGGCCGGCACGGACTTGCACGCGGCCAGCAGGCACAGGCCGAGGGCCATCGCCAGCGCAGGCTTGCCGGACGACAGCAGGGATCGAGGGCGGGCAGCCAATGATTGGGCCATGCGAGCCATGAAGTTCTCCTTGGATTCGGTAGAGGGTGTCTGAGACTTGTGCAGCCGGAACCTCGGCGCCAACCGCGGCAGCAATGGTTCCGGTATAGGCGATCACTGTGCCGCGCGCGCGATTTCCGCGCAGAGGGTCCCTGCGCCGATTGCGCACGGCCCGCGGCGAGCATCTCGTCTGCATGGCGTCGCGTGGTATCGGTCAGCGACGCGCCGCCGAGCATGCGGGCGATCTCGTCCACGCGGCCGGTGGCGTCCAGCACCACGAGGTCGGACCGCGTGCTGCCCGCCACCGTCTGCTTGGCGACTTGAATGTGGTGGTTGGCGAGTGCGGCTACTTGCGGCAGGTGCGTGACGCACAGCACCTGGCGGCGCATGCCGAGTTCACGCAGGCGTCGGCCCACGACTTCCGCCACCGCACCGCCGATGCCGGAATCCACTTCGTCGAAGATCAGTGTGGGGGTTGGGCTGGCCTCGCTGGCGATCACCGAGATGGCCAGGCTGATCCGCGCCAGCTCGCCGCCCGAAGCGACCTTCGCCAGCGGCCGTGGTGACACGCCCGCGTGCCCGGCAACGAGGAATTCGACCTGCTCCAGCCCCGCCGCGCCGCCATGCTCCAACGCGTGCAGCGCGATGTCGAAGCGCCCGCCGGCCATCGACAGACCCTGCATGGCGTCGGTCACGGCATCGGCCAGCTCGCGTGCGGCCTTGGCGCGGTCGCGCGACAGCGATTGCGCGACCGCCATATAGGCGGCGTGGGTTTGCGCTTCCCGGGCCTGCAGCGCATCGAGGTCGGATGCCGCTTGCAGCGCTGCCAGTTGCGCCTGGCGTTCAGCCAGTTCAGCAGGCAGCGTTTCCGGGGCGACGCGGTATTTGCGCGCCATGGTGTGCAGCGCCTGCATGCGCGCATCGACTTCGGCCAGGCGGTCCGGGTCCAGCTCCGCGCGGTCGGCATAGCGCGCGAGCGTGTGCACGGCTTCCTGAATCTGCACCTCGGCCGGCTCAAGCGCAGCCAGCACATCGGCCAGCGCCGGGTCGATCTCGGCCAGTTCGCGCAGCGTATGGAGTGTTGCGCCCAGTTGCGTGAGCACCGCGCCTTCCGATTCGGACAGGCCCTCCAGCGCCGCGCGCGTGCCTTCGATCAGGCTGGCCGCGTGCGACAGGCGGTGATGCTCGGCCTGTATCTCTTCCCACTCGCCGGGTTGCGGGGCGAGCTTGTGCAATTCGTTGACCTGCCATTCGATGCGCTCGCGTTCGAGCTGGACTTCGCGCGACTGCTGCTCGGCAGCTTCGCGTGCGCGCACCGCGGCGTGCCATTCCCGGAAGTGCTCGGCGACTGTGCGTACGGCACCTTCCAGGCCGGCGTGGGCGTCGAGCAGGCTGCGCTGCGCGTCCGTCTTGAGCAGCAGTTGGTGCGCATGCTGACCATGGATGTCGACGAGTTGCTCGCCCACTTCGCGCAACTGCGCCAGCGTAACGGCGGCCCCGTTGATGAAGGCTTTGCTGCGGCCGGCGGCATCCACCGTGCGGCGCAGCAGTATCACGCCCTCGTCGTCGTGCAATTCATGCGCTTCGAGCCACGCGGCCACGTGCGGATGCACGTCGAACTCGGCGGTGATGTCGGCGCGCGGGGCGCCTTCGCGCACGACGGCCGCATCGGCGCGCTCGCCCAGCGTGAGGGCAAGCGCATCGATCAGGATGGATTTGCCCGCGCCGGTTTCGCCTGTGAATACGGTAAAGCCGTCGGCCAGATCGAGATCCAGCGCGTGAACGATGACGAAATCGCGGATGGTGAGGCTGCGCAGCATGGAAGCGGTGAGCGTGGAGTTTTAGAACCTGCTCATGATTCGTAGCGAGCGGCTCGAGGTTGAAGCGAGAAGCGCAGCCGTACATGCGTACGGCGAGGATCGCAGGGTCAAGATCGGGCCGCGCAGCAGGATCATGGGCAGGGTCTCAGAGCCGGTTGTCTTCGGTCGGGTACTCGTGCCAGTGCAGCTTCTTGCGCAGCGTGGCGTAGTAGTTGTAGCCGATCGGGTGCAGTAGCCGCACCGTGCGCTCGGAGCGGCGCACGACGATGCGGTCGCCGGGCAGCAGGGACGTGAGCGACTGCATGTCGAAGTTGACGCTGGCATCGCGCCCGCTGGTGACCTGGATGACCACCTCGGCGTCGTGCGGAATGACAATCGGCCGGTTCGACAGCGAGTGCGGTGCGATGGGCACGAGCACCAGACCCGAGAGCGCCGGATGCAGAATCGGCCCGCCGGCGGACAGCGCATACGCCGTCGAGCCGGTCGGCGTGGAAACGATCAAGCCGTCCGAACGCTGGTTGTACATGAAGAAGCCGTCGACCGACACGGCCAGTTCCACCATCCCCGAGGTGCCCGAGCGGTTGACCACCACGTCGTTGAAGGCCAGGGCGGAGAAGATGATTTCGTCGTCGCGCACGACCTGGGCCTGCAGCAGCGTGCGGGTTTCGGCCTCGTAGCGGCCCGCCAACATGTCGGGCAGCACGGTGTGCACGTCGTCGAACGGGATGTCGGTCATGAAACCGAGCCGCCCGTGGTTGACGCCGATCACGGGGACGCTGGCGCCCGCCAGGTGGCGCCCGATGCCGAGCAGCGTGCCGTCGCCGCCGAGCACGACGGCCACATCGGCATGGCGCGCCATTTCTTCGGGGGGCAGGGCGGGGTAGTCCTGGACGCCGATGTTGAGCGCCGTTTCGCGCTCGAACACAATGTCATGCCCGCGCCCGGCGATGCAGGATGCCAGCTCCATGAGCGGGCCGGCAATGTTGGCGGCCGAATACCGGCCGACCAGCGCAACGGTCTTGAAAGGCGAAACGGACGAGGCGGCGGGAGCTTGCGGGGCCACGGCGGACGGGGGAATCGACATGCGCGCATTACACCATATCGATATGACCGTCGCCACGTCCGCGCGTGTTTCGTGGAGAAACGTCGACATCACCCGTAGCCGGGCGCCGATTTTGCGTAAAATTGAAGAATCATGGACAAACGCGCCACCATCCTCCTCAAGACTCTGATCGAACGGTATATCGCCGAGGGCCAGCCCGTGGGCTCGCGCACCTTGTCGAAGTATTCGGGGCTCGATCTGTCGCCGGCCACCATCCGCAATGTGATGTCCGACCTGGAGGAGATGGGCTTCATCGCCAGCCCGCACACCTCGGCTGGCCGCGTGCCGACGCCGCGCGGCTACCGCCTCTTTGTCGATACGATGCTGACGGCCAGTCCGCTGGATGTGCTGAGCACGCAAGACCGCATGGCGCAGCAGATGGTGGGCGCGATTGCCGAGCAGGTCCGCACGCAGTTGGCCTCGCATGGGTCGGAATCGTCGCAGCGGGTGATTGCTGCGGCGGCGCAAACCTTGTCCAACCTCTCTCAGTTTGCCGGCATCGTGATGACGCCGCGCCGCACGCATGCGTTCCGGCAGATCGAATTCCTGCGGCTGTCGGAGTCGCGCATCCTGCTGATCGTCGTCACCCCGGAAGGCGACGTGCAGAATCGCATCATCCATACCGATACGCCTTACACCCCGTCGCAACTGGTGGAAGCGGCCAACTACATCAACGCGCACTACGGCGGCCAGACCTTCGACGCGGTGCGCGAAAGCCTGCGGGGTGAACTGTCTGCGCTGCAGGCCGACATGACGGCGCTGATGCAGGCGGCCGTGGAGGCGGGCAGCAGCGCCGTCTCGGAAGAAGATCCGGTCGTCATCTCGGGCGAGCGCAAGCTGCTGGATGTGGAAGACCTGTCTTCGTCCATGGACAAGCTGCGCCGGCTCTTTGCCGTGTTCGAGCAGAAGACCGGCCTGCTGCAACTGCTCGACGTATCGAGCCGCGCCGAGGGCGTGCAGATCTTCATCGGCGGCGAAAGCAGCCTTGTGCCGCACGAAGACATGGCGGTCATCACCGCGCCGTACGAGGTGGACGGCAAGATCGTCGGCACGCTCGGCGTGATCGGGCCGATGCGCATGGCGTATGAGCGCGTGATTCCGATCGTGGATATCACGGCCAAGCTGCTGTCCAGCACGCTCAGCCAATATTGATCTCCCGGTTGTTCTGTCTGCGAGCTGCATAAGCTCAGCCGATTTTCTTCGACGACAGCCCACGCTGCCGTCTCTCACAATCGACTCCGGCGCATGTGCGCGATTCTTTTCTGCCGGAGTCTTTCATGGCTGGTTCTTCCTTCTCCCGTTTGCTGGCTGCAGCGATGTCTGCGGCCATTTCGTTCGCCTTGTTTGGCGCTGCTCTTGCACGCGCGGCCGACCGCGAGGTTGTCATCGCTTATCAGGACATGGTGCTGCCCTGGCGCTACGCCCAGGCGACGGGCGAGGTCGAGCGTGCCACCGGCTATAAGGTGACGTACCGCCAACTCGCCAGCGGCGCCGACGTGGTGCGCGCCATCGCGTCGGGTTCCGTGCAGATCGGCGAAGCGGGCTCCAGCCCGATTGCGGCCGGCGTGTCGCAGGGCGTGGACCTGTCGCTGTTCTGGATTCTCGACAACATCAATGATGCGGAAGCGCTGGTTGCCCGCAACGGCAGCGGCGTGTCGCGCGTGGCTGATCTGAAGGGCAAGACCTTGGGCGTGCCGTATGTGTCGACTTCGCATTTCCATGCGCTGGTGGCGCTGCAGCAAGCCGGGCTCGAGCCGCGCGACGTGAAGGTCGTCAACCTGCGGCCGCAGGAGTTGTCGGCCGCGTGGGACCGGGGCGATGTCGATGCCGCCTTCATCTGGGATCCGGTGCTCGCCAAGGTGAAGAAGAACGGCACCGTGCTGACCACCTCCGGCAAGATCGCCGCCGCCACCGGCAAGTCGACCTTTGATGGCTTCGTGGCGGACCGCAAGTTTGCGCGCGACCATGCCGAGTTCATCGCCAAGTTTGTCGAAGTGCTGGCCAAGGCCGATGCGGCCTATCGCGACAACAAGGCCGCGTGGACGGCGACCTCGCCGCAGGTGGCAGCCGTGGCCAAGACGTCGGGCGCGACGGCGGCGGATGTGCCGGCAAGTCTTGCGCTGTATGCCTTCCCGGATGCGGCGGAGCAGGCTTCCAAGCGCTGGCTGGGCGGCGGCGCGCAGTCGGGCGCAGCGCAATCGCTGCTGGCCACGGCGCAGTTTCTGAAGACGCAGGGCACGATCCAGACGGTGCTGCCGGATTACGGTGCCACCATCGACTCGCGCTTTGTCCAGCGTGCGGCCAACGCGGGCAACAAGGCCGTCGCCACCGCAGCGCGATGAGCCGCATCGATGTGCGCGGCCTGGGCGTCGACTACATCGACGCGCACGGCCGCACCACCCGCGCCCTGGCCGGAGTGGATTTGTCGATCAACGCCGGCGAGTTCGTCGTGGCCCTGGGTGCCTCCGGCTGCGGCAAGACCACGC
>NZ_VOSS01000169.1 GCF_007997035.1 Ralstonia sp. TCR112 | reverse complement strand
GAATGGGATTCGCAGCTCAAAGACGATTTTCGCAGCGGCGGCAAATACCGGGTGCGCTTGCAGGAGGCGTCCGAGCCTGCCCCTGACCCAGAGCTGGCCGTGCTGCGCCTCAGAAGCCTGCAGGCCGTGCTGGACGCCGTCGGCATCGAGGGCGACAAAGTCGAGGCGTCCGAAGCCGATACGCATCTACGTGCCGCAGAACGCGAGGGTGTCGCCCCAAAAATGCCGACAGCCGCCTACGTCGTTTTCCAACCGGACTGCCAGAACCCGTGTTGCCCGGGCACTGCGCCGGCCGCTCCGCTCGCTCCCACGCGATAAGCGCTAGGTAATCGCCACACGCCCCTGCGTCAGGTCCCGTAGCGTGTTCCGCGCAGCCGCCTCGTCCGTCACCGGCAACCGCACCGTCAGCGTCACGCCCGCGTCGTAAGCAGCATCGACGAGCGTGTAGCCGCCATCGTCGATCCAGCGGCGGATGCGCGCCTCATCGGCGTAATCGGTGGAGAGG
>NZ_VOSS01000168.1 GCF_007997035.1 Ralstonia sp. TCR112 | reverse complement strand
CGCCAAACTGCTTGATGATCTGCGGCATCCAGAGGCCCACGCCGATGGAGCCCACGATGCCGCAGAAGTTGATGAACGCCAGCACGAAGACGCGCCAGTTGGTCATGGCATCGCGCAGGGTCGCGCCGTGCTTGCTGGCGATGTCGCGTTGCTCCATGGCGAGGCGCGCGCGAGTACGGTCTTCTCATCGTCGGTAAGCCATGTCGCCTTTTCCGGCCGATCCGCGAGCACGAACAGGCACGCGATGCCAAGCAGCACGGCCGGCAGCCCTTCGATCAGCAACAGCCATTGCCAGCTGCGCAACCCATGCAGGCCGCCGAGTTCGAGCAGCGCGCCGGAAATGGGTGAGCCGATCATGTTCGCCACCGGAATGCCCACCAGGAAGGCAGCCGTCACCTTGGCGCGCCACTTGCCCGGAAACCAGTGCGTGAAGTACAGGTAGATGCCCGGCGTGAAGCCCGCTTCGGCAAGACCCAGCAGAAAGCGCGCCGCCGCAAAACTCTTGGGGCCGACCACAAACGCCG
Organism: Ralstonia sp. TCR112; assembly: GCF_007997035.1. Taxonomy (GTDB): domain Bacteria; phylum Pseudomonadota; class Gammaproteobacteria; order Burkholderiales; family Burkholderiaceae; genus Ralstonia; species Ralstonia edaphi. The sequence continues at coordinate 279 of NZ_VOSS01000168.1, read as the reverse complement.
TGGCCATCGAGAAGATGCCCCACGTGATCATGATCCCGCGATCCAGATGCGCGCCCCCACCTTCTGCATGATGAGGTTGCTCGGGATCTCGAACAGGAAATAGCCGATGAAGAACAGCCCCGCGCCGAACCCGAACTGTTCGGCCGTCAGGCCAATGTCCTTGTTCATGGTGAGCGCGGCAAACCCCACGTTGGTGCGATCAAGATAGCTGATCACATAGCACGCGAAGATGAACGGCAGGATGCGGCGGAACGCCTTGGCCAGCGTGCGTTCGCTCGC
>NZ_VOSS01000167.1 GCF_007997035.1 Ralstonia sp. TCR112 | reverse complement strand
AGTCGTGCCCGGCAGGGTACAAAAGGGGATGCACCAAAAACCCCTTAGCGCAGCAAATACCCCCCCAACCACTCCAGCAAACAAACAAGCCCCCAACCAATTGTTATGCCGGAAAACAAAAAAACACTTCATCCGATCCCGCGTCTGCAGCATCGGGTAATACCAAAGCGACAACGCCACGGCAGCGCCAAATCCAATCCAGTACGCCACGCCTAGCGCCATCACATGGCCAGCCCAGGCCATGATCCCGAAGAAGCCGACGTAGCACAGCATGATCGCCGCCACGTCGTAGCGTCCGAACGTAATGGCCGACGTTTTGATGCCGATGAGCAAATCGTCATCGCGGTCGACCATCGCATACGCGGTGTCGTAGGCGACGGCCCAGAACACATTGCCGGCGAGCATCAGCCACGCCAGCATCGGCACTTGATCCTGCACCGCGGCGGACGCCATCGGAATCCCAAACCCGAACGCAATGCCGAGGTACGCCTGCGGAATCGCGAAGAACCGCTTGAAGAACGGATACGTGCCAGCAATCACGATGGCGGCAACCGACATCCACTTCGTCAGCGCATTGAGCGGCAGGATCAGTGCGAAGGCGACGAGCGAGAGCACCGCCGCAACCGCCAGCGCCTCCCACGGGGCGATCAGGCCCGCGGTGATCGGCCGCTCCTTGGTGCGTTTGACGTGCTTGTCGAAGTCGCGATCGGCCCAGTCGTTGACCGCGCAGCCGGCCGAGCGCATCAGGAACGTGCCGACCGTGAAAATCACCACCAGCGACAGCGGCGGATGGCCGTCAGCCGCCATCCATAGCGCCCACAGCGTCGGCCACAGCAGCAGCAGCGTGCCGATCGGTTTGTCCATCCGCATCAGGCGCGCGTAGAGCACGAGGCGGCTGGGTTG
>NZ_VOSS01000166.1 GCF_007997035.1 Ralstonia sp. TCR112 | reverse complement strand
AGGGTGGGCCAGCGGGATATGGCCTGCGGCGCGTCCTGGTCGATCAGCTAGGTACCGTACGCGCTGAGCTCACGCGCGGCCAACAGAAAAGCCTGCAGACTGATCGCGTCATCCTGATGCCAGGGCCGGACGAAGAGACCGCAACGGTCAATCAGATTTATCGATGGTTTATTGACAGCAACTTACTGGAATCTGAAATAGCCAGCCGGCTCAACGCCAGTGGCATTCGTACGGACCTCGGTCATGCATGGACACGCGCCACAGTGCGCCAAGTTCTGTCCAACGAAAAGTACATTGGCAACAACGTCTACAACCGGACGTCTTTCAAACTCAAGAAGCATCGCGTGGTCAACGGCCCTGAAATGTGGATTCGCAGGGACGGAGCTTTCGAAGCCATCGTTTCACCCGAGCTGTTCTATACAGCGCAAGGCATTCTGCGCGCTCGGGCGCGCCGATTCAGTGACGAAGAACTGTTGGACAAGCTGCGCAATCTCTATCGGACGCGAGGGTTCTTGTCAGGGCTAATCATCGACGAAACGGAAGGCATGCCTTCAGCAGCAGCCTATGCACACCGCTTCGGTAGCCTTGTGCGAGCGTATCAAGCGGTCGGGTTCACACCGGATCGCGACTATCACTACATCGAAATCAATCGCTTCCTGCGGCGTTTGCATCCGCAGATCATCGGACAAACGGAGCGGATGATTGCCGAACTAGGCGGCTCAG
>NZ_VOSS01000165.1 GCF_007997035.1 Ralstonia sp. TCR112 | reverse complement strand
GATCTCGGCCGATGCTGCATACGGCGAGGCGAGCGGTGCAGCAAACAGAATCTCATCGTCGAACATCGGCACGGTCAGCAGATCGGGATTGCGCAGCGGCTCGCCCAGCGCGATGACGATGGCGTCGAGTTGCCCGTCTTCCAGCTTGGCGAGCAGGCTGCGGTTCGAGCCCAGCGTGAGTTCGATGTCGAGTGCGGAGCGACGCGTTTTCAGGCCCGCAAAGATGCGCGGCAGCGTGCCGACCGTCATCGAATAGAGCCCGCCGATCTTCAGCGTCGTTGACGAAAACCCCGCCGCTTCGCGCGTGCGGCGCACACCGGCTTCGCACTCGGCCAGGATGCGCTCGACGTGTTCGGCAAACACGTAAGCAGTGGACAGCGGAATCAGCTTGCGCCCATCGCGTTTGAACAGCGGGCAGCGCAAACCTTCTTCCAGCGAGTGCAGCGCGCGGTGCACGCTCACCGTGCTTTGCCCCAGCGCTTCCGACACGCGCGCCATGTTGCCCAGCGTCATGAACGACTGGAAGACCTCGAGCTTCTTCAGGGTGATGTCTTCATCGATTGCCATGGCAGGGTCTCCTCCGGGCGCGTTCTGTGGGCGCGCTGCTATCAGAATCGGCCATTGTTTCATTAACTTCAAGTTAAT
>NZ_VOSS01000164.1 GCF_007997035.1 Ralstonia sp. TCR112 | reverse complement strand
GGGCGAACTATAGGCGGGTTCCCTGAGCTTGGCAACACCTTTGTCATGACGCGCTGATGACGCGTTCGTGAAGAATAGCTGCCAGCCCAGTCTACGCATGGGATTGCGGCCGCAGAGCAGCCGCAAAAGCATGCCCGGAATACCCGATTTTGTTACTCGGGTATTCCCGAAGTCACCCCGCTGGACTGCCCTTATTGGTGCTTGAACGTGGCGGCACGCTTTTCGACGAACGCGCGCATGCCTTCCTTCTGGTCTTCCGTGGCGAACGTGGCGTGGAACAGGCGGCGCTCCAGATGGACGCCTTCGCTGAGCGAGGTCTCGTAGGCCGCGTTGATCGACTCTTTGATCATCATGACCGTGGGCAGCGAGAAGCCGGCAATGGTTTCTGCGGCCTGGATAGCTTCGTCGATCAACTTGTCGGCCGGGATGACACGCGAGACCAGGCCGGCGCGCTCGGCTTCTTCAGCGCCCATCATGCGAGCGGTCAGGCAGAGGTCCATGGCCTTAGCCTTGGACACTGCGCGCGGCAGGCGCTGCGTGCCGCCGGCGCCGGGCATGGTGCCGAGCTTGATTTCCGGCTGGCCGAACTTGGCGGTATCGGCGGCGAGGATGATGTCGCACATCATGGCCAGTTCACAGCCGCCCCCGAGCGCGTAGCCGGCCACCGCGGCGATCACCGGCTTGCGGATGCGGCGAATGGTTTCCCAGTTGCGCGTGATGTATTCGTTCTTATAGACGGTGGCGAAGTCGTAATCGGCCATGGCGCCGATATCCGCGCCAGCGGCGAACGCCTTTTCGCTGCCGGTAATGACGATGGCGCCAATGTTGGCGTCGGCATCGAAGGCGAGCAGCGCGGCGCCAAGTTCGTCCATGAGCGCATCGTTGAGGGCATTGAGCGCCTTCGGACGATTGAGCGTAATAAGACCAACGCGACCGCGCATTTCGACCAGAATGTTTTCGTAGGACATGGAAGCTCCAGTTGGAATGGATGTAATATTAGCCGACCAACCGGTCGGTTAATCAATGAACCGATGACCGAGGAGGAGACAAGATGACCAGCCCGACCATTCTGCTTGACTGGCATGAACACGTGGCCACCATCACGCTGAACCGGCCCGATCAGCTCAACAGCTTCACGGCCGGCATGCACCGGGAACTGCGCGAAGCGCTGGACAAGGTGGAGCGCCAGCGCGCCCGCGCGTTGATCCTGACCGGAGCGGGACGCGGCTTCTGCGCGGGCCAGGATCTCTCCGAACTCAATGTCACGCCCGGGCAGATGACGGACCTGGGCCAGCTCATCGACGAACAATTCAACCCGCTGGTGCGCCGCCTGCGTGCCATGCCCCTGCCGGTGATTGCCGCCGTGAATGGCGTGGCCGCGGGCGCCGGCGCAAACCTGGCGCTGGCGTGCGACATCGTGATGGCCGCCGAGAATGCGTGCTTCCTCCAGGCCTTTGTAAAGATCGGGCTGCTGCCGGATTCGGGCGGAACGTGGTTCCTGCCGCAGCGCATCGGCGTGGCGCGGGCGATGGGGCTGGCGATGCTGGGTGAGAAGCTCGACGCAAAGACGGCGCTGGCCTGGGGCCTCATCTGGGGCGTTTATCACGATGCCAAGATCCTGATGACCGAAGTGAACTGCATGGCCGACCACCTGGCCAAGCAGCCGACGCGGGCGCTGGCCGCCATCAAGCGCGCCATGCACGCGGCGCCCAACCAGTCGCTGGACGCTCAGCTGGACCTGGAGCGTGACCTGCAGCGCGAACTCGGCAATTCCCGCGACTATGCAGAAGGCGTGGACGCCTTTCTGAACAAGCGCGTGGCCCATTTCACCGGCGAATAAGGACATCAGCGTGACGGAAACGACCCTCCACGATGCGCAGGCGCTGGCTGAAGCCGCCTGCAAAAGCATGTTCGACGTCGATGCCTGCACGCGCTGGCTCGGCATGCACGTGGAGGCGGTCGCGCGGGCTATGCCCGGCTGTCCATGACGGTGCGGCCTGAATTCCTCAACGGGCATCGCACCTGTCATGGCGGATTGATCTTCACGCTGGCCGACTCTGCCTTCGCGTTTGCCTGCAACAGCCATAACCACAATACGGTGGCGGCGGGCTGCAGTGTCGAATTCCTGCGGCCGGCGCATGGCGGCGAAACGCTCACGGCCGAGGCAACAGAGCAGGTCTTATCCGGCCGCCATGGCATCTACGACGTACGCGTGACAAACCAGGCCGGCGAGGTGGTCGCCATGTTTCGCGGCAAGTCGGCACTGATTTGCGGCCAGGTCATTCCAGCCCCTGGCAGCCCAGAACCCTAGTTCGACCCCGATATAAAGCCCACCCACAAAACCGCATCACCATTAGAGGACGCCTCAGAACCTGTTCACGATCCGTCGCGAGCGGCCCGAGGTTGGCCCGAGAAGCGCAACCGTACATGGGTACGGTGAGCATCGCAGGGCCAAGATCGGAACGCGCAGTAGGATCGTGAGCAGGTTTGCACGACGGCATCCCGAGGAGACCCGCATGCGCCCCCGCTCGACCGACCTGCCGCTCGATCCGATCGAGACGGCCAGCCGTGACGCCATCCAGGCTCTGCAGCTGGAACGCCTGAAGCGCAGCCTCGCGCACGCATATGAGAACGTGCCCGCCTACCGGGCAAAGTTCGACGCGGCGGGCGTGCATCCGTCGGATTTGCAGTCGCTTGCCGATCTGGCGAAGTTTCCGTTCACGACCAAGACCGATCTGCGCGACAACTATCCGTTCGGCATGTTTGCGGTGCCGCAGGATCGGATCGCGCGCATCCACGCGTCGTCGGGCACGACGGGCAAACCCACGGTTGTCGGTTACACGCTGGCGGATATCGATACGTGGGCAGGGTTGGTGGCGCGCTCGATTCGCGCGGCGGGTGCTCGGCGCGGCGACAAGGTCCACGTGAGCTACGGCTACGGCCTGTTCACCGGGGGACTGGGCGCGCATTACGGCGTGGAGCGTGCGGGGCTGACGGCCATCCCGTTCGGCGGCGGGCAAACCGAGCGGCAAGTGCAACTCATCCACGATTTCCAGCCGCAGATCATCATGGTCACGCCCAGCTACATGCTGGCAATTGCCGATGAATTTGAGCGCCAGGGCATGGACCCGGCCGCGTCGAGCCTGCAGATCGGCATCTTCGGCGCCGAGCCATGGACGCCCGAAATGCGCAGCGCCATCGAAGCGCGCATGGGGCTTTCGGCAGTCGATATCTACGGCCTGTCGGAGGTGATGGGGCCGGGCGTTGCCAGCGAATGCGCCGAAACCAAGGACGGCCCGACCATCTGGGAAGACCACTTCTATCCGGAGATCATCGATCCGGACACCGGCGAGGTGCTGCCCGACGGCGAGTTCGGCGAACTGGTCTTCACGTCGCTGACCAAGGAAGCGATGCCAGTGGTGCGCTATCGCACGCGCGATCTGACGCGCCTGTTGCCCGGCACGGCGCGACCGGGCTTCCGGCGCATGGAAAAAATCACCGGCCGCTGCGACGACATGATGATCGTGCGCGGTGTGAACGTGTTTCCATCGCAGATCGAGGAATTGATCCTGAAGCACGCGGCGCTGTCACCGCACTACCAATGCGTGCTCGGCAAGGAAGGACCGCTGGATACGCTGACGGTGCGGATCGAGGCGGCGCTGGGCACCTCCGCAGACGCGGCCAACTCGGCAAGCAGCCAACTGGCGCATGACATCAAGTCGTTGATCGGCGTGACGGCCGCGATCGAGACGCTGGCCAGCGGCGGAATCGAGCGCTCCGTCGGCAAGGCGCGCCGCGTGGTGGACTTGCGGCGCGGTTAGTGGTTCGACGTTTCTCAGCGGGTGGCGACGCCGATGCTGCCACCCTTCGGCACGAGCACCCAAAGGCGGCCCGTCTGCTTCATGCGGCCCGCCAAGTCGCCCGCGGCATCGCCATGGCCGAAGTAATAGTCGGCGCGCACGGCACCGCGAATGGCGGAACCCACGTCCTGGGCAAAAACGAGCTTCTGGATCGGATCGGCCGACAGCGGCTTGGTCGTCGACAGGAACACCGGCGAGCCCAGCGGAATGTAGGTCGGGTCGACGGCGATCGAGCGTTCGTCCGTCAGCGGCACGCCCAGCTTGCCGATGGGGCCGCCCGTGTTGCCGGGCGTCTCGGCAAAGAACACGTAGCGCGGGTTGATGTTGAGCATCTCTTCGACGCGGCCCGGATTGGCGCGCGCCCAGGCCTTGATGCCCTGCATGGTGGCCTGCACCGGCGTAATTTCGCCCATGTCGAGCAGCCAGCGCGCAAATGAACGGAACGGCTGGTTGTTCGTGCCGCCCACGCCCAGGCGCATGATGCCGCCCTCTTCCAGCTGGACCTGGCCCGAACCCTGAATCTGCAGGAACGCCGCTTCGACCGGGTCGTCCACCCAGACAATCTCTTGCCCCTGCAGCGCCGGACTGCGGATCAACTGCGCGCGCGCTGGCAGCGTCTTGCCGCGCCACGCGGCGGGCATGCGGTACAGCGGCGTCTGATAGGCCCCGTGGCGGGTCCGCGAGCCGCGCAGCAGCGGTTCGTAATAACCGGTGATGAGGCCGCTGTCGGTGCCGTCGTCCTTCACCACGCGATACGGCGTGAAGTTGTCTTCAAAGAACACGCGCATCGCAATCGGGTCGCCAGCGTCGACCATCAGGCCGGCGGTGCACACGCGCGACCAATCGGCGCGGCGCTTCATGGCCTGGCAGTTCGATTGCAGCGCGGGCCACGCGGAGGCGAGATCATCAGCGGTCCAGCCGGACACATCCGCCCACGTTGCGGGGGCCAGATGACCGCCCAGCGTGCCTGTGGGCGCTTGCGGCGTTTCGACGCGCGGCGGCGGCCCGCTCGTACAGGCGGCAAGCAAGGCCGCGACCAGAGCGGCGGCCAGCCCGCCCCAGCGGCGGCGGGTGGCGGTGCGGGCTTGTGTCAATGCGTCCAAGGTTGCTGCTGTCATGCGTCTTCCATCCTGTCCGATGCGGCTGCGGGGTTGGCTACAATGCCTCGCACCCGAGCTTCCCGCCGTCGACCATGAGCGAATTCTTCGAAAACCATCCGATGATGCTGTTCGGCCTGGAGGCCGGCGTGGCGCTGTTCCTGCTCATTTTCATCGTGATCTGGACGATGTCTGGCGCCAAGAAGCATCCACGCCCACTGCGTGCGCCGCCCGAACATCCGTCGCGCCACAGCGACGCTGCCAAGCCTTCGCAATCGACCGACGCAGCGCCAAAAGATTCTCAAGCCGCCAATTCCGACGCGCCCTGATTCCCGATCAGTGCAGCATGCGCGGCATGACCAGCGCAAATTCGGGGATGGGCGCCTCGAAGCGGTGACCGTCTTCGGCCACGCAGAAATATTCGCCGCGCATCGTACCCACGGGCGTCTTGATGGTCGCCCAGCTCGTATATTCGAAAGATTCGCCCGGCGGCAGCAGCGGCTGATGGCCGACCACACCCAGGCCGTTCACTTCCTGCACCTGCTCATCGGCGTCGGTAATCACCCAGTGGCGGGAGATCAGCTGGCTCGGCACGTCACCGGTGTTGCGGATGGTGATGGTGTAGGCAAAGGCGAAGTTGCCGTGTTCCGGCTCGGATTGCTCCGGCAGATAGCGCGTCCGGACCTGGACGGTGAGTTCGTAGCTCGGCATGTCGATCCACAATCAGAATTGGCGCCCATTGTGCGGCATGGCTGTGGCAGCGGCAAGGCGCGGCCAGACAGCCGATCCGGCTAAAATAGCGCCCTTCTTTTGCGCATTCGCGTGCAAGTTCGCGCGCCTTATCCGTCTCCCATCATGTCCGCAGCCATCGATCCGTCCGGTTTCCGCATCGCCCCGTCCATCCTCTCCGCCGACTTTGCCCGCCTGGGCGAAGAAGTGCGCCGCGTGCTCGAATCGGGCGCCGACTGGATCCACTTTGATGTGATGGACAACCACTATGTGCCGAACCTGACCGTTGGGCCGCTGGTCTGCGAGGCGATTCGGCCGCACGCACAAAAGGATGGCAAGCCGGTGCCGATCGACGTGCATCTGATGGTCAGCCCGGTCGATCGCATCATTCCTGACTTCGCCAAGGCGCGCCGCACCTCGATCACCTTTCACCCGGAAGCTTCCGAGCACATCGACCGCTCGCTGGCGCTGATCCGCGACAACGGCTGCAAGGCCGCCTGGTCTTCAACCCGGCCACGCCGCTGCACTATCTCGATCACG
>NZ_VOSS01000163.1 GCF_007997035.1 Ralstonia sp. TCR112 | reverse complement strand
TGCTGCACTGGTGATCGATGGTTTGGCCTTTGACCTTCCTGCCCTATGCGGCGCCTTGAATTTCTGTTGCAAGGAGGAAAAAGAGGGGAGGCCTGTCTGAGCGCAGCGAGTTTGCCTCCCCTCCCTCCTTGCGACAGATAAGGAGGGGTTCGCCGCATCGGGCGCGCCTCTCTTTGCTTACTTTCTTTGGCAAGACAAAGAAAGTGAGTCAGCCCCGGCAGGGGATGAAACAAGGGATGCACCACAAAACCAAAACCTCCATCCACCCCTCGCCCAAAAAATTAGCCGGTAATCAAAACCGCCCGAAAATCATTCACATTAGTCCGCGTAGGCCCAGTCACAATCAAATCCCCCAACGCATCAAAAAACCCATACCCATCGTTGTTGTCGAGCAGTTGCTTAGCCCGCAACCCAAGCGCTTCAGCACGCGCCAGACTATCCGGCGTCAACATCGCGCCAGCGTTGTCTTCCGAGCCATCGATGCCATCGGTATCGCAAGCAATCGCATGCACTCCGGGCAGGCCATCCAACGCCACGCCCAGCGCCAGCAGGAACTCGGCATTGCGTCCGCCGCGGCCGTTACCGCGCACGGTCACCGTGGTTTCACCACCCGACAGAATCACGCACGGCTTGGTGAACGGCTGGTTGCGCGCCACGATCTGCCGCACGATGCCGGCATGCACTTCGGCCACATCGCGCGCTTCGCCTTCAATGCTGTCCGACAGGATGTGCGCCTCGTAACCGAGCGCGCGTGCCTGCGCGGCAGCCGCTTTCAGCGCGTGCTGGGCCGTCGCGATGACATGGCTGCGATGGCCTTCGAAACGTGCATCGCCGGGCTTGGGTGTTTCGCCCGCGCCGGTTTCCAGATGACGGCGCACCGCTTCGGGCACGTCGATGCCGTATTTGTCGATCACGGCCAGGGCATCCGCGCAGGTGGTGGCGTCGGGCAGCGTCGGACCGCTGGCGATGAGCGTCGGGTCATCGCCGGGGATATCCGAGATCAGCAGCGTCTCGACGCGCGCCGGTGCGCACGCCAGAGCCAGGCGCCCGCCCTTGATCGACGAGAGGTGCTTGCGCACGCAGTTCATCTCGCCGATGCTCGCGCCGCTCTTGAGCAGCGCTCGGTTGACGGACTGCTTGTCGGCCAGCGTCAGGCCTTCGGCCGGTGCAGCCAGAAGGGCTGAGCCGCCGCCGGAGATCAGGCATAGCACGAGGTCGTCTTTCGTCAAACCTTCGAGCAGGCCGACCATGCGTTGCGCGGCGCGTTGGCCAGCCGCATCGGGCACGGGGTGCGAGGCTTCCACCACTTCGATGCGGCCCTGCGTGCCGGGCGCACGGCCGTGTTCGTAACGCGTGACGACCAGGCCGGACAGCTCGCCCTTCCAGTGCTGCTCAACCGCTTCGGCCATCGCCGCTGCGCCCTTGCCTGCACCGATGACGATGGTGCGGCCACGCGGCGGTTCGGGCAGGTATGCCGGCAGACATTGCGCAGCGCTGACCGCAGCCACCGCGGTATCAAACAGGCCGTGCAACAGCGCGCGCGGCGACGGATTGGGCAAGGCGGCGCGCAGGGCGGCCTGGGCAGACTGGTCGTGGTGCATGGCAGAAAGCGGGGAGACAGCAAAAAAGAACTGCCGCCGCCCGAAGGCTGCGACAGTGCACACAACTTAGGCGCGCATTCAGGCGATGTCGTGGTTCGACATGATCTCGATCGCCCGGCACAGCGCCGAATGATCCTGCTTGCCCATGCCGTTGGCGGCGCAGGTGTTGAACAGTTCCTGCGCGGTGGCCGTGTTCGGCAGCGCCACGCCCAGCGTCTTCGCACCTTGCAAGGCCAGGTTCAGATCCTTCTGGTGCAGCTCGATGCGGAAGCCCGGCTCGAACGTACGCTTGACCATGCGTTCGCCGTGCACTTCGAGAATGCGCGAGGCCGCGAAGCCGCCCATCAGCGCCTGACGCACCTTCGCCGGGTCGGCACCCGCCTTCGATGCGAACAGCAGCGCTTCCGACACCGCCTGGATGTTCAGCGCCACGATGATCTGGTTGGCCACCTTGGTGGTCTGGCCGTCGCCGTTGCCGCCCACCAGCGTGATGTTCTTGCCCATCAGCTGGAACAGCGGTGCCACGCGATCGAACGCAGCCTGCTCACCGCCCACCATGATCGTCAGCGATGCAGCCTTCGCGCCCACTTCGCCGCCCGACACCGGAGCATCCAGGTACTGCGCGCCGGTCTTGTTGATGCGGGCAGCAAAGTCCTTCGTCGCGATCGGCGAAATCGAGCTCATGTCGACGACGATCTTGCTGGCAGCGGCGTCCTTGCCGGCATCCTTCAGCGCCTTGGCGACGCCCTTCTCGCTGAACAGCACCGCTTCAACGTGCGGGGTGTCCGGCACCATGATGAAGATGATGTCGGCGCGCTTGGCGACTTCTTCCGCGCTCGTGCAGACCGTCACGCCGGCTTCCACCAGCGCGGCGGGTGCCGGGTTGACGTCGTGCACGAAGAGCGTGTGGCCGGCGGCGCGCAGGTGGCCTGCCATGGGGGCGCCCATGATGCCGAGGCCGATGAAACCGAGGTTGAGATTGTTTGCCATGGTGAGGGATCTCCTTGGTTTGAATGTTGGTTCGTTGGTTGTTGGATTGGGCCTTGGTGGTCCACTCCCTTTTCACCCCCTGCCGGGGG
>NZ_VOSS01000162.1 GCF_007997035.1 Ralstonia sp. TCR112 | reverse complement strand
GGCGTTTCCCGCACCGCGCGCGGCTTGCTGGATCCACCCATCGAGTTCTATCGCCCGCTGCCGCCGCTGGCATACCTGCCGCTCGTGGTCATCTGGCTGGGCATTGATGAGCGCGCCAAGATTGTCGTCATCTATCTTGCCTGCTTCGCACCGATTGCCATGGCCGCGCGTGCAGGCGTGCGCAGCGCCACGCTTGAGCAGATCAACGCCGCGTATGCGCTTGGCGCGAGCTTCACGCAGGTGGTGCGACATGTGATCCTGCCGGCCGCGCTGCCCGAGATCCTGACGGGCTTGCGCATCGCCATCGGCTTCGGCTGGACCACGCTGGTGGCGGCGGAAATGGTGGCGGCCACCGTGGGCGTGGGGCAGATGGTGCTCAATGCGTCGAGCTTTCTGCGCACCGACCTCGTGGTGATGGGCATCGTGCTGATCGGCGCGATTGCATGGGCGTTCGACTTGGCCATGCGCGCCATCGAAGCGCGCGTGGTGCCCTGGAAGGGCCGCAGCTAGCCGCGACTCAGAAACTGCC
>NZ_VOSS01000161.1 GCF_007997035.1 Ralstonia sp. TCR112 | reverse complement strand
GAGTCGCCCCCGGCAGGGGGAGAAACAAAGGATGCGCCGCCGCGCCAACCCATCAAACCACCAGTTCCAAATTCCGAACTCAACACGCGGAGCAATTTTCTCGGCACGCCGAGCTCAGAGCCCGACACATGGAGCTTTTTGCTCGGCGCCCCGAGCTCAGAGCCCGACACATGGAGCTTTTTGCTCGGCGCCCCGAGCTCAGAGCTCGACGCATGAAGCTTTTTGCTCGGCAGCCCGAGCTCAGAGCTCGACACACGGAGCTTTTTGCTCGACGCCCCGAGCTCAGAGCCCGACACATGGAGCTTTTTGCTCGGCACCCCGAGCTCGGAGCTCGAAACACGGAGCTTTTTGCTCAGCGCCCCGAGCTCAGAGCTCGACAGCGGGACGGCAGACCGCCGAGTGTCGCGGTCTGCCGCTGCTTACAGGAACATCCCGCCCGACGCCTCAATCCGCTGCGCATTGATCCACCGGTTATCCGGCGACAGCAACGAGGCCACCACACCGCCAATATCGTCCGGCAGCCCAGCACGCCCCAGCGCGGTATTGGCCGCCACCATCGCGTTGACATTCGCGTTGTCGCGCACCGCACCGCCACCAAAGTCCGTCTCAATGGCGCCCGGCGCGACCACGTTCACGGCAATGCCGCGCGGGCCGAGTTCCTTCGCCAGATAGCGCGTGAGCACCTCCACCGCGCCCTTCATTGCCGCATACGCGCCGTAGCCCGGCAGCGCAAAGCGCGCCAGCCCCGACGAGATATTCACGATGCGCCCGCCGTCCGCCATGAGCGGCAGCAGGATCTGCGTGAGGAAGAACACGCCCTTGAAATGCACGTTCATCAGTTCGTCGAACTGGGCTTCGGTGGTTTCGGCCACGGCGGCATGCACGCCAACGCCAGCGTTGTTGACGAGGTAATCGAAGCGCTCGGCCTTCCACTGCGCCAGCACGCCGCGCACGGCCTCGGCAAAGGCCGGGAACGTGGCGATCTTGCCGGCGTCCAGCTGCAACGCGGCGGCACGGCGGCCCTGGGCTGTCAGTTCAGCGACGAGGGCGTCGGCTTCGGCGCGGTTGCTGCGGTAGGTGAAGATCACGTCGTGCCGCGCTGGGCCAGCTTCTGCACCATGTTCTTGCCAAGGCCGCGGCTGCCGCCGGTGACGATCGCGATGGGGGTATGGGTCTGCGTCATGTTTGCTCTCCGGTTGGTTTTGGGATGGGTGTCGAACAACGTGAGAGCATGGTATTGGGCGACAAACAAAGAATAAATCTCGCTTATCCTATCGCTGTGTTTTCCCACAGATAACAATCAGCCCACCCCCGCCATGTCCACTAACCGACTCGAAGCCATGCAGATTTTTGTGCGCGTGGCTGAACTTGCCAGCTTTACGCGCGCGGCCGAAGCCTTGAGCATTCCCAAGCCGGCCGCCTCGGTGGCGGTGCAGCAGCTGGAGACGATGCTCGGCACACGCCTGCTGCACCGGACCACCCGCAAGGTGCAGCTCACGCAGGACGGCCAGACGTTCTACGAGCGCTGCCAAGACCTGCTGGCCGACATGGACGAACTGCAGACCATGTTCCGCCAGAGCCCGCAGGCCCTGCGCGGCCGCCTGCGCGTCGACATGCCGGTCGGCGTTGCACGCCGCATCGTCATCCCCGCCCTGCCCGCGCTGCTCGATGCCCACCCCGAGCTGGAAATCGAACTCTCCAGCACCGACCGCCGCGTCGACCCGGTACGCGAAGGCTTCGACTGCGTACTGCGCATCGGCACCCTGACCGACAGCAGCCTCATTGCCCGCCCGCTCGGCCAGCTGCACCAGGTCAACTGCGCCAGCCCCGCCTACATTGCACGCTATGGCATGCCGAAAACGCTCGATGACCTCGACCACCATCGCATCGTCCATTACGTGCAGACGCTGGGGACGAAGTCGCCGGGGTGGGAATACACGGTGGACGGCCGCTCCGCGTTTCGGCCGATGAAAGGCGCGGTGACGGTCAACTCGGCCGAGAGCTACGACGCAGCGTGCCGCGCGGGGCTGGGGATGATCCAGGCGCCGGTGTACGCGGGGCTGTCGTCGGCGATTGCGGACGGTACGCTCCTCGACGTCATGCCCGACTTTCGGCCGCCGCCGATGCCGGTGTCGCTGGTGTATCCGAACCGGAGGAATCTGCCGGTTCGGGTGCAGGTCTTCATGAACTGGATGAGCGAGTTGTTGGAGCCGTATCTGGAACCGCTGGGCACGAATGCGTAGGCACGCCGACTTGCGGCCGGTGTAGTCTCACGGCTTGCCGCCGCCAGCAACATCACCCTGCCCCGGTCATGAAAGCTCTCCAATACTGCGCAACGTCCGCGCTGCTCGCCTGCAGCGTCGCCGTCGCCTCTCCCGATGAAGATCGACTCGGCAAGGCGCAAGGCTATCCGCTTGCGCCAAGCGCGGCGCGCATCCACGAGGCGCAGTACATCGTGGGCGCCTTCAGCGGCATGGGCCGTATCTCGCCGTCTTGCGACCTGGCGCCGGCCGAGCAACCGGTGCAGCTCAAGACCGCAGAAAAGGAGGCGGATGTCCGGTATCGCTTCCGCAACCATGACTACACGCTGGCCGACTACATGGAACATCAGCGCGCGACCGCTGTGCTGATCGTTCAGGACGGCGTCATCCTGGCCGAGCATTACGGCTACGACCGCACGAGCGACATGCGCATGCTGTCCAACTCGATGGCCAAGACGCTGGTTGCACTGGCCATCGGCAAGGCGCTGGAGGATGGAAGCCTGCGCTCGCTGGATGACCGTGTTGACCAGTACGTGCCCGAACTGGCAAGCACGCTGTACGGTGGAACGCGCATCGTCGATCTGCTGCGCATGGCCTCCGGGGCGAAGTACGTCGAGGACTACACCCCGACTGACGACCGTGCACGTTTTCTCAAGACGGCAGCGAAGCAAGGCGTGCTCGCGGCAGCGGCCCAGGTCAACGAGCGCGCCGATGCGCCGGGCACGCGTTTCAACTACGCGGGCGCGCAAACCGAAGTGTTGGCGCTCGTGCTGCAGGCGGCGACGCACCGCAGCCTGTGCGACTTCGTTGACGACAAGCTATGGAAGCCGATGGGGGCCGAAGCCAAGGCGACCTACCTCCTGCGCCAATCCGACGGATCGGCGTTTGCACAAGGCGGCTTCAACGCGACGGCGCGAGACTACGCGCGCCTCGGGTCCATGCTGGCCAACGATGGCGTGGTGCAAGGCCGGCAAGTCGTGCCGCGCGAGTTCCTGCTCGACATGACCGACGCAGCGCGCCAGCCTGATGCGTTTCGCCCGGTGCAGATGACGTATCACGGCAGTCGCTATTACGGCTATGGCTTCCAGGTCTGGCTCCTCCCGGGACAAGCACGGCGATTCGTGCTGCTTGGCGTCCATGGGCAGGCGATCTACGTGGACCCGCAGTCCAGGCTCACCATGGTTCATCTTGCGGTGGGCAAGGACGCGGCGGGCGATGCGAGCGGCGCGCACCTGGGCGCGGAGCGCGATGCGTTGTGGCGCGGTGTTGTCGAACGGTTTGGTCGATAGGCGCGCCGCTGATGCTGGTGAAAAAAACGCGCCGAGATCACGTCGGCGCGTTTTTTCTTTCAGCACGCGGCTTCCGTTAAAACCGATGGTTGACCCGCACGTACGCAGACTGCGCAGACACGTGGCTCGTGTTGATGGTGGCATCCACGCCCAAGGACACCGTGGTTGCCTTGGCTGCCTGGAGCGTGACGCTGGCCCCCGTCGTCAGGAACGAACGCGGCAGATCGGTGCCCGGGGCCGCGAACGCGGTGCCGTCCTGGCTCTGCACCTGGACGACGCGGCCGGCGTTCATCAGCTCGTGCGCATAGCCCAGGCGAAGCTGCACGTTGACGGGCCGCACATCGCCGAAGGCCTTGTCGAGCGTGACGCCCACATACGGCTGGAGACTGCGCGCGCTGTCCGGGCCGACTTGCAGGTTCTGGCCGTTGGCGCCGTCTTCTCCGAAGCCGCTGCCGCGCACATAGGCGTAGCGCAGGCCGACGTGCGGCGCGAGGCGGAGGCCGCCCATCTCCAGGGGCAAGCTGGCCTGCGTGGCGGCCGTGAATTCGTGCGCGAGATGGTCGCCCTCCGCGGTGCCCACGCTGCCGAACGGCCGTTTCTGCGAGAAGAAGTCGAGCCCGTAGCCCACCGTGGCCGACAGGTTGACGGCACCCATCGGCTGCGCGCCGTAAAGGGCCACGCGGAGCGTGTCGATGGCGCCCGATGCGCCGGTGGTGTCTTCGCCGAGCGTGGTGTGCGTGTAGCCGGCCGCGGCGCCCACGGTAGCTGCGCCCATACGGCCCTCCGCTCCCGCCAGGAACCCGTACGCGTGCGTGAGGAAGCCGGGCGCATTACCCGTGCCGCCCACCTTCGTGCTGGAGCCGCTGGCCGTAGCCCATACGTTGTTGGAGCCGCCCAGCGCGTCTTGCGGCCCGGACAACCGGCCGAGCAGCGCGGCGTTGGCGCTTTGCGCCTGCAGCAGCGCCGTCGTGCCAAGCGCCGTGTAGATGGAGGTCTTTGTCGGTGCAACCACGGTCGGGCTGCCTGGGGTGCCGGGCGCTGTCGCTTCTGCGAGGAGCAGATCGACCGCATTCGTTCCGTAGTCCACCGAGGTCTGCAACGTACCGAGGTTGGCGCCTGCCGTTGCCGTGCTGACGTTTGCGAAGCGGCCGGTCACGCCGCTGCCGGCGCTCAGCACGGTGTAGCGGCGCGCGGTATAGGTGCCCGGATCGAACACGATGGCAAGCGACCCGCCGAGCGCCGCGGCACCGCCCACACGCAGTTGCGAGGCGTCCGTCGGGCTGACCTCGATGGCGAGCGTCCCGTTTGAGCCTTGCGTGTAATTGCCGCCCACCGAGAGCGTACCGATGGAGCCGCCGGGCGCGACCACCCCGCTGCTGCTCACGTCGCCCGAAACCGTGCCGTGGCCGCGCAGCGTGCCCAGCGCGTTCACCAGGACATTGCCGCCAAGCACGGCACTGGCGTTTGCCGCGTCGCCGACGGCCAGCGTGCCGCCAGCCACCGTGGTCGACCCCGAGAAGCCGCTGCTGACACCGTTGAGCGTGAGCGTGCCCGTACCCTGCTTGATCAACGACCCATTGCCGCCCAGGCTGCCGCTGAAGGTTTGAGACGAATCGTCAGCCAGCGTCAGCGCGCTGCCATTCAGCACCACGCGGCTGCCGGCCACGCCCGAGAGATGCGCGACCGTCTGGTTGGCGCCTGCGGACAGATCGAGTGCCGAAGTTGCGCCCGTGAGCGTGATCGTCGTACCCGACGCCAGGCGGCCGGCACCCGTCAACGCCAGCGTGCCGGCGTTGATCGTCGTTGCACCGCCATAGGTGTTCACGCCGGACAGTGTTTGCGTGCCGCCGTCCAGCGTGAGGCCGCCCGTACCGCTGATCGCGCCGCTGAAAGTACCCGCCGCGTTGGCGAGCGTGAGGGTCCGGCTGCCCAGGGCGACACTGCCCGAGCCCGTCAATGCATTGATGGTGGTGCCGGACGTCGTGCCCGAGATGTCGAACGTGCCGTTGTTCACGACGCTGTTCGAAGCCGCAATGCTGCCGGCACCCGACAGTGCCAGCGTGCCCGCATTGATCGACATCGAACCGGTAAATCCATTGACCCCCGACAGCGTTTGCGTGCCACCGCTGACCGTAAGGCCACCCGTCCCGCCGATCGCGCCGCTGAACGTGCCCGCTGCATTCGCCAATATCAGCGTCTGGCCACCCAGAGCGACGGCACCTGTGCCCGTCAAGGCGCTGATGGTGGCGCCCGAGGTCGTCCCGGCGATGTCAAAGGTGCCGTTGTTCACCACGCCGCCGGAAGCCGCAATGCTGCCGGCTCCCGACAACGCCAGCGTGCCGCCGCTGATCGTCGTTGCGCCGGTGAATACGTTCACACCCGACAGCGTCTGCGTGCCAGCCGAGACCGTGAGGCCACCCGCGCCGACAATCGCGCCGCTGAAGGTACCGGCTGCGTTGGCCAGCGTGAGGTTCCGGCTGCCCAGGGCGACCGTGCCCGTGCCGGTCAAGGCGTTGATGGTGGCGCCGGAGGTCGTCCCAGAGATATCGAAGGTGCCGTTGTTGACCACGCCGCTGGAGGCGGCAATGCTGCCGGCGCCTGACAACGCCAGCGTGCCCGCATTGATGGTGGTACTGCCGGCATAGCCTGCCGTGCCTGAGATGGTGAGCGTGCCAGCCCCGGCCTGCACCAGATTGCCGGAGCCGCTGATGGTGCCGGCGTACGTGACCGTATCGCTGCGGTTGAACGCGAGCGTGCCGTTGTTGACGATATTGCCCGCCACCGAGCCCGTGGTGCCGCCGTTGCCGATCTGCAGCGTGCCGGTGGTGATGGTGGTCGCGCCGGTGTAGGTGTTGTCGCCCGTCAGCGTGATCGTTCGACTGCCGGTGACGCCCACGCTGCCCGCGCCCGATATGACGCCTGACACCACGAGGTTCGTCGTCGTCGAATCGAGTGTGACGCGCGACGTGGCGTCGCCCAGCGTGACGTTGTTGGACAACGAGAGGCCTGCACTGCCGGCGGTGATCTTGGCCACTGCGCCCGCTGCCACGTCGAGGTTGCCGATGATGTTGGAACCCGTCACCAGTTGCAGCGTGTTGTTCGTCCCGTTGAACTGGATGGCTGCCGCCCGCGTCACGCCGTCGCTGAACAACCCGCCGCTGATCGTGCCGCCATTGACGATGACCGCGCCGTTGGCGATGACACCCGCGCCCGCGGCACCGCCGTTGCCCGCGCCGCCGGTAATCGTGCCGACATTGGTGAGCACGTTGAACCCGGCAGCTAGGTTGACGCCCGCGCCACTGGCACCGGCCGTGCTGCCGCCGCCACCCGCAGCGCCGCCAACACCGCCCACGATCGTCCCAATGTTGGTCACCTGGGTGCCGGAACCCAAGGTCAGCAACCCATCGCCACCGCCACCGCCGCCGCCCGG
>NZ_VOSS01000160.1 GCF_007997035.1 Ralstonia sp. TCR112 | reverse complement strand
CGGCCGCCATCCGCAAGATGCTCGCGAACTTGCCCGCGCGTGCCGGCCGTGTGGTCGTCGACGCGGGCGATGTGACTTGCCAGGGCGATGCGCTGGAAGACGCGCAGAGCGAATTGTCCGGTGTGCTCCACGATCTGCTTGACCGCGGCGCATTTCCGATCGCGCTCGGCGGCGGGCACGAGATCGCGTGGGCTTCGTTCGGCGGCTTGGCGCGGCATCTGGCGGCGAAATCCGACCAGCCCCCGCGTATCGGCATTCTCAATCTGGACGCGCACTTCGATTTGCGCGCGGGCGAGCGCGGCAGCTCCGGCACGCCATTCCGCCAGATCGCCGAAGACTGTGCGCGGCGCGGATGGCCGTTCCACTACGCCTGCCTCGGCGTGAGCACTTACGCCAACACCGAGGCGCTGTTCGCGCGTGCGCGCCAGCTCGGCGTGCGCTGGATGCACGACGACGAGATGGACGTCATGCAGCTCGCGCATGTGCTGAAGGTGGTGGAGGTGTTCCTGAGCCAGGTCGACCACGTCTATCTGACGATGTGCCTGGACGTGCTGC
>NZ_VOSS01000016.1 GCF_007997035.1 Ralstonia sp. TCR112 | reverse complement strand
CCACGCCGCCGCCCAATGCGCCGCCCACGATGGCGCCCTTGCGCTCGCGGCCGTTGGCCGTCAATGCGCCGCCCGCGCCGCCGCCGATCGCCCCGCCGATCACCGAGCCTGTCTGCCCGCCGAGTGCGCCGCCCACGGCTGCGCCGCCGGCGCCACCCAGCGCGCCGCCCAGGGCATTGCGCAGGTCATCCGCCGCTGCGGGCAACGCCGTCAGGCCGGCGAGCGTTGCCACAATCAGGGCCGGTGCAATTTTCTTCAACATGGTGTTCTCCTTATGCGCAAATGCAGGATGCGGCACTCGCCTCAATGAGGGGCCGATCCGGGCTCGATGAGTTCGGGGCGCAGAATACAAGTCGCGCGACGGGGCGGGTTAAACACATTCGTCAATCTCGTAACAGAATGTTGCCGGTTTGAGCCCATCCGTAAGCCGTTGATAAGACAGACAGAACAGGAGAACCCATGCCCAGCTACATCGCCTTCCTCCGCGCCGTCAATGTGGGCGGCACCGGCAAACTGCCCATGGCCGAGTTACGCGCAATGTGTGAATGGATCGGGCTGACCGGCGTACGCACCTACATTGCCAGCGGCAACGTGGTTTTTCAGAGCCGGCTGGCGGAAGCGACCATCAAGGCGAAGCTGGAACGCTGCCTGGAGGACTACGCCGGCAAACCCGTGGGCGTGCTTGTGCGCACGGGCGCCGAACTGGCGGCGGTGCTGGAAGGCAATCCGTTCAAGACGGCGGCGCCCAACCGGACAGTCGCGATCTTCCTGGATACCCCACCGCCGCCCGATGCATTGGCCGCCGCCACCGGCGTTCGGACGGAAGAGATGGCCCTGGGCACGCGCGAAATCTACGTGCACTACGGCGACGGCATGGCCGATTCCAAACTGAAGATCCCCGCGGCCAAGGCGGGGACGGCGCGCAACATGAACACCATCGCCACGCTGGTCGACTGGGCGGCCGAATAGTGGCGCTCAGCGCCCGTCATTGCGCTGCCGACTTGCGCTTGGTCATGTGGTGAAAATACGCCAGCAGATCGTTGAGCTGCGCATCGGACAGCGTCTTTTCGTCGATGGCCGACATGCGGGCGTTGGGCCACCAGCGCAGGGATTGCGGATCGCGGATCAAGTGACGCAGTTTCTCGTCGCCGAGGTATTCCACCGGGCTGTACGGCACGTTCAGGTCGGGGCCCAGGTTGGCATCGCCGGCGCGATTGAGGGTGTGGCACGAAAAGCAGACGCGCTGGAACGTGGCGAAACCGCGCATGACCGGGCCGTCTGCGGGCAGCCCCGCAGCGGGCCGGATGGCCGCGAAGCGCTCGCCCGGCAGCGCGGCCACGTCGATGCGCACGATGCTGTACGTCCACAGGCTTTCGTTCACGAGCGACGCCTTGGCCGGCGGCGCCGTCCAGATCAGCCGGAACGGGCCAATGTCTTGGCCCTTGAGCGTCGGCCACGGCGCGGCGGGGTCTTCCACGGCCAGCCAGGCGCGCGGGCCGTCGGCGCGATCGCCCAGCAGCAGGCGCATCGACAGGTGCGAAACGTAGCCGTCGCTGGCGGCGGTGGTCGCGCTGGCCTCGGGGCTGACCGTCTGCCCTTGGAACAGCGCCGTCACCGGGATGGCCTTGAAGGTCAGGCGGCGCTTGAGGTTCTGGTCTTCCACGGTCACGCTGGTCAGGTGTGGATCGTGCAGCAACGCCTCGCGCGACAGCGTGCGGTGCTCGGTGCCGATGTTGACGGTCAGCGTCGCGCCGTCATCGGCGGCATCGGCTGCATGGGCGGCGCTGCCGAACGCCACGCATGCGCAGAGCGTCCATCCAGCGATCGTCGCAAGCCAGTTCTTCATGGGGTCTCCTGTCGGCAAATCGGGCCGAAAATTGGGCCATTTCGTTGCGACGAGAGTGTAGGCAAGCGCACGAGGTTTGGCACGGTTTTCGTTATCGATCCACCTGTGCCTGCACGTGCTGCCTGACGGTCTGCAACGCGGCGTCGAGCCGGTCGAGCGCGACGGAGCCCAGCGCCAGCCGCAGCGCATGCGGTACCTGCTTCGATGTCGCAAACGGCTCTGCGGTGGACACGGAGATGCCGTCCTGCCGCAGCGCCACGGCAACGCGGTCGGCGCGCACCTCGGGCGGCAGCGCAAGCCAGACAAAGTACGAAGTTGGATGCGTGACCAGCGTCAGCCCGGCCAGCGCCTTGCGGGCAATCCCCTGACGGGCTGCCGCATCGCGCCGTTTCTCGGCCTCC
Organism: Ralstonia sp. TCR112; assembly: GCF_007997035.1. GTDB lineage: Bacteria > Pseudomonadota > Gammaproteobacteria > Burkholderiales > Burkholderiaceae > Ralstonia > Ralstonia edaphi. The sequence goes on along the minus strand of NZ_VOSS01000016.1, from coordinate 4,424 downwards.
AGGCGCTCGACCGTGCCGTCGTCCAGCCATGCGCAGGCGAGGCTGGTGACAATGGCCGGGGTGTTCCACGTCGTGGCGCGGATGGCGCGTTCCAGCTGCGGCACCCACGCTGCGGGCGCGGCAACGAAGCCGAAACGCAGGCCGGTGGCCACACTTTTCGACAGGCCGGAGATGTAGACCGTCGATTCCGGCGCCAGCGCGGCCAGCGGCGCGGGCGGTTTGTCCTCCAGAAAGGCATAGGCCGCGTCTTCCAGGGCAATCAGGCCGTGGCGACGCACGATTGCCGCCAGCTGGCGCCGCCAGCCGATGCCGCTCACCCAGCCGAGCGGGTTGTGCAGCGTCGGCATGACGTAGACGGCGCGCACACGGCGGCGTGCGCACAGCCGCTCCAGTGCATCCAGGTCCAACCCTTGCCCGGCGGCCGGCAGCGGCGCCAGTTCCAGATGCAGCATCTCGGCGACCACCTTGAAACCGGGATACGTCAGCGCGTCCACCGCCACCACATCGCCGGGCTTGAGCAGCGCCATCGCCGTCACGGCAAGGCCGTGCTGCGCGCCGTCGACCACCAGCACGTTGTCCGGCGCGACAGGCAAACCGCGCTGTGCCAGATGGCGCGCCACGCAGGCGCGTTCATGCGCGCGGCCGCCATGCGGTGCATAGCGCAACAGCGCCTCCAGATCGCCTCCGGCGGCCAGCTTGCGCAATGCGCGGCTCAGCAGCCGGGCTTGGCCGGGCAGCGACGGGTAGTTGAAGTTCAGATCCACCACGCCGGCAGCCACGGCCTGCTGGTCGATACCGAGGCCGCGCGGCAGCGTGTTTTCACGCACGAAAGTGCCGCGCCCCACTTCGCCGCTCACCAGGCCCATCGCTTCGAGTTCGGCATACACGCGCGTGGCCGTGACGAGCGCAACGCCGTGACACTGCGCCAGTTGCCGGTGCGTGGGCAGGCGCGTGCCGGGCGGCAGATGGCCGCTGCGGATCTGCGTGGCCAGTTCGTCGACGAGCGGCTGGTAGCGGGCCTGGGTCATTTCCGAGGTGTACTAAGGACAATTTTTTGATTGTATTGCCCCGTGCGCCTAGCATCCGATCTATTCCGACGCTGCAGCACACCAATCATGCACATCGCCATCCTGACCTTCGACGGCTTCAACGAGCTGGATTCGCTCATCGCCTTTGGCGTGCTTCACCGCATCAAAAAACCGGACTGGCGCGTGAGCCTGTGTTGCCCGCACACCGAAGTCACGTCGATGAACGGCGTGACGATGCATGCGCAATCGATGCTGGAAGACGCCCGCACCGCAGATGCCGTGCTCGTCGGCAGCGGCATCCGCACGCGCGATGTGGTGGCCGATCCGGCGTTGATGGCGCGGCTGGCGCTCGATCCGTCACGCCAGTTGATCGGCGCGCAGTGCTCCGGCACGTTGGTATTGGCCAAGCTGGGGCTGCTCGGCAGCGTGCCGGCCTGTACGGACCTGACCACCAAACCCTGGGTGCAGGAAGCCGGCGTGGAGGTGCTGAACCAGCCGTTCTACGCCAACGGCAATGTGGCGACGGCAGGCGGCTGCTTTGCTTCGCCCTACTTGGCGGCATGGGTGATTGCGCGCACGGAAGGCATTGACGCCGCCGCAGAAGCCCTGCACTACGTCGCGCCCGTCGGCGAGAAAGAAGCCTACGTGGAAAACGCCCTGCGCAACCTGCGGCCTCACCTGCCTGGCTGATCGCGGTGGCGCGAGCAGGCCGATAGACTGGTCAGCCCTTCACGCATCGCAGACACGCGATCAGGAGTCACTTCTTGAACACGCTGACGACACTGAAGACGCTGGCCCTTCCCGTTGCCGTTGCGCTGCTGGCCCACAGTGCCGGCGCGGTTGCCGCCGAAAGCCTCGCCAACGGCGTCAAGCGCCGAGCGCCGCAGGGCATTTCCACGAGGCTGTATGCCTGCGTCGACAAGGCGCCGGACAACGCCGACGCGATCGGCGCATGCCTCTCTGCAGAGAAGGCCGCGCAGGACGAGCGCCTCGACCGCACGTACAAGACGCTGCTCGGCGCATTGAACGGCAAGGCGAAAGACGCACTGATGAATTCGGAGCAGGCGTGGCAGGACTTCCACGCCAGGACTGCGGCCTTTGAGACTGCCCTCTATGGCAAGGGCAAGCTCGACGATCTGCAGCGCCTGGAGAACGAAGTCTTCCGCCTGAGCGAGCGCGCGAACGCACTCGACAAATACCTGGCCGCGAAGGGCCAGTAAGCCGTTCAGGCGTCGGCCGTCGCCGACAACCAGTTGCGCAGGATCGCCACGCTGTAGCGTGAATCCACCTGCGCGATGAACTGCGCGAAGTCGACGCTGGCCGCGTCATCCGCGCGGTCGGAAATCGTCCGGATCGCGGCAAACGGCACGCCCCACTCGTGGCACACCTGCGCCACCGCGGCGCCTTCCATCTCGACGGCCAGGGCGTCGGGCAAGGCCGTGCGCAGCACCGCGCTTTCTGCCGAGGTGCAGACAAAGCGGTCTCCGCTGACGATCAGGCCGCGATGCACCTGCGGCGCCGCAATCCCGAACGCGCGCATGACGTCCGGGCCGAGCAGCGCATGCGGGTCGGCCAGTACGGCGCCCGCGCTTTCCAGCAAGCCGCTCGCGAGCGACGTGTCAGCGGGAAAGCGCGCCATGCCGGTCAGCGGAATCTCCCAGCGCGGGAACAGCGGCGACGCGTCAACATCGTGCTGCAGCAGTTCTTCCGACACCACGACATCGCCCACTGCCACGCCCGGCGCCAGCGCGCCGGCCACGCCGGCAAACACCACCGCGCGGACGTTGAACTGCGTGATCAGCACGGCCGTGGTGGAGGCGGCCGCCACCTTGCCGACGCGCGACAGCACCACGACCACCGCGTGGCCATCCAGCCGGCCCGTCCAGAAATCGCGGCTGCCGATGTGGATGCACTGCGCATCGGACAGGCACGTCAGCAGTTCGTTGATCTCTTCATGCAGGGCGGCAACGATGCCGATCGGGCCACGGGCGTTGGGCTGGGAAGACGGTGTGTTCATGCAGGATGCGGCGCCGGCTTGGGGCGTGGATACGTCGAAAGACGCCATTGTCGCCGCAATCAGCCTCGGCCCGGCGCCTGCACTCAGAGGCGCTGCGCTGCCCGTTGCACGGCGTCGTGGCGATCCGCACGCAAGCGGTCCAGCCGCGACGTCACCGCTTCGAGGATCTCCGGCGCCGCACGCTCGGGGCGGCCGCAATCGAACGGCGGCGCAGGGGCGTATTCAATACCGAGCTGCACGGCCTGCGCATGTTCGGCACCGGCAATGTCCGCCATAACGGTCAGCGCCATGTCGATGCCGGCCGTCACGCCGCCGCCGGTGATGAGGTTGCCGTCACGCACCACGCGGGCTTCGTCCACGGTGGCTCCAAACGCAGGCAGCAGGTTGCGCCATGCCCAGTGGCACGCCGAGCGCTTGCCCTGCAGCAACCCCGCCGCGCCCAGCACGAGCGAGCCGGTGCAGACGGACGTGACATAGCGGGCGCCATCGGCCAGGCGCCGCACCTGGCGCACGAACTCTGCGTCTTCCATGGCTTCGATCACGCCAAAACCGCCGGGCACGCAGATCAGGTCGGCATGCGGAATATCGGCCAGCCGCTGCACGTTCGAGATCGTGAGACCGCCGTCGGCATGGATGTCGCCACCGGCCGCGGATGCGACCACGCATTGCGCGCCCGGCAGCCGCCAGAACACTTCGTACGGACCGGTGAAATCGAGCTGGGTAACGCGGTTGTACACCGCAAAGACAACGATGAACGGGGAAGTCGTCATGGTTTGGCTCTCCTGAAAGTGATGCGATTGCGGGTTGACGCTTCACAGGATCGCGCTCTATCGTGTTGGCAGCAATGACCAGTCTCCCACTTTTTCTGCCATGGCCCATCGCATCGCTGTGCTGATCTTTCCGGACTTCCAACTGCTCGACGCCGCAGGCCCGGTGGCGGCGTTTGAAGTCGCCAGCCGGTATCGGGACGACCACTACGCGCTGCGCACGATTGCCGCGCAGGCCGGCCTTGTCCGCAGTTCTTCCGGGGCGCGGTGGGACGCCGACGCCCTGCCCCCGGCCAGCCAGGTCGATACGCTGCTCATTGCCGGCGGCGACGGCGTGGATGCCGCCATGGCCGATGCGCGCACGCGCCGCTTTGTGCAGCGCTGCGCGGCCCGCGGCGCGCGCGTCGCCAGCGTGTGTTCGGGCAGCCTGCTGCTGGCGCCACAGGTTTGCTGAACGGCCGGCGTGCCACCACCCACTGGAGCCGCAGCGAGCAGTTCGCGCGCACGTTTCCGCAGGTGCAGCTCGAACCCGATCACATCTACGTGAACGACGGGCCAATCTGGACCAGCGCCGGCATCAGCGCCGGCATCGACCTCGCTTGCGCTCATCGC
>NZ_VOSS01000159.1 GCF_007997035.1 Ralstonia sp. TCR112 | reverse complement strand
CCTGTGGCGCATCGACCGGCCCGCCGATCTGGCGTACGCGATGGGGCTGAACCCGTGTGTGGGCGTGGTCAAGGACGGCACCGTAGTGGCGTAAGGAACACGCGATGACTCGGCTCGTATAATCGGCCGGTCTATCGCGAAACCGCGCCCATGCCCTTCTTGCCCGAACCCCTGTTCCAGCACGGCCAGCCTGATCGCACGGCGATCCTGCTCGTCAACCTCGGTACGCCTGACGGCACGTCGCCGCGCGAGGTCGGCCGCTATCTGCGCCAGTTCCTGTCCGACCCCCGCGTTGTGGAAATTCCGCGCGCGGTGTGGTGGTTCATCCTCAACGGACTGATCGTGCCGCTGCGTTCGCGCACGTCGGCGCACAAATACGAAAGCATCTGGCTGCGCGAGGCCAACATGACCGGCTCGCCGCTGCTCGTCTACAGCGAGCGCCAGGCGCATGCGCTGCAGCAGCTGCTGAACGCGCAGGGCCACGATGTGGTGGTCGCCTGTGCAATGCGCTACGGCAATCCGTCGATTCCGTCCGTCATGCAGGCGCTGCGCAAG
>NZ_VOSS01000158.1 GCF_007997035.1 Ralstonia sp. TCR112 | reverse complement strand
CGCGCGGCCCTTGTCGGCGGCCCAGTAGTCGTCGGCCAGCACGGCCACGCCTCCTGGTTACCGCCCAGCACATCGACGCGCATCGGGATGGTCATGACCTGGCGCACGCCGCGCACCTTCAACGCCTCGGCGCTGTCGACGCGGCGCACACGTGCACCGGGCATGGGCGCACGCTGCACGACTGCCACCAGCATGCCGGGCAACGACACATCGATGCCGTACTGGAACCGGCCCGTCGTCTTGGCCAGCGCATCACGCTTATGCCTGAGCTTGCCGATGTACTTGAAGTCCGCTGGATTCTTCAACGCCACATTGGCAGGCGCAGGCAGACGGCCCGCCGCATCGGCCAGTTCGCCGTAGGTGGCCTTGCGGCCGTCGGCATTGCAGATGACGGTGCCGTCTGCGGTGCTGCATGCGGCCACGGGCACGCCCCAGCGTTGCGCCGCCGCGCTGATGAGCATCGCGCGCGCCGTGGCGCCGGCTTGCCGCAGGCGCGCATATTCGAGCGACACGCTGGTGCTGCCGCCGGTGGAATACACCTTCCAGACCGGATGGATGTAGTCCTGGAAGAACGGATCTTC
>NZ_VOSS01000157.1 GCF_007997035.1 Ralstonia sp. TCR112 | reverse complement strand
AGGGTACGGCCACACCGGCTGAAGGCTTGCGTTGTCGATTGGGTTTCCCTTTGTCGTGGGTTTATTGCCAACCGCCACCCAATGCCTGCATGAGCGCGGCGGAGTCTAGCAACCTGTCGGCTTGGCTCTGCACCTGTTGCAGCGTGGCCTGGTCGACCTGGCGTTGGGCGTCCAGCAGCGTTAGCGTGCTGATGCCGCCGGCGGCGTGGCGGGCTTGGGCGGCGCGCAGGGTCTGTTGCGCCTGGTCGGTTGCCTGCGCTCGGGCCTGTAGCGTTTGGGCGTCGTTGTTGACGGCGTGCAGGGCGTCGGCCACTTCTTGCAGGCCTTGCAATACGGCTTGCTTGTAGGCGGCGCCGGCAGCGTCGTAGGCGGCTTCGGCTTCGCGCTTTTTGGCGCGCAGGGTGCCGCCGTGGAAGATCGGCTGCGTGAACCCGGCGCCGAGGTTCCAGATGCTCGACCCGGCGCCGAGGAGGTTGCGGAAGCTGGTGGTTTCCGAACCCAGGCCTGCGGACAACGTGATGCGCGGGAACAGGTTGGCCGTGGCCACGCCCACGTTGGCGCTGGCTTCGTGCCACATCGCTTCGGCAGCGCGGATGTCGGGGCGGCGCTGCGCGAGCGTGGATGGCAGCGACACCGGCAGCGGGTCGGGCAAATGCAGCGTGTCGAGCGATGGCAAGTCCGGCAACCCAGCGCCGGGCTCACGGCCGAGCAATACCGATAGACGATGCCGCTGCTGCGCAGCCTGTTGCACGAGCGGCGGCAGCGTCGCGTCGGTCTGCGCGACGAGCGTGCGCTGCGAGAACGCATCGACCTGCGCGACGCCGCCCACGCTCAACCTCCGCTCCGTGATCTCCAACTGCTTGCGCTGCTCAGCCGCCAATCGCTGCGTGGTCGCGATCTGCACATCCAGCGCGGCAATCCGCACCACGGTCGTCACCACATTGCCTGCCAGAGACAAGCGCGCCGCTTCCAGTTCATAACGCTGCGTATCGACCTGCGCTTGCGATGCCTCCAGCGCCCGGCGCACGCCGCCAAAAATATCCAGCGCATACGACACCGACAGCGACGCCGAATACAACGTGAACGGCCCCGGCTTGGGCGTGTTGAACCCGAATGCCTCCGGGTTGATCTGCTGACGCACCGCCGACACGGTGCCATCCACCGACGGCAACGCATAGCCGAACTGCGCCTGCGCTTCGGCCTGCGCCTGACGCAAGCGTGCCTCTGCCTGCATGACTGACGGACTCGCGCGCAACGCCTCGTCCACCAACGCATCCAGCGCCGGCGATCGGAACAAGCGCCACCAATCCGCCGGCACATTGGCATCGACAAGATGTTGCGCTTCGCCGCCAACAACGGGCGCGGATGCGGTTTCGCGCGAAACAGGCTGCGCGGAATAGCCGGTAGCCGCAGGCCCCGCGGGCGCTTTGAAATCGGGACCGACGGCACAGCCGCTGAGAGCCAGCGCGGCGATCAACATCGCCCCAGCCGCACACTCACCACCTAACAACGCACGCCCCAACGCCAACACGTGCCCACCGATGGTGTGGCCGTACCCTGCC
>NZ_VOSS01000156.1 GCF_007997035.1 Ralstonia sp. TCR112 | reverse complement strand
TCGACGATGATCGTCACGCCGTGCGGCACGGTCTCGGTGATCGTCAGCCGCGCGTCGCCATCAAACAGGCGCGACAGACGTTCACGCACATGCGTGAGCCCCAGCCCGGAGCCCTTGGCACCGTCGTTGCCGAAGCCGACGCCCGTGTCGCGCACTTCCAGCACGAGGCGCTCGCCGTCATGGCCGGCAGCCAGGCGCGCAGACAGGGCGATCTCGCCGCCCTCGCGCGCGGGCTCGATGCCGTGCACCACGGCGTTTTCCACCAGCGGCTGAATCAGCATGGGCGGAATGACGATATTGGCGATGGCATCGTCCAGCGCCAATGAGAAACGCAGCCGATTGCCGAAGCGCAGCGCCTGGATGTCGAGATACGCGCGCAGCAGCGCAAATTCCTGCGCCAGCGTGCACTGCTCGGCGCGTGCGTGCGAAAGCGAACTGCGCAGAAAGCCGATCAAATGCTGCAGAAGGCGCGCGCGGCGGCCGGATCGCGCGCAATCAGCACATCGACGTGTGCCAGCGAGTTGAAGAGGAAGTGCGGCTCGATCTGCGCCTGCAGCGCCATCAACTGCGCACGCACCACCTGCTTCTCGGCCTCTTCACGCTCCAGCGCATCGAGCGCGGCCTGGCGCTGCAGTGCCGCGAGCTTGCCGCGCGACCAGTAGAAATACGTTGCGCCAAGTGCGGCCAGCATGGCGATGATGAAACTCATGCGCAGGCTG
>NZ_VOSS01000155.1 GCF_007997035.1 Ralstonia sp. TCR112 | reverse complement strand
GACGCTGCCGCTGTCGCTGTCGTACGATCACCGCGTGATCGACGGCGCGGAGGCTGCGCGCTTCAACGCGTATCTGGCCAGCGTGCTGGCGGACTTCCGCCGCGTCAGTCTGTAAGCCCACGCGGGCGCGGCACGCATCTGGCTTCGGGCCTGTGCGTGCCGGCCCGGTTGGGTTTGCAGCGGTCGGCGGACTGGTCAGTGGACTGATGGCGAGGACGACATGACGACGTGCGTGGTGGTCAAGAAAGACGGCGAAGTGGCAATTGCGGCCGACTCGCTGGTGACGTTCGGCGATACGCGCCTGGCGCGGGGTTATGAGCAGAACCAGAAGATCTTCCAGGTGGGCGATTCGCTGATCGCTCTGGCGGGCACAACGGCCCACTTTCCGGTCATGCGGAGTCTGCTGGCCGGGCTGGCCGATGAGTGCCGCCTCGGTACGCGCGACGACGTCTTCCGGACCTTCCTCAAGGTGCATGAAAAGCTCAAGGACGAGTATTTCGTCAACACCAAGGAAGACGACGACGACCCTTACGAGTCGTCGCAGATCACCTGCCTGATCGCCAACGCTACCGGCATCTACGGCGTCTATTCGTACCGCGAGGTGTTTTCGTTCGACCGCTTCTGGGGTATCGGTTCGGGGCGCAATTTTGCGCTGGGGGCCATGTCGGCGGTGTTCGACATGGCCGGCAAGTCGGCGGCGGACGTTGCCCAGGTGGGCGTATCCGCAGGCGTGGAGTTCGACAAGAGTTCGGGCGGCCCGATCGAAGTGCACACAGTACGTCTGCAGGATTGAAAAGCGTCAGCGGGCCCGGGCGATGCCGGGTGCCGACGACAAGAACAAGGAGTCAGGAATGAGCGTGGTGGAAATCAAGGTGCCGGACATCGGCGACTACAAGGACGTGGACGTCATTGAAGTGATGGTGAAGGCGGGCGATGCCGTCACCGTCGATCAGGCGCTGATCACGCTGGAAACCGACAAGGCCACCATGGACGTGCCGTCGGATGTGGCCGGCAAGATCGTCGAAGTCAAGATCAAGGTGGGCGACAAGGTCAGCCAAGGCACCGTGATCGCCACGGCGGAAGCGGGTGCGGCGGCAGCTCAGGCACCGGCTCCGGCCGCCACGCCCGCTGCAGCACCGGCCGCATCGGCCCCCGCTCCGCAAGCGGCCAAGCATGCCGGCGGCGCCGACATCGAATGCGAGATGCTCGTCCTCGGCTCCGGCCCGGGCGGTTATTCGGCCGCATTCCGCAGCGCCGATCTCGGCATGAATACTGTGCTGGTGGAGCGTTTCTCCACGCTGGGCGGCGTTTGCCTGAACGTGGGCTGCATCCCGTCGAAGGCGCTGCTGCACACGGCGGCCGTCATGGATGAAGTGAAGGCGATGGCCGCACACGGCATTGTCTACAGCGAGCCTACGGTTGATATCAACCAGCTGCGCAAGCACAAGGAATCCGTGATCGGCAAGCTGACCGGCGGGTTGGCCGGCATGGCCAAGGCACGCAAGGTGCAGGTCGTGCGTGGTGTCGGCACGTTCCTGGACCCGAACCACCTCGAAGTGCAGCTGACGGACGGCGCCGGCAAGGCAACGACGGGCGAGAAGAAGGTCATCCGTTTTGCCAAGGCGATCATCGCTGCAGGTAGCGAGGCCGTGAAGCTGCCGTTCATTCCGGAAGATCCGCGCATCGTCGATTCGACCGGCGCGCTGGAGCTGCGCGAAGTGCCGGCCAAGATGCTGGTCATCGGTGGCGGCATTATCGGCCTGGAAATGGCGACGGTGTACAGCACGCTGGGCGCCCGCATCGACGTGGTGGAAATGCTGGATGGCCTGATGCAGGGCGCTGACCGCGACCTCGTCAAGGTGTGGGACAAGATGAACAAGAGCCGCTTCGACAAGGTCATGCTCAAGACCAAGACGGTCGGCGTCGAAGCCAAGCCGGACGGCATCTACGTCAAGTTCGAGGGCGAAGCCGCACCGGCCGAGCCGCAACGCTATGACATGGTGCTCGTCGCCGTGGGCCGCGCGCCGAACGGCAAGCGCATCGGCGCGGAAAAGGCGGGCGTGGCCGTGACAGACCGTGGCTTCATCGACGTGGACAAGCAGCAGCGCACGAATGTGCCGCACATCTTCGCGATCGGCGACATCGTTGGGCAGCCGATGCTGGCACACAAGGCCGTCCATGAGGGCCACGTGGCAGCCGAAGCCGCGCACGGCGAGAAGGCGTATTTCGATGCCAAGCAGATTCCGTCGGTCGCCTATACCGATCCGGAAGTGGCTTGGGCAGGTCTGACCGAAGAGCAGTGCAAGGCGCAGGGCATCAAGTACGGCAAGGGCGTGTTCCCTTGGGCGGCTTCGGGCCGGGCCATCGCCAACGGCCGCGACGAGGGTTTCACCAAGCTGATCTTCGACGAGGAAACCCACCGCATCATCGGTGGTGGCATCGTTGGCACGCATGCGGGTGACCTCATCGGCGAGGTTTGCCTAGCCATCGAGATGGGCGCGGACGCCGTGGATATTGGCAAGACCATCCACCCGCACCCAACGCTGGGTGAGTCGGTGGGGATGGCTGCAGAAATCTACGAAGGCGTTTGCACGGATGTGCCGCCAGCTCGCAAGCGTTGATCTGCAATTAACCGTCAGGTTCTAGAGGCCACTCCAAGGTTTTGCTGGCAGGAAAAAGGGCCGTTCGATTGGGCGGCCCTTTTTTTCTTTGCGGCGGCGGTCAGCGCAGAGGCAAGTCAATGCCGGGGCCGGCCGGGCGCCGATGTCGGCGTAGCAGGCGCAGCGCAGCGCTCAGGCGGCGCCACAACTGTCGCATCAACCCATGCCGCCGCGCGCGCCACACGGAAATTCGTACCTGAAGGGCTTGCCAAGTCGGTGTCGCCTGCAGGGCAGCGACCATGCGCCGCTTCCAAGCGAGGAACGCGGCTTCCCACCGGGCATACCAGGCGATCGTGTGCAACTGGGGTCGCACGGCGGAATAGATGCGCACGCCCAGGCCCGTGCTGATGATTTTCGCGGCAACCAAAACAAACGTCCCTGCAATGACATGGCCCCGGGCCAGCACGTAGACAGCAGCCAGCTTGAACGGCAGCAACGCCAACATTGGCAGGGCAAACGCACAGAGGGCTTCGATGGGCTCCAACTCGGCCAATTTTCGCTCCGCCGCTCGGACCCAGGGATGCGCTGCCAGCCGGGCGGTTGCCCGCTGCATGACGTTCCAGATCCACTCTTCTAATAGCAGGATGAGCGCCGCCGCGACGATCAAACTGCGCTTGGCCAGGGATTCGCGAGACATTGGGAGTGAAGAGGGGGCGGGGGACCGCAATACAGAATGGAGCGTCTGCTGCCCACAAAAGTTCGCAATTTGAAGGGCGAGCCGTTTCCAGTGCACACAAAAAACCCGGCCGGAGCCGGGCTAAGGTACCCACTGATCACCACTGAGGACAGGTTTCGGTAGCGGGACCGAGGAGACAATCTAACGAACACGGTGGGATGGACCGGTGGGCGTGCATTTCGGTTCCGCGCAAATGCACGCAAACGACGTGTTTGGAGGATGGGTTCGACCGCCAAAACAAAACGGGCCTCCCGAAGGAGGCCCGCTTCAACAACCAGACGACTAAAGCAGCTTAGCGCTTAGGCAGCGGTCGTTGCCGACTTCTTGCCGGTGGCAGCGCGCGCTTGGGCCGAAGCCTGAGCGGTTGCCTTGCTGGCAGCGTTGGCCGCAGCGTGGAAGTTGCTTTCAGCCAGTTCCACAGCTTGCTTGGTGGCCTTCTGCACCGAGTCGTAGGCATTGTTGGCGGCCGACAGGGCCGACTTCACCAGGGCAACAGCCGATTCCGAACCAGCCGGAGCGTTCTTCGACACGTTGTCGACCAGCGCTTGCAGCTTGCGGCTGTTTTCAGCGATTTGCACTTCTGCAGCCTTGCTGAATTCGGTTTGCGTGTCCGAAGCGATTTCGTACAGGTGGCGGCTGTAAGCCAGAACCTTTTCGGCCAGCGGCTGCACAGCGGCGGTTTGCACCGACAGCAGCTCTTGGGCGTCCTTGGCGGTCAGTGCCTTCTTGGCGTGTTCGACGTTCTCGGCCAGGGTGGCCTTGACGACTTGCAGGTTCAGTTCGACCAGCTTTTCGACGCCTTCAAATGCCTTGTTGGTCAGGCCGAAGAACGTTTCCAGGTTGGCCTTGTGCGCCGCAGCGATCTGTTCCTGAGTCAGCATGTTGTCTCTCCAAATACAAAGGTGGGTCGGGGAATCAAAATAAAAATTTAGATCGCCCAGATGTACAAAGCATGACGGTCAGCGTCGGGCCTTCCAGGCGACATCGCGATGAATTAGGGATGGTGCATCGCAACAATTTCATTGTTGTTGAATGTCAAACCAGTGTCAAGCGTCCTTTGTGCATCGCACAAAAATCAGAATTCGTTGATTTTTCGTGCACAGGAATTGCGCGACCAACCGTTTGGCGTAATTTTTTGTGGCAGGAAAATGCGCGTCCGTGGTGCAGGTGAAATGCATTTGACCACTTCGGGCCGCAAATCCGTCTCAAAAAACACACGAGTGCAGCCTAGGTTAGGATGCGCCCGAGTGCCATTTTTGTTGCGTTGCGATTTGTTATCCACATGCGGGCGTTCTACACCGACCATTTTGTCTTGCCGCTGCCGCCGGGCCATCGGTTCCCGATGCGCAAGTACAGCGACCTGCGCGCGCGAGTGTTGGCCGATGTGCCGGGGCTGTCCATGCACGAGGCGCCGCGTGCCGATGACGCCGCATTGCTGCTTGCGCACACGTCTGAATATGTTGAGGCGGTGAGCGCTGGTTTGCTGGACGCGGCGCGCCAGCGCGAAATCGGCTTTCCCTGGTCGCCCGAAATGGTCGAGCGCAGCCGCCGGTCGGCGGGCGCCACCCTGGCCGCGTGCGAGGCTGCCCTGGCCGATGGCATTGCTGTCAATCTGGCAGGCGGCACGCACCACGCCTATGCGGATAAGGGCGGCGGTTTCTGTGTGTTCAACGACGCGGCTATCGCTTCACGCTGGATTCAGCGCCAAGCGGGCAGGACGCCCGCGGATTTTCCGGTCGCCATCGTCGACCTCGACGTTCATCAAGGCAACGGCACGGCGTCGATCCTGCGCGATGACGCCACCGTTTTCACTTTGTCGCTGCATGGCGAGAAAAACTACCCGTTCCGCAAGGAGGCGTCGGACCTGGACGTTGGCCTGCACGATGGCTGCGGCGACGAAGACTATCTTCAGGCGCTGAGCGGCGCCCTCGACATCCTCGCCGGCCGCTTCAAGCCGCAGCTGATCATCTACCTGGCCGGCGCGGATCCGCACGAGGGCGATCGGCTCGGCCGGCTCAAACTGACGCTGCAGGGCCTGGCCCGGCGCGACCAGGAAGTCTTCGATTTCGCATATCAACGGCGCATACCGGTTGCCGTTACCATGGCGGGCGGCTACGGCAACAATATCGACGATACCGTGGCCGTCCACGCGCAGACCATCGCGCTGGCTGCCCGCCACGCGCAGCGCTGGGCAGCACGCGACGAGGCCGCTGGCGCATCGACTTCTCTTCCGCTTTCCGCATGACCCAAGTGTCTTCTGTCGCGCCGAACTCCGCGCGCGACTCCCTGTTTGTCGTCGCCATGCCGTGGTTGTTCGTGCTGATCTGGAGCACGGGCTTTATCGTGGCCAAGTACGGGATGCCGTACGCGGAGCCCATGACCTTCCTGTTTTTCCGCTTCGTGGGCGTGCTGGTGTGCCTGCTGCCGCTGGTCTGGCTGGCGCGTGTGCCGCTGCCACGGCGCGCCGGCAAGGGCGACACCGACTGGGCGGCCGTCGGCCACATCGCGGTGGCCGGTCTGCTGATGCAGTGGGGCTACCTGGCGGGCGTCTGGGCCGCGGTCAAGCTCGGCATGCCGGCTGGGATGACGGCGCTGATCGTCGGCATGCAGCCGATTTTGACCGCCCTGTATGTATCCATGCGCGGCGAGCGCGTGTCGAATCGCCAATGGCTGGGATTGCTCTGCGGCATCGCGGGCGTGGGGCTGGTGGTTGCGAACAAGCTGCACCTGGCGGGTGTGGGCGTGACGACGCTTGCGCTGTGCGTGGGCGCGCTGCTGTCGATTACCGTCGGCACGCTGTATCAAAAGCGCCATTGCCCGGTGTTCGACCTGCGGATGGGCGCGTGCATCCAGTTCGGCGCCTCGGCGCTGCTGTGTCTGCCGTTCATGTTCCTGTTTGAGACGCGCGAGGTGCATTGGACGCTGCCGATGATCGGCTCGCTGGTGTGGTCGGTGCTGGCGCTGTCGATCGGTGCGATCTCGCTGCTGTTTGTGCTGATCCGCAAGGGCGCGGCCACCAAGGTGACGTCGCTCTTGTACCTGACGCCACCCACGACCGCCGTGATGGCGTGGGCGCTGTTCGGCGAGCGGTTTCCGCCGCTCGCGGCGCTGGGCATGGTGATCGCCGCATGCGGTGTGGCGCTCGTCATCCGCAAGTGACTGAGCCCGAGCGGCTGGCGTATCCTGATCGCTTTCCACTGCCACCCCGCCTGCCGCCCATGAGCACGCCCCGCCAGACGCGCGACGACTACCGCCACTTCCACACCATCACCACGCGGTGGATGGACAACGACGTCTACGGCCACGTCAACAACGTCGTCTATTACAGCTACTTCGACACCGTGGTGAACGCCTACCTGATCGAGCAGGGCGTGCTGGACCCCGAGCACAGCGACACCATCGGCCTCGTCATCGAGACGCAATGCAATTACTTCGCGCCCCTGTCGTTTCCGGATCCGGTGGTGGCGGGGCTGCGTGTTGCGCGCCTGGGCAACACGAGCGTGCGCTATGAGGTGGGGCTGTTCCGTGGCGACGCGCAAGATGCGGCGGCGCAGGGCCATTTCGTGCACGTCTACGTCGACCGTGAAACGCGTCGGCCGGTGCCGCTGCCCGATGCGCTGCGTGCCGTGCTTGAGCCGCTTGCGTCCAACATCACCGCCTGAATTTTGCGCATCGCCATGACCGACCGACGCCCCACCTCCGCAGAAGTCGAACTCGTCGATCAGGCAATCACTTCGCGTCGTTCCGTGCGTGCGTTCCTGTCGACGCCGGTCGCCCGAGAAGACATCGAAGCGATTCTGGATGTCGCGCGCCGTGCGCCGTCGGGCAGCAATACGCAGCCGTGGAAGGTCTATGTGCTGACGGGCGAATCGAAGGCGCGCTTGTCCGAATCGGTGCTGACGGCGTACGACCACCCCGAGGCGGACACGCTGCATCGCGAGGAGTATCCGTATTACCCGCGCACGTGGATCGATCCGTACCAGAGTCGGCGCCGCAAGGTCGGCTGGGATCTTTATGGCCTGCTCGGCATCGGCCGCACCGACAAGGAACGCATGCACGCCCAGCATGCGCGCAACTTCCGGTTCTTCGATGCGCCGGTCGGCATCATTTTCACAATCGACCGCGTGATGGAGCAGGGCAGTTGGCTCGATTACGGCATGTTCCTGGAGGCCGTGATGGTGGCGGCGCGTGCCCGCGGCATCGATACCTGTCCGCAGGCCGCTTTCACGCAGTTCCATCGGGTCATCGCAGAGCATCTCGCGCTGACGGATGACGAGATGGTCGTCTGCGGCATGTCGATGGGTTACGCCAATCCGGCCGCCATCGAAAATACGCTTGTCACGGAGCGGGCGCCTGTCTCCGACTTCACTCGGTTCCTGGACTGACGTCGTTATCACGGCGCCGCCTGCACGCTACAGCGCACATCTTCGTGCAAAGCGAGAATTGGCGGTGAAAAGTCGTCGAATTATGTCAACAGATACGACCGATCCGTCGTTAGACTTCAATCTGCGACTCGACGTACGTCACGCCCGTGTTGTCAGGAAGTGTTGGGACTGGTTGTAAGCCGTGATTGTTGTCATTGACGGCGAAATCCCGGGGTACTCTCCGCCCACAATTTCCGATTCCACACCGGGCGCAATGTGCGTCTTGAGCAACTTTCTTCGCGATTGGGTTCCTGCTCCAGCAGACAATTGCGTCGAAATGATGACCGAATGATAAGGCTCCAGAGGTCAAACTTTAAGGCTGTGAGCTAAGTCCTTCATCTTGCTAAGAATTTTGTTTTTGCCTACACTTGCGCCATCTCACGCGCGGGTGATCGAACCATGTCACGGTCTGTTTCCTCATTTTTTCGACGTCTCGGCTTTGTTTCGCTGATGACCGTCGCGCTCGCTGCCGTCTCCGTCGCTACCGTGGCTAACGCTGCCACGACCGACAAAAAACCTGCCGCCAGCAAGAAAGCCAAATCCAAGGGCAAGACCGTCGCCAATCGCAAGGCCAGCGCCAAAGTCGCGGCTGCGAGCAGCGATGAAGTCGCCTCGAGCAAAGTCCGCAAGGTCGTCACCGTCAAGGGCAAGCGCCGCGTGATCATGGTCGAGCGCGGTGCACGTCCGGTGCGTGCCGCGTTTGTGCCGGCAGCCCCGACGCTTGGTGAAGCGATGGGCCTGCGTTCGACGCCCGATGCGTTGGCGCTGCGTTCCTCCGTCGCGCTGGTGATGGACCAGAACAACGGCGAAGTGCTGTTCCAGAAGAATTCGTCGGCGGTGCTGCCGATCGCCTCGATCACCAAGCTGATGACTGCGCTGGTCGTGACCGATGCACATCAGCCGATGGACGAGCTGCTTGAAATTACCGATGAGGATCGCGACTACGAGCGCAACACGGGCTCGCGTCTGCGTTTCGGCACGATGCTCACGCGCGAAGACCTGCTGCTGCTGGCGCTGATGTCGTCCGAAAACCGTGCTGCCTCGGCGTTGGGCCGCAACTATCCGGGCGGTCGTCCGGCATTCGTTGCCGCCATGAACCGCAAGGCACGCGAGCTTGGCATGAACGACACGCACTATGTGGATTCGAACGGCCTGTCGAGCAGCAACGTGTCGAGCGCGCAGGATCTCGCCAAGATCGTGATGGCTGCCTACAAGGTGCCGCTTATTCGTCAATTCACGACCACCCCTGAGCATACGGTCAATGCCAACGGCCGCACGCTGCACTACGTCAACACCAACCGTCTGGTGCGCGGCGGCGAATGGGATATCGGTCTGCAGAAGACCGGCTTCATCAACGAAGCAGGCCGTTGCCTCGTGATGCAGGCCAACGTGCATGGCCGCAATGTCGTGATGGTGTTCCTGGATTCGGCAGGCAACCTCACGCGTTTTGCAGACGCCACGCGCGTGCGCAATTGGCTGGAGCGCAATCCGCACATCGAGCCGGCCACGCAGGCTGCAGCGCCGCTGCGGAATGTGCCGGTGTCCACGCGGCCCGCAACCGTGCTGGCGTCCGATCAGCACGGCGCTTGAGCCGGGGCATCGCCCAACAAAAAAGCGCGTCATTGAACGCGCTTTTTTGTTGGGTAAAGCCAGCCGCTCACTCTGCTCGCGCGGCGTCCTCTTCGTACGTGTAGCCCATGCCCTTGGAGATCTGTAGGGCTGTGTCCTTCAGGTTTTCGAGCCAGCTGTCCTGCAACCGGTCTGCCGGTGCCGACAGTGACAGACCAGCCACCAGCCGCCGCGAATCATCATAGATGCCGGCGGCGATGCAGCGCACGCCGAGTTCCAGCTCTTCGTTGTCGCGTGCGTAGCCGTTGGTGCGCACCCAGTTGAGTTCGCGTTCGAGCTTGGGCAAATCGGTGATCGACGTGCGGGTGTGACCGGACAAGCCGGTACGGGTGGCATAAGCCCGAACACGGCCCAGTTCGTCGGCCGCCAGGAACAACTTGCCGACCGAAGTCAGGTGCAGCGGCGCGCGGCCACCGATCGCCCGCACCACTTGCATGCCCGAACGCTCTGAATATGCGCGCTCGATGTAGACGATCTCGTCGCCCTGGCGCACCGAGAGGTTGACTGTCTGGCCGGTCAGGCGGTGCAGGGCGCGCATCGGCGCGAGCGCCGCTTCACGTACCGAGAGGCGCGCCTTCACAAGGTTGCCGAGTTCCAGCAAACGCATGCCGAGACGGTAGCTGCCCGGGTCGGAGCGATCGACGAAACGGCAAGCCACCATGTCGTTCAGGATGCGGTGCGCGGTGGACGGGTGCAGGCCGGTGCTGGCGGACAGCGCCTTCAGGCTGACCGGGTCTGCGTGATCGGCTAGCGCGTCGAGCAGCATCATCATGCGTTCGATGACCTGGATGGACGTCTTGCCGGGGTCCTTGTCTGCTTCTGCCATGGGTGCAGTGGGGTTGCGGATGCGATGCAAAATTCTATCCCACGATGTGAAAATTCGCACCATCCCGACGCATGATTCCGGGTATTTTCGAGGGCTTTGTCAGTCAGCCGCCCACTGTGCTCGGTAGCGCCTCGTGAAGCGCACTCACCACTGACATGAAGAAGTTCTGTGCCGCAAGGACCGCGCCGCACGTGGCAGCGGGCGCATAATGGCGGCTTCCCGCAGAACACACGAGACTCCCATGCGCGTAGGTTTGTTCGTCACTTGCCTCATTGATCTGATGCGGCCCGAGATCGGGTTTTCGGTGCTCAAACTGTTGGAAAAGGCCGGTTACGACGTTGTGGTGCCGCCCGCGCAGACCTGCTGTGGCCAGCCTGCCTACAACTCCGGCGACCGCCCCCTGGCCCGCGACCTGGCCGAGAAAACGCTCAAGGAATTCGAGCAGTTCGACTACGTCGTCATCCCGTCCGGCTCGTGCGGCGGCATGATCCGCAAGGGCTACGCTGATCTCTTTCGCGATGATCCGGAGCTGGCGGGCCGCTATGAGCGCCTGGCGCCGCGTGTGTACGAACTGACGGATTTTCTCGTCAACGTGGCGCGCATCGAATCGCTCGACTCCGAGTTTCACGGTCACGTGACGTACCACGATTCGTGTTCGGGGCTGCGCGAACTGGGCGTGAAAGCGCAGCCTCGCGAGTTGCTCGGCAAACTGCCGGGCGTGCAACTGACCGAGATGCCCGCCTGCGAAGCGTGCTGCGGATTCGGCGGCACGTTCTCAATCAAATACGGCGATATCTCCACCGCCATTGCGGATGAGAAATGCGCCAACATCAAGGCCAGTGGCGCCGATGCCGTGGTGCTCGGCGATGTCGGCTGCATGCTCAACATTGAGGGCCGGCTGCGCCGTACTGGCGACACGCACACGCGCGTGCTGCACATCGCGCAAGTCCTCGCCGGCGACGCGTAATCGCCAGCCAAGAACACGACGGAGACGCAATCGCATGCAAGTCCGCAGCATGGAATTCAAGGCGCGCGCCGGGCAGAAGCTCGCCGACAAGCGCCTGCAGCAGAACCTCACCAAGCTCTCGACCAAGTTCGTGACCGCACGCGCGGCGGCCATCCAGGACATCGATTTTCCTGCCACGCGTGAAGCGCTGAAGGAGCGCCGCAACCGCGCGTTGGAAAATCTCGACGTCTGGCTCGCCACGTTCGAGGCAGAGGCGACGCGCCGTGGCGCCAAGGTGCTGTTTGCCGAAACCACGGCCGATGCCGCGCGCCTCGTCGCAGAAATCGCCCGCAAGCACGACGTCAAGAAGGTCATCAAGAGCAAGTCGATGGTGACCGAAGAAATGCGCCTGAACCAGGTGCTCGGCGAGATGGGCGTGCAGAGCATCGAGACCGATCTGGGCGAGTACATCCTGCAGATCAACGACAGCGAGCCGCCTTCGCACATCATTGCGCCGGTCGTGCACAAGGATAAAGAGGAGATCGCCGATCTCTTCGCCAGGACGCACAACAAGCCGCGCCTGACCGACATTCCCGAGATGACGCGCGAGGCGCGCGAGGTGCTGCGGCCCGAGTTCCTGTCCGCTGACATGGGCGTAACCGGCGGCAACTTCATCATTGCCGAAACGGGTTCGGTGGCGATCGTCACCAATGAGGGCAACGAAGGCATGTGCACGATCATGCCGCGCGTGCACGTTGCCGTGACGGGCATCGAGAAGGTACTGCCGACGCTCGAAGATCTGGCGACCGTCATGCGCTTGCTGCCGCGTTCGGCGACCGGGCAGGCGATCTCGAATTATTTCTCGCTGCTGACAGGCCCGCGCGCGCCCGGCGAGAAGGACGGCCCCGAGCATATGTACTTCGTCATCGTCGACGGCGGCCGCAGCGGGCTGATCGGCGGCGACTTCCAGGAGATGCTGCGCTGCATTCGGTGCGGCGCGTGCATGAACCATTGCCCGGTCTATCAGAAGATCGGCGGCCACGCGTACGGCTGGGTGTATCCCGGCCCGATGGGCAGCGTGCTGACGCCGAGCTACGTTGGGCTGTCGAACGCGCTGGATCTGCCGCAAGCGGCCACGCTGTGCGGTGAATGCAATCGCGTATGTCCTGCGTCGATCCCGTTGTCGGATCTGCTGCGTACGCTGCGCGAAAAACAGATGGAGCGGGAACTTCGCCCGCAAGCGGAACGCTTTGGCTTGCGCGTGTGGGGCTTCATGGCCCGGCGCCCGGCGTTGTACTCGGCCGGTACCTGGGTGGCGGCGCGCGTGCTGCGCTGGATGGGCGGGGACAAGAAGCTGATCCACTCGCTGCCCGTCGGCAAAGGCTGGACCGATACACGCGACATGCCGGCCCCTGCGGGCAAGACGTTCCGCGAGTTGTACCGTGAGAAGAAGGCCCGCGCATGACCGCCGCTGAATCCCTCCAGACGCTGCGCGACGCGCTCGATCGTCACGCAAAGTCGCCAGACCTGCCGCATCTGCTCCAGCAGTGGCGCGACGATGCAGTCATCGCACCGCTGTTGATCTTGCCGCCCGCCTATGACCAGGTGCGGCGTTCCCTGCTGCAGCGGCTCGATATGGCGGTGTCGTTTGGCGAAGAGAGTTGCTCGTTCTCCCCATCTTCGTTGCTGGCCGAAATGCGGTTGTGGACGGACAAGGCTGAGGCCAAGCTCGCAAGCATGTAATCGACGGTCGACATGGAACGCGGGATGCGTGCCAGTGTCTGACCGCTTATTCCCGTGTCAGCCAATGCCATGAACCAGACCGCCCGCGAAATCATGCTGTACGACGCCCAGAAGAAGAGCTCGGGCGTGGCTTACCTGTGGTGGTTTCTGCTGGGTTTCCTGGGGGCGCATCGCTTCTACCTGAAGCGGCCGGGCAGCGGTATCGCGCAGGCCGTCGCCAACATCGGCGGTACATGGCTGGCATTTCGTGACATGGGTAACACCGCGGGCTGGGTCCTGGCCGTCATCGGTGGGCTGTGGGTGCTGGTGGACATGTTCCTGATTCCGGGAATGGTCCGTGCAAACAACACGGCGCTTGCCGAGCGGCTTTCGACCGCGCCCTGAAGGGAGTCGACCTTATGAGCAAAATGACTTGGTGGAAGCGCGCCGCGCTGTGGGTGGCAGGATTGGCTTGCGTAGGCGGCGCGTTGGCAGGTTGTACGACTTCGCGCGATCAATACCGCGAGAGTTCCAACATCAGCACTTACGGCGTGGTCGATGTCGGGATCGAGCGCACGTCGCGCTGATCATCCTTCCGTGGTTGACGGTGCCACGTCTTCAAACCGCCGCCACTCGCCATTGACCAGCAGTTCCAGCGGCTGGAACAAGGCCTTATAGGCCATCTTGCGGCTCTGCTCGATCCAGTAGCCGAGATAGACGTAGGGCAGGTCCAGCGCCTGCGCCTGGGCGATCTGCCACAGGACGTTGTACGTTCCGTAACTCGCCCTCTGCTCGATCGGGTCGTAAAACGTGTAGACCGACGACAGCCCGTCTTCCAGCACGTCGATCATGCTCACCATGCGCAGCTTGCCCGCCGATGGCGATTCGGGCGGCTCCCGAAACTCGACCAAGCGCGAATTCACGCGGCTCTGCAGCAGGAACTGCTCGTATTGATCGCGGCTGTCGTGATCCATGCCGCCGCCCGCATGGCGGACCGACTGGTACAGCAGGTAGAGCTGATAGTGCTCTTCGACATAGGTGAGCGGGGCAACCAGTGCCTCAAGCCCTTGATGCCGCTCGGCGGCACGGCGTTGCGCCCGCGACGGTGCGTATTGATCGACGACGACGCGGCACGGCGTGCATGCATGGCAATCGTCGCAGTGGGGCCGATAGGTGAAGATGCCGCTGCGCCGAAAACCGGCGCGCACGAGCTTGGAATAGACGTCTGCGTTGATGAGATGTGCCGGCGTGGCGACCTGCGAACGCGCCAGGCGGCCATCGAGATAGCTGCATGCGTACGGCGCGGTTGCATAGAACTGCAATGCCGAGAGGGGAAGTTCCTTAAGCTTGCTCATTGCGCACGGTCCACCGACGGAGCACCGATTTGTCGAAGTGCCACGGCACGATGGCCGGCGCGTTGGCCGCTTCACGCACATGTGCGAGAAACGCCGCGCGCGGCACCGGGGCACCGCCCAGCGACGCCAGATGCTCGGTCTCCTGCTGGCAGTCTATCATCGCGATGCCCTGACCGCCGAGGAAGGCGCAGAGCGCCGCGAGCGCGATTTTCGAGGCATCGGTGCGATGGGCAAACATCGACTCGCCGTAGAACATGCGGCCGAGCGCCACACCGTATAGGCCACCCACGCGCTGCCCGGCGTGCCACGTCTCGACGCTGTGCGCATAGCCGCGGCGATGCAGGGCGGTATACGCCTGGACGACCTCTTCGGTGATCCACGTGCCGTGCTGGCCGGGCCGTGCGGTGGTGGCGCACGCGACCATGGTTTCGCGGAAGGCGTGGTCGATGCGGATTTCCCAGGCGGGATCGTCAAGCACACGGCGCAATGTCTTGCGGAATGTAGTCGACACGCGAAAGTTCTCGGGGCGGAGCACCATGCGCGGGTCGGTGCTCCACCACAGTACCGGCTGGCCCTGCGCGTACCACGGAAAAATGCCTTGCCGGTACGCGATCAGCAGCCGCTGCGGCGATAGTTCGGCGCTCGCGGCCAGCAGCCCCGGCGCTTCAGAGTCGGGCCCGAGCGCGCGATCGACCGGCGGGAAGGGATCATGCGGATCCAGCCAGGCGATCATGATGCGGACAACGGTGGTTGGGCGTTACGGTGCCGTGGCCGGCGTGTCGAGCGAAGCCGAGCGCATCGGCTTGTAGATGTCGAGCGTGTGGAGGCGGAAGCTGCCGTCGGCGAGCTTGCCGGCCGCGCGGTCGGCGAAGAAGCAGCGCAGCGTGTGAATGACGGTCGGGAAGGCGAGGTCATCCCAGGGGATGTCGGCTTCGTGGAAAAGTGCGACCTCCAGGCTTTCCTCGCCCGGCGCGAAGTCCAGATCGTTCAGCTTGGCCAGGTAGAACAAGTGCACTTGATGCACGTGCGGCACATTGAGCACCGAATACAGCTCGCCGATTTCCACGTTGGCGCCGGCTTCTTCCTGCGTTTCGCGGTTGGCGGCCTCGGCGGTGGTTTCCCCGATTTCCATGAAGCCGGCGGGCAAGGTCCAGAACCCGTAGCGCGGTTCAATGGCGCGCTTGCACAGGAGAATCTGATCGTTCCAAACGGGCACGGTGCCGACCACGTTGCGCGGATTCACATAGTGAATCGTATTGCAATGGTCGCAAACGTCGCGCAGTCGGTTGTCGCCGGCAGGAATGCGCGAGACGACTGACTGGCCGCAGTTGGAACAGAATTTCATGGGGAATCGTCGCGGGTGGAATGTCTCAGTGTATCACCGCGGGCGCGCCGTCCCGGCGGTGCAGGGTGGGGCGGCAGTATCGACTGGGTTGCGCGCGAAATAGCGCATACAGCGGTGTAGAAAAGCAAAAAGCCCGCTGTGTGCGGGCTTGATGATTCGGCTCAGGTCTTGGAGCGAGCCGTTCTACTTAGCTGGTTGCGGGGGCAGGAT
>NZ_VOSS01000154.1 GCF_007997035.1 Ralstonia sp. TCR112 | reverse complement strand
CGTCATCTGCGTACGCTGCCCGACAATCACGCCGGCCACCGTTTTGTTACGTGCATCGCGGTTGCCGTAGCCGCCGCCGTTGCCCTTGTCGGTCACTTCGCGAGCCAGATCGGCCAGCGTCGTACGCGCAAAGCGGCGCACTTCGTCGCGGTATTCATCGAACAAGTGGCCAGAGAGATAGAAACCCAGCGCCTGCTTTTCTTCCTGCAGCTTGCGCTTGGTAGACCAGGCCGGCTCATCGACGAGTTCGGGGCGATGCTGCTCGGCATCGTCACCGCTCATCAGATCGAACAGCGACACCTGGTTGGCAGCCGCCGCCTTCTGCTCGGCGGCTTCCATGGCCAGGCCGATCGACGCGAGCAGCTGCGCGCGGTTGGCGTTGAGGCTGTCGAAGCGCCGGCGCGCACCAGCGCTTCGATCGTGCGGCGATTGACCTGGCGGCGGTCGACGCGTTCGCAGAAGTCGAACAAGTCCTTGAAGGGGCCGTCTTCGCGTGCACGCAGGATGTCTTCGATGGCGCCCTGGCCGCTGCCTTTCACGCCTCCCAGGCCGTAGCGGATGGTCTTGGCGTCGGTCGGTGCAAAACGATACTGGCTGGCGTTGATATCGGGCGGCAGGATGGTCAGGCCGTTCTTGCCTCGGGCATCGTCGTAAAGGATCTTCACCTTGTCGGTGTCGTCCATGGCGAGCGACATGTTGGCTGCCATGAATTCGGCCGGGTGATGCGCCTTGAGCCACGCCGTGTAATACGCCAGCAGCGCATACGCGGCCGCGTGCGACTTGTTGAAGCCGTAGCCCGCGAACTTCTCCATCAGGTCGAAGATTTCATCGGCCTTTTCGGTGGAGAGCCCGTCCTTGGCAGCGCC
>NZ_VOSS01000153.1 GCF_007997035.1 Ralstonia sp. TCR112 | reverse complement strand
TTCCTTGCCGCTGCTTTGCGTTGGCCTGCGGGGCTATCGGCAGCGGCTTTGCCTCGTGTTGAACACAGACTTGTAGGAGATCGTCATGTCCAAAGCAGCCGCCATCTACCTGACCGAGCTTGACCTCACCCGCCTTGAAAACGCCGCCGCGCGCGCTGGCAGCAACTCGCCGCTGGCCGACCTCGTCGACGACCTGATCGCCCGTGCCAACGTTGTGCCTGGCGACAAGATTCCCGCCGACGTGGTCACCATGAACTCGGTCGTGTGCGTGGTGGATGACACCGGCGCTGAGCAAGAGTGGACGCTCGTCTACCCGGAAGAGGCCAACGTGACGTCGGCCAAGTTGTCGGTGCTCTCCCCGATGGGCGCTGCGCTGTTGGGTGCGCGTGCGGGCAAGTCGGTCAAATACTCGGCGCCAAATGGCGCACAGCGCTCCTTGCGCATCGACCGCGTGGCATTCCAGCCAGAGGCCAGCGGCCAGCACACGCTCTAAGCCGGCTGCGTTCTATCGCGAGAGGCTGTACCCGACACGCACCTGCGAGCCCAGCTTGTGGTTGTAGTCGAGCAGGCTCTCGCCGTAGCCG
>NZ_VOSS01000152.1 GCF_007997035.1 Ralstonia sp. TCR112 | reverse complement strand
GTGAAATACTGGATGAACAGATAGCCCGCCGTGCCAGTGAATATCCGGCTCATCGGATACGTCAATTGCGCGTCGACGCTGCCGTAGGCCTTGCGAGTGCCTTTGCGCAGCGTGGCGGCCAATTCCCAGCCGTTGGGCGCGCCGTACGACACGCGGAAATCCCCAAAGCCGCGGTAGTGCGCGATATCGGTGTTGCCTGTGCGCGTGAGGTAGGCGTAGAGCTTCGGCTCGAACTTCCAGTGGTAGTCGTTCAGGTCACCAAAGTGGAACGTGGGGCGTACGAAGACGGTGTTGATGGCGCGTGAGGCATCGCCGTCGCGGCCGTTCGATTCGTGCTCGATGCCGCCCGCGAACGACAGCCGGGTGAGCGCGCCGCCGTGGATGCCCGTGTCGGGGCGGTAATAGAAGATGCTGGGCCGGTAATTCGTATCGCGGAACGGCGCGGATTCCTTGCCCAGATCCCACAGCGAGAACTGCGTGTAACCGAAATACACGTTATCGAGCAGCGCTGCCGATGCCGGATTCTCCGGCTGAAAAATCCGGAACTTGAAGCTCAGTTGGAACTTGGCGTTCAGCCCTTCGTGTGCCCCGATGGCGGCGAACATGGGCTCGTGGAACGTCAGGCGAGCGGTGTCTTCTGGCGGACGGAATGCTTCACCACTGCCCGCCACCGCCACAGGGGTGGGCGGTGCAGCCGTTGCGCT
>NZ_VOSS01000151.1 GCF_007997035.1 Ralstonia sp. TCR112 | reverse complement strand
GCATGACGCGTATGCCGAAGGTGCAGGAAAAGGTGAAGGAGTTCTTCGGCAAGGAAGCTCGCAAGGACGTGAACCCGGACGAGGCCGTTGCCGTGGGCGCTGCCATCCAGGGTCAGGTGCTGGGCGGTGACCGTACCGACGTGCTGCTGCTGGACGTGACGCCGCTGTCGCTGGGCATCGAAACGCTGGGTGGCGTGATGACCAAGATGATCGGCAAGAACACGACCATCCCGACCAAGTTCTCGCAGACGTTCTCGACCGCGGACGACAATCAGCCGGCCGTGACGATCAAGGTCTATCAGGGCGAGCGTGAGATGGCCTCCGGCAACAAGCTGCTGGGCGAATTCAACCTGGAAGGCATTCCGCCGGCACCGCGCGGCACGCCGCAGATTGAAGTGTCGTTCGACATCGACGCCAACGGCATCCTGCACGTGGGCGCCAAGGACAAGGCGACCGGCAAGGAAAACAAGATCACGATCAAGGCAAGCTCCGGCCTGTCGGAAGCCGAGATCGAGCGCATGGTGAAGGACGCCGAG
>NZ_VOSS01000150.1 GCF_007997035.1 Ralstonia sp. TCR112 | reverse complement strand
CGACCAGCAGCAGGCGTTGCGCGCCGCGCTGTCGTGCTACTACAGCGGCAACTTCGAGACCGGCTTCCGCCACGGCTATGTGCAGAAAGTGGTTGCCAACGCCGGCGACGTGCCGGCCATCGTGCCCGACGCGACCGGTGGGCGGATCGAGCCGATTCCCGTGGTGCCCGCGGGCGGCGGCACCCCGGCCCCGAGGGCGCCACGCGCAGCTTCAGCGGCGGCGCAACCACGGGTGCTGACCGGCAGCGCGTGCACGGGCCAGGCCGGCCGGCAAGTGATGATCCTTGCGTGCAATCGCGCCGACGGCACATCGTGCCTGCGCTGCGTGGCGCTGCCGCGCTGAATGCCGCGCAGCAGCTTCCACAACGTCGTTCCTGCTCAACTCAGATGAGGTTCAGGCGGCCCGCAATGTAGGCGAGTTGGGCACGGTTGGTCGCTCCGTAGCGGCGGCGGATCAGGCGCAGGTGGTAATCAACATTGTGCGCCGTCGTGTGCAGCTTGATGGCGATTTCCTTGTCGCTCATGCCGGAGGCCAGGCATGTCAGCACACGGCTTTGCATGACGGTAAGCGGTGCCTCTTCGCTGCATGCGCGCGTATTGCGCGCGAACGTTTGCAGCGGCGCCCGCCAGACCTGATGCAACGCCATGCCAAAGAGAATCGACTGGCCGAGCACGCTGTCGCTGATCCACTCCCGCCCGGCGTGCGGCGAGCTGAGGCTGACAATCGCATGGCTCGTGCCCTTGCCGGCACCCAGGCTGAACATCACGCCGCTGCGCAGGCCGTGTTCGTCCATCGTCTGCAGCAGCGCGCGCAAGGCGGGCTCCATGCGTGCCTGGCCGCGCGCGAGCGATGCCAGATCCCACACCAGCGGCATGCCGGTCGCAAACACCGCGGGCAGACGCGGGTCGACCGTGAAGAGGCGTTCGTCGCAATAGCGCTGCAGGAACCGGGGCGTCACGTAGTTCTTGAGCATGGCCACCGTCGGCGGCGCGTTTTCGTGGCGTTCGGCCAGCGCGTAGGTCAGCGACGAGAAGCCCATCAGCCCCATCAGCCCCGACACGATGCGCGCGCGCTCGGCCACACCGCGTGCGGCCTGCAGTTCTGCCGCAAGACGCAGGCGGCCGGGGTGTGCGGGCGCCGGTTCAAAGAGGAGCGCGTGCTCGTCTACGGGAACAACGTCCGTGCCCGGCGGCAGCGGCACGAAGAAACGATCGCCGTTGGCGGCATCGTCAGCAGCGGTGCGTGCGGATAGGGAATCGGCGTGGCCGGGTAAGGCGGCGGGTACCGACGCGGCTTCCGCCTGTGGTACGGGCAGCCCATCCAGGTCCATCTGAACGGAAGCGCCTGGGCGGGCGGAACCGCGAGACTGCGCGTCCGC
The DNA here is from genome assembly GCF_007997035.1 of Ralstonia sp. TCR112. Lineage (GTDB taxonomy): Bacteria > Pseudomonadota > Gammaproteobacteria > Burkholderiales > Burkholderiaceae > Ralstonia > Ralstonia edaphi. The sequence goes on along the minus strand of NZ_VOSS01000150.1, from coordinate 28,077 downwards.
CCCCTTGAGCGCGGGGCGCATGTCCATCAGCAGCGCCAGGTCTTCGGCGCGGGGGAAACGTACTGCCTGCAAACCATCTGCGCGATGTGCGGCGGCCATTGCCGTCCTCCGGTCATGTTGGAAACACCTGCTTGGCCGCCGGAACGCTTCCGGCCATCGCCAAGACTGGTTTCCCCCCCGGGGGATGACTTTTGCTGTGCGGTGACCCTGTTCACCGCGGGCCCGGATCGTGAAAAGCGACGTCCGGCCTACGTTTTGGCGCATTGTGGCAAGCCGGCGGCAACGTTGTCCAACAAAACTTTTTAGTTCCCCACCATCGACGCGGCTTATGTCGCAATGCAGCGAACAACGCCCCTGACAGTCGCCATGGGGCGGCGGCTCCATGCCCCTTGCCGCATGCCGGGCATCACCGTGTCAGGATTGACCTGGCGTTATAACCAACCCTATATTGCGAAGAACCCACCCAATCTGTCGCCGGCGCCCAACGCGTCACCTCGGTTCGAGGGAATCGTCCGGCCGCCGATGGCACCCTCGCAAACTATCCGCATGTCCGCATCCATCTGGACGCCTCTGCTGCTCTCACTCAAGGTGGCCGGCTGGGCGACTGCCCTCAACCTCGTGCTCGGCGTCGGCGCGGCCTACGCGCTGGCACGCACGCGCAACCGCCTGCGCGACGTCGTCGATTCAGTCCTGACGCTGCCGCTGGTGCTGCCGCCCACGGTGCTCGGGTATTACCTGCTGGTGTTGCTGGGCCGGCGCGGCACGATTGGCGGGTGGCTGGACAGCCTGGGCATCCAGCTCGTCTTTACTTGGCAGGGGGCGGTGATTGCCTCCACGGTGGTGGCGTTTCCACTGGTCATGAAATCGGCACGCGCCGCCTTTGAAGGCGTCGATCACCAATTGGAAAACGCGGCGCGTGTGCTGGGCTTGCCCGAAGCCGCCGTGTTCTTTCGCGTCACGCTGCCGCTGGCTGCACGCGGCATTGCCGCCGGCGTGCTGCTGGCCTTCGCACGCGCCTTGGGCGAATTTGGCGCCACGCTCATGATTGCGGGTAACCTGCCGGGCCGCACGCAGACGCTGTCCGTCGCCATCTACGAAGCCGTGCAGGCCGGCGACGACGCCACGGCCAATACGCTGGTGCTGATCACCTCGCTCACGTGCATCGTGGTGCTGGTGGTGGCCAGCCGCCTGCTGCAAGGGCGTACACCGAGCCTGCAGGAGCAGTTGGCATGAGCGGCGGCATGATCGATCTCGTGGTGCAGAAAACGCTCACCAGCGCGGCGCGCGTGTTCTCGCTGGACATTGCCGTCCGCTCGGACAGCCGGCGCGTGGTGCTCTACGGCCCGTCGGGCGCCGGCAAGAGCCTCACGCTGCGCGCCATTGCTGGCCTGATGACACCGGAGCGCGGCCGCATCGTCCTGAACGGCCGCACGCTGTTCGACCATGCCGACCGCGTCAACCTCAGCGCGCAGGAGCGCCGCGTCGGCTATCTTTTCCAGGACTACGCGCTCTTCAACCACCTGACGGTGGCGCAGAACATCGCGTTCGGGCTCAAGCGCGGGTGGTTCAACCCGCCGCGCCGCACCCGCGACCCGCGCGTTCAGCAGTGGATCGACACATTCGAGCTGGGCGCCGTGGCCGCCAATTATCCTTCGCAGATCTCCGGCGGCCAGCGCCAGCGTGTGGCGCTTGCCCGCGCGCTGATCGCGGAGCCGTCCATGCTGCTGCTCGACGAGCCCTTTGCCGCGCTGGACCCGGCGTTGCGTACGCGCATGCGCTCGGAGCTGTCTGCCCTGCAAGCGCGGCTGCAGGTGCCGATGCTGATGATTACGCACGATCCGGCCGATGTAGAGATCTTCGGCGACCACGTATTCGAGCTGCGCGATGGCCGTGTCGTCGCCGATGCCGTGCGCGCGCCCGATGCGGCACCGCTGTCGCCGTATCCGCATCTGACGGCGGTTGTGACCCGCTGACCTCAGAAGACGCCCAACGCGAGCCCGATAGCCATGGCCTGCCCGACGGCACGGCAGCGCTCCAGGTCGTCTGCGCCAAGTTGTTTTGGCGCGAGGATGGCCTCCGGCGTTTGCGCGTGCGTGCAGACAATGATCGGCTCGGCCACGGGCTTGAGCCGCCAGCCGGTGGCAATGCGTTCAATCTGACGCACGGCGTTCTGGCCATCGCTGCCCGCGCAGACGAGGCACGCGTATGGACGGCCGTTGATGCGATCAAGCGCGGGGTAATAGCAGCGGTCGAAAAAATCCTTGAGCTGGCCGCTGATGGCAGCGAGGTTTTCGGGTGTTGCGAAGAGATAGCCGTCTGCGGCAAGCACGTCGCCGGGACCCGCTTGCGCGGCGTGCAGCAAGCGCACAGTCACACCGTCCTCTTCTGCGGCGCCCGCCTGCGCGGCCTCGGCCATCTGGCGCGTGCCGCCCGTCATCGAGTGGTAGACGATCAGCAGGGTCTTGGGCGTCATGGGCGCTTCAAGCCAATCCCAGAATCACGCTCGATGCCTCGAACACCGCCATGGCTTCCACGCCTTCGGCCAGTGCCAGCATTTCCACCGCCGTGCGCGAGAGCATGGCCACCAGGACGGTCTCGCTTGCGGACGCGGCATTGGCATCCGCCAGGCGCAGCCGCACTTCGGCCTGCACCGCGCCATCGCGGATTTCCGTGACGACGCACGGCAATTGATTCTCTGCCGAGACGCGCCATTCGCCAGCGCCGCGCATCAGCATCACGGCAGGCGCCTTGATGAGCGCGACGGCATGCACTCCAGGCGCCAACCCCAGCAAGCGCGTGCTTTCCTGCGTGATGGTTGCGGCGACAGGCTGGCCGCCGGGCAGACGCAGCGCCACCACATCATTGACGGCGCCCGGCGCCACGGATTCCACCGTGCCGAATAGCGTGTTGCGCGCGCTCGTTCGCAACATCAGGCGACGCATCAGGTTGACGTCTTCACTGGCGGCTTGCGCGGCGGCATCCAGGCGATCGACAAAGCGGCGGTGCTCGGCTTCCAGCACGCGGAAACTCTCGATGAGCCGTTGCGCGCGCGGCGTCAGCACACTGCCGCCACCGCCCTTGCCGCCCGTGGTGCGCACCACCAGCGGCTCACCGGCCAGGTTGTTCATGGTGTCGATGGCGTCCCACGCGGCCTTGTAGGAAAGACCCACGGCCTTGGCGCCTGCCGTGATGGAGCCGGTCTGCCCGATGGCAGCCAGCAGTTCGATCCGGCCGTGCCCGCCCCAGTTGTCTTCACCGGCGCGCAACCAGATGGTGCCGTCGAGTTCCAGCATGTCGTCCCGTCTTGAATGGAGATTGCAACATGCAGGATGTTAACGTGTTAACGCCGATTCGCTGGCTCAAGCCGCCGCCAGGCGCGGCGTACGCACATGCAGCAGCACCGAGCGCGAGAGCAGCAGGCCGCCCAGGAAGCCGAACAGCGCGCTGAACAGCGCCATGAAGCTGCCGGAGTGCGAAACCTCTGGGTGCATCGCCAGCATCACGTTGTAGACATAGCGGGCGGCAAACAGGCCCACGATCACCACCATCGGCACCCAGCTCCCGGGCACGCGCACGGTGTCGGCCATTTCAGACGCGGCACCGTCGGGCGGAGACATGTACGTCAGCAGGAATGCCACCAGAACGGCGACCAGCCACATCGTCAGCGCCAGCGGGCTGCCATGGCTTGCCGTCGACACGCCGTGCAGCGAGTACGCTGCCACCACCAGCGGCAGAACGATCAGGCGGCGGCGCGACACGATGCGCGGCTGCAACTGGCGCACCCCGATGCCGATCAGCACGGCAAACACCACGAACACCCAGGTGGGCGTATGCGACACGATGGAGGTAATCGATTCGAGCATGGCGGTCTCCCTGTTGGAATGCCGCCAGCTTAGGTGCCGGCTCCCGCACGCGGGAGCGGATTGCGACGAACGGCAGAAACGCCGGTATGAACGGTGGAAAAAGCGCGATTCGGGTCGGGCGGTCAGCCCAGCGCGGCGCGCACGCCGGCATCCACCACCGACAGGTGCGCCCGCAGCAAGCGGTCGAAACCTTCGGCCGTGACCGGCTTGCCGATGTAGTAACCCTGGATTTCCTGGCAGCCCGCCTTGGCGAGAAACTCCACCTGGTCGGCATCTTCCACGCCTTCGGCGGTGACCGTCATGCCCAGGGCGCGGGCCATGGCGACGATGGCCTCCGTCAGCGCCACGGAATCCGGATCGCCCGGAATGCCGGTGATGAACGAGCGGTCGATCTTTACGTTGCTGATCGGGAAGCGCTGCAGATACGACAGCGACGAATAGCCGGTGCCGAAATCGTCGATGGAGATCCGGATGCCCTGCGCGGTGAGCGCATCGAACATGGGGCGCACTTCGTCCGCACCGCCCATCAGCAGGCTTTCGGTAATTTCGACTTCCAGCGCGGTGGGCGGCAGGCCGGTGTCGGCCAGCGTCTGCTCGATCATCGGCACCACGTCGCCGGCCTGGAACTGGCGCGCCGAGAGGTTGACCGCCATGCGGAAGTCGTAGCCAAGCGCCTCGTACCAGATCACGGCCTGCTCGCAGGCACGTCGCAGGACCCACGCGCCAATCGGCACGATCAGCCCCGTCTCTTCCGCCACCGGGATGAACTCCACCGGCGAGATCGCCCCGAGCTTGGCGCTGTTCCAGCGCAGCAGCGCCTCGGCGCCGACGATGCGATGGCTGGCCAGGTCGTACTTGGGCTGATAGACGAGCTGCAGTTCGTTGTTCTCGCGCGCGTCACGCAGCGCGTTTTCCAGCATGTAGCGGCGTTGCAGGCGAGCGTTCAGTTCAGCCGTGTAGAACTGCGCGCGGTTGCGGCCGTTCTGCTTGGCGCGGTACATGGCGGCGTCGGCCGAACGGAGCAGATCGGAACCCGAAATGCCGTCGTGCGGATACAGCGCCACGCCAATCGACACGCCCAGGTAATAGCGCCCGTTGACGGTATCGAACGGCTCGCGCATGGCCTGCAGCAAACGCTCTGCCAGCAAGGCAATGCGCTTTCCCTCGACACGCTGGTCGATCAGGATGACGAACTCGTCGCCGCCCAGACGCGCGATCACGTCGCCAGGGCCGATGCAGTCGGTCAGGCGCGCGGCGGCGCTTTGCAGCAGCGTGTCGCCGCAGGCATGGCCCGCGGTGTCGTTCACGCTCTTGAAGCGGTCGAGGTCGAGGAAGAAGAGCGCCAGTTCGCGGCTCTCGTCACGCGCGCCTTCAATGGCGCTTTCGAGGTGCGAGATGAAGAAGCTGCGGTTGGTCAGCCCCGTGAGCGCGTCGTGCGCGGCCAGATGGCGCAGGCGCTGCTCGGCGCGCTTGATGTCGGTGATGTCTGCAAACGACAGCATCACGCTGCTGGGCGTCGGCTCGGCGTGACGACGGATGGGAATGATGTTCTGCCGCACCCACATCAGTTCGCCCGTCTTGAGCAACAGCCCATACACGCGGCCGAAGATGGGCTCGCCGGTGCGCAGCACGTGAGCGGACGGCATCATGGTCAGGCCGACTTCCTTGCCGTCTTCATCGACCACGCGTTGAATCGGGTCAAGCCGGTTGCGGCCGACAAGCTGGCCGGGACGCACGCGCAGGATGCGCTCGGCGCTGGCGTTGGCTGCCTGCACCACACCGTCCGGCGACATGATGACGACGCCTTCGTGCAGGTTCGAAATCGCCAGCCGATAGCGCTCTTCGCTTTCGGCCAGGCCGCGTTCGACATTGTCTTTCTGGATGGCGACGCCCGCCAGGTGCGTGACGTCGTCCAGGAAATGCTGTTCTTCCTCCACGGGCATGCACGGCTGTCGATAGAACAGGCCCAGCACGCCAAGCTTGTCCCCGCGCGACGAACGGATCGGCAACGCCCAGGCAGAAGCAAAGCCGGCCGACAATGCTGCCGTGCGCTCATGCTGCCAGCGCGGGTCGGTCGCAATGTTGTCGATGAAGACGGCGTCGCCCAGGTACACGGCGCAACCGCATGCGCCGGCATCGGGGCCGACAGGCGTGTTTTCCAGTGTGGCGGCATAGGCCGCAGGCAGCGTGGGCGCAGCGGCGACGCGCAAGGTCTGCGAGTCGGCGTCCAGCAACAAGAGCGCCGACATGGCGTTCGGATAGACCTGTTCGACGTACAGGCACAGGTGGCGAAGTACGGTCGACAGCGTCGCATTGGAAGCAAGTTGCGCAAGCACGGCATTCTCCGAAGCGAGCAGGCGGCGCGCATGCAGCGCCTCGGCGCGCGCCTGTACGGCGTGGCGCTCCAGCGCATGACGCGACACGGCTTCGCGCAGCACCAGCATGACGGCTGGCTGGCCCTCGTGCTCGCACGCGGCGGCTTCGCTGGCAACCAGCACGTGCGTGTAATCGGCGCGCACCAGACGATGTTCGACGGGCTGGGCAGAAGCACCGCTGCTCACCATGCCCGCCAGGCGCGGCACCACCTGTGCAACGTCATCGGGATGAATCAGGCCGGCCAGCTGCAGGCCTTCCAGCTGCGCTGTGTCGTGAGCTCCCAGCAAGCGCACGGCCGCCGGGTTGGCTCGCACCACATGCCCGTCCACGGTCAGCAATACGGCGTCGGACGACAGCCGTGACAGTGCGTCGAAATCGGAACCGCGCACCCCGGTCATTGCCCGGGCCATGGCCGCCACCGGACGTTGCGCGGCCTCGGAGCCCGGCGCAACGTCTGCAGGAGAGGCTCCGGCCTGGGCCGGAAGAAACTGGGTCATGGGCAGTGCGATGGCTTGAGCAGTGACAGCGACAGCGACGGCAACGGGAAAGCGGGACCCGAGACGACACGTGTCTCCGCCCTAACCACAACGGCGCGCCGCCGGAAAACTGAAGGGTGCTATGTGCGATACCCCTGAGCGCCGTATGGTGGCGACCCTACGTTGGCATCGCTCAAGAAAAAACCCGCGCTCAGTTGACGAGGCGCGGGTTGAAATCTCTGGACCGTGTCGATCTGTTCCAGAGAGGAGAACCGACCCATGAGGCGACCGACGCAAGGCTGCATCGCACCGCCATGTTGTGAATCATAGTGGCCCCCTTGGAAAAACAAAGGGCGGAAAAGGCTGGGTATTCCATCCCATTTTCATTTCCGCCGACCCATTTTTTCTGGCACTGCACGAACCCCGTTGCTGCTTGTCCCGTCGGCTTACATCGTCCGCATGTGCGGGCCCTGTGTGGAGGCCGTTTCACGATGCCAACGATGCCGGAAAAATCTCCCCGGCATATTGGTTGGTCGCTACATTGAAGAGAATGTTCCGGGGGCTTTCCGATTATGTCGTTCACATGAAGTATTTGCGCAGGCAAAATCACGCGTGGGTGACCCATGAGGCAGTTTGCCACGTCAAGTTCGCGCCCGGCGTGCCGTTACTGGTCGAAAGAGCGCGCCTGTCTCGTGACTTGGCAGGCGCAATTTGGATGCCCGTGCCTGGACTGTTCATGCCGTCTCTGTCTCCCCCCAATCGATCGCTTTCACGGCGCACCGTGCGGTTGCTGATTGCCGTCAGCGTGCTCGCCGCACTGGTTGCGTTGCCGCGCGCGCACGCTTCAACGGCACCCACGGCTGCGGCAGCAACTGCGCCTGGCCGGCCGCCTGTTGCGGCCGCCGCACCCGCCGCAATTCCGGCTCCGAAGACAACCAAGGCCACGACCGTTGCCTCTACGGCCCCGACCTGTCGAGCAATCATGCAGCGCCTGTCGGGCAGCCTGGCTGCCACGCCCAGCACGGCCGACAAGCCGGGCACCGTGATGATCGACGTCGACAAGGCCGGCGTGATGATGGCCTGCAGTCATTCCGACTCGATCGCCATCCCCGTACCGGGCGGCAAGCCGCGATGACGCGCTTCGTCTTCGGCCCCCGCGTCTTGACCGGCATGCTGGCGGCGCTCGCAGCGCTGACCTTGCCGGTGGACGGCGCAGAGCGCTGGATCGCACTGCCCGATCAACCGGACAGCCGCGCATCGCTCGACGTCGGCAGCATCCAGCGCATGCCGAGCGGACCGGTCAGTGCCTGGGTGCGCGTGGAAGCGTCGAACCGCGCGGGCATGCGTTCGCTGCAGCGCATGTTCGGCGCCTTTCGCGGCGACATGGCCGATTTTCTGTACACCGTCGATTGCCGCAGCCGGCAGTTCTCGGTCTCGCAAGCCAAGCTGTATCAAGGCGCGCTGACCGTCAGCGAGCGGCAGATCGCCAACGATGCCGGCTGGCAGCGCGTGGACGGTGTCGGCTTGGCAGGCGAAGTGGCGCACCAGCTCTGCGGCGGATAGCCCCCCCACTTTTGTGCGCGCATCACGGTGCCATCGTTGGTAAGATCGACGCGTGCGCCGCGCCTCCACATCCCCGTCGCTTCAACCTGCCGACCCTCGCGTTACTGCAGACGCGAGCGTCTTCGGCACGCTTGCACGCGGCTCGCGCGCATCGCTTGAGCGCGTCGCCAATCTGGGCGACGGCGTAACCGCCGCCATCTGGCGCAACGAGCACGACGAGGCCCGCTACATCCAGCCTGGGCACCACACGCTCTCGGTCTATCTGCAAGGTGGCTACACCACACACCGGCAAGATCTGCCGCACCTGTTCGGCGCACCCGGGCGCGTGTGCATGCTGCCGGCTGAGCACCAGTCGAGCTGGGTGATCGAGCAACCGATGCGCTTCGTTCATCTGTATTTCGCGCCCGACGCGCTGGCCGGGCACGCGGTACGTCTGCTCGACGCAGAGCCGCGCCTGTTCACGCTGCACGACCGCACTTTCATCGAAGACGCGCATCTCGCACAGGCTTGCGCGAACATCGCCCAGCTCGATTGGACCGACCTGGACGATCGCATGCGCGCCAACGCCCTGGCCAACGACACGCTGTCGTACCTCGTTCAGACCCAGGGCCGCACGCGCGCGCTTGCCGTGCGCGGCGGGTTGGCACCACACGTATGCCGGCGCATTGCCGCACGCATCGATGCCGAGCTGCATCTGCCCTTGTCGCTCGGACAACTGGCGGCCGAGGCGAACCTGTCGGAATTCCATTTCGCGCGGATGTTTCGTGCGTCGTTCGGGGCCGCGCCGCATGAGTGGGTGATGCAGCAACGCATGGCGCGTGCGCAAACGCTGCTGCGCACCACCACGCTCGCGCTGGCGACGATTGCCGAGCGATGCGGCTTTGCGAGCGCCAGCCATTTCAGCCGGCGATTTGCCTTGCAGCTGGGCGCATCGCCGTCACGCTACCGGCAGGCGTGGCAACGCGGGTAGACCGCAAGCTGCCACATCAATATGCGAACGACCGTGCATCGATTTTCCGGTCGTCCCTCTCAGCCGAAAACCTGTGCTGGACTAGCGTTTTCCACGATAGAGGCGTATCGGCCGGCGCAGTAACGTGGAGTCGGGTTCCCCATGGAGACCGCCATGTTTACCCATATCCTCCTGCCAACCGACGGCTCCGAGCAGTGCCGCAAGGCCATCGACGGAGCGTTGAAGCTGGCGCGCGCCACGGGCTGTCGCCTCACCGCCTACACGTGCATTGAAGAATTCCCCAACATGGCGTATTCGGCCGGCGTGGGCGAGTGTCCGCATGCGCACTACATGGAAACGGTGCAGGGCCATGCCAAGGACTGCATCGAGCGCATTGCAGAGCGCGCCCGGGAAGAAGGTGTGCAGTTCGACAGCGATGTGTCGCAGTTTGCCGAGCCCTATCTGGGCATCCTGGATGCGGCAAAGCGGCACGCGTGCGACGTCATCTTCATGGCATCGCACGGGCACCGCAGCTTGATGGGGCGACTGCTGATCGGCAACGAGACGCGCAAGGTGCTCACCTACGCGCACGTGCCGGTCGTGGTCTACCGGTAAAAAATCCGGTCGCAGCGGCCAGCCGCGCGCCGCGCCCCCATCTTTGGTCCGAGCCCCGGATTACATCATCGGCGGGGCTTCCGGCCCAGCCTCTCCGGGCTCGAGTTCCGCCACGCGCTGGGCTTCACGCTCGCCGACCTGCTTGCGCTGTTCCGGCGTGAGCACCTGCATGATCTTCGCGTCGGCCTGCGCACGCAGCTGCGCTTCGCGGGCCACGGCGCGGCCCAGCGATTCGGTCAGGCTGCGTGCACGCGCTTCGTCGTATTGGCCGGAGGCCACCATCTGGTGCAGATCGCGGCGGGCATGCTCGATGGCCTTGCGCTGCTCACGCGCTTCCGGCATCTGCGCATAGTGGATGGCGAAAATCTTGTCGCGCTGCTCTTCGCTGAGCTTCAGGCCACGCAGAAAAGGCGCGCCGCCATGATGCGGGCCCATGCCGCGTGCGCCGCCCGGGCCGGCGCCTGGCCCGCGCTCCATCATGCCCGGACCATGTGGCGCCATGGGTGGCATGGGCGACAGCGGAACGGCGCCGGGGCCGGCGGTCTGGGCCAGCGCGGCGCATGAAAGCAAAAGTCCGGCAGCAATGCCGGCTACGCGGGAAATCACAGCGGTCATGTTGAGGCTCCTGATGAGATCGTCGGCCGGACATGCCGGCCATGTGCTCACTGTAGCCATCGACAACGCACCAAAGGTGGGCAAACCGTGGAGTTTTCTTGAACCTCAGGCGTCGAGCCGGTAACCGACGCCATAGACGGAATGGATCAGCTCGGTGCCGGGACTCACCTGCTCCATCTTGCGGCGCAGGTTCTTGATGTGGGTATCGACGGTGCGGTCGGTCACGATGCGGTGATCGTCGTAGATCTGCTCAAGCAGGTTCGAGCGCGAGAGGATGCGCCCCGGCGCCCCAGCCAGCGCGGCGAGCAGGCGGAATTCAACCGGCGTGAGGTCGAGCCGCTGGCCGCGCAGCGTGGCGGAATAGGCTGCACCATCGATCTGCAATGCGTTCTCCGGCACGCCGCCAGCGCGCTGTACGCGGCGCAGGATGGTCTTGATGCGCGCCACCAGTTCGCGCGGGCTGAAGGGCTTGCAGACGTAGTCGTCGGCGCCAAGCTCGAGACCGAGCAGGCGGTCGATTTCTTCCACGCGCGCCGTCACCATGACGATGGGCACTTCGCTGAAGGCACGCACCTCGCGGCAGATTTCCAGGCCGTCCTTGCCCGGCAGCATCAGGTCGAGCAGCACGAGTTCCGGCGCGGTCTCGCGAATGCGCTGCGCAGCGTGCGTGCCATCGGCGAGCCACTCGGTCTCGTAGTGAGCGGCGCGCAGATAGTCGGTCATCAACGCGGCCAGCTTGGGTTCGTCTTCAATGATCAGAATCATGGTCGGCTAGCGGATCAAGCACATCAAGAACAGGCAGGCGAATGGCGATCCACAGCCCGCCCAACGGCGAATGCCTGGCTTCAATGGTGCCGCCGTGTGCGGCAACGATGGTCTGGCACAGGCTCAGGCCCAGGCCTGCCCCGCCCTGCGCCCGGCTGCGCGAGGCATCCACGCGGAACAGGCGGTCGAAGATGCGCGGCAGCATCGCTTCGGGCACGCCCGGCGCGCTGTCCTGCACGTCGATCTGCTGCCAGCCACCGTCCTGGTGAACATGGACGCGCAGCGTGCCGCCGGCATCGGTATAGCGCAGTGTGTTTTCCAGCAGGTTCTGCATGACCTGCCGCAGCCGCTGCGCGTCGCCTCTGATCATCGTTGCATGCGACGGCGCCGCCGGCACGTCGAGCTGCAGCGCGATGCCCTTTTCCATCAGGCGCGGCGTAAAGCCCTGCACGGCGCTGCATACGGTGTCGGCCAAATCCAGCGGCTCCATGTGGAAGGCCAGCGCGCCCACATCGGCCAGCGAAAGTTCATACAAGTCGTCGATGAGCTTGCTGAGGGTCGACACCTCGGCTTGCAATGACGCGAGCGACGTGGCCGTCAACGGACGCACGCCGTCTTCCAGCGCTTCCAGTTCGCCGCGCAGCACGGCCAGGGGTGTGCGCAGCTCATGCGAAATGTCGGCCGTGAGCTGACGACGCATCTTCTGGTTGGCTTCCAGCGACGCAGCAAGGTGGTTGAAATCCGCCGCCAGCTCGCCGAGTTCATCGCGCGAATGCACGTCGACGCGCGTGGCGTAGTCACCGTCGGCCATGCGGCGGGCGGCATCGGTCAGCCGGCGCATCGGCGCCAGCAGACCGCGTGCGAGCAGCACCGCCACCAGCGCCGCCAGCAGGACCGACAGCCCGGCGATGATCCACGTAGCGCGCAACTGCTGCGCCTGGAAGGCCTGATCGGCGCCCTCGGGCACGCGCACGCGCGGCGGCATGGCCAACCAGCCGACGATCTGGCCGTTGTGGTGCAGTTCGTGCCATCGCGCGTTCGGCCCTAGCGGCGGCCCGTCGCCGATGATGACGTTGCGCTGGGCATCAAGCAGCCAGATCGGCGAGTGTGGGATCGGCGGCTCGCTGGGCGGGTGCGGCGGCATGCTGCCTGCGGGAGGCGGGCCGGGCGGCGGCATGTCTCTGTCCATGCTGCGGTCGGGGCCGGGTGGCAGCGGCTCGAAGCGATGGCCCGGCGGCAGGTCGAAGCGGTCACCGCCCATGCCGTTGGCGCGTGCCCGCGCGCCTTCGCGGCGCAGCAGGCGGAACCACGCCATGCGATCGTCGCGCAGGAAATCCCAGCTGCCGTGCTGCGCGTAGGCCGCCTCCACGCCTTGCGCGAGCGACGCCATGCGCTCCGCCTCGCGCGCATTCACGTAGTCGAGAAAGTTGGCGTCGAACCGCCAGCGCACCGCCGCGCCCATGGCGAGCGCAACGACGATGCTCAGCATGAACAACGCAACGAACAGCTTGGAGGTGATACCGAAAGACGGGCGCATGGATCAGTCAGAGGCTGCCGGGCGCCGCCGCGGGAGCGGTTCCCGCGGTGCCCGGCCGCAGGCACGGCGTCATCTTACCGGGCGCATTGCCGCAGAAAGCCGAAGCATACCAACCGCCTGTGCGCAAAAAATGAGCGAAATGCGAAGAAAGCGTATGCTGCTGCGACGCTGCAGACCCACAGATTCGCGCATTCCCCTCACAAGGAACCGCCCTTTGTCCAACCGGCCGGCCAACCTCGCGTTCTCGATGCACCGCTGCGCCATGCGCGGCGTGGAAGCCGTCGCTGCAGATTCCGGTCACGCTTTTCCACGTCACACGCATGGCCAGTTCGGCATCGGCATCGTCGATCGCGGGGCGCAGAAGTCGTTCAGCGGACGCGGCACGGTGGAAGCCGGCGCGGGCGACGTCATCACCGTCAATCCGTTTGAAGTGCACGATGGCACACCCATCGGCGACGCTGGTCGCGCGTGGCGCATGCTTTACCTCGACCCCGGCGTCGTCACCGACCTGGCCACCGACCTGCACCCCAGCCAGGCCGGGGATGCCGAGTTTGACCGCCCTGTCATCCACGACGCCAATCTCGCACCGCGCGTCCGCCTGCTGTTTGCGCAGATGACCGTGCCCGCCGCGCAAGGCGACGCCCTGCTCCGCGAGCAGCTGCTGCTATCGGTACTGGCGGACGCGCTGCATCCCGCAAACCGGGCAACCGGCAAACACGGCGACGCTGCACCCGACGCCATCCGACTTGCCCGAGCGCGCATCGACGATGACCCGGCTGCCGCTATCTCCCTCCTCGACCTCGCACACGAAACTGGCCTGAGCCGCTTCCAGGTATTGCGCGGCTTTGCCCGCGTGACCGGCCTCACACCGCACGCCTATCAGGTGCAACGGCGCGTGGCCCTGGCGCGTCGGCTGATCGCCCAAGGCGAGCCGTTGGCGGACGTGGCGGCCGCCTGCGGCTTTGCCGATCAGAGCCACATGACGCGGCAGTTCGTGCGCAAGTACGGCGTATCGCCGGGCATGGTGGCGGCGGCGCGCTAGGCGCATCTTCCGACGCTTCCGCCGCTGCAATTTCGTTCAAGACGCGCGCATCGCGTGCGCCCATCCTGCGACCTCCACACACGCAGGATGCGATATGCCCAAACTGTCCAAACGACTTGAAGGTTATCTCTACCTTGCCCTGGCGATGGTGCTGGTGGGCAGCACCGTTGCGGCCAGCAAGATCATCGCGGCGGGCTTGCCGCCATTCACGGCGACGGCGTTGCGCTTTGCGATGGCACTGCCGATGTTCCTCGTCATCATGCGCATGACCCGTTCGCGCTGGCCCGTGCTTGCACGCCGCGACTGGGTGCTGCTCTTCCTGCAGGCGGCCGCCGGCAGCGTGGGCTATACGACGCTGCTCATTTCGGGGCTGCGGCACACGTCGGCCGCAGACGCGGGCGTCATCATTGGGACGCTGCCGGTCATGTCGGCACTCATTGCGATCGTGCTGCTGGGGGAGCGGCCCGGGCGCGCGGTGCTCGGGGCGATTGGGCTGGCCACCGCCGGCGTGCTGACCATCGCCCTGCAACCGCGCGGCGACGCGGCACATCCGCTGCTTGGCAATCTGCTGGTGATGGGCGCCGTGGTGTGCGAGGGACTCTTCATCCTGCTCAACAAGCGGCTGCGTACGCCGGTACCGCCGCTGGCCCTGTCGGCATTAATGAGTGCATTCGGTTTGCTGACGGCGCTGGCGCCCGCGCTGTGGGAAGCACCGTGGCAGTTGCACGCATCGGCGCAGGCAACGCACGCGCTGATGGCCGTGGCCTATTACGCCATCGTACCGACGGTTGGTGGTTTTGTGCTCTGGTATGCCGGCGCTGCGCGCGTGAGCGGTGCCGAGGCATCGTTGTTCACCGCGCTTGCGCCTGTGGCAGCCGTGGTGTTTGCAGCCGCGCTGCTCGGCGAGGCCGTCAGCGCGCGCCAGGTGGGCGGCATTGCGTGCGTGCTGGCGGGGGTGCTCAGCCTTGGATTGGCGCGCGCACCAAGGCGGCCTCATCGGCCGCGTCTTAGGCTTCAGCCTCTGGGGCCGTCACATCTTCCATGCGCTCGATGCGCACGCGCACGATGCGGCGGCTCCCTGCTTCAAGGATCACGAAACGCAGATCGTGGCGCACCAGCGTGTCGCCCACTTCGGGCAGGCGGTCCCACTGGTTGAAGAGGTAACCGCCCAGGCTCGTGGCGCCGCCGCCTTCGTCGAGCAGCCAGTCGACGTGCAGCACATCTTCGAGCTGGCGCAGGTCCGCCTCGCCGGCGACTTCCCAGCAGCCATCGCTGACTTCCACCACGCCCAGGCGTTCGTCTTCATCGGGGAATTCACCCGCAATGGCTTCGAGCACGTCGATGGGCGTCACCACGCCTTGCACGACGTCCAGCGGATCGGTCACCACCAGCATGCGGCCGCGCGCACGCTTGAGCTGATCCATCAGGCGCAGGATGCCGATGTTGTCGGACACCTTGAGCGCGGGCTTCACGCTGCGGTCTACGTCGATGGAGCCACGGGTGTCGAGATCGCCCATCAGATCTTTGGCGCGCGCCACGCCCACGAGGTCATCCAGCCCGCCGCGGCACACCGGAAACTGGTTGTGCGGCACAGCCAGCAGCAGCTTGCGCGTGACGGCCGCGTCGGCGTCCAGGTCCACCCACGAAATATCGTGGCGCGGCGTCATGATGGAGCGCACCGACCGCTCGGCCAAGTCGAGCACGCCGCTGACCATGCTGCGCTCTTCCGGGCGGAACACAGTCTCGGGCACGTGCTGGCCCGCCTCGTGCGAAACCGCCTCGTGCGATTCGGACTCCGCCGGCGCGCCGCGACGCTCGCCCAGCAGGCTGAGCACGGCATCGGCGGTGCGCTCGCGCAGCGGGCGGCGACGCTCGTAACGCACGGTATTGCGCTGGGCCACCTGGTTGAAGAACTCGATCAGGATCGAGAAGCCGATGGCGGCGTACAGATAGCCCTTCGGAATATGAAAGCCCAGGCCCTCGGCAACGAGCGAGAAGCCAATCATCAGCAGGAAGCTCAGGCACAGCACCACCACCGTGCGATGCGCGTTGACGAACTCCGTCAACGGGCGCGAGGCAAACAGCATGGCGCCCATGGCGATCACCACGGCCGCCATCATCACCGGCAGGTCGTTGACCATGCCCACGGCGGTGATGACGGAGTCGATGGAGAACACCGCATCGAGAATCACCACCTGCGCAATCACATTCCAGAACTTGCCGTGCCCGCTGCCATGGCTTTCGTCCTGCGGCTGGCCGTCCAGACGTTCGTGCAGCTCCGACGTGGCCTTGAACAACAGGAAGAAGCCGCCTAGCAGCAGGATGAGCGATCGGCCCGAGAGATCGACGGGCCCCAGCGTAAGCAACGGCTTGGTCAGCCCGATCAGCCACGACATGGTGGCCAGCAGCACCATGCGCATCACCAGGGCCAGGCCCAGACCGATCATCCGGGCACGGTCGCGCAGCGCCGGCGGCAACTTGTTGACCAGGATGGCGATGAAAACGAGGTTGTCGATGCCGAGAACAATCTCGAGCACCACGAGGGTGAACAGGCCGATCCAGATGGACGGGTCAGCAAGCCAAGTCATAGCGGGAAGTGGAAAACAGCAGAAAGACGATCCGCCGATGATAACCGCAGCGCACGCGCGGCCTTGCGCGAATCCCCCCGCAAGGTGTTGCAACAAACGGGCCGCGGCAGGCCTCCGGACGTTTAGCGCTGTGCAACGCGGCTGCCGCCTTGAGCGCCGGCCTGCGCCGCGCGCGCGGGGCGGTAGCCGTCAGTGAGCGTCTTGAGGAAGGCAACGATGTCGCGCACGTCGGCCTCGGACAGCACGGGCTTATCGCCCGGCTTGCCCCCGAACGGCGGCTCCATGTTGACGTTGGCGCGGTACTGGGCGGGCAGATCATCGAACTTGTCGACCGTGCCATCCGCCTTGCGCGGATACCACTTCTGCGGTTGCGTGTCGCGCTGGGCGTAGAAGCGCACCGCATCTTCCAGCGAATGGATCGCACCGTTGTGGAAGAACGACTTGCGCAGCGCCACGTTGCGCAGCGACGGCGTGCGGAAGCGGCCGCAATAGTCGGCGCGGTCTTTCAGATCGGTCCGGTCGGGGCCGCAGAGACCGAGGTCGAAGAACTTCGGGTCGGCATTGGCGGCGAGCGCACGGTTGCGGGGCACGCCCACGGCAATGAGGCCGAAATCGGTAAAGGCGGGGAACGCGCCGTCCTGCTTGATGGCGCTCACGTGGCACGACGCGCAGTTGCCCTTGGCCGGATCGGCAAATGCCTGCAGACCGCGCATCTCCTGCGGCGACAGCTTCACCTGTTTGCGCAAGAACGCGTCGTACTTGCTGTCGTACGGATAGAACTCGGACGGCGTCTCCTGGAAGACCTCAAGCACCATCAGTGCCGCGCGGAAGGCGGTGTCTTCGTTGTCGAGGATGTCGTTACCGAATACCTGACGGAATGTCTGCGCGTGGCGGCCATTGCGCAGCTTGGCCACGACGCTGGCCTGCGTGCCGTTGGCCATCTCGTGTGCAGACAACAGCGGGATGCGCGCCTGCTCATGCGTGGACGACACGCGGCCGTCCCACGTGTAGCCGCCGGTCGGGCCCTGGTCTTCGGAGTCGTTGCCGTCGCTCTCGTAAAAGTGTTCCGTGAACGGCGGCACGTTCTGCAGGTAGCGCAGCGACGGCGCGGCGCGCACGCCCGTCCTGTTCATGCCAGTGCCGCCAAGCTGCACCGACAGATCGTTCGGCGGGCCGTAGGCATGCGTGGGGCTGTGGCAGCTTGCACAGGACAGTTTGCCCGAGGCCGACAGGGCCGGGTCGAAGAACAGCGCCTTGCCCAATGCCGTCATCGCGGGCACCGATGGGCGGCGCGTCGCCATCATCGTGTAGAAGGCTTTTTCGTAAGCGGGGGCCGCTACTGGCTTGGCAGCCGGCGCGGATGCCGCCTGCGTCACGGCCGCCTCCCCTCGCCCGCAGTCGCTCAACCCGGCAGCCAGCCCGACAAGCGCAAGCGCGGAAACGACGATCACGCGAAGAGTTGCGGCAGGCAGAGGGCGGCGCATTTGCGATAGGCGAAATGTTGGGAGCCTTGCAACTTAGCATGGGTCCCATGACACTTTGATGTCGTCAAACGCGTGTCACGTCAGCCCTTGGAGAGGTCCCATGGTGGCAAATGTCTTCAAACGTTCGGTGGTGCCCCTGCTCATCCTGATGATGGTCATCACGCTCAACTGGGGCGAAATCGGTTCCACGCCTGCGTTTTCATCATCAACTTGTCACACACGAAGCACAGACTCCGGCTCGCTTTCGTCCCCCACACAACAAACCAGGGAAATCATGAGCCGAGCGCTTCGTCTTTTGCCGCTGACCGCGTTGGTCGCGGCCAGCATGTCTGCCTGTGGTGGCAGCGATTCGAGCAGCAATGCCTCCGCGTCCACCTCGGGCGTCGTGACGGGCAGCTACTTCGAGAATGCCAAGGTCTGTATCGACGCCAACAACAATGGCAAGTGCGATGCCGGTGAAACCAGCACGCGCACCGCCAAGGACGGCACGTACACGCTGTCGGGCACGGGCCCCATCGCCGTTGAAATCGGTACGGACGCGTTCCGCAACGACCCGGACACCGGCGCCCACACGGCCATCACGCAGCCGCTGGTGTTTCGCGCGCCGGCTGGCGCCAACGCCGTCGTCAGCGCCATTTCGACCGAACTGGCCGTGCTGATGGACAGCAACGGCGGCGACCTGAACGCGGCCAAGACGGCGCTCGCCGCCCGCCTTGGCGTGACGGTCGACAAGCTGCTCGACGACCACAACAAGGAAGCCGACGCTGGCATCAAGGCTGCGCTGCAGGCTGAAATCGACCAGGCCATCGATCTGATCGCCGACGCCGTTGTCAATGGCGGCGACATCGGCAAGACCCTGCGCGACGGCGTGGCCAAGCGCGTGGCGCTGGCCAACAACGTCAAGACGATCGTGGTGATCTACGCGGAAAACCGCGGCTTCGACAACCTGTACGGCCTGTTCCCGGGCGCCAACGGCATCCCCGGCGTGAACCCGACTTCGACCGGTACCGCCGTTGCGCAGAAGGACTTCGACGGCTCGGTGCTGCCGACGCTGCCGCCCACGTGGGGTGGCGTGACCGCAGCCGGCCAAAGCGTGCAGATCACGCAGGCGTCCACGGCCAACATGCCGAACCAGATGTTCCAGATCGACAGCGCCTCGGGCTTTGGTAGCACGGGCACGGTGGTCGGCCAGAACGTCATCACGCGCGACCTCTGGCACCGCTTCTATCAAAACCAGATGCAGATCAACGGTGGAAAGAACGACAAGTTCGCCGCCTTTGCCGATGCCGGCGGCCTGACCATGGGCTACTACGACGGCAGCAAGATGGCCATGTGGAACATCGCCAAGCAATACACGCTGGCGGATAACTTCTTCATGGGCGCATTCGGCGGTTCGTTCCTGAACCACCAGTACCTGGTCTGCGCATGTGCACCGATCTACCCGAACGCCGCCACCTCGCCGGCAAAGGGCAGCATCGCCAATGTCAAGACGAATGCAGACGGCAGCCCGGCGCTCATCCCGGCTGCAAGCTCGGTGATGGCTGGTGCGCCGACCTCGTACGCAGGCGCTGCCGACGATGGCAACCCGACGAAGGACGGCAACCTGACGCCATTGGAAAAGGACGGCAGTGCGTATGCAGTCAACACGATGCAGCCGCCGTACCAGCCGTCGGGCAACGCCGTGGCCAGCGGCAACGCGGCCTACGCCGATCCGACCAAGGCCACCACCCTGCCGAAGCAGTCGACCACCAACATCGGTGACTTGCTGACCGCTCGCGGCGTGGACTGGGCCTGGTACGCCGGCGCCTGGAACGCGGCCCTTGCCGACGCTCCGAACGCTACGCGCAGCGTGATCTACAGCGGTTCGATCCAGTTCCAACCGCACCACCAGCCGTTCAACTACTTCAGCCGCTTTGACCCGGCCACGGCCAGCGGCGCTGCTGAGCGTGCGGCCCACCTGCGCGACTACGACGCCGCCTTCCTGCAAGACGCCGCCGCAGGCAAGCTGCCCGCCGTCACGTTCTACAAGCCGCAAGGCAACCTGAACCAGCACCCGGGCTATGCCAACGTGGCTGACGGCGACGCGCACATCGCCAACGTGATTGCCCAGCTGCAGAAGAGCCCGCAGTGGAAGAACATGGTGATCGTCGTGACGTATGACGAAAACGGTGGCTTCTACGACCACGCCACGGTGCCGAAGGCCGATCGCTGGGGCCCGGGCACGCGTATCCCGGCGATCATCGTTTCGCCGTTCGCCAAGAAGGGTTTCGTCGACCACACCCAGTACGACACGGCTTCGGTCCTGCGCCTGATCACGCACCGCTTCGACCTGCCGACGCTGCCGGGTATCAAGCAACGTGACGCCGCGCTCATCTCCAACGGCAACAAGCCGATGGGCGACCTGACCAACGCACTGGACTTCACGCAGGCGCAATAACGCTGCAGCGCAGTCCTCATGAAAAAGGCGGCCGGAGCAATCCTGGCCGCCTTTTTTCTTGACCCGCTATTTGCCCTTCTTCTTGCCGGCGGACTTTTCGCTCTCCAGCGTCTCGAGCCGCATTCCAACCTTGATCGTCACCTGCCAGTGGGCAATCCTGCCGTCGACGAGGTGGCCTCGCGTTTCCAGCACTTCAAACCAGTCCAGATGCTTGAGCGTCTCGCCCGCGCGCGCGATGGCGTTGCGGACCGCCGCATCGCTGGAGTCGGGTGAAGAACCGACCAGCTCGATCATCTTGTAGGTATGGGAACCCATATCGCCTCCTTGTTGGCATGGTTGGAACGTCGGCAGGGGTGCCTGCAAGGCGCGATCTGCATGCGGTGGCTTCGATGCGCGCGCCATGGCACTTACCAGAATGGCACCTGCCCCTCCGCCTTGATAGCCCGGATTTGCACGGGTCCTAAAATGCCTGGCGGTTAATTGCGTTTACAAATCTGACAAATATCGTCAGCGGACCGACGCATGACGTCAAACCCACGCACATGTCGAGCGCCTTCTCACCGTCGACGTGCCACTTTTCGTGCGGCCGCACGGCATTGGCACGCCAAACCGGGCTGGTACGGAACATGCGTTGCAGTGCATACCCGTGTCCCCCAAGAGGAGGCGCCATGCGCCACCCCGAACAAGCCCCCGCCTCATACGCTCCGCTGTCGGCCGTACCGCCCACACCGCCGTCAACACACGAAACCGCGCGACTGGTCGCCGAGACCATTCCCTTCAACCTGGAGCGTGGCGGCAGAAGCATCGAGGCCACCTATTCGACCCGCAACGGCATCGTCACGGTCAAATACCGGGGCAAGACACTGTCTACGTATTCGCCCCAGGGCGACGAGGCCGACTACAAGGCCGTCGCTCGCCAACTGCTCAGCGTCATGCTGACCATCTGAGCCCCGTCCGTTCCTCAATGCCGGACCTTCGCCGTGCCGTGCGCAGGGCGGCCAAATTCGGCACGCAGCGCGTCCTTGGCGCGTTCGAGAATCCGGCGCCGCCCGGCGCTCAGGTTGTGCCCCGCCCGATTGATATAGAACGTCAGCATCGACATGGCCGACTGGAATGCCGTCCCCTTGCGCCGCCGGCTGTGCTCGGCCGATGCCTTGAGCGATGCCGCAATCCGCGCGGGGCTGCGCGACTTGAAGATGTCGGGTTCGAGGTCCAGCGCGTCGCTGGTTTCCATCACATGGTGCGACCAACGGTGGTTCTGCTGCTTGGCCTTCGATTTGGCCGGCACCGGCTTGGACCGGGCGTGATGCGTGGCCATGATGAAATCTCCTGTAACGATGTACCGGCAGTTCCGCAAGCCACGTACCCGGGCGGCCGGCACCACAGGGCGGAGTTCCGTTAGGATGACGGTCGGTTCACGCATTCTTTCCGCCTCCTTCATTGATCGCCGGCTTCCGGCGCACTTCCAACGTGTCTGGCGACGCCGGTCTTTCCCCCGCTTCCTCTTCCGCATCTGCGCAAACGCTGTCACATGCGCCGTTCTCCTACCCCGCCTTCCGGCTGTTCTGGTTCGCCAGGCTGTCCACCACGTTCGCCTACCAGATGTTCGGGGTGGCCGTCGGCTGGCAGATCTACGACCTGACGCGCAGCGCCTATGTCCTGGGGCTGGTCGGGCTGGCGCAGTTTCTGCCGTCGGTGGTGCTGGTGCTGGCCTCCGGCCATATTGCGGACCGCTACGATCGGCGGTACGTCGTACGCGCGTGTCAGGCCATCGAGGCGTTGGTGGCGCTTGCACTGGCCGTCATGGCAGCGAATGGGCATGCCGGCGTGCAGCCCATCTTCCTGTGCGTGGTCGTGATTGGCGCAATGCGCGCGTTCGAGACGCCGACGCTGCAAGCGCTGCTCCCGACGCTCGTGCCGCCGCAGGCATTGCCGCGCGCCGTGGCGCTGTCCAGCTCCGCCGGGCAGACCGGCGTCATCCTGGGGCCGGCGCTGGGCGGTTTTCTGTACGTGGCCGGTGCGCCCGTGGTGTATGCCACGGCAGCCGGGCTCTTTCTGCTCGCACACGTGTTGCTGGCGCTGGTGCGGATGGAGCGTGCGGTGCCGGTCAGCACGCCGGTGAGCCTCGAATCGCTGTTTGCGGGTATCGCGTTCATCAAGAGGCGGCCGGTGGTGCTGGGCGCCATCTCGCTGGACCTGTTTGCCGTGCTGCTGGGCGGTGCGACGGCGCTGCTGCCGATCTATGCGCGCGACATCCTGGGCACGGGCGCGTGGGGGCTGGGGCTGCTGCGCTCGGCGCCGGCGGTTGGGGCGCTGGGCATGGCGCTTTTCCTAGCGCACCGTCCGCTGGATCGGCATGTTGGCCGGGTGATGTTTGCCGCCGTGGCCGTGTTCGGGCTGGCGACGCTGGTGTTCGGGGTGTCGCGCTGGCTGCCGCTGTCGATGCTCGCGCTGGTGCTGCTGGGCGCATCGGACATGATCAGTGTGGTGATCCGCACGTCGCTGGTGCAGCTCGATACGCCCGATGCCATGCGCGGGCGCGTGAGTGCGGTCAATTCCGTGTTCGTGGGCGCGTCCAACCAGTTGGGCGAATTCGAGTCGGGCATGCTGGCCGGATTGTTTGGGCCGGTGGCCTCGGTAGTGATTGGCGGCCTCGGCACGCTGTTGGTGGTGGCCGCCTGGATGCGGCTGTTCCCCGCGCTGACGCAGCGCGACCGCATGCGCGATCCGCTCCCGGGACCAGCGGGACACCCCTCTTCAGGGGGATAAACCCGCCAGGCCGCGCCGCTGCTGGCCTGAGCAAGAATCGGGCGCTGTCTTGCAAGCGTGTCAGCGAAACCCCGATGGCATCGGAGGCGGCCAATTCGTATCCTGAGTCACCTTTGGCTGCCTTGTTCTACGCCCGGTATTGCGCCCGACTGTGACGTCCATCCTGCCCTCTTCATCCCGCCCGTCGGACGCGCGCGCTGCTGACCCTGCCCGGTTGCCGGACCCTGGGCCCTTCAGCACGACCGGGTTCAACGGTGCGCCGGCTATACGTCCGTCAGCATGGCTGGTGGCCATCGGTGCTGCCGTAGTCGGCACGATCGGGCGTTTGCTGCTCGAATCGGCGCTGGGCATCCACCTGCCCTTTTACCTGGCTTTTCCGGTGGTGACGATTGCCGCGTGGTACGGCGGCTTCTGGCCGGGGATCCTGGCGATCGTCTGCTATGCGGGGCTCTTCACGGGACTGGCCGCGCTGCAGAGCTGGCCCGCCGCCGTGCCGCTCACGCCAATCCAGATGACGGTGTTTGGGGTCGGTGCGCTGCTCATCTGCGCCTTGTGCGAGCAGTTGCGCCGCGCCCGCGCGGGAGCAGAACGGCGCGCGCGGGCTGAAACCCAGCAACGCCTGTCGCAGCAACGCCTGCTGGCCGCGCTGCAGGCTTCGCCCATTTCGCTCTACGACGTCGACAACACGATGCACTTCACGTGGGTTCACAACCCCGTGTTCGGCCTGCAGCCCGAACAGCTGCTGGGGCGGACGGTGCGCGAAGTGTTCGGCCGCCGCGCCGCATCGCGCCTGACCGAGGCAGGCCAGCGCGTCATCGCAACCGGCACGCCCACGCGCGTGGAGTTCGCCTTCCGGCGGCGCCACACGCAGCGCGTGGTCTACGACGTGGTGGTCATGCCGCTGCGCGACGACACCGGCGAGATCATCGGCCTGACCAACGCCGTGATCGACATCAGCGAGCGCCGCCAGGCCGAGGCCCGCCGCACGCAGCTGCTCGAAGCCGAATCCCGCGCGCGGGAGGAAGCCGAGCGCGCCAGCCGCCTGAAAGACGACTTCCTGGCGACGGTCAGCCACGAACTGCGCACCCCCCTCAACGCGGTACTGGGCTGGGCCCAGCTGCTGAACATGCGCCCTTACGACGAGGCGATGTTCAAGCGCGGCATTGAAGCCATCGAGCGCAGTGCGCGCACACAGGTTCACCTGATCGACGATCTGCTCGACATGTCGGCCATCCTCTCGGGCAAGGTCCCGCTGGAGATCGGCCCCGTGGACCTGGCCGACGTGCTGGAACGGGCGCGCGAGACCATCGAGCCGATGGCGCGCCAGAAGAACATCACCATCGAGACCGAATTCCTGCCGGTGCCGACGCTGCAAGGCGATGCCGGGCGACTGAAGCAGGTGTTCTGGAACCTGCTGGCCAATGCCGTCAAGTTCACGCCCGAGGGCGGGCACATCCGGCTTTCGGTACATCCGGCGCCCGAAGGCGTGGTCGCTACCGTGCGCGACACGGGCATCGGCATCGAGCCCGCCTTCCTGCCGCATATCTTTGACCGGTTCCAGCAGGCGGATCTGTCCAGCACGCGCCGCCACGGCGGGCTCGGCCTGGGGCTGGCGATTGCCAAGCAACTCGTCGAGCTGCATCACGGCCGCATTACCGCCGCGAGCAGTGGCGCAGACCGTGGCACCACCATGGCCGTGTCGCTGCCGCTGCATGCCGCGCAACCGGGCGAACAGGCCAACCGCACGCCGGGCCTCGTCGCGGGGACGGGCATGCCGACGCTGGACGGCATCCGCGTGCTGGCGGTGGACGACAACCCCGAATCGCTCGGCGTGATCGCACTGATGCTGGAGCGCTATGGCGCCGAGGTTGTCACCGTACCCAGCGGTGCGGCGGCGCTGGATGCCCTGGAGGAAGCGGCGGCCAACGCCTACCCCTTCGACGCGCTGGTGAGCGACCTGGCCATGCCGGGCATGGACGGCATGCAGCTCGTGCGGGCCGTGCGCGAACGCGGTTTGACCGACCTGCCCGCCATCGCCGTGACGGCATTTGCCGACCCGATCCGCCTCAAGGCAGCGAAGGAAGCCGGTTATCAATCCGTCATCACCAAGCCGATCTTCCCGGGCGAGCTGGGTCACGTGCTGGCCGCCAATGTGCATCGCAAGACGGGGCCCGAAACGCTGGCATGACACATCGGCAACCATGCCTTGACGGAATGGTTGACCGAACAAAAGTCATTGGCGTATGTGGCGGCGCATCCGCATACTCGTTGGTCTGTGCCGATCGGTGGGGCATCTCTCCCCTAGCAGTTGCCAGCACCCGCTCAGCCGATCGGCCAGCTTGCCCTTCCCATCAGCCGCGCTCGCGGCTGTCTGCTGCATCCATAAGAACGCCTGAATCCTCCCTGCCCCATCTGGGCTGCGCGGGCATTCCGGGCTCAGAGAGGAGACTGCATCGCCATGCCTATCCGTTCGCTTCCCGTTCTGTTGTCTGCCGTTGCACTCGGCATTTCGACGCAGGCTGCAGCCAAAGACGCGCCCACGACGGCCACGCAGACCATCGCCGTACCCGGCCTGTCAAAGCCCGCCGATATCCTGATCGACCGCTGGGGCGTACCGCACATCTACGCCAAGAGCGAAGACGATGGCTTCTTCGCGCAAGGCTTCAATGCCGCGCGAGACCGTCTCTTCCAGATCGACCTGTGGCGCCGCCGGGGTCTGGGCGAACTGTCGGAAGTGTTCGGCCCGGCCTATGTGGAACAGGATCGCGCCACGCGGCTGTTTCTCTATCGCGGCGACATGCAGGTCGAATGGAACCGCTACAGCCCCGACGCGCAGCGCATTGCCACGCGCTTCGTAGCCGGCATCAACGCGTATGTCGACTGGCTGGCCAGGCATCCGGAGCAGATGCCGTTCGAATTCCGCAAGCTGAATTACGCGCCCGCGCATTGGGCACCGGAAGACGTGGTGCGCATCCGCAGCCACGGCCTGACGCGCAATCTGCAATCGGAAGTTGCACGCGCCAACGTGACCTGCAAGGCCAACCTCGCCGACGACACCGTCCGCTTCGGCCTGCAGCCCGCCTGGCAAACCCAGTTGCCCGAAGGCCTAGACCCATGCCTGCCGAAGGACTTGCTGAAGGTCTTCACGCTCGCCACGCAAGGCGTGAAACTCACGCCGGAATCGCTCAAGGGTGTAGACGTCGACAGCACGCGCGTCGCGGCCGCCGCCAACCTCGAAGAGACGATGGAGGGCAGCAACAACTGGGTGATCGCGCCGGGCAAATCGACCACCGGCCGCGCCGTGATGGCCAACGACCCGCACCGCGCGTATTCGGCACCGAGCCTGCGCTACATCGCCCACGTCAGCACACCCACGCTCGACATCATCGGCGCCGGAGAGCCCTCGCTGCCGGCCGTGTCGATCGGCCATAACGGCCACGTGGCGTTCGGGCTCACCATCTTCAACATCGACCAGGAAGACCTCTACGTCTACGAGCTAAATCCGGCCAACAACAGCGAATACCGCTACAACGGCGGCTGGGAGCCCTTCACCGTGCTGCACGAAACGGTGAAGGTGCGCGGCGGTGACTCCCGCCCCGTCGACCTCACCTTCACGCGCCACGGCCCGGTCATCTACGTCGACGCCGAGAAGCACCGCGCCTACGCGGTGCGCTCCGCGTGGCTGTCGCCGGGCATGTCGCCGTATTTCGGCTCGGTCGGCTACATGCGCGCACGCACCTTCGCGCAGTTCAAGCAGTCAATGATGAACTGGGGCGCCCCCACCGAAAACCAGGTCTATGCCGACACGAAGGGCAACATCGGCTGGGTGCCTGGCGGCCTCGCCCCGATCCGCCCCAACTGGGACGGCCTGCTGCCCGTGCCCGGCGACGGCCGCTTCGAATGGGCCGGCTTCTGGCGCGGCGATCAACTGCCCAGCACCTACAACCCGAAGTCGGGCTACTTCACCTCGTCCAACGAGATGAACCTGCCGCAGGATTACCCATACCGCGAGCGAAAACTCGGCTTCGAGTGGACCAACGGCTCGCGCCACGCACGCATTGACGAAGTGCTGGCCAGGCTGGACAAGGTGTCGATCGAAGATTCGATGCGCCTGCAGAACGACATGGTTTCGATCCCGCGCGCAGGCTGATGGCCCTGCTGGCGCCACTGTCGTCCAACGACGCCGACACACAAGCCGCGCTCAACCTGTTCAAGGGCTGGAACGCGACCATGCTGGCGTATTCGCCGCAGGCCGCGCTGCATGAAGTCTGGTTCACACACCACCTTGGCGGCGCGTTCAAGAATGCCGTGCTGTCCAAAGCCGGCGCCGAGGCAATGGCCGCGCCCGATACCGCCGTCATGCTCGACACGCTGGAGCACCCGCAAGGCAGCGAACGCAAATTCGGCGAAGACCCGCAACAAGCCGCCGCCAAACGCGATGCCGTGCTGCTCGCCAGTCTGAAGAATGCGTGGGCCGATATGGTCAAGCGCCAGGGCCCGAACCCGCAAGCGTGGAACTGGGGCCAACTGCACCACAACCTGAACGCCCATCCGTTCGCCGCCATCGTCGACGAGGCCACGCGCGCCAAGCTCAACGTCGGCCCCACGCCTGAAGGCGGCAGCGCTTACACGCCCAACCAGTCGACGTATCGCGCGAGCGATTTCCTGCAGACCAACGGCCCATCGTTCCGCACGGTGGTCGACGTCGGCAACTGGGACAACTCCCGCGCCGTCAACCTCCCCGGCCAGTCCGGCAACCCCGACAGCCCGCACTACCGCGACCTGGCACCGCTGTGGCTCAAGGGCGAATACTTCCCGCTGCTGTATTCGCGCAAGGCCGTCGAAGCCGCGACCGAGTCGCGCGTGCATCTGGTGCCTGGAAAGTAAGCACACGATGCGCAAGCAAAAACGCCACCGCAAATACGCGGTGCGTTTTTTTCCAACAGCTGAAACATCGACCCTAGCAACCGATCCACGATGGTGTGGCCGTACCCTGCC